>CAYMTA010000016.1:0-64564 GCA_964393275.1 uncultured Geminicoccaceae bacterium | reverse complement strand
TGCTGACCCGCTTCGAGAAGCTGCCCGAGCGGGTCGCCCTCGGCACGCATTGCGATCCCATCCTGCTCGAGATCTTCAACAATCTCTTCATGACCATCGCCGAGCAGATGGGCGTCACGCTGCGCAACACCGCCTACTCGGTCAACGTCAAGGAGCGGCTGGATTTCTCCTGCGCCGTCTTCGACGAGACGGGCGGCCTGATCGCCAACGCCCCGCACATGCCCGTCCACCTGGGCTCGATGGGCGAATCGGTGCGCACCGTCATTCGCCTGCGCCATGCCACCATGGGCAAGGGCGACGTCTACGCGCTCAACAACCCCTATAACGGCGGCACGCACCTCCCCGACGTCACCGTCGTCATGCCGGTCTTCGGCGAGACGGGCGAGGTCCTCTTCTACACGGCATCCCGCGCCCACCACGCCGATATCGGCGGCATCACACCGGGCTCCATGCCGCCCTTCAGCCGGCACATCGACGAGGAGGGGGTGCTCTTCGACGACTTCCACCTGGTCGATTCCGGCCGCTTTCGTCACGACGCCGTCGAGGCGCTCCTGCGGTCCGGGCCGCACCCGGCCCGCAATCCGAGGCAGAACATCGCCGACCTGCAGGCCCAGGTGGCGTCCTGCGCCAAGGGTGCGGCCGAGCTCGACCGCATGGTCGGCCAGTTCGGCATCGAGACGGTCCGGGCCTACATGCGCCACGTCATGGACAACGCCGAGGAGAGCGTCCGGCGCGTCCTCGACCGGCTCCAGGACGGGGCCTTCACCTATGCCCATGACCGGGGGCCGGTCATCAGCGTGAAGGTCACGGTCGACCAGGCCAGCCGCTCGGCCAGGATCGACTTCACCGGCACGAGCCCGCAGCAGGACTGGAACTTCAACGCCCCGGCCGCCGTCACCCGCGCCGCCGTGCTCTACGTCTTCAGGACCCTGGTCGACAGCGACATCCCCCTGAACGACGGCTGCCTGAAGCCCTTGGAGCTCGTCATCCCCGAAGGCTCGATCCTCGCCTGCCGCTACCCGGCCGCCGTTTGCGCCGGCAATGTCGAGACCTCGCAATGGTGCACCGACACGCTCTTCGGCGCGCTCGGTGCCCTGGCCGCGGCCCAGGGCACCATGAACAACTTCACCTTCGGCAACGCCACCCACCAGTATTACGAGACCATCTGCGGCGGCTCCGGCGCCGGCCCCGACCATCCGGGCACATCCGCCGTCCACACCCACATGACCAACTCGCGCCTGACCGATCCCGAGATCCTCGAATGGCGCTACCCCGTCCTCCTCGAGGAGCACCGCATCCGCCATGGCTCCGGCGGCCGGGGCCGCTTCAGGGGCGGCGACGGCACGCTCCGAAGGGTCCGCTTCCTCGAGCCCATGGCCGCCGCCATCCTCGCCAACCACCGCAAGGTCCCGCCCTTCGGCCTCGCCGGCGGCGGGCCCGGCCAATGCGGTGACCAGTGGGTCGAGCGCCGGGACGGCCGGATCGAGAAGCTCGAGGGCTGCGACGCGACTGAGCTGCAAGCCGGCGACATCTTCGCCATCCAGACACCGACGGGCGGCGGGTACGGCAGCGCCGGCTGACGGATTGACGTTGGTCGAGACTGCAACTACATGCTTGTAGCTACAACCTGATGCCGACACGCTTCGAATGGGACCTTGGGAAGGAGCGCACGAACCGGCGCAAGCACGGTATCTCCTTCGATACGATTTTGAGGGTCTTCATCGATCCGTTCATTTCGACGACGCGGGATCGAGACGAGGAACGGGAGGAGCGCTGGCGGAGCATCGGCTCCATCGACAGCGGTGTCATTGTCTTCGTGGCGCATACTATTCGAGAGGATCGAGATGGGAACGAGATCATCAGGATTATCTCGGCCCGACCGGCGACCCGAGCGGAAAGGAGGAGGTATGAGGAAGAAAAACTTGGTTACGGTTGACTTCGATCCGGCCAACCCTCCGCCACTCACCGAGCGTCAGAGGGTTGAATTGGCACGGGTCGCCGCGTTGCCGGACGAGGCCATCGATACATCCGACATTCCCGAGGCGGACGAGGATTTCTGGTCGCGGGCCGAACGCCATCGCTTCTTTCGTCCGGTCAAGCAGCAGCTCACGCTGCGTCTCGACGCCGACCTCATCGCCTGGTTCAAGGCGCGGAGCCCGGACGGCAAGGGCTATCAGACGGCGATCAACCGGGCCCTTCGCCAGCATGTCGAGGCGCACCGGGCGTCGGGGGGGCGGTAGCAACCGGCACCTGTCCGGACAGGCCCGGCAGGCGCTTCCCGGTCGAGGCGGCACGTGCCCAGGCTGCCGGCGGTGGAGGGCCCCGCCCGAATCCGGCTTGTCCTCGGCGAGGGGTTGGGCAAGTCTCGCGCATCTTCGAGGAAGCCGGTCGGTGGATTCGATCGCGCCGCTCGCGGGCAGCCGCCCCGCGTCGTGCCTGATCACGTCGAGCGCAAGGCGGAGTCTGGTTGGGCATGCCACTCGAGAGCAGGGCTACCCGCTTGCGCAGCGGGCTGATGCTGGGTCTCGCCGTCGTCGTGCTGCTCGGCAACGGCCTCTTTTTCTACGACAGCCATGCCCGCCTCAGGGCGGTGACGCGCGAGGTCACGGAAAGCGTCGATATCCGCCAGCTCCTGTCCGAGATGCTCACCGTCCTGCTCAGCGCCGAGACCAGCCATCGCGGCTTCATCCTGACCGATCAGGAAAGCTACCTCGTGCCCTATCAGGAATCACTGCTGCAGGCCGACCGGCTGCTGGCGCAGCTCGGCCCGCTGCTCCAGTCGGATGCCCCGCAAATGCGCCGGCTCGCTCGCCTCAAGGCGCTGGTGGCCGAGCGTTTCCAGGAGCTGTCGCAGGCCCTGGCGGTCCGCCGCGAGCAGGGCCACGAAGCGGCCCGCCGCCTGATCTGGGACAACCAGCAGCATGGCACGCTCGACGAGCTCCGCGCCGTGGTCGGCGAGCTGCAGGCGGACGAGACGGTGACGCTCGAGGCCCGCCGTATCGACTGGGAGGAGGCCCAGAACCACGCCTTCGCGGCCTTCGTCGTCTTCTTGACCGTGTCGGCGGCGCTGGTGGCGGCGCTCTTCGGCTTCATGCGACGCGAGCTCGTCATTCGCAGCGTCTACAATACGCAGCTCAAGGCCTACGCCGACGATCTGAGCACCAGCCTCGCCGAGTTGCGGACCGAGCGCAACGAAATCGCCCAGCTCGCCACCGCCAGCACCCGCCTGCAGAGCTGCCAGTCGCTCGCCGAGCTGCCGGACGTTCTGGGCCCGCTGCTCCAGCACCTCTTCCCCGCTTACGGCGGTGCCGTGCTCACCCGGGCCGCGGCGGGCGAGGGGCTGCGGAGAATTGCCGCCTGGGGCGACGGCGCCGACCACCCGGTCGAGCTCGCCCCGGGCGAGTGCGGGGCTCCTCGCCAGGACCGCGAGCATCGGCCCGACGACCCGACCCTCTGCATCCCGCTCACGGCGCACGGCGAGAGCCTGGGCCTGCTCTGCCTCGCCGCCGCCGCGCCGGCTTCGGGCGGTGCCGCTTCGGCGGCAGCGGCCTCGGCCGAGCGCCTCGCCGCCATGCTGGCGCGGCAGCTCGGCCTCACCTTGGCCAGCCTGCGCACCCGGGAGGTGCTGAGGGAGCAGTCGATCCGCGATCCTCTCACCGGCCTGTTCAATCGGCGCTATCTCGACGTCGTGGCACCCAAGGAGATCGCGCAGGCCCAGCGCGCGGGCCGAACCATCGCCATCGCCATGGCCGATATCGATCACTTCAAGGCGTTCAACGACCGGCACGGCCATCAGGGCGGCGACGCGGCCCTGGTCGCCGTGGCCGGCTTCCTGCAGGAGAGCGTCCGGCTCGGCGACTGGCTCTTTCGCTACGGCGGCGAGGAGTTCCTGCTCCTGCTCCAGGGCATCGACAGCATCGCCCTGGTCCAGCAGCTCGAGCGCCTGCGCCAGGGAACGGCGGCCGTGGCCGGAAGGCTCGACGACCTCGTGCTGCCCCCCGTCACCATCTCGATCGGTGCCGCCATCTGCCCCGCGCATGGCCACGATCTCGAAAGCCTGGTGGAGGCGGCCGATCGGGCGCTCTATGCGGCGAAGCAGGGCGGCCGCAACCAAGTGAGGCTCGCCGACGGGTCCTAGCCCGGTGGCCGGGCGCAAACGGTCCTCGCCGCCTGGACCGGTGCTGCCGCCACCGCGCGAGCCCGAGGAACGCGCGGCTCTGAACGATGTTTGGATGATGGCCGGCTGCGTCGGCGACGAGACCCTGCGTCAGAGCCCGGAACCTTCGCCAGATGACCGAAACCGCGACCGCTGCCCCGGCCCCGCGCCGGATCCTCCTCCTCGCCAATCCCCGGGCCCGCAGCGGTGCCGAGGGCAAGGATCTGGTCGAGCCGCTGGAGGCCCTGGGCCTCGAGGTCCTGTTCGCCGAGCCGGATGGCATCGAGGCCCTGCTGCGAACGATCAGGACGACCGGTCGAACGGTCGACAGGATCGCCATCGCCGGCGGCGACGGCTCCATCGCCGCCGCCCTGCCGGCGCTGCTCGAGGTCGAGAAGCCCCTGGCGGTGCTGCCGCTCGGCACGGCCAACGACCTCGCCCGCAACCTGCGGCTGCCGAACGTCCAGGCGGAGCAGCTCCGCCTCGTCGCCCAGGGCGCCGTGCGCCGCATCGACATCGCCGTCGCCAATGGCCGCCCGATGCTGAATGCGGCGAGCATCGGCCTCGGCGCCGCCGTCGCCAAGCTGCACCAGGGGGCCGCCAAGCGCTGGCTCGGGGTCCTCAACTACCCCCGCGTCCTCTATGTCGCCTGGCGCCGCATCCATCCCTTCAGTGTCGACATCACCTGCGACGGCGCCAGCCATCGGGGCCACTTCATCCACCTCGCCGTCGTCAACGGCCGCTTCCACGGCGGCGGCATCGAGCCCAGGCCGGGCGGCACGATCACCGACGGCCTGCTCGACCTCTACGCGCTGCGCGACGGTCCGGTCTTTCGCCTGATGCAGATCATGGCGAGCCTCAAGATCGAGGGCGTCGAGAGCGATCGGGCGTTCCGTCTCCAGGGCCGCCACATCCGCATCGCGACCTCGAGACCGCGCCGCGCCAATATCGACGGCGAGGTCGTCGGCGAGACCCCCCTCGACATCGAGATCATGCCCGAAGCCCTGCCGGTCGTCGTGCCCGGCTGAGCGCCGACCGGCCACCGAAGGAGCGGCACGCCAACCGGCTGCAACGCTTCCGGGCGCGTGCGGCGACCCGCTGTACGGACCGGAGACAAGGGTTACAGGTGTTCGAGGACATGGGTGACACTGGGGCGGTTGGGATCTGTTCTGAAATCGACCTTTGCGATGCGCCAGGTCATGAACCAGA
Organism: uncultured Geminicoccaceae bacterium; assembly: GCA_964393275.1. Classification (GTDB taxonomy): domain Bacteria; phylum Pseudomonadota; class Alphaproteobacteria; order Geminicoccales; family Geminicoccaceae; genus SLRI01. The sequence goes on along the minus strand of CAYMTA010000016.1, from coordinate 59,199 downwards.
CATGGTGGACGCCGTCCTCGGCCGAGGGGCGGACGGCGACGGTTTGATCGGCGAAGGCGGCGGCGAGCTGGAGGTAGACGCGAGGCTGGCCTGTGGGGCGGCAGCGCAGGCAGCCGTTGGCGCGGACCCGACGGACCACGTGGTCATCGCCGTAGTCGGGCGCGATGAGCTCGGCCGGCATCGACCGCTCGCTCATGCGGTAGCGGCTGGCTGGCGCGGCACCGCCCAGGGCGTCGTGTGGTCGATGGTGGTTGTAGTGGGTGCGCCAACGGTCGAGGTCGGGCTGGACGGCATCGGGCGTGGGAAAGCGCCGCCCCTGAAGGCATTCGGCCCTGAGCGTGTGGTGCAGGGAGCGAGCGGTGCATGCGCTCGATCTTGCCCATGGTCTGCGGGTGGCCCATGGCCTGGAGTCAAAGGGACGGCTGTGCAACGGCTTGACGCCGAGGCGGAGCAGCCAGACCGAGAACCTAGTGTATCTGGTGACGCCATTCGCGTGCCTCCCCCTGAGCTCTGTCGGCTTGGGGCGCGCCGTTGTCGGTGATGATGGCATCCGGCAAGCCATGGCGCTCGAACACCTTCGTGAGACGCTCGCGGACCGTCACCTCCTTCTCGTCGCTGCAGGCCTCGAGGCCGACGAGGTAGCGCGAATGGTCGTCCAGAACGGTCAACGGCCAACAGCGCTCGCCACCACCGTCGGTCCGCCCGTCCAAGGCGAAGTGCCCCTTGAAGTCCATCTGCCACAAGCGGTTGGGCACCTCGGCCTCGAACCGCTTGAAGGGTCGTGGGGCAGGCGTGTCGCGGTCGAGCTGGCCATGTCGTCGCAGAATCCCGGTGATCGTGCTCGCCGCCGGAACCCGATCGGCGTCCAGGCCCTTCGGCACAGCGCTCAAAAGGAAACGCCGGATCTTCCGGCCGCCCCAGCACGGATTGGCCCGGCGCACCGCCAAAATCGCCGCCTCGACGGCGTCAGCGGTCCGGGCCGGCGAGCCGCGCGGCCGCCGCGAGCCATCGACCAACCCGGCCTCGCCCGCCACACCAAACCGGGCCAGCCACTTGTAGCCGGTCTTCCGACTCACCTTGAACCGACGGCAGAGCGCCGCCCGGTTGGCATCCGCCTGCCTCGCCAACGTCACGAATTCCCAGCGCAGAGACATCTTGTCCACCGCTCGCCAAGCCATGTGAAACCTCCCGACCGCGTCAGGTCGAAAGTGTCACCCATGTCCTCGTACAGGTGTTAACCGTGTCTCCGGTCTTTACACCCGCGTGGCCGCCCCCCGGGAGGCCGGCTTCCCCGCCGACTTCCGCCCGCGAGGCTTGCCGCCCCTGTTGCGCCGGATGCAACAGCCTCCCTGGGTTGTTGCGCATGGCGCATCAATATTATGACCAATGTTGCATCGGCTGCACCAGTCGCTCCCGGGTTGTTGCATCGGCCGCAACAATTCCGCCGGGTTGTTGCGCCCGATGCACCACTTGCCGACGATCGAACCCGGAAATCGGACGATCGAACCCGCCAATTCGACGATCGAACCCGGCGATTCGACAAAGGAACCCGACCTTTGGCAAACGCACCCGGCGCCACGCAATCCCTTGTCCCGAAACAGATAAGTGCCCCCGGCCGAGGCCACGCCGGCGGACGAGCGAACCCGGGCCTCGAAATTGCCGAACCAACCCGGGCCGCCCTTGCTTCCGCGGGCGCTCTGTGATAGGAATACTGTCCAAAGGTGTTCCAGGCCCACAGCCCGGCCTCACCCGCGCCACGCGGCCCTGGCGGATGGCATTCGAGGAGCTTCAGCGGTGTCGGGTCGAAGGCCGGTCCTCTCGCGACGCGGCGGCCGGGCCTCCTGCCGACGCGGGACCGCCGTCCGCCGCCGCAGCTCCCGTTGAGCCGTGGCTGGGCGGCCGCCTCGACAGCCTGACGGCGGGCGACCCGTGAACGGGGCCGGCGACCGGCGGGTGCTCGGCGCGCCTTTGCCCTTGCGGACCGTTGCACGGGCCCGGAGCGAACGGCTCCGGTCGGCGAAGGCGCCCCGTCGCAGCCGCCCCCGAGTCTTGCCCCGATTCTTGCCGGCCTGGCCTCGCCGCTCCTCGATTCCCGCCGCCAGCCGCTCGGCCGGGTGGCGGGGCCGGATCAGCCTCCATCGCCCGGCGATCGGCTCACGTCGCCGTGTCGCTGAACGCGCAGCGCGTGCAGGGCGATCATGCGCTCCTCGTCGGTCGGCACGACGCGCACCTCGACAGCGCTCGAGGCGGTCGAGACGACGGGTGCGTTTCGGGCATTGGCCGCCTCGTCGAGCTCGACGCCGAGCCAGCCGAGGCCCCGGCAGATGCGGGCCCGGACGGCATGGCCGTGCTCGCCGATGCCGGCCGTGAAGACGAGGCCGTCGAGCCCCTCGAGCGCCGCCGCCAAGGCACCGATCTCGCGCCTGGCGCGGTAGGCGAAATAGGCGATCGCCTCGGCCGCCTCCGGCCGGTCGCTGGCCTCGAGGTCGCGCATGTCGCTGCTGATGCCGGAGAGGCCCTTGAGCCCGGAGTCGTGGTAGAGCAGGGTGGCGATCGCGGCCGAGTCGAGGCCCCGGGCGTCGATCAGATGGAGCAGGACGCCGGGGTCGATCTGGCCCGAGCGGGTGCCCATCGGCAGCCCGTCGAGGGCGGTGAAGCCCATGGTGCTGTCGATGCTCCGGCCTGCCAGCATGGCGCAGCAGCTGGCACCGTTGCCGAGATGCGCCGCGACCACCCGCCCTTTGGCGAGAGCCGGCGCTATCCGTGCCAGCTCCTTGGCGATGTATTCGTAGGACAGGCCGTGAAAGCCGTAGCGCCGCAGCCCTTCGTCGAAGAAGTGCCGCGGCAGCGCGTAGGTGTCGGCGACCCAGGGATGACCGCGATGGAAGGCCGTGTCGAAGCAGGCGACCTGGGGCACGCCGGGATAGGCCGCCGCCACCGCGTCGATCGCATCGAGATTGTGCGGCTGGTGCAGGGGCGCCAGCGGCACCATGGTCCGCAGCTCGCGCATCACCCGGTCGTCGACCAGCACCGGTGCCGCATGCTGCGCCCCGCCATGCACGACCCGATGGCCGACGATGGCGATGCCGCGCTCGCCGAGCCGCTCATCGAGCCAGTCGATCAGCAGCCGCATGGCACCATGGTGGCCGAGGCCGACCTCGGCGGTGATCCGGGCGAGCGCCGCGCCCGATTCGTCCTCGGCGGTGAACCGTGGCCGCACACCGATGCCCTCGATCCGCCCGCTCAGCAGCACGACGGGCTCACCCGCGCCAGCGGCTTCGAAGAGCCGGAACTTCAGGCTCGACGAGCCCGCGTTGATCACCAGGACGAGCTCGCCCGGGCTGATCCCCGGACCGGTCCCCGGACTGGTCCCCGAACTGGTCATTGCCGCCTTCTCCTCCGGCCGGGCCTCAGCCCATCACGTGATAGCCGCCGTCGACGTAGATCGTGTTGCCGGTGATGAGCTGGCCGGCTGGCGTGGCCAGGGCCGCGGTCGCGGCACCGACATCCCTGATGCTGACCAACCGATTGCTGGGCGCCCGGGTCTCGGCCGTGCTCAGCATCGTCTCGAACTCGTTGATCGCGGAGGCCGCGCGGGTGCGGATCGGGCCGGGCGAGATGGCGTGGACGCGGATCCGCCGCGGGCCCAGCTCGTGCGCCAGATAGCGCACGCAGCATTCGAGCGCCGCCTTGACCGGGCCCATGACATTGTAGTGCGGCACCACCTTCTCCGCCCCGTAATAGCTCATGGCGAAGAGCGTGCCGCCGTCCGTCATGAGCGGGGCGGCGCAGCGCGCCATGCGGACGAAGGAATGGCACGAGATGTCCATCGCCTGCGCGAAGCCCGGACCGGAGGAATCGAGCAGGCCGCCCCGCAGCTCCTCCTTCGGCGCGAAGGCAATCGAGTGGAGCGCGAAGTCGATGCGTCCCCACCGCGCGCCGGCCGCGGCGAACACGGCCTCGAGCTCACCCTCGTGGCTGACATTGCAGGGCAGCAGGATGGGCGCCTCGAGCTCCTCCGCGATCGGCTGCACATGGGGTCGCGCCTTGTCGTTCAGATAGGTGAGCGCCAGCTCGGCGCCGAGGAAGCGGAACGCGGCGGCGCAGCCATAGGCAATCGACTGGCGATTGGCGATGCCGAGCACCACGCCCTTCTTGCCCTCGAGGGACCTGGCCTGCGGGTCGAAGGTGAGGATCTCGCTGTCGTCCATGGTCGGCGCCTCGGAAGATGGGTGGGCCGGCGCCGCGGCGCGGGCGCCGGGTCTTTGCGGTGCGTGCGGAATCTGCGCGACAGCGATGGCCGTGTCGATGGCGCGAATTGGCTCACCGAGGCAGGCAGCGGTCGGCCTGCAGGCGAGGCGCCGGGGAGACGTGGCGAGGGGTGGCGCGCCGGCGCCGCCACCGGGATCGCGGCAGGAGATCACCCTCGACCCATGCATGCCGGCGCGTTCCGATCGGCGGCCGCTGCCGCGACGGCGGGGGCCACGCGACACCGGGAGGAAGGCTCGCGGGCGCCGTTACCGCACCGCTTTGGATCGAGGGTTCAGCCGACCGGGACTGCCATTGCGCCGGCCACCCTGGCGTCGTCGGGCCGATGGCGGGTCGCCTGAATGTCCGCCCCGACAGGCTCCGCCTCGATGGCGGCAACGGGCTCCGGTCCGCCAGGGGCCGGCGTCACGAGGTGCCCGAGCTCGGGCAGGAGCATCGCCAGCGCCTGGCAGACTCTGGAATCGTAGCGTCCGGGCTGCTCCAGCAGGTGCCGGACGACCGCTTCGGCCGGCTCGGCCCGACGATAGGAACGCGGCCGGATGCGCGCGCAGAAGACATCCGCCACCGCCAGGATGCGGCCCGGCAGCAAGAGCTCGTCGCCGCTCAGGCCATGCGGGTAGCCCGTGCCGTCGAGCCGCTCGTGCATCTCGCCCAGCACGGCGGCCACCGGCAGCGCGAAATCGATGGCGCCGATGATGCGGAGCGTGTGGTCGACATGGGTGCGCATCAGCGCCATCTCGGCCGCCGTGTGGCGCTCGGGCTTGGCGAGCAGCGAGCGTGGCAGGAAGACCTTGCCGAGCTGGCTGAGCTCGGCGGCATGCCCGAGCGTCGCGAGATGGTCGGCCGGCAAGCCGAGCGCCTTGGCGATCTCGAGCGCCACCTCGCGCACGGCTTCGGCGTGGCCGACGAGATAGGGGTCGACGGTGCCGATCGCCTGCATGAAGGCGCGACAGGTTTGGCTCGCGAGCTGCTCGCGCAGCCGGCGCTCGACGGCCCGCTCGGTGACGTCGCGCCCGATCAGCACCATGCCCTCGATCCTGCCGCCGTCGCCCGGGACCGGCGCCTGGGTCACCTCCAGCAGCACCGGCCGTGCCGGGTCGCCGCCTTCGATCTCGAGCGGCGGCGAGACGCTGCCGGCCACCGCCGCCCGGGCATTTCCCTCGAGCGCCTCGGCCACCGGCCGGGGAAAGAGCTCGAGGTCGGTCCGGCCGATCACCGTCCCCGCGGGCATCGCCAGATGGCGGGCGAAGGTCGGGTTGACGAACCGGTAGCGGCCCGCGCCGTCCTTGAGGCCGACCAGCTCGGCGGCGTGGTCGGTGATCGCACGCAGGAGGCGATTGGCGGCGGCCAGCTGCTCGGCCAGCTTCCGGTACTGCTCGGCCAACCGCCGACGATGGCGGGCCTCGCGCAGCCACCAAACCGCGCAACACGCCACTGCCGCCGCGAGCGAGATGGCGAGGCCGATCAGCCGGGCAGCACGCTCGAACACGGCCAGGGTGGCAAAGGCGCTCGCCTCGTCGATCGACTGCACGACGATCCAGTCGGTGCCGGGCACCGCCGCCGTGGCATCGAGGCTGGTCGCTGGCCCCGCCGGGTCCCCGGCGCCTTCGTCCGCCGTGGCGATCCACTGCCCCTCCGCTGCGCCCCGGGCGAGGATCGTGCGGCCGGACGGCAGCTCGACCACGAGCCGGCTTTCCTCGCCGTCGAGATCGGTCGGTCGATGCTCGAGGAGAGCTGCCAGGCGCGCTGTCGCGTCGATGGTCGTGGCGATGGCGCCGACCGGCGCCGTGTCGGCCTCCTCGGCCAGCTCCAGGGGTGGAGCGATCGGCCGCACGAGATCGAGCAGCAGCCTCTGGCCCTGCCGACGCAGCCGCTGATAGCCGGCCTCGTCGGCCGGGTTGGCGCCGGCATCGTCGCTCCCGGCCGCCCCCTGGCCGCCGCGGTCGGCGACCACCGTCCGGCCGTCGGCGCCGAGCAGCCGCGCCGCCACCAGACCCTGCTGGTCGACGAAGGCGTCGAGCACCTGCCGCATGTAGGGGCGCTGCTGCAGGAGCGCCTCGGCGAGCTGCGGGTCGCGCGCTGCATGAAGCTGCTCGGCGAGGTAGAGGCGGATGGTCGGCGAGGCGGCGAGCCGATCGGCACGAGCGACATGGTCCTCGAGCCAGGCTTCGAGGCTCTCCGAGCGGCTCGACGCCAGCGCTTCGAGCCGTGCCTCGACCATGCCGCGCAGCACCGCGGCCCGGCTCTGGACCAAGAGATCGACCAGCCCGAGCCCGAGCCCGAGCGTGGTGGCGACGAGCAGGGCCGAAAGGACCAGAAAGCGCCAGAGGCGCGGCGCCGCGGCACGGACGTCGAGGGCGGGCGGCGATGGCTCGATGGCAGGCTGGGGCATGATGGCGATCGACCGGTCCTCGGGGGTTGGCGGCTCGGCGGGGATCACGAGATCAGCGGCTCGCGGGAGCCGCGGCGCCGCTCCGGTCGGCGGCCGAGAGCATCAGGCGGCTGCTGGGCACGTGCGCCCACCGGGAGCTCTCGTTGACGGAGTAGTAGGGGGCATAATGCGCCACCCGCTCGTGCGGCAGCACGGCGTTGGTGAGGTTGTCGAGGATCACGGCGGTGTCGTCGAGATAGACCGCGAGAACCGCGTGCGCGAGCTGGCGCAGCTCGTCCTGGACGACGACGAGGCGCAGCCGGGCGGCCGGCACGCCGAGTTGCCGCAGCGATACGTACTTGACGATCGCGTAGTCCTCGCAGTCGCCGGAGCGGGCCAGGAACTCGAGCGGCGTTGCCCAGTAGTCGGACTTGCCGTGGTTGTCGGCGTCGGAACGGTAGCGCCACTGGTTGACGAAGCGGTTGACCTTGCTGACCTGCTCCGTCAGGGGGGCACCCCGCAGTCCCTGCAGCAGGGCCTGCCAGGCCATCACGCCGCGATTGGGGCAGGCCGCCGGGTCTTGCCTGCAGGCGTCGTAGGTGGGCTGCTCCTGCGCCGTCCGCTTGAGCACCTGTCGCCACTTCGGCAGGGCGGCGATCGAATCGGCGCGGAACTCCGCCGTGCCGAACAGGGCGATCGGCACCGTTGCCTCGGCCGCGGCGATCGGCACCAGCGTCATCATGATGGCCAGGAGCCAGCGCGGCATGGCATTTCCTCCGACAAGGGCGAACGCCTTTCACAGGCGCCGTATCTGGTCCGAGATTGCCATGGCTTGGTGAACACTCCCTTGCGGTCGGCGACTTGCCCCCGGTCATCGGCTGCTCCCGCGTACGCCGCCACCTGCTTGCCGAAGCCGCAGCACGTAGCCGATGATCTCGGCCACCGCCTGGTAGTGCTGCTGCGGGATCAGGGCGCCGAGCTCGACCGACCGGTGCAAGGCCCTGGCCAAGGGCGGGCTCTCGATGATCGGCACGTCGTGCTCCAGCGCCACCTCGCGGATCCGCTGGGCCTGGGCATCGACGCCCTTGGCGACCAGCTTGGGCGCCGGCGTCTCGCCCGGCTCGTAGCGCAGCGCGACGGCGAAGTGGGTCGGGTTGGTGATCACCACCGTGCTGGTCGGCACCTCGGCCATCATCCGCCGCCGGGCCTTCTCCATGCGCAGCGCGCGCAGCCGCTGCTTAATCACCGGATCGCCGTCGCTCTGCTTGTGCTCGTCCTGCAGATCGCGCTTCGACATGCGCATCCGCTTCATGAACTCGAACCGCTGGTAGGCGTAGTCGAGGCCGGCGACGAGCACGAGACAGGCGGCGATGGCGCCGCAGACCCGGATCGCCATCTCCCAGAGGACGACCAGCGCCGCGCCGCTCTCGAGCTGGCCGGCCGCCACCAGCCGCTGCCGGTCCGGCCAGACCACGGCGATGCCGATGACCGTCATCAGGCCGACCTTGGCCATGCCCTTGGCGAACTCGACCAGCGACTTGAGCGAGAAGAGACGTTTCGCTCCGGCGAGCGGCGAGATCCGCTCGACCTTGGGCATCATGCTTTCGGTGGTCCAGACGAGGGCTCCCTGCAGGGCCGGCGCCGCCACCGCCGCGACGAGCGTCGCCAGGAGCGGCACCAGGAGGGCGACGCCCATCGCCACGAGCCCTCGACGCAGGCTGCCGCCGAGGGCCGCGGCACCCAGCGCCGGATCGGCGGCGTGGCGCAGGTAGTGGCTGAGCGCCATCGCCAGCTCGCGCATGGCGCCGGGCAAGGCGAGCGCCAGGACGAGGGCAAAGGTGCCGATGAGCAGGAGGTTGGAGACCTCGCGCGAGCTCGCGATCTGGCCCTTCTGGCGGGCATCGTCGAGCCGCTTCTGTGACGGGTCCTCGGTCTTCTGGGAGTCGTCCTGCTCCTCGGCCATTTTCCGCGATCGCTCCTAGGCCGGATCGAGCCAGAAGAGCGTCGTCCGCAGCATGCTCGTCGCCAGCTCGACGACGGTGCCGAGCGACAGCATGAAGAGCCCGAACGCCAGGACGATCTGCAGCGGCATCGCCACGAACAGCACCTGGAAGGACGGCATCAGCCGGTTGAGCACACCGAGCAGGAGGTAGAGCAGCAGGCTGAAGAGGACGATCGGCGCCGCCATCCTGAGGCCTGTCGTGATCGCCTCGCCACCGAGGCGGACGAGCACCTCGACCAGGCCGGCGACATCGAGGGTGCCGTTCGTCTCGAGCACGCTGAAGCTCGTGGCGAGGGCCTGCAGCACGACCAGGTGGGCATCGCTGACGACGATGACGACGAGGGCGAGGATGGCGAGGAAATTGCCGGTCACGGTGCCCTGCGTCGCCTCCTGCGGGTCGAAGAAGGCGGCCGTGGCGAGGCCCGACTGCATGGCGACGAGGGAGCCGCCGAAATGGATCGCGAGCATGACCAGCCGGATGATGGCGCCGATCAGGAGGCCGGTAAGCACCTCGGCCATGACCAGGAGCGCCAGGCCGGCCACGTCGAGAGGCGGGAGGACGAGCCGGCCGCTCAGCGGCAGCCCGACCAGCACGGCCATGGACAGGGCGATGCCGAGGCGGACGCGGGAGACGACATAGGGCTCGCCGAAGGCCGGCAGCACCATCAGCGCCGCGCCGATCCGGCAGAAGACGAGGGCGATGATCGTGATCTCGCGGGTCAGCAGCAGGTCGAGCGGGTTCATGCGCCGCCCCGGCGCCGGACGGAAAAGGGACGGCGTGTCGAGGCGCGGTCAGCCGGCATCGACGCCGGCGATGTGCCGGAACAGGGCCTGGGTGAACTCGACCAGGGTCGCCAGCATGAAGGGTGTGGCGACGACCAGGGTTATGAGCATGGCGAGGATCTTCGGCACGAAGGTGAGCGTCATCTCCTGGATCTGGGTCAGGGCCTGGAGCAGCGAGACGATGAGGCCGACCACGAGGGCGACGATCATCATCGGTGCTCCGACCTTCAGCATCACCCAGATCGCCTGGCGGGCGAGGTCCTGCACCATGGAATCGGTCAACATCCGGCTGCCCCCGTCCCTCAGATCGGCATCCGGATGATTTCCTGGTAGGCCGAGATCACCCGGTCGCGGACCGCCGTGACCTTCTGCAGGCTGAGCTCGGCCGCGGTGATCGCCTCGACCACCTGCTGGATGCCCATGCGGCCGGTGACGGCGCCGATGCTCGCCTGCTCGCCGGCCTCGAGCGTCGCCAGGGCACCCTGCAGCTCGGCCCGCAGCAGGCCGTCGAACGAGCCGACCCCTGCCGTCGTGGCCGTGGGCTTGCCGCCCGCGATCTCGCCGGCGGCAGCCCGATACGCCGCCAGGGCCTGGTTGGTGGCGCCGATGCTCATGGGCCGATCTCCGCTCTCGGTTCAGGATTGGGCGGTACAAGGCGGCGCACGGCCCGGCTCAGCGCAGGAGGTCGAGCGTGCGCTGCAGCATGCCGCGTGCCTGCTGCAGGGCCGTGAGGTTGGCCTCGAACGAGCGTTGCGCCTCGCGCATGTCCATGAGCTCGACCAGGGGATTGACGTTCGGGTAGAGCACGTAGCCGGCGGCGTCGGCGGCCGGATGGGAGGGCTCGAAGCGGCGCTCGAAGGCGGCCGGGTCGGTGCCGTAGCGGCGAACCTCGACCAGCCGCGCACCGGTCGCCCGGTCGAGCTCATTGGCGAAGCTGATGGTCTTTCGCCGATAGGGGTCGCCGCCGGGCGTGAGCGCCGTGGATTGCGCGTTGGCGAGGTTCTCCGAGGTCACCCGCAGCCGGGCGGACTGCGCCTGCATGCCGGCCGCGGCGATCTGCATCGAGGTCTCGAGGTCCATCACTGCTTCCTGATAACGTTCGGCTGCGGCTCGGGGCGGCGTCAGGCGCTGCCGACGCCGAGCGCGGTGCGCATCATGCCGACATACTTGCCATAGAGGTTCGTCGCGAGCTGGTAGCCGCGTTCCGCCTGGCCCATCAGCCGGATCTGCTCCTCGATGACGACGGCATTGCCGGCGGGGGCTACCTCGAAGGCCTCGATCGACCGGCGCTCCGGGCTCGTCGCCGGGGCGGGAGCGCCGGCCAGATGGGCCGCCTGCGTTCGGGCGACGGCGACCGGCCTCGCGGCGGCCGGGCCGCCCCGCAGCAACGCCTCGAAATCGGGCTCGACGAGGTCCTGCGGCTGGTAGCGCGGCGTGTCGGCATTGGCGAGATTCTGGGCGAGGACGGCGTGCCGGGCCTGCAGGAAGGCGGCCCGCTGGGACAGCATCTGGAAGAGGGCGGGCAGGGGCGCTGCCATGGCGTTCTCCACTTCGCTGGAGAGGTCGAACGCTTGCGACGATAGGGGCTTAAGGTTAACAGACGCTTAAGTCCCGGCCGCCATCAGGGCCGGGGAGCGCAGGCAGGAGGCCGGCATGCTCTATCTGACGCGGCGAACCGGCGAGGCGGTGATCATCAACAACGCGATCGAGGTCCGGGTCGTCGAGCTGAAGGGCAAGACGGTCAAGCTCGGCTTCACCTTCCCGCCCAGCGCCACGGTGCTGCGCGAGGAGATCTACCTGCAGATCAAGCGCGAGAACGAGGCGGCCGCGGCCGCGGTCGGCGCCCTGCGCGGCGGCGGCAAGCCGTCCGATCCGACCGCCGATGCAGATGCGGACTGAACCAAGGCAGCCCCCGAAGGTGCCGGCATGAGCGGGGCGGCGCCGGTCGCGGTCGTCATGGGCAGCCAGTCCGACTGGCCGACCATGCAACACGCCGTGGCCGTCCTGGCCGAGCTCGGGGTCGCCTGCGAGCCGCGCATCGTCTCGGCGCATCGCACGCCCGAGCGCCTGGTCGCGTTCGCCAGGGGTGCCGCGGGCGAGGGCTTCAAGGTGGTGATCGCCGGTGCCGGCGGGGCGGCGCATCTGCCGGGCATGGTGGCGTCGATGACCCTGCTGCCGGTGCTCGGCGTGCCGGTCGAGAGCCGGGCGCTCAGCGGCCTCGACAGCCTCCTCTCGATCGTCCAGATGCCGGCCGGCGTGCCGGTCGGCACCCTCGCCATCGGCGCCGCCGGCGCCACCAATGCGGGGCTGCTCGCCGCCGCCATCCTGGCGACCGCCGATCCGGGGCTGAGGCACCGGCTCGAGGCCTACCGGGAGGCGCAGACCGCGGCCGTCGCCGATCGGCCGAAGGATACCGATCCGGCTGATGCTGGAACCGGGAGGCCAGGATGAGCCTGGCACCCGGGGCCACGATCGGCGTGCTCGGCGGTGGCCAGCTCGGGCGGATGACGGCGCTCGCGGCGGCCCGCCTCGGCTGCCGGACGGCGGTGCTGGCGCCGGAGGCCGAATCACCGGCCGCCGAGGTCGCCTGGCGCCACTGGCGGGCCGATTATGACGACGCGGCGGCGCTCGCCGAGCTCCTCGCCGTGGTCGACGTCGTCACGCTGGAATGGGAGAACGTGCCGGTCTCGGCCCTTGCCGCCATCGCTGCCAAAAAGCCGATGCGGCCGGGTCCCGAGGTGCTGCGCATCACCCAGGACCGGTTTCTGGAGAAGTCCTTCCTCGCCGGCCTCGGCGTGGCCGTGGCGCCGTTCATGGCCATCGACGACGCGTCCGCGCTCGCCTCCGGCCTCGCCGAGCTCGGCCCCGAGGCCGTGCTCAAGACCCGGCGCTTCGGCTATGACGGCAAGGGGCAGGAGGTGCTCGGCCCCGAAAGCCGGCCGGCCGAGGCCTTCGACCGGCTCGGCGGCGGCGCGCTGATCCTCGAGGGCTTCGTTACCTTCGAGCGCGAGCTCTCGGTGATCGTGGCACGGCGCCCGGGCGGCGAGATGCGCTGCTACCCGCCGGTCGAGAACCGCCACGAGGCGCAGATCCTGGTCGAGACCATCGCTCCGGCCGAGCTGTCGGAAGCCGTCGCCCGGGAGGCGGTCGCCATCGCCGAGCGGATCGCCCGGGCGCTGCGCCTCGAGGGCCTGCTCGCGGTCGAGATGTTCCTCGAGCCCGGCGGCCGCCTGCTCGTCAACGAGCTCGCGCCGCGCCCGCACAACTCGGGCCATTGGACCATCGATGGCTGCGCCGTCAGCCAGTTCGAGCAGCTGGTCCGGGCGATCCTGGACCTGCCGCTCGGCGACACCTCGCCGCTCGCCCCTTGCGTGATGCAAAACCTCCTCGGCGATGCGATCGACGCCTGGCCGGAGATCCTGGCCGAGCCGGGCGCCTGCCTGCATCTCTACGGCAAGGCCGAGGCCCGCCCGGGCCGCAAGATGGGCCACGTCACCCGGCTCCGGCCAGCTGTCAGGCGATGATGTCGGGGTACCGGTCGCTCTCGAGCTGCGAGATGCGGTCCTTGAGGATCAGCTTCTGCTTCTTCAGGCGCTGCAGCGCCACCTGATCGACGAAGCCGTCGGCGGTGAGCTGGCCGATCCGGCAGTCCAGCGCCCGATGCGCCGCGCGCAGGCTGGCGAGCCGGGTATCGATCTCGTTCGGATCTCCAGGTTTCCGCATGGCCGTCCACACCGTCGGTCCTCGGCGCATCGCCGCGCCCCGGCGTCGCCCTCATATCATAAGCAAGTGCCGAGCGCAGCCGCTTCGTTGTGGGGGATCGCTTGACGCAGCGCTCTTCGCCCCGGCAGGGTGGATCGAAAGGAGGCGACTATGACGAGGTTGATTGCCGATATCGGCGGCACCAATGCCCGGTTCGCGCTGACCGACGAGGCGGGCATGCCGGGCCACATGCGCCGCCTGCCGGTCGCGGCGCATGCCGGCCCGGTTGCCGCCATCAGGGCCTATCTGGCGGCGCTGCCCGAGCCTTCGGAGCCGATCCTGGAGGCGGTCATCGCCGTGGCGACACCGGTCGATGCCGAGGTCATCCGCTTCACCAACAGCCCCTGGACCTTCACCCGCGACCAGCTCAAGGCCGAGCTCGGCATCTCCCGGCTGGAGGTGATCAACGATTTCGCCGCCCAGGCGACGGCCATCCCGCATCTGGATCCCGCCGAGAGCGAGGCGATCGGCGGCGGCGAGGCGGATCCGTGCTGGCCCATCGCGGTGATCGGCCCGGGCACCGGGCTCGGCGCCGCGGCCCTGGTGCCCGGGCCGGACGGCCTGATCGTGGTGGCGAGCGAGGCGGGTCACGTCTCCTTCGCGCCGCGGGACGACCAGGAGATCGAGCTGCTTCGCCATTTGCGGGCCCGGCATGGCCACGTCTCCAACGAGCGGCTGCTTTCGGGGCCCGGTCTTCTGGCCCTGGCCGAGTCGCTCGCCGCACTCGCCTCGAGCGAGCTTCGGGCGACGAGCCCCGAAGCCGTGAGCCGGGCCGCGCGCGACGGCACCTGCCCCATCTCGATGGCGGCGCTCCAGCGCTTCAGCGCCATGCTGGGCGCCGCCGCCGGCGATCTGGCGCTGACCTTCTGCGCCAGGGGCGGCCTCTACGTCTCGGGCGGTCTCTGCCCGAAGCTCGGCCCGCTCTTCGATCGAGCCGCCTTCAGGCGCGCGTTCGAGGCGAAGGGCAGACTCAGCGCCTTTCTCGCCCGTGTGCCGGTGCGGCTCGTGACGACGGAGCGGACGGGCCTGCTCGGCGCCGCCCTGCATCGGCTCCCCGCTTGACCGACTGGCCCGACTGCGCCCTCTGGGACTTCTCCATCGCGCTCTACGCGCGACCCGAGGTCGAGGCCGCCTGCCTGGCGCTGCAGGACGATGGCGGGCTGGACGTCAATCTCGTCCTGCTCGCGGCCTGGGCGGCGGCGTGCGGCACCAGGCTCGAGCCTGCCCTGGCGGCGCGACTGCGTTCGGTCGGTGAGGGCTACCAGGAGACGGTCATGCGACCTTTCCGCGCGGCCCGCAAGGGCCTGGGCCGTTGGCCGGAGGCGGCGGCGCTGGACACCCTCGCCGCGGCACCCTTAAAGGCGCTGCGCGCCCTCGAGCTCGACCTCGAGCATCTGGAGCAGCTCCGCCTTGCAGCCCTGGTCGAGCGCCACGTGCCCGGGTCTCGACCGACCGGCAGCGCGCTCTTCCACGCGAACCTCGAGGCGATCTATCCTGGCCGGACCATGCCGGCGTCGGCCATGACGGCGATCGCCGCCGCGCTGGACTCCGGCAGGGGTGGCGCCGCCCGCTCGCGCCTTCGGATCGTCAAGCATGCTGGATCAACTAATGATTGAATATAGCGGTGATTGACAGAAAACCGCGCAACATACAGATCTGGTCGGGCGAGGCAACGAATTTGTCTTGCTGGTGACGGAGAAGTTTTACTAGAGTGATCATCCCACAGGCCAGGAGAGGGGGGTTTTCCCGATCATGTCACTGCATGAGCACGTCGACAGCCTTCGCGCCAAGCACGCCCGTCTGGAGGAGCAGATTGACGAGGAGCAGCACCGGCCGCTCCCCGACAGCACGGTCCTGGTGCGGCTCAAGCGGGAAAAGCTGCGCTTGAAGGAAGAGATCGAGCGATTGGAGCATGACGACGAGGGCGAATCCGAGCGACCGCGCGTGACGATGAACTGACGGCTCTTTCCCGCCGCGGCCGCGGCCGCGGGGGTGGAACGAGCCGCCGAGCAACGCAAGCAGGCCGGTGTTGGAAGTGGCACCGGCCTTTTCGTTGCCGTCCTGGCGAAGGCCCGACGGATCAGAGCAGGCCGCGGGCGGCCAGATTGCGCATGAGCTTCGTGGCGCCGAACGTCCAGGGCGCCACCTTGTCGGCATGGTTGACCCGGTTGACGAGGCAGCCGAGCTCGGGGGCGGCGATGCCGACGATATCGCCGAGCTTGTGCGTGAAGCCGTGCCCCGGCACGTCGCGGTCCTCGACCGGCGCGAACATGGTGCCGCAGTAGAGCACCGCCCCATCCGGATACTGGTGCGAGCCGTCCATCATGTGGCCGACCAGATCCTGGATGTCGCGGCTGATCTCGCGCATCGAGCTCGAGCCCTCGAGGACGAATCCGTCGGTGCCCTCGACCTTGAGCGTGACCACGAGGTCGCGGATCGCGTCGATCGTGAAGCGGTCGTCGACCAGACGGATGAACGGGCCGATGGCGCAGGCGCCGTTGTTGTCCTTGGCCTTGCCGAGCAGCAGGGCGCTGCGCCCCTCGAAATCACGCAGGTTGACGTCGTTGCCGAGCGTGGCGCCGACGATGCGGCCCTGGGCGGTGACCACCAGCACCACCTCGGGCTCCGGGTTGTTCCAGGCCGAGTGCGGGTGGATGCCGATCTCGGCGCCGGTGCCGACAGCGCTCATCGGCTGCGCCTTGGTGAAGATCTCCGCATCGACGCCGATCCCGACCTCGAGATAGGGCGACCAGGCGCCGGCCTCGATCAGATGCGCCTTGAGCTTCGCCGCCGCCTCGGAGCCCGGCACGATCGCCTCGAGGTCCCCGCCGATCAGCCCCTCGATCCGGGCCCGGGCCGAGGCGGCGGCGTCGGGATCGCCGCGTGTCGCCTCCTCCACCACCCGTTCCAGCATGCTCTTGACGAAGGTGACGCCGGCCGCCTTGTGCGCCGAGAGATCGGTCGGGGCGAGGAGATGCGCCACCCGCTCCGACACCCGATCGGCATGGCTGGCCTCGAGCAGCGCCGTCACCGGGGCGACCCGGCGGGCCCGGCCGTCCCGCGCCAGGAGCACGGGATCGGGGGAATTGATCAGATCCGCCATGGTCGGCGCCAGCCGCGTCAAATCGAAGACCTCGCCGTCACGCACCGTGACGATGCTGGGGCCCCCGGGCTCGCCCGGCAGCCAGGCGCGGCCGACCAGCGTGGCCCGATCGTGATCCAGGGGCAGTGCCCGGGCGGCGGCGAGCTCGGCGTCCATGATGATTTCCTTCCCTATTCCTGCATATCGAGGGTGCGCGCGCGCTCGCGAAGCTGGAACTTCTGCACCTTGCCGGTCGAGGTCTTGGGCAGCGGCCCGAAGACGAAGGTCCGGGGCGCCTTGAAGTGCGCGAGCTCCTTGCGGCAATGCGCGACGAGGTCGGCCGCGGTCGTGGCGGCGCCTTCGCGCAGCGTGACGAAGGCGCATGGGGATTCGCCCCAGACCTCGTCCGGGCGGGCGACGACCGCCGCCTCCAGCACGTCCGGATGGCGGTAGAGAGCGCCCTCGACCTCGATCGACGAGATGTTCTCGCCGCCCGAGATGATGATGTCCTTCGAGCGGTCCTTGATCTCGACATAGCCGTCGCCATGCCTGACGGCGAGATCGCCGGTATGGAACCAGCCGCCGGCGAAGGCGGCGGCGGTCGCCTCCGGATTCTTCAGATAGCCCTTCATGACGTCGTGGCCACGCATCATGATCTCGCCGATGGTGGCGCCGTCGGCCGGCACCGGCGTCATCGTCTCAAGGTCCATGACGTCGAGCCCCTCGAGCACGGGGTAGCGCACGCCCTGGCGCGCCAGCCGCGATGCCCGCGCGGCCGGCGGCAGATCGCGCCAGGCCTCGTGGAAGGCGCAGACCGTGGCCGGCCCATACACCTCGGTGAGGCCGTAGACATGCGTCACCGCGATGCCGATCGATTCCATCTTCTCCAGCACCGCCGCGGGCGGCGCGCTGGCCGCCGTCATCATCCGCACCGGCTGCCCGAATGTCCGGCGCTCGGCGGCCGGGGCGTTGATCAGCATGCTCATGATGATCGGCGCGCCACAGAGATGGGTGACCCGCTCCTCGGCCAGCGCCCCGTAGATGCCGCCGGCGTCGATCCGGCGCAGGCAGACATGCGTCCCGGCCTGCAGGACGATGGTCCAGGGAAAGCACCAGCCGTTGCAGTGAAACATCGGCAGGGTCCAGAGATAGACCGGATGATGGCCCATGCCCCAGACCAGCACGTTGCCGACCGCGTTCAGATGGGCGCCCCGATGATGGTAGACGACGCCCTTGGGGTTGCCGGTGGTGCCGGAGGTGTAGTTGAGCGCGATCGCCTGCCACTCGTCCGCCGGCAGGCAGGGCACGAACGCCGCATCGGCGCCGGCCAGCAGCTCCTCGTAGGTCAGCGTCCCGAGGCGCTCGTGCGGGCCCGGATAGGCATCGTCCAGAATGTCGACGACCTGGATCGGCCGGGACGTGCGCGCCAGAGCGTCGCGCAGGACCGGCGCGAACTCGCTGTCGGCGAGCAGCACCCTGGCCTCGCCGTGCTCGAGAATGAAGGCGATCGTCTCGGCATCGAGCCGGTAATTGAGCGCGTTGAGCACCGCCCCCGCCATCGGCACGCCGTAATGGGCCTCGAGCAATGGCGGAATGTTGGGCGCCATGACCGCCACGGTCTCACCCGGCCGCACGCCGAGGCCGGCGAGCCCGGCGGCGAGCCGGCGGCAGCGCTCGTTCAGCTCGGCATAGGTGTGGCGCGTCGCGCCGTGCACCACGGCGACATGCCCGGGATAGACGCTCGCCGTGCGCTCGAGGAAGGTCAGCGGTGTGAGGGGCGCGTGATTGGCGGCCGTGCGGTCGAGATCCTGCTCGAACAGCGAGCTTCTTGGATGGGCGACGTGACGAAAGCCCGAATGCATCGAGACTGGCCCCCTTTGTTGCCCCGAACGTGCCGCCCCCTTTCTTGCCGCAAGAGCCGGCTGAAGCAAAGGCGAATGCGGTCGGGCGACGGGTCTGCAATGCGCCCCGCCTTGCGTCGAGCGGTGGGCCGGCAAGCGATCGGCCGTCGAGCGACCTTCCGTCAAGCGTTGGCCCGTCAAGCGTTGGCCCGTCAAGCGTTGGCACGCCGAGCGGTGGGCCAGCAAGCGATCGGCCGTCGGGCGACCGGCCGCCGGGCGGCGGGCGGCCGCGATCGCGGTCCGCTGCGATCCTTCCCGAGGGCGGGGAAGGGCGGGCGCCCGGTGCGCGGGGAACCTGTCCGGCGCCACCGCGCCGGGTTCCCGGCTATCGAGGCTCGCCCACCGCCCGCGCGGGCAGGTTCCCGGGGCGAGCGGCGGTCCGGTCCGGCGCCCACCAGCGCCCGGCGCGCCGCGCGGGTCAGGCGGCGCCGTGCTGCGCCTGGACGAGATGCGCCAGCTTGGGCCGACCGCCGGCCCATCGGGCGACCACGATCTCCGGCGCATCCTCGGCCACCACCCGGTTGCGGCCCGTGCGTTTCGCCGTGTAGAGCGCCTCGTCGGCGCGTTGGAAGCAGGTGTCGGTGGATTCGCCGGGCCGATAGCGGACGACACCGATGGACAGCGTCACCTTGCCCAGCTCCTGGCCGCGATTGCGCATGACCAGCCGGCTCTTCGCGATCTCGCCGCAGAGCTGGTTGGCGACCTCGGTGGCATCGGCGAGCGAGGTGCGCGGCAGGAGCACGGCGAACTCCTCGCCGCCATAGCGGGCGACGGTGTCGCGGCCCTTGACCGACCGCTTCAACCGGTCGGCCACCAGCCGCAGCACCACGTCGCCGATCTGGTGGCCGTGGGCGTCGTTGAATGCCTTGAAATGGTCGATGTCGGCGACCAGCAGGGCGAGCGGCTCGCCCGACGCCTCGGCCTCCTTCGTCTCCCGGGCGAAGGTCTCGTCGAAGAGCTTGCGATTGCCGATTCCGGTCAGGGGATCGGTGCTCGCGGCCTGACGCGCATGGGCCAGATCGCCCTTCAGATGCTCGATCTCGCTGCTGTTCCGGCTCAGCTCCTGCTGCAGGGCGCGGACGCGCTGACTCATCAGCTCGGTCTGCCGCTCGAGCTCGCGCACCATGGCGACGAGCCTTGCCGGGTCGACCGTGGAGCTCAGCCCGTCGCCGAGCGCGGTCAGCTGCTCGTTGTAGTATTGCGTATGCGAGCTTGCGACATCGAGCCGGCGACCGACCTCGGCGACCAGCTCGCCGACGCGCTCGCCGACGGCCTGGATCTCGCCGGCGTGATCGGCCGAGGCGCAGAACGAGCGATGGAGCGCCGCCGTCGCGTCGGCGGTGACAGCCTCCTGCCGATCCTCGAGCTTCCTGATCGCCTGGCTGAGCGCGGGAATGCGGCCGGCATGGTGCAGGTACCATACGGCGAAATTCTCCGGTGTCGGCGGAATGGCATGCGACCGCATCGTCGCCAGCGCCTGCTCGGCGAACCGGCTGCTGGCCTGCCGCTCCTCGGCGTCCTGCATCGAAAGCTCCTGCCCGATTTCCCTGCCAATGGTCTCGAACTCTCACGCGGGCCGAACCGTTCTGCGGGTCGGCCTTCATCAAGGCTTCGACTCTGCCACGAGAAAATGTCGAAAGGGTTAACGCCAAGGCGCTTGCGCTGGCGCCGATGCGGCCGTTCGCCGTGGTCCCGGAGCCGCGCCGCGTGATAGAATTCGCGGAGGATCATCGTCGCGTCGGAGCGGCGGCGCTGACAGGAGACCCTGGTGCCCCCCGAGCTTCTCGCCGATCTCGTCCCCGTCGTGCTCGCGGGGGGCTCCGGAACCCGCCTCTGGCCGGTGAGCCGCGCCGCCTTCCCGAAGCACCTGGTCGAGCTGACCGGCGCCGACTCCCTCCTCCAGGCGACCGCGTCCCGGCTGATGGCGCTGGCGCCCGAGGGCCGGTTCCTCACGGTCGCGGCGGCCGGGCAGGCCATCCTGGTCCGCCGCCAGCTCGCCCAGCTCGATCCGCGCCTCGTCACCCATCTCCTGCTCGAGCCGGCGCCCCGCAACACCGCGGCGGCGGTGGCGCTGGCGGCCCTCTACGCGCGCGCTGTCTGGGGCGACGAGGCGCTTCTCTGGGTCTGCCCGTCCGATCACCTGATCACCGATCCGGCCCCCCTGCGAGCGGCCCTTCTGGCCGGTGCCGCCGCCGCCCGGGCCGGCCACCTCGTCACCTTCGGCATCGCGCCGACGCGGCCGGAGACCGGCTATGGCTACATCGAGGAGGGCGACCCGCTCGACCATCCGGGTGTCCGGCATGTCCGGCGCTTCGTCGAGAAGCCCGAGCGGTCGGTCGCCGAGGCGATGCTGGCGGCCGGCGGCCACCTCTGGAACAGCGGCATGTTCCTGATGCGAGCCTCGACCATCCTCGAGGAGCTGGAGGCGCATGCGCCGGAGATCCTGGCGCTGACCCGGGACGCCATGAGCGACGCCGGCGGCGAGCGCCTGATCGACCCCGAGCGGTTCGGCCGGGTGCCGTCCCTGCCGATCGACAAGGCGGTGATGGAGCGCTCGGACCGCGTCGCCGTGGTGCCCTGCGATCCGGGCTGGTCGGACGTCGGCTCCTGGCAGGCGATCTGGGAGATCATGGCGAAGGACCCGGCCGGCAACGCGCTCAGGGGCGATGTCGTCGTCGCCGGTGGCCGGGACAACCTGATCCGGGCCGAGCATCGCCTCGTGGCGGTCGCCGGGGTCGACGACCTCGCGGTGATCGAGACCGCCGATGCCGTCATGGTGGCGCCCAAGGCCGATGCCGACGCGGTCAAGGCGCTGGTCGCCCGGCTGGTCGAGGCGGGCAGGCCCGAGGCCCTGATCCATGCCCGCGAGGTGCGTCCCTGGGGCGCCTTCACCATCCTCGCGGCGCAGCCGGGCTACATGGTCCGCGAGGTCGAGATCGACCCCGGCGCCGCGCTCGACCGGCAGCGCCACGCCGGACGGGAGGAGCACTGGACGGTGGTCGAGGGCGAGCTCGAGCTGGAGGCCGAGAGCGGCGTCACCCGCCACGAGGTCGGTTCCGCCGTCAGGGCTGCCCGGGGGCAGGTCCATCGCCTGGGCAACCCCGGGAACCAGCCGCTCCGGCTGGTCGAGGTGCGCATCGGCAGCGAGCTCGACGACGCGGCGCTGGCCCGCCTCGGCGGCTGAGCGCCGGACAGGGGACCGGACGGCGCCCCGGCCGGCAGCTCAGACGGCGCGCACCTTCACGTAGCTGCCGGGGGCATCCTCGAGCGCCGGCAGCTTGCCCTCGCCGGGCACGCGCGCCGGCACCCGGACGCCGGCCTTGGACGCGTTCCAGGCCGCCCAGTCCTCCCACCACGAGCCCTCGCGGTGCTCCGCCCCGGCCAGCCAGTCCTCGGGCGCCGGCGGCAGCTCGTCGTTCAGCCAGTAGCCGTATTTGCCGGAGGCCGGCGGGTTGATCACGCCGGCGATGTGCCCCGAGCCCGCCAGCACGAACTTCTTCGGGCCCTTGAGGATCTGGGTCGACTGGTAGGTGCTCTTCCAGGGCGCGATATGGTCCTCGCGGGTCGAGACCCAGTAGACCGGCAGGCGCAGCCGCCCAAGATCGATCGGCACGCCGTCGAACTCGATGCCGCCCGGCTGCACCAGGAGATTCTCGTGATAGAAGCGGCGGAGATAGAAATTGTGCATCGCCGCCGGCATGCGCGTGCTGTCGCTGTTCCAGTAGAGCAGGTCGAACGGGAACGGCTCCTTGCCGAGCAGGTAGTTGTTGACGACGAACGACCAGATCAGATCGTTGGCGCGCAGCATGTTGAACGTCGTCGCCATCTCCGCACCGTCGAGATAGCCGCGCTTGGCCATCTTGTCCTCGATGGCGGCCAGCTGCTCCTCGTCGATGAACACGCCGAGCTCGCCCGGATCGGTGAAGTCGAGCAGGCAGGTGAACAGGGTCAGCGCCTTGATCCGGCTGTCCTTCTTGGCCGCCAGATAGGACTGGGTCGCGGCCATCAGCGTGCCGCCGAGGCAGTAGCCGATGGCGGTGATCTCGCGCTCTCCGGTCGCCTGCTCGATCGCGTCGAGCGCCGCCAGGGGCCCCTCCAGCATGTAGCTCTCGAAGGTCTTGTGGCTGAGCTCCTCGTCCGGGTTGACCCAGGAGACGACGAACACGGTGAAGCCCTGCTCGACCGCGAAGCGGATGAAGCTGTTCTTGGGCTGCAGGTCGAGGATGTAGAACTTGTTGATCCAGGGCGGGACGATCAGCAGCGGCCGCTTGTGCACCGTCTCGGTCGTCGGCGTGTACTGCAGGAGCTGCATCAGCTCGTTCTGGAAGACCACCTTGCCCGGCGTGGTCGCGATGTTGCGGCCGACCTCGAAGGCATCGAGATCGGTCATCCGGATGGAGAGGCGACCCTTGCCGCGCTCGAGGTCCTCGAGCATGTGCTTGAGGCCGCGCAGCAGGTTCTCGCCGCGGCTGTCGATGGTCGCGCGCAGCACCTCCGGGTTGGTCATGACGAAGTTCGAGGGCGCGAGCGCGTCGACGAACTGGCGCGTGTAGAACTCGACCTTCTGCTGCTCCTTGGGGTCCATGCCGCGATCCTCGCCGGCGGCCTCGAGGATGTAGCGCGAGCTCAGCAGGTAGGACTGCTTGATGTAGTCGAAGAGGATGTTGTCGTTCCAGGCGGCGTCGCGGAACCGCCGGTCGCCCTTCTCGGGTGCGATCACCGGGTCGATCTCCTGCCCGATCATCCGCTGCGCCGTCGTCTGCCAGAGCCGCATGTAGTCCTGCCAGAGCCCGAACTGCGCCTGCATGAGCGCCTGCGGGCTCGACATCATGCGCTGCGTCAGCTCGAGGAAGGTCTGGCCGAGATTGAGCGGCGTGGCACCCGGACCATTCGAGATCTCCTGGCGCTGCAGGAAATCCTCGACGATGGCGCGGCTGCGGCCGGCGATCTCGCCCATGATCTGGGCGATCTCCTCCGGATCGGCGCCGGCCTCGTTCGCCTGGGCTCCCGCTGCTGCTTGCTTCGCCATTCGATCTTATCCTACCTTGCTTTGACCGCCGGTGCCGCGCCTGTTCGAGATCGAAAGGACAGGCTCGCCTTTCGCGTCTGCCGGCCCGGCGTGGTTCGGTCTAGCCCAAGCAGGGCCTTGCGCCAACTCTGGCGGTCGCAACAAATGACGTAGGTGCTGAAATGGGGCTGGCATGTGACGGCGGGCCCGGATGCCCGAAACGGGGGCGAGTGGAGCTCGGATGACGGAACGACGGCCAGGATGCCTCGGGACGGGCCACAGGGTCGGCGTCCTCGCGACCCTGCTGATCGGGCTCGGCGGGCTCGGCGGCTGCGGCGAGCTGCTCGATTCGGTGCCGCCCCGACCGGCGGCGATCGACGACCCGACGGTCGCCGCGGCTCCCTATCCGCGGCTCGCGGAGGTGCCGGAGCGGCCGCGGCTCAGCTACTCCCAGGAGCAGCGCCGAACGATCGTCGAGGGGCTCGTGGCCGACCGCGACAATGCACGCCACCAGGGCGACGCGCTGCGCCAGGCGACTGGCCAGCCGCCCTTGCCGACCGTCCCGCCGCTTCCGGCTCAGGCCCCGCCGAAACTCGAGGCCCCGCCCGATCCGGCGGCCGATCTGACGATCGCCTATGTCCAGGACTCGCTGGCCCGCGACGCCGATGACGGGTCGCTCGGTGATTTCCTCGACGGGCTGCAACGCCTGCCGCCGGGGATCGATGCCGCTGCCGCCCAGGCCGGGATCGCCGCGGTGCAGCCCCTGGAGGGCACGCCGGCCCTGGACGGCCTGCCGTTGCACGTGATCTTCGAGCCGGGCTCGGCCGATCTCGATCCGCAAGCACGGGGTCGCCTCGAAGCGGTCGGCGAGGTGCTGCGCGACCTGACCGGGCCGGTCGTCGTCAGGGCTGTCGGCGGCCAGCCCGAAACGCCGGGCCTCGCGATGGAGCGCGCGCGGCGGGTCGCCGCCCTCCTGGTCGCGGCCGGGCTCGATGCCGGGCGCATCTCCTTCGAGGTGGGTGGCGAGACGAGTGGCGAGATGGGTGGCGACGGCGACGAGGTGATCGTATACCAGCCGGACGGCGGCTCCGGATGAAGGGGCCCGGCCGCGCCCCCGATCGCCCCCTTTGG
Organism: uncultured Geminicoccaceae bacterium; assembly: GCA_964393275.1. Lineage (GTDB taxonomy): Bacteria > Pseudomonadota > Alphaproteobacteria > Geminicoccales > Geminicoccaceae > SLRI01. Next base: position 34,890 of record CAYMTA010000016.1, on the reverse strand, counting down.
CCTGCAGAGCCCGATTGATGACCGTCGAACCCGAATTCCACCGCATCCGACGCCTGCCGCCCTACGTCTTCGCCGAGGTCAACGCGATGAAGGCGGCGGCCCGCGCCCGTGGCCGCGACATCATCGATCTCGGCATGGGCAATCCCGACCAGCCGACGCCGGCGCACATCGTCGAGAAGCTGGTCGAGACGGTGCGGAACGGCCGCACCCACCGCTACTCGACCAGCCGGGGCATCACCGGGCTGCGTCGGGCGCTCGCCCGCTACTACGACCGCCGCTTCGGCGTCGGGCTCGATCCCGAGAGCGAGGTCTGCGTCACCCTGGGGTCCAAGGAAGGGCTCGCCAACCTCGCCCAGGCGATCACCGCACCCGGCGACACCATCCTCACCCCCAACCCGAGCTACCCGATCCACCCCTATGGCTTCATCATCGCCGGCGCCGCCATCCGCCATGTCGAGCTGGCGCCCGGGCGCGACCTGATCCGCGACCTCGCCCGCTCGGCCGAGCACTCGGTGCCGCCGCCCTCGGCCATGATCCTCAACTTCCCCTCCAATCCCACGGCGCTGCAGGTCGATCTCGACTTCTACCGGGAGGCCGTGGCGCTGGCCAAGGCACGCGGGATGTTCATCCTCTCGGACATCGCCTATGCCGAGATCTTCTTCGACCGGCCGCCGCCCTCGATCCTCGAGGTCGAGGGCGCCTTCGACGTCGCCGTCGAGTTCTCGAGCCTCTCCAAGACCTACTCCATGCCGGGCTGGCGGATCGGCTTCGCCGCCGGCAACCGCCGCCTCGTCCAGGCGCTCACCCGCATCAAGTCCTATCTCGACTACGGCGCCTTCACCCCGATCCAGGTGGCGGCGACGGCCGCCCTGAACGGCCCCCAGGACTGCGTCGAGGCGGCCCGCACCCTCTACCGCGAGCGGCGCGACGTGCTGGTCGACGGGCTGGTGAAGGCCGGCTGGCCGGTGCCGAAGCCGACCGCCACCATGTTCTGCTGGGCGCCGCTGCCCGAAAGCTGCCGCGAGATGGGCTCGCTCGCCTTCGCCAAGCTGCTGCTCGAGGAGGCGGATGTCGCGGTCTCGCCCGGCATCGGCTTCGGCGAGCATGGCGACGGCCATGTCCGCATGGCGCTGGTCGAGAACAAGCACCGGCTGCGCCAGGCCGTGCGCAACATCCGCGCCTTCCTCGGGCGGCGCGGGGTCGGCGCGCCGGTGCCCGTGCCCGAAGCGCGCCTGCCGGCAGCCCTCGTGGAGGCTGCGTCTTGAGCGGACCCGCATCGCTGCGTGTCGCCATCGCCGGCCTCGGCACGGTGGGCGCCGGCACCGTGGCGCTGCTCGCCAGCGACCCGGCGCGCCTGGCCCGCCGTGCCGGCCGGCCGATCGAGCTCGTGGCGGTCTCCGCCCGCGACCGCGGGCGCGATCGGGGCCTCGCCCTCGATGCGTGCCGCTGGGTCGAGGATGCCCGCGAGCTGGCCCTGGCGGAAGATGTCGACGTGGTGGTCGAGCTGATCGGCGGCGCGGACGGCATCGCCCGCGAGCTCTGCACCACCGCCCTTCGCCATGGCAAGGCCGTGGTCACAGCGAACAAGGCGATGCTCGCCTGGCACGGCGCCGAGCTCGCGGCCCTCGCCGACGAGGCGGGCGTGACTCTGGCCTTCGAGGCGGCGGTCGCCGGCGGCATTCCGATCGTGAAGAGCCTCCGCGAGGGGCTCGCCGGCGATTCGGTCCAGCGCGTCTTCGGCATCCTCAACGGCACCTGCAACTATATCCTGACCGTGATGCGCGAGACCGGGCGCGATTTCGCCGACGTGCTCGAGGAAGCGCAGAGGCTGGGCTATGCCGAGGCCGATCCGAGCTTCGACGTCGACGGCATCGACGCCGCCCACAAGCTGGCGCTCCTGGCCGCCATCGCCTTCGGCGGCCGGCCGCGCTTCGACGCCATCCACATCGAGGGCATTCGCCACATCAGCGCGCTCGACATCGAGTTCGCCGAGGAGCTCGGCTACCGGATCAAGCTCTTGGGCGTGGCCCGGCTGACACCGGCCGGCCTCGAGCAGCGGCTCCATCCGGCGATGGTCAGGCGGGACTCGCCGATCGCCCGGGTCGATGGCGTGTTCAACGCGGTCGGCGTGCTCGCCGACCCGGTCGGCCTCGTCATGCACGAGGGCCGGGGGGCCGGTGCCGGGCCCACCGCCTCGGCGGTCGTGGCCGATCTCGTCGACATCGCCCGGGGCATCCGCCTCGCGGCCTTCGGCGTGCCGAGCCGGGATCTCGTCGATCAGCCGATCGCTCCCATGGCGGCGCACGAAGGCTGCTACTACATCAGGCTGATGGTGCTCGATCAGCCGGGCGTGCTGGCCGACGTGGCGGCCATCCTGCGCGACCAGAACGTGTCGATCGAGGCGCTGATCCAGCGTGCCCGCAACCCCAACCAGCCGGTGCCGATCGTTTTGACCAGCCACACGACCACCGAGGCGGCGATGACCGCGGCGCTCGGCGCGATCGAGGCGCTGGCGACCGTCATCGAGCCGCCCCGGATGATCCGGATCGAGCCGAATTGAGCCCGGCCGCCGGCCGCGGCCCGAGACTTCCAGCGAGGAACGAGATGACCGACTACCAGAGCGAAGACCGCAACCTGGCGCTGGATTCCGTCCGGGTCACCGAGGCGGCGGCGCTCGCCTGCTCGCGCTGGATGGGCCGCGGCGACGAGAAGGCGGCGGACCAGGCGGCCGTCGATGCGATGCGCCACGCCCTCAACGTGCTCGACATCGACGGCGTCGTCGTGATCGGCGAGGGCGAGCGCGACGAGGCGCCGATGCTCTATATCGGCGAGGAGGTCGGCACCGGCCGGGGGCCCAAGCTCGATATCGCCCTCGATCCCCTGGAGGGCACCACGATCACCGCCAAGGGCGGCCCCAACGCCATCGCCTGCCTCGCCATGGCGCCGCGCGGCGCCTTTCTCAACGCCCCCGACGTCTACATGCAGAAGATCGCCGTCGGCGGCGGCCTGCCGCAGGGCGTGATCGGCATCGAGGACAGTGCCGGAACCAATCTCGGGCGTCTCGCCGAGGCCAAGGGCGTTGCCGTGGAGGACCTCGTCGTCTGCATCCTCGACCGGCCGCGCCACGAGAAGCTGATCGCCGAGGTGCGCGCCGCCGGTGCCCGCATCCGGCTGATCGGCGACGGCGACGTCGCCGGGGTCATCGCGACCTCGCGGCCGGGCAGCGGCATCGACATCTACATGGGCTCAGGCGGCTCGCCCGAGGGTGTGCTGGCGGCGGCGGCGCTGCGCTGCATCGGCGGCCAGCTCCAGGGCCGGCTGATCTTCCGCAACGACGAGGAGCGCGCGCGCGCGAGGAAGCTCGGCATCGAGGACCTCGACCGCGTCTACAGCGTCGAGGACCTGGCCAAGGGCGACGTCATGTTCACCGCCACCGGCGTCACCGACGGCACCATGCTCAAGGGCGTGCGTCGGCTCGGCGACCGGCTCTTCACGCAATCCATCGTGATGCGCTCGAAGAGCGGCACCGTCCGGCTGATCGAGGCCGAGCACAACCTGCCGCGCAAGAGCGCCGTCGCCCCGCATTTCGGCCGTTGAGCGGCTGTCCGAAACGTCTCGATGGCGCTCCATGGGCTGGACAGCGAGCCGAGGCCGGGTGCCGCTCGACCGTCGACGCGCCAGCCCGTGCCGGGTCGAAGGGGCGTCGCGACCTGCCTCGCGCCGCCGCTCGACAGCAAATCCGGCACCACGTCGCAACGTCGCCTGAATCCGGTCCCGATGGGACACCTGCTCGCCCGACGACTGGCGCCGCCCGCGCCGGGGGGACACCTCCTTTTTTAACCCTTCTCATCCCCGATGGACGGCCGCGCCCGTCGGCCCGCATGGTTGAGAAGAGAGGTGATGGGGCGGACACCCTTCGCCGGCATCCTTGTGCCAGGGAAGCGGCGTGGTCGACCGCCAGCAGGGGAGGCGTCCCCGGACCTGGCTGGCATCAACGGCGTGGCTTTGGCGAAGCACGTTTTTCAGCTGGACAAGGCCGCGGCCGACGGGCGGGCGCCGGGGGGACACCTCCCTTTTTAACTTTTCCATCGATGATGGGAGGCGCCGCGCGTTGGGACGAATGGTTAAAGAGGGAGGCGTCCCTCTTCGTGCCGAAGGGACCCCGCTGCCTGCCTTGCGCGGCCGCTCGAAGGCGAATCAGTCAGCGCCTCGCGACGTCACCTGAATCCGGACCCGGTGGGACACCTCCCTTCTCAACCCTTCCACCCATGTCCAGAGGCGCCGTGCGTCCACATGCGTGGTCAAAAACGGAGGAATCCTTCTTCGTGCCCCGGCCGATGGAACCGGGGAAAGATGATATTTCTCGGCCTCTTGCTCGAGCAAAGGATGCGCCCGCTTCTCGCCCCGGCCCTTCGTCCGTCCCCGAAAGCCACGAGGACGCCCCCCTTTTTGATCATTCACGCTGCCTTGCCTGCGTCCGCGCCAGGGGTGGAAGTGGCAAGCAAGGAAGGTGGCAGGATCAACACCGTTCGACCGCCTTCCTGTGCCGTCGTCAGGGTGCTTCCCCGTGCTGCACGGAATTCTTGCGGTCGCAATGGCCAGTTCCCGAACCGGTCCCCGGCTCGATCGCCGGCGAGCCGGGCGGCGCCGGGTCGGGCCCCGCGACTGGCCCGGGCCACCTCCGGCGGGCTCATGACCGGCAGCGGCCTCAGCCCTCGGCGCCCCCGCGGCCGCGCATCGCGCGGCACGCGGCGTCCCGCCGGCGCTCGCCGCCTTTCCGCCGCAAGGCCATGAGGCCCGTCACCCCATCCTGGCAGGCGATGCCGCCATGATCGGCCAGGAGGCGGATCTTGGGCCGACGGGGGCGGCAGGCTCCCAGAGTCTTGCCCGAGAGGTCGGGGAAGGAAGCGCCACGCGAACGTCCGGGACAGGCTGCGAAGGCGCCGTTCCCCCGAGCGCGGGTGCCGCCCGCCGGCGCCGCGACCTCGCGGCCTCCGGCGACGTCCTGGTCGAGCGGTCGGTCACCGGCAGGATCTGGCGCCTCGCCGCCGAGGAAGGCTGCACCGCCCGGGCGATCAGCCAGCAGCACGGCCTGCCCGAGGTCGTGGGCAGGGTGCTCGCCTCGCGCGGCATGGCGGTCGCCGAGGTGCCGGGCTTCCTCGAGCCCCGGCTGCGCGACTGGCTGCCCGACCCGTCCCATCTCCTGGATCTCGACCGCGCCGTCGAGCGGCTCGGCGCCGCCGTGGCCCGAAGCGAGCGCGTCGGCATCATCGGCGACTACGACGTCGATGGCGCCACCTCGACAGCGCTCGTCCGCCGCTACCTCGAGGCCGCGGGCTGTCCCGTCGAGGTCCGGATCCCCGATCGGCTGACCGAGGGCTACGGTCCCAATGCCGCCGCCTTCGCGTCGCTCGAGGGCGCAGGCTGTCGGCTCGTCCTCTGCCTCGACAGCGGCACCACCGCCCATGCCGCGCTCGCCGCCGCCGCCGAGGCGGGGCAGGAGGTGATCGTCGTCGATCACCACACGGCCGAGGCCGAGCTGCCGCCGGCCTTCGCCGTCATCAACCCCAACCGGCTGGACCAGACGAGCCCGCTCGTCGACCTCGCCGCGGTCGGAGTCGCTTTCGTCCTCCTGGTGGCGCTCGGCCGGGCGCTGCGCGGTGCCGGCGCGTTCGCCGCCCGGGCCGAGCCGGATCTCATGGCCGCCCTCGATCTCGTGGCACTCGGCACGGTCTGCGATGTCGTGCCGCTCATCGGCCTGAACCGCGCCTTCGTCGTGCAGGGCATCAAGATCGCCCGCCGCCAGGGCAATCCGGGGCTCGTGGCGCTCGCCGCCGCCGCCGGCATCGAGACGATCGACGACGCGCGCAAGCTCGGCTTCATGCTCGGACCGCGCCTCAATGCGGGCGGGCGGATGGGCGAGAGCCTGCTCGGCGCATCCCTGCTGGTGACCACGGATCCCGCGCAGGCAACGGCGCTCGCGGCGCGGCTCGATCTCCTGAACACGACGCGCCAGGCGCTCGAGCGCGAGACGCTCGAAGCGGCGCTGCGGGCGGTCGAACCGCAACTCCGGGACCAAGCACCCCTGTTGCTGGTCGCGGGGGAAGGCTGGCATGCGGGGGTGATCGGCATCGTCGCCGCCAGGCTCGCCGAGCGTTTCGCCCGGCCGGCCGTGGTCGTGGCCCTGGAGGGCGGCACCGGCAAGGGCTCGGGCCGCTCGATCGCGGGCTTCGATCTCGGTGCCGCGGTCATCGCGGCGCGCGCCGCCGGCCTGCTCGAGGCCGGCGGCGGCCACAGGATGGCGGCCGGGCTCACCGTCGAAGCGAGCAGGCTCTCGACCCTGCACGCCTTCCTCTGCCACCGCCTCGAGGCGGCCATGGCCCTGTCGGCTTCCAGCGAAGCCCCGACGATCGAGCCCGGCCGGGCCGAGCTTGGGCTCGATGGTGCCCTCTCGCTCGCCGCGGTCACTATCGACCTCGCCAAGAAGCTGCGGCTCCTGGCCCCGTTCGGTGCCGGTCATGACGAGCCGCGCTTCGTCCTCGAGGTGGCGCGGGTCATGCAGGCCCGCCCCGTCGGCCGTGGGCACGTCTCCTGCCTCCTCGCCGGTCCGGCGGGGCCGGCGGTGCGCGGCATCGCCTTCCGCTCGGCCGAGACGGGCCTCGACCGGGCGCTCCTCGAAGGCGGTCCGTTGCGGGTCGTCGGCCGGATCCGGCTCGACAGCTACCAGGGGCGCGAGCGGGCGGGCCTGGAGATCCTGGACGCGGCGCCCCTCGACTGACGCCATCATCCGGGCGCTCCCTTCTCCATCATCTCCCGCATGGCTCCGAAATCCTCGCGTCGCCATCAGCCGGCGAGCAGCAGCAGCACGAAGAGCAGCGACGCCGTCACCGCCAGCCCGAGGCTCGCCCAGGCGAACAACTGCCAGGATCCCGCATCGGGCGCCGGCGGCCGGCGGCCGGCCGGGCGACGCGCGGCTGGCGGCGACGCGAGGGAGGTCGGCGGCCGGGCGTCCTGCCAGGGAGCCTCGGCGGCCAGGGGCGCGCCGGACGGCCGGTCGTCCGGCGTCGTCGCGCCCGGGCGTGAAGCGAAGGCGCCGACCGGCGCCAGCCGCCTTGCTTTCGGCCGGGGCGGCTTCAGCGCGCAGAAGACGATGCGCGCGGCGCTCAGGTCGGTGCGCGGGTTGTAGCGCTCGTGAATGACCTTCACACCCAGGACCTCCGCCCGCCGGGCCAGATCATGGGCATTGGCGAGCGCGTCCTCGGCGTGCTCCGACATGCAGTCGATGACCCAGCGCTCGTCGCGCAGGACATGCACCTCGAAACAGCTGGCGATCGCCTCGCCGACAGCGCCGGCGCGGCCGGCCACCGCAAGAGCCTCGGCCATTCCCGCTCCTCGATCAACTCGATCGATCATGCGCCGGAAGTGGTTAAGATCTGGTGACCGGAACCGGGCACCGCTGTTGATTCGCGCATCGCCAGCGCCTAAGTACCGCCCGGGTCCCCATCGTCTAGCGGTTAGGACATCACCCTTTCAAGGTGAAGACACGGGTTCGATTCCCGTTGGGGATGCCATATTTTTCAATCATTTAGGTAAGCCATCCATCGCCCAGGGGTAGTCTCCCGGCTCGCGGTGCAACCGATGGCTTCGTTTGTTGCCTGCCGCTCTCGGCCGGGGCGGTCGGTTTTTGGCTGTCGACCGGCTGATGGGTTCTTTCGACATCCTCGTCTGACTGGCAGCGCGATCATTGGCCATGATGCCTCGCGCTGGTCCGACCGCGTGCAGGGGTCCGCGACGATGCCGGAGCGACGACCAACTGCCGGCCGCCAGCCGGGAGCGTGTCCGGTCATGAACGCAATGTCGCATGCACGGCTTTTTTGCCTTGGCATTCTTGATCAACCTAAGATAGAATTTTTCACAAGAAATTCTCTTTACGTGTGAGGGAAAATGGTCTCATTGACCAAGGGCCAAGCCATTTCGCTGGAGAAGACGGCGGGCAAGGTCTTGACGCAGGTCGTCATGGGCCTGGGCTGGGACGAGCGAACACAGAAAAGGGGCATCCTCGGCAAAATACTGGGCAAAAAATCCCAGGGCATCGATCTCGATGCGTCCTGCATCATGTATGACGCGGCCGGCGAGGCAATAGACGCGATCTGGTTTCGCCAGTTGCGGAGCATGGACGGGTCGGTCGTCCATACCGGCGACAATCGAACGGGTGCGGGTGACGGCGACGACGAGCAGATCATCGTCGACCTTTCCCGTGTGCCGGTGGCGGTGACGACGCTGGTCTTCGTCGTCAACTCGTTCACCGGCGAGACCTTCGACATGATCGAGAACGCCTTCTGCCGGCTCGTCGACAGGAGCACGGGCAAGGAGATCGCCCGCTACGACCTCACCGGCAGCGGCTCCCACACCGCGCAGATCATGAGCAAGGTCTTTCGCAAGGATCAGGGCTGGACGATGCAGGCGATCGGCGAGATCGGCCGCGGCCGCACCTTCGCCGACCTGCTGCCGATCATCCGGCCGCATCTCGCCTGAATCGCGCTCGAAGGGTGGGCCGCCCCTGAAATCCGGCTGGCCGGCGATCCGCTCCAGGATCGCCGGCCGGCCGACACGCAAAGACAGATCATGTGGATGTTTCGATACTTCACCGGCGCCTTCGTCCTCACGGGCCTCGGTCTGGCCGCCGGCGCGGCCCTCGGCTGGAACGCGTCCGGCACCATGGCCGGAACCTTGTCGATCGTGCTGATCGTCACCGTTCTCTGCGTCCTCGAGATCAGCCTCTCCTTCGACAATGCGATCGTCAATGCCACCATCCTCAAGGACATGGAGCCGAGGTGGCAACGCCGATTCCTGACCTGGGGCATCGCCATCGCCGTCTTCGGCATGCGCATCGTCTTCCCGCTGCTGATCGTCGCCATCGCCGCCCGCCTGGGCCCGATCGAGGCGGTCACGCTGGCGGTGCTCGAGCCGGATCGCTACGCCCGCATCCTCACCGACGCGCACACGGGCATCGCCGCCTTCGGTGGCATGTTCCTGCTCATGGTCGGCATCAAGTATTTCCTCGATGCGGAAAAGGAGGTGCACTGGGTCGACCTGGTCGAGCGTCATCTGGTGAAGTTCGCCAGCCTCGAGGCGATCGAGATCGTCGTGGCACTCATGCTGCTCTACGGCTTCAGCCGCCTGCTGCCGGCGGAGGAGACGCTGACCTTCCTGACCGCCGGCATCTTCGGCCTCGTCACCTTCATCGCCGTGCATGCGCTGGGCGGCTTCATGGCGGTGCCCGAGGCGCGGATGCAGGCCGTCCATCGGGCCGGCTTCGCCTCGTTTCTCTATCTGGAGCTGCTGGACGCCAGCTTCTCGTTCGACGGCGTGATCGGCGCCTTCGCCCTCTCCAACAACCTCTTCGTCATCGCCATCGGCCTCGGCGTCGGCGCCATGTACGTCCGCTCGATGACCGTCATGCTGGTCGAGCGCGGCACGCTCGCGGAATACCGCTACCTCGAGCATGGCGCCTTCTGGGCGATCCTGGCGCTGGCGCTCATCATGCTGACGCAGACCGTCCAGCACATCCCGGAGGTCGTCACCGGCTTGATCGGGGTCGCCCTGATCGGCGCCGCCCTGGTGTCGTCCGTCCGCCACAACCGCCGAAGCTCGGCAGGCGGCGGCCAAATCTCCGGACTGGCCCAAAAGCCGCTCTGACCGCGCGGCACCCCAGGCGACCGAACCCGGGTTCAACATGATCGAATTGAGGAGCAATCGATGACCGTTTCGCTATCCAAGGGCGGCAATGTCAGCCTCTCCAAGGCCGAGCCAGGGCTGACGAGAATCCGGGTCGGCCTCGGCTGGGACACGCGTGCCACCGACGGCGCCGAGTTCGATCTCGACGCCTCCCTCTTCATGCTGGCCGAGAACGGCAAGGTGGCGTCGGACGACGGCTTCGTCTTCTACAACAATCTCGTCTCCTCGGATGGCTCGATCGAGCATTCGGGCGACAATCGCACCGGCGATGGCGATGGCGACGACGAGGTCATCAAGGTCGAGCTCGACCGCGTGCCGGCGATCTTCAAGAGGCTGTCGGTGGCAGTGACCATTCACGACGCGGAAAGTCGCGGGCAGAGCTTCGGCATGGTCGAGAACGCCTTCATCCGCATCGTCAACGACGCGAATGACCGCGAGATCGCCCGCTATGACCTCTCCGAGGACTACTCGACCGAGACCGCGCTGATCTTCGGCGAGATCTATCGCCACGGCGGCGAATGGAAGTTCCGGGCGGTGGGGCAGGGTTACGCCGGCGGCCTGGCCCCGCTCGCCCGCAATTTCGGCGTCAATGTCGGTTGAAGCCGATCGGATTCCACCCTTCCAGCGGCCGATCAGGCCACCCTTTCAGCGACCGACCAGGCCACCCTTTCAGCAATCGATCAGGAATGCCGCCATGCGCCGCCTGCCCGTCTATCTCGTTCTCGACGTATCCGGCTCGATGCACGGGGAGCCGATCGAAGCGGTGCGGACGGGCATGCAGACGCTCCTGGGCACGCTCAGAAGCGATCCTTATGCGCTCGAGACCGCCTGTCTGAGCGTCATCGTCTTCGACGATACGGCCCGGCAGGTGGTGCCGCTCACCGAGCTCACCGCCTTTCAGCCGCCGAGCATCGAGGCCGGCACGACGACCGCCCTCGGCGCTGCGCTCGAGCTCACCGCCACCTGCATCGGCCGCGAGGTGCGGCGATCCACGGCCGAGACGAAGGGCGACTGGAAGCCACTGGTCTTCCTGATGACCGACGGCCGGCCGACGGACGATCTCGCCAAGGGTCGGGCCGCCATCCGCAAGGCCGGCGTCGGCATGATCATCGCCTGCGCCGCCGGCCACGGCGCCGACACGGACGAGCTGAAGAAGATCACCGAATGCGTCGTCGCACTGGACACTGCGGACTCCAGCACGATCGGCGCCTTCTTCAAGTGGGTGTCGGCGAGCATCTCGACGACCTCGAAGAAGGTCGATCTGACCAAGTCGGACAGCACGAAGCTGCACGAGTTGCCGCCCCCGCCGCCGGAAATCAACGTCGTCGCGTGACCATCGCAACACCGGGTCGTCGTTGGAGAGGCCGTGAGAAAGCTGCCCGTCTACATCCTGCTCGACACCTCGGGGTCGATGCGTGGCGAGCCGATCGAGGCGCTGAACACCGGGCTGCGGGCGATGATCAACGCCCTGCGCCAGGATCCGCATGCCCTCGAGAGCGTGCATATCTGCATCATCACCTTCGACATCGAAGCCAGGGTGGTCGTGCCCCTGACACCGCTCGACAGCCTCGTGCCGCCGGACATCGCGGCACCCCAATCGGGCCCGACCCATCTCGGCCTCGCCCTCGAGATGCTGGCCGCGCGCGTGCCGAGGGAGGTGGCGCGCTCGACGCCGCAAGCCAAGGGCGACTGGGCGCCGCTCCTCTTCGTCATGACCGATGGCAAGCCCTCCGACATCATGCTGTTCGAGGACCAGTGCCCGCGGATCAAGGCGCTGGGCTTCGCCAACATCATCGGCTGCGTCGCCGGCCCCAAGGCGCGCGAGGCCGACCTGCGGCTGCTCTGCGATCACCTGGTGACGCTGGACACCATGGATGCCTCGAGCTTCGCCGGATTCTTCAAATGGGTGACCTCGACCATCGCCAGTGGCAACCGCTCGCTGGGTGCCACATCCGAGGTCGTCCTGCCGCCGCCGCCAGTGGCGATCCAGCTCGTCTATTGAGGCCAGATCATTTCTCGAGGAGTGGCGATGCGCCGGCTTCCCGTCTTTTTCCTGGTCGACGTCTCCGAATCGATGATCGGCAGCAGCCTCTATGCGCTGGAGGAGGGCCTTGCCGAGATCGTCAAGGCACTGCGCGCCGATCCGCATGCGCTGGAGACGGTGCATCTCGCGGTGATCGCCTTCGCCGGACGGGCGCGCACGCTCACGCCCCTTTGTGAGCTGACGGCGTTCCACCCGCCGACCCTCCCGGTCGGTGGCGGCACCGCGCTGGGCGCCGCCCTGCTGCATCTGATGGACGAGATCGACGGCACGGTGCGAATGGCCACGGCCGACCGGAAAGGCGACTGGCGGCCGATTGTCTTCCTGATGACCGACGGCCATCCGACCGACGACGTCGGCCGCGCCGTCGACCGCTGGAACGCCAGCTATCGCCGCTTCGTCCAGCTGATCGCGGTCTCCATCGGCGGCACCGCCGACCACCGGGTCCTGGCGCGGCTGACCGACCATGTGCTGGTCCTCGACGACACCGCCGCCGACGCGTTCGCCGGATTCGTCACCTGGATCAGCCGCTCGATCCAGTCGCAGAGCCGCAGCGTCGGCGTCGGCAAGGACGAGACCGTCAGCCTCGCCAAGGCCGACCCGAGGATCATGGCCCCCGCCGCGAACGCCGAGAGCCTGAGCCCGTTCGCCGGCGTCGACGAGCGCTTCGCCATCTTCCTCGGCAGGTGCCAGGAGAGCGAGCAGCATTACATCGTCAAGTACGAGCAGCATCTCGGCCGCATCGAGACCCGGGATCCCGTGCTGGCCGGGCTCCTCCAGACCCGCCGCTACATGCTGAAATGCACGGTCCCGGTCGCCAGGAGCTATTTCGACCTGGCGGCCGACGAGCCGACCCTGCAATCCGTCAATTCGCAGGACATCATCGGCCAGCCCTCCTGTCCGCATTGCGGCTCCAGATCGGCGATGGCCGTCTGCGGCTGCGGTGGCGTCCACTGCATCACCGGCCCGGGCGAGCAGACCTGCCCCTGGTGCGGCGAGACCGGCCATTACGGCTCGGGCGGGAGCAATGCGGGCTTCGATATCGGACGGAGCCAGGGATGAGCGAGGGTTCGCGTCCGTCGCCGGAGATCACGGCGTTCATCGATGGGCTCAAGGACATCATCGAGAATAGCGTCATTCCCGATGAAAACGATCTCGATGAATGCGCGATTGCTGCACAAGCAATATGGAACAGAGTGCAACACCTGTCGGGCCATCTCATCAAGCATGAGCGACGGCGCAAGGACAGCGGTCGGGGGCAGGAGCGAAGAACCGAAGCGTACAGGTTTGGCTTGAAAGATCTCAGGGATAGAGGCTTTGGCTCACCCGCAAGACTGCAAGCCAATCTGGACAAAGCCGAGCCTGCGGACGGCCAACCGATGCAATGGCCTCCGCCTGCCGCGCAATCGGGCGAGGGCCGGACGACCAGGCCGCCAGCTCGGATCGGCGAAGGGTCGATCAATCTGACCAACGCGAGCGTCGGCCAACCCTATGAGCACGTCGTCCCCATCAGCGGTTGGCGAAACGCCCAGGTGGAGGGAGGCCACGGGTCGGATATCGACGTCACCATCGAGGGCGAGACCGTGAGGTTCGGCGGAATACCACACAGGCACGGCAGCTTCGAGATACGCGTGTCCGGCCTGCTCGAGGACACGCCGGTGGAGATGAAAGCCAGGCTGTGGGTGAACCCCGACCCGCGGAGCCTCTGGCGGAACGAGCCGAGCAACCAGCAGGCGCCGTACGCAAAGCCCGACGAGGCCTTCGCCATCTGCGACGGACCCCTGTTCGGCGCTGGCGCCAGCAAGCGGGGTCGATCGCACGCCCACGAGGGTCTCTTCCGCGACGACGATTTCGGCCTCTCGAAGCCGACCCCGAGCGGCTGGCAGATCGCCGTCGTCGCCGACGGTGCCGGCAGCGCGCCCGTGTCCAGGCGCGGCTCGCAGCTCGCGGTGGAGACCATTCTCGAGCGCCTGCCGCCGCTGCTCGACGATCTGCTCGGGCCGGCCAGGATCGAGCGCCTGGTGGCGGAGCTTCGCGCGGGCAAGGAGGACGCGGCCCGGAACATCGCTCTCGCCCTCCACGACACCATCGTCGAATCGGCACGGCAAGCCGCCCTGGCGATCGAGAGGGAGGCCGAGGAGAAGAAGCGATCGGCAGGTGATTTCTCGACCACCTTGATCGTCTGCATCGCCCGAAGGGTTTCCGCCGGCTGGTTCTTTGCCGGCTTCTCGATCGGCGATGGCGGGGCCGCCGTGCTCGACGCCGAGGGCGGGACGGTCAAGGTCCTGGCCGCGCCCGACAGCGGCGAGTTCGCGGGGCAGACGAAGTTTCTCCATTCGTCCGAATTCGAAGGCGGCAATGATGCCCTGGCCGAACGCGTCTTCTTCGCCGTGCGTGACCGGTTCAGCGCGCTTTTCGTGATGACCGACGGCATCACCGACCCGAAGCTCCCGACCGAATCCGCCTACACGGACGCCGGTCAGTGGCGCAGCTTCTGGCAGGACGACCTCGGCAAGCGCGTCGACTTTCGCCAGGACAATGCCGAACTTAAAAACCAACTTCTGGGCTGGCTCGACTTCTGGTCGCCAGGCAACCACGACGATCGAACGCTCGTGGTGCTGGTCCCTGGCGGCGCGGCTGGCGCATGACCGAGATCCGGCTTTCGACCGGGGACGGCCGGCCGGTTTCGTTCGTCGACGAGATGATCGGCCAGGGCGGCATGAAGGACGTCTACATGAGCCCCGGCCGCGACTACGTCGTCGCGTTCTTCCGCGACAAGCTCGACCAGGTCGCCCGGGAACGGCTGAGGTCGATCGTGACGACCTACCGCGAAGGCATCTTCGAGCGCGCCGGCGGCGACTACTGGAAGGACCTCTTCTGCTGGCCGTCCGGCATCGTCGATCACGACGGCCGGACGGGCGTCGTCGTGCCGGTCTATCCGCCGCACTTCTTCTTCGAGCACGGCTCCGTCAATGGCGACGTCCTCGGCATCCGCGGCAGGGAGAAGGAGGGCAAGTGGTTCGCCAGCGCCTCCAACCGCTCGCGGTTTCTCGATCCGCGGGAGAAGGGCGACTGGCTGAGCCATCTGCGCATCTGCCTGCTCATCAGCCGCGCCGTGCGCCGGCTGCACGCCGCCGGGCTCGCCCACAGCGACCTCTCCTACAAGAACGTGCTGGTCGACCCGGCAGGCGGGCACGCCTGCATCATCGACATCGACGGTCTGGTCGTGCCGGGAAAATTTCCGCCCGACGTCGTCGGCACGCCCGATTTCATTGCCCCCGAGGTCGTCGCCACCCAGCATCTCGACCGCCACGATCCGGCCCGCAAGCTGCCCTCGACGCTGACCGACCGGCATGCGCTGGCCGTGCTGGTCTACATGTATCTCCTCTATCGACATCCGCTGCGCGGCTCCAGGGTCAACGACATCGACGCGGCCAGGGACGAGGAGCTGTCGATGGGACGGCAAGCGCTCTTCGTCGAGCATCCAAGGGATCAGGGCAACCGCATCCGCATCGATCAGGTGCGCGCCTCCGAGCTGCCCTGGGCCGACACCCAGAAGCTGCCCTTCACCATGGCCGGCCCGCTGCTCGCCGAGCTCTTCGAGAAGGCCTTCGTCGACGGCCTGCACGACCCGCGGCATCGACCTACCGCCCAGGAATGGGAGAGCGCCTTGGTGCGCACCGTCGACCTGATCCAGCCTTGCGCCAATCCGGCCTGCGAGATGCGCTGGTACGTCTTCGCCAACACCACGAGGCCCGCCTGCCCGTTCTGCGGCACCCGCCATGTCGGCAAGCTGCCCGTCCTGAACCTCTACTCCAGCCGCCACAGCAACAGGTTCCAGCCCGACAATCACCGGCTCATGGTCTGGAACGGCCAGTCGCTCCACGTCTGGCATGCCAACCGCCGCCTCTTTCCCAACGAGCATCTCGAGCCCGAGCAGAGAAGCCGCGTCGGCTACTTTCAGCAGCACCAGGGCGAGTGGTACCTGGTCAACGAGCGGCTGCCGCGGATGCACGACGTCGGCACCGGCAAGGACGTGCCGATCGGAAGCCATGTCCGCCTCGCCGACCGTGGCCAGATCCTGCTGTCGCGCGAGGACGGCGGCCGGCTCGTCCAGGTGCAGATGATCGAGGCGTGACCCGGGGGGGCCGTGGCCCCCTTGTCGAGACCTGGCCGTCCCCGCCGTTGACAAGTGCTTCGGCATGTCCGACGCCGGACGTCGGAGCACAACAGGGGGGCGCCGACGCATGGGCACGAGCCGCGAGAGCGCTACTTTCGACTACATCGTCGTCGGCGGCGGGGCCGCCGGCTGCGTCGCCACCAACCGCCTCGTCGACCGGCACGGTGCCCGGGTGCTGCTGCTCGAGGCGGGCGGGCCGGACACGAGCCCGCTGATCAAGATGCCCGCCGGCTTCGTCAAGTTCCTGAACGGCAGCAAGTTCCTGACCGAGCATCTGGCGGTGCCGCAGCCGGCCCTCGGCGGCCGCCAGCCGGCGATCTGGCAGGGCAACGTCTTGGGCGGCGGCAGCTCGGTCAACGCCATGGTCTACATGCGCGGCCGGCCTTCCGACTACGACCACTGGGACGAGGTGACCGGCGGCGCCGGCTGGTCCTGGGCCGACATGCTGCCCTACTTCATGCGCCAGGAAGGCAACCAGCGGCTCAACAACGCCGCCCACGGCATCGACGGCCCGCTCAAGGTCTCCGACCCGGTGCATGTCGCGGAGATGAGCTACATCTACCTGAAGACGATGCAGGCGCTGGGCGTGAAGCTGGTCGACGACTTCAATGCCGGCGACCAGCGCGGCGTCGGCCTCATGCAGACCACGACCTACCCGCGCACGCGCTGCAGCGCGGTCCGCGCCTTCCTCGACCCGGTGCGCGGCAACCAGAACCTCGAGGTGAAGACCGGGGCCAGGGTGACCCGCGTCCTCCTCGACGGCCGGCGGGCGACCGGCGTCGCGTACCGGGTCGACGGGGCGACGCACACGGCCCAGGCCTCGCGCGCGGTCATCCTGACCGCCGGCGCCTTCGTCACGCCGCAGCTCCTGATGCTCTCCGGCATCGGCCCGGCAGCGCAGCTGCGCGAGCACGGGCTCGAGGTGCTGGTCGATTCGCCGGGGGTCGGGGCCAACCTGCACGACCATCACGAGGTGCCGCTGATCGCCACGACCGACCACAACTACGGCTACTTCGGCGAGGACCGCGGCTGGCGGATGCTGGTCAACGGCCTGAACTACCTCGCCTTCAAGGGCGGGCCGGTGGCGAGCACCGGGGTCGACGCCTGCGCCTTCATCAACCCCAACGAGCCGGGCGGCGAGCCCACGGTCAAGCTCTACTGCGTGCCCATGGTCTATGGCGACAAGGAGGTGCTGGGCCGCGAGCCGACCCATGGCGTGACCTTCACGGCCTGCGTCCTGCAGCCGAAGTCGCGGGGCTCGGTGCGGCTGCGCTCGGCCGATCCCCTGGACCTGCCGCTGGTCGACCCCCGCTATCTCGACCACGCCGACGACATGCGCCTGCAGGTCGATGCGCTGCTCCATGCCCGGACGGTGATGCGCACCCGGCCGATGGCGGACACCATCGTCGAGGAATTGATGCCGGGCGGGAAGGTCGTCGACCGGGCCGGGCTCGAGGAGCATTGCCGGCGCACGGTCAAGACCAACTGGCACCCCTGCGGCACGGCCAGGATGGGCCGCGCCGACGATCCCATGGCGGTGCTCACCCCCGACCTCGCCGTCAAGGGTGTCGAGGGCCTTCGGGTCCTCGATGCCTCCCTCATGCCGACCGTGCCGCACGGCAACACCAACGCCCCCACCATGGCCGCCGCCGACCGGGCGGTCGACCTGATGCTCGGCCGGAACCGGTAGCCGGGGCGCCCCGAGACGCAAGTCGAAAGAGAAGAGCATGGACGAGGGCTTCTGGCATCGCCGCTGGCGCAAGAACGAGATCAGCTTCCACAAGGACCAGCCCAATGCCCTCATGGTCGAGCATTTCAAGGGTGCCTTCGCGACGGAGGGCGGGCGCGTGCTCGTGCCGCTCTGCGGCAAGACCCGCGATATCGGCTGGCTCCTGGCGCAGGGCTGCCGGGTCGCCGGGGCCGAGCTGAGCCGACTGGCGGTCGACCAGCTCTTCGCCGAACTCGGCCTGACGCCCGAAGCCGCCGATCTCGGCCCGATCACCCGCTGCAGCGCCGACGGCATCGACATCTTCGTCGGCAACATCCTGGATCTCTCGGCTGCCATGCTCGGCCCGGTCGACGTCACCTACGACCGGGCCGCCCTGGTGGCCCTGCCCGAGGCGATGCGCGAAGGCTACGCCGCCCATCTGGTGCGGCTCACCGAAGCCGCGCCGCAGTTCCTGATCACCTTCGAATACGACCAGACCCGAATGCCCGGCCCGCCCTTCTCGGTCACGGGCGACGACATCAGGCGGCTTTACGGCGCCCGCTACGGCCTGACCCTGCTCGCGAGCACGGAGGTCGTCGGCGGCCTGAAAGGCCAGTGCCCGGCCACCGAGCAGGCGTGGCTGCTGCGCCCGGCCTAGGGATGCGGGACGTGCCGCCTTCCCATTGGCCGAAGCGTGGCCACGCGGTATAGCGAACGTGCCGGGCTTTCGGCGTCACCAGAGGGCTTCGATCGATGAGACTTCCGCTTGCCGCACTCCTTGCCTGCGCCTTCGCCCTCCCGGCTCATGCCGGCGATGCGCTGCTCGACGAAGCCGTCGCGTTCTCGGGCCAGATCCTCCATCTCGAGACGGGCGTGCCCGGCCTGATCATCGCCGGCGTGCGCGGCGGCGACAGCGCCGTCTTCGGCTTCGGCGAGATCGCCAAGGGCAGCGGCCTCGAGCCCGACGGCGACACGTCGATCGGCGTCGGCTCGATCACCAAGTCCTTCACCGGCCTCGTCCTGGCCCAGGCCGTCGCCGACGGCGACGTCGACCTGACCAGCCCCGCCGGGCCCCATGTCGGCCTCGTCGACGACCTGCCGGAGCGGGACGGCCACCGCATCCGCATGGTCGATCTGGCGACCCACGCCAGCGGTCTCGCCCGCGAGCTCGCGCCGATCGAGGGCGTGGAGAAATACAGCGACGACTCCTATGCCAAGAATCTCGCGGGCGATCCGCTCCTCTTCACCCCGGGCACGGGTATGCTCTACTCCAATATCGGCTTCGACGTCCTGGGGATGGCGCTCTCGGGGGCCACCGGCAAGCCCTATGCGGAGCTGCTGCGGGAAAAGGTGCTGGAACCGATCGGGCTCGGCTCGACCGGCTATGACCGGCCGGGCGGCCACAACATCATGGCCGGCTACGACTGGAACGGCGAGCCGATGCCGTCGGAAGTGCCGAACCCCAACCGCTACGGCGCCTCGCAGCTCCACACCACGGCCAACGACATGGTCAAGTACCTGCAATGGAACCTCGATCGCTTCGGCGAAGAAGGGGCCGAGATGCGCGCCATCAGCCACGCGGCACACCTGGTCCGCGACGGCCTGAGCCCCGTCTACGGGCTCGACGAATCGGGCCGGATGGATGCCATGGGCCTCGGCTGGGTGATCATGATGCCGGAAGGCAACCGCCCGCTGATCATCCAGAAGGCCGGCGGCTCGGACGGCATCTTCAGCTACATCGCCTTCGCCCCCCACCGCGACGCGGGCGTCTTCATCGCGATCAACCAGTTCGACTTCTCCGCCAGCATGGCGATGGCCCAAATGGCAAACGACCTCATCGCGACCCTCGCCCCACGGTGAGGCGGCTTTGAGCATGGGGACACCTCCCTTTTTAACCATTGCCGGCGGCAATGGTTAAAAAGGGAGGTGTCCCCAACCCGCAAAGCGGCCCTATGTCGAGCGCCACTGGTGCGCTGCCAACCGGTGACCGAGATGTGGCCGGGGATGGATATCGGGCCGATGATCGAGCACTACCGACACGGCGAGCGCGGCCGCGTGCGTGGGTTCGCGTTCCGCTACCGATCGACGGGCGCAGCGCCGGCCGCCTGATCGAAACGAGGACACTTCAGAAGGGGGCCGGCCGCGCGCCAGATGGTGAGCGCCTGCCCCGATGACGTCGGGCAGTGCGCCAGCCGGCCTGGGAATACTCAGAAGATGCGATAATGGGTGAAGTGTCACCCCCCCGTGTGCTCCCGGCGCCTAGCGCCGCTCCTGACTATTCCCAGGGGCCGTAGCGTCAATGTCGGAGTTTCGATTGCCGTGACGGTAGACGAGAACGGCGAGCACTAGAAGCGCCGCTCCGATGGCGATGAAGATCGGTTCGATCGTCGCCGGCGCGTGGAAGCTTCCTCGACGATCGTACCTGCTTGGATTGTAGGACATCGCGGTGAAGTAGACGCCACTACCGGTTAACGCCGGTACCGCAAATGCGCGCGACCTCAAAAGGGCGAGAAGGCGCTCGCGCTTCATTCGCATTGGTTCTACCCCTCGATTGCCCGAGCGCCAGGAAAGCAACGCTCGAATGCGGGCCGCCAGAAGAGGGTTCGGCACGAAGAAAGCCGCAAATACGGTGGCCAATGCGACCATTCGGACCCACCGATCAACGTCCCAATAGAATATTATCAAGATAGCTCATGCAATTGCTGGAGCTTGCTGCATTCGCGACCAGACTCGATCGTGGAGCGATTGCGCAAACGCGTCCGCAAGGCGCCTCGCGTTCTCCGACATCGGTCGCAGCCCCCTTCCAATTGCTGCCCGATCAGGGTGCGAACTTGGTAGCGCGGAGTCGATGAGTACGCAACCAATGATTGGGCAGAGCCCTCAGGTTTGACGGTTGGGTAGAAAGGGCTCAGGCGTGGAAAGACCCAGGAAAGTCGGGACACGAATCGCCCTTAACGATTGCAGAATCGCCAGAAGGATGCGCGGGTCGATCATCAGCGTGTAGCGGGCGAGCCGCAGGAAGCCGAAGCCGAGCAGCGGGAACAGGAGGTTGGCGGCGATCAGGCCGATGATCGAACGGGCGACCGTGCCGGTCCGGTCCACCGTGCCGATCGTGGCGCCGCACGCCATGCTCGCCTGCGGCTTCTCCCCGCGCCTGCCCTGCCGCCCCCCGATCGGCCTGCTGACCGCCCGAGGCTCTGGGCCCGGCCGGCGATCGACCGTTAGCCGCGGTCCCGCGGCTTTCCTCGACAATCATGCTAAGACCGCCGCAGGATGGGCGGCACCGGAGAACGAGCGCCGCCCCGTGCGGCGGCGGCCATCGGCGGGAGGGCTGCGGGATTGAACGACGACGATGAGCGAGACGCGCCGGCGAGGCCCGGAGCCGGCGGCACGACCGGCGGCGCGGCTCGCCCCGGCCCTGTCGGCAGCGCCGGAATCACGCTGCACCGCCTGCGGATCTTCTGGGCCGTCGCCCACAGCGACAGCCTGACGGGCGCCAGCAAGCAGCTCGGCCTGACCCAGCCGTCGCTGTCGCAACAGGTCTCGAGCCTCGAGGAGGCGATCGGCGCGACGCTCTTCGATCGCCGCTCGAACGGGATGTTTTTGACCGAGGCGGGCACCCGCCTCCTGCGCAGTGTCGAGCCGGTGCTCGCCAGCGTGCAGCGCCTGGAGGACGGCCTCTGGCAGATCGGCGAGGGCATGCATCAGACGATCCACCTCGCCGGGATCAACTCGGTCCTGCGGGTGATCCTGCCCCGGGCCATGGTCGCGATCCACGGCACGCATCCCAATATCGACTACGACATCCACGAGAGCTCGCCCGCCGATGTGCTCGACATGCTCTACGGGCGGCGCGTGAACCTCGGGCTGGTCGCCGCGAACTCGATCGCGCCGGCGAGCGCCGGCTTCCTGCAGGTCCCGATCCTCGAGGACCCATATGTGCTCGCGGTTCCGCAATGGCTGAACCTCGACGACGTGCGGGATCCCGCGACCGAGCTTGCCGCCGAAGCCCGCAGGACCCTGACGCGGTCGATCCAGTTCGCCTTCGGCACGCCGCACACCCGGCGGGTCCAGGCATGGTACGATCAGGCCATTCCCCAGAACTGGCCCTTCACCCAGGCGCGAAGCTTCGAGGTCGCCCTCGGCATGGTCGGCGCCGGGCTCGGCGTCTGCCTCGCCCCCGCCTTGTCGAGCGTCGTCGGTGACCGCCCGATCGCCGGGCTGCGCCTCTACCGCGTCAACTTCCCGCCCCGCCAGATCGTGGCGCTGCTGCCGTCCCACTATGCGCGGGCCGAGCCCTACGGCGCGCTCGTCGAGGCGCTGCAGGAAGCCGGCCGGACGCATGTCGGGCCGCCGATCCTGGCGACGCCGCCCTTCCTGCGGGACTGCGAGGCCGTCCTCGCGGGCTGAGCGGGGTATCGGAACCCCTAATGGCGCCCATAGATGGAGATGCCGCGATTCGCTCCATATCGTGAATGAGGGCGCCGATCGGGCGCCCCGACATCAGGAAAGGTCCTCCAAATGACGTGGAAAGCACCCAGGATTCTCGAAGTGCCGGTCGGCATGGAAGTCAACATGTACTGCAGCGCCAAGCAGAAATAGGCGCCAGGGTCCTTCGCCAGCCGAACGATCCGCCAGCCGGACAAGCCGAAAGACCGGCCATGTTGACCGTCATCGTGCTCGGAATCGCGGCGGGCGGAGGGCTCCCGCAGTGGAACTGCAACTGCCCGACCTGCAGCACGGCCTGGGCCGACCCGGCGCTTCGCGGCACACAGGCATCGCTGGCGCTGAGCGCCGACGGCAAGAGCTGGTTCCTGGTCAACGCCTCGCCCGACATCCGCCAGCAGATCATCGACACGCCGCGGCTTCATCCCGGGGCGGGCCGGCTGCGCCATTCGCCCATCTCGGGCGTGATCCTGACCAACGGCGAGATCGACGCGGTGGCGGGGCTGCTGACGCTGCGCGAAGGCTCGCCCTTCGGCATCTGGGCGCATCCCCGCGTGCTGGCGACGCTCGACGACAACAGCATCTTCGACGTGCTCGACCGGGATATCGTGCCACGCCGCCCGATCGTGCCGGACGAGCCCTTCGAGCCGGCGCTGCAGGACGGCAGCCCCTCGGGCCTGACGATCGAGGCGTTCGAGGTCCCGGGCAAGCCGGCCTGGTACCTCGAGCGGAGCGGCGAGGCCAACGCACCGGGCGACACGCTCGGCCTCCACATCCGCGCCGGCGGCGGTCCTGGCGTCTACGTCCTCACCGCCTGCGGCGCCGTGACGCCCGGGCTCGCCGAGCGGCTGCGGGGCGCCTCGGCGGTGTTCCTCGACGGCACGCTCTGGACCGACGACGAGATCGTGCGGGCGGGGCTCGGGCAGAAGACCGGCCGGCGGATGGGCCACATCGCCATGTCGGGCGAAGGCGGCGCCATCGCAGCACTGGCGGATCTCGGCATCCAGCACCGGTTCTTCATCCACATCAACAACTCCAATCCCGCGCATCTGCCGGGGTCGGACGAGCGGCGGCAGCTCGAGGCCGCGGGCTGGGAGATCCCGTATTCCGGGCAGGAGGTGAGGTTTTGACGCTCGACACGGTGGCGGCGGATGCGCCGCTCGAAAGCGGCGACGAGCTGGAGCGGCGGCTCTTCGAGATTGGTGCCGCGCGCTACCACAACCTGCATCCGTTCCACGGCCTCCTGCACAACGGCAAGCTCGACCGCGGTCAGGTGCAGGCCTGGGCGCTCAACCGCTACTACTACCAGAGCTCGATCCCGCTGAAGGACGCCGTCGTCATCTCGCGCTTCCGCGACCGCGCCACCCGCATCGAGTGGCGCCACCGGATCGAGGACCATGACGGATCGCTCGACAGCGAGGGCGGCATCGAGCGGTGGCTGCGGCTGACCGACGGTCTCGGCCTCGACCGCGCGTATGTCGAGTCGACCCGGGGGATCCTGCCCGCTACCCGTTTCGCCGTCGACGCCTATGTCCGCTTCGTCGGCACCGCCTCGCCGCTCGAGGCGATCGCCTCGTCGCTGACCGAGCTCTTCGCGCCGCGCCTGCACGAGGAGCGCATCGCCGGGATGCTCGAGCACTACGACTTCATCAATCCGAGCGTGATGACCTATTTCAGCCGCCGGCTGGAGCAGGCGCCCCGCGACGCCGGCTTCGCGCTCGCCTACGTCAAGCGCCACGCCCGCACGCCCGAGGAGCGGCAGGCGGTTTGCGACGCGCTGATCTTCAAGACCAACGTCCTCTGGGTGCAGCTCGACGCGCTCCATCACGCCTACGTCTCGGGCTTTTTGCCGCCGGGCGTCTTCGTGCCGGAGGCGTCGTGACCGCCGGACCCCGCCAGCGGATGGTGGTCGGGCCGAAGACGCGGCCGGTCCTGCCGCGACATGCGCGGCTGCGCTTCGACCCCGCGCGCCAGATGTGGCTGGTGCTGGCGCCCGAGCGGGTGCTGACACCGGACGACATCGCCGTCGAGGTGCTGCAGCTCTGCGACGGCGCGCGCAGCGTGCGCGACATCGCGGACCAGCTTGCCGGGAAATACGCGGCACCGGCGGACCAGATCGCGACCGACGTCGCCGCCATGCTGCAGGATCTCGCCGACAAGGGATTCCTGGCCGAGATGCACGAGGAGCCGAAATGAGCGACGTCGTCGACGCGACGAGGCCGGCCGCCACCCTCGATCCTGGCGCTGCCGCGGATCACGGCATGCCGATCGCGGTCCTGGCCGAGATCACCCATCGCTGCCCCCTGCAGTGTCCCTACTGCTCGAACCCGGTCGAGCTGGAGCGCGCCAACGCCGAGCTCACCACCGCCGAGTGGCGGCGGGTGATCGAGGAGATGGCCGATCTCGGTGTCCTGCAGATCCACTTCTCGGGCGGCGAGCCGACGGCGCGCACCGACCTCGTCGAGCTGGTCCGGCACGCGACCGACGTCGGCCTCTATTCCAACCTCATCACCTCGGCCGTGCTGCTGACCCGAGAGCGGGTGGCCGAGCTGGCCGACGCCGGCCTAGGCCACGTGCAGATCAGCTTCCAGGCGGTGGACCCGGCGCTGGCGAACCGCATCGGCGGGCACAAGGGCGGGCATGCGAGGAAGCTCGAGGCCGCGGCCTGGGTGCGGGCGGCGGGGCTGCCCTTGACCGTCAACGCGGTCATGCACCGGCAGAACCTGCACGAGCTGCCGGGGATCATCGACATGGCCGTCGCGCTCGACGCGCATCGGCTCGAGGTCGCGAACGTCCAGTACTACGGCTGGGCGCTGAAGAACCGCGCCGCGCTGATGCCGAGCGAGGCGCAGGTCGAGGCGTGCAACCGGGTCGTCGCCGAGGCGACCGAGCGGCTGCGCGGCGTCCTCGCCATCGACTATGTGGTGCCGGACTACTACGCGGTCCGGCCGAAGAAGTGCATGGGCGGCTGGGGCCGGCAGTTCTTCAACATCTCGCCCGCCGGCAAGGTGCTGCCCTGCCACGCCGCGGAATCGATCACCGGCCTGCGCTTCGACTCGGTCCGCGACCACGGCCTCGCCTGGATCTGGGAGCATTCCGAGGCGCTCAATCTCTACCGCGGCACCGCCTGGATGCCCGAGCCCTGCCGCAGTTGCGACCTCAAGGAGGTCGACTTCGGCGGCTGCCGCTGCCAGGCCTTCGCGCTGACCGGGAACGCGGCCAACACCGACCCCGCCTGCGTGCTCTCGCCGAGGCACGAGGAGATCTTCCGGCTGGCGCGCACCGAGGCGGCCGAGGGCGACACCCGCTTCATCCACCGCAACTTCAAAGGCGGCACGCTCGAGCCACAGGGGTGACGCCCCTCGCCGGCCAGACGGCCGCCGCCGCCACCAGCGACACGCCTGGAAGCCTCGGGGACAGCTACCTCTTTAAGCTGCCAGTCCGCCGCATGGCGGGCCGATCCGGCTTTGAGCCGTAATCTGAAGCCACCGCCTTGAGGCGATGGAGAATTCTTCCGTGTCTCACCCATGGATGCGGTCCAGGGTCGTCCCCGATTCTGAACATGGCATCGATCAAGGGCGTTGCCGATCGCGCCGCCTATGGCACCACCGGGGCTGCGGCTCTCGGATTGACCAAATCCATCGCCGCCGACTTCGCGGCCCAGGGCATCCGCTGCAACGCGCACTGCCCCGGCACGGCGGACACCCCGTGGCCGCATCGCCGCCGCTGCCGACCCGGCGCAGGCCGAAAAGGACGTCATCGCCCGTCAGGGCCCGTCCGGGAAGCTTGCGGGGCGGCTGGCAACGCTGGATGACATGACACCAACGATTGTCTATCAGCTAGGGGGCATCAGCGGCCGTGTCACCTGACAGGCGCTCCTTGTCGATGGCGGAGTGACGATCTGATGGTGATCGCGATCGCTGTGCTCTACGATCCATGGCGCCTTTCGACTTGGCGGGTAGCGCGCGCAGCGAGTCGGCGGACCGGAGGGGCGACATGACCGATCTTGTTACCATGACGGGGATCGAGAAGCGGTTTCCCGGCGTCCATGCGCTGAAGGACGTGCGGTTCGATCTGCGCGCCGGCGAGGTTCACGCGCTCATGGGCGAGAACGGCGCCGGCAAGTCGACGCTGATGAAAATCCTCTCCGGCGTCTACACTCGCGATGGCGGGACCGTCGAGGTAGGCGGCCAGCCGGTCGCGTTCGACGGTCCCCGCGCGGCGCAGGACGCCGGCATCGGGATCATCCATCAGGAGCTGAGCCTGATGAACGATCTCACCGCGGCGCAGAACATCTTCATCGGGCGCGAGCCGCGCAAGAGCTTCGGGCGGCTCGACGAGGCGGCGCTGAACCGCCAGGCGGCCGAGATCTTCGCCCAGATGCACCTGAAGCTGGACCCGCGCACGCCGATCCATCAGCTGACCGTCGCGCGGCAGCAGATGGTCGAGATCGCCAAGGCGCTCAGCTATCGCAGCCGGGTTCTGGTGATGGACGAACCGACCGCGGCCCTGAACGACGCCGAGATCGCCGAGTTGTTCACGATCATCCGCCAGCTCCGCGGCGAGGGCGTCGGCATCATCTATATCAGTCACAAGATGGATGAGTTGAAGCAGATCGCCGATCGGGTGACGGTCATGCGCGACGGCGAAACCGTCGACACCGTGTCGGCCGTGGATACGCCGATCAGCGAGATCATTGCGATGATGGTCGGGCGCAGCCTGGACCAGGCCGACCTTGAGCTGCCCGATCTGACCGACGCCGAGACAGCGCTGGAGGTCAGCGGCCTGGCCCGAGGGCGCGAGGTCATCGATGTGTCGTTCAGCGTCAGGAAGGGCGAGATCCTGGGCTTTGCCGGCTTGATGGGGGCCGGAAGGACCGAGGTGGCGCGCGTCATCTTTGGCGCCGATCCGCGTGACGCCGGGACTGTCCGGGTGCTGGGTCGGGCCGTCGACATCCGCAGCCCGTCCGACGCGGTGGCCGCCGGAATCGGCTACCTGTCGGAGGACCGCAAGCACTTCGGCCTGGCAACCGGAATGGACGTGCGCGCCAATATCGCGATGACCGATCTCGGCCGGTTCGCGTCGCGGCTGGGCATCCTCGACGAGGCCGCCATGAGCAGCACGGCGCGAAACTACATCGATCAGCTCGGCATCCGCACCCCGTCGGACCGGCAGGAGGTGCGGCTGCTGTCCGGCGGCAACCAGCAGAAGGTCGTGATCGCAAAATGGCTGCTGCGGGATTGCGACATTCTGATCTTCGATGAACCGACACGCGGCATCGACGTCGGCGCGAAGGCGGAAATCTACCGGCTTCTGATCGATCTCGCGAATCAGGGCCGGGCAATCATCGTGATCTCATCCGAGCTGCCCGAGGTGCTGCGGCTCAGCCACCGCATCGCGGTGATGTGCGAGGGCCGCCTGACCGGCATCCTCGACCGGGCGGAAGCGACCCAGGAAAACATCATGGAGCTCGCGACTCGGACCATGAGCGACTCGATAAACCACAAGGAAACGGTGGCATGATATCGTCCAGCACAGAGGTCCGGGAAGGTCTGCTCGGCAGGCTCGCGGCAAGCGGAGCGCACCAGAAGCTGCTGGCCTTCGCCAGCCTGGTGCTGCTGCTCTTGGGCTTTAGCCTGGCATCGCCCAACTTCATGCAGACCACCAATATCATTGCAATCCTGCAAGCCACCTCGGTCAACGGCGTGTTGGCGGTGGCGACGACGATGGTTATCATCACTGGCGGAATCGACCTGTCGATCGGCACCTTGATGACCTTCACCGCGGTGATGACCGGCGTGGTGCTGACGAATCTGGGGATGCCGCTGCCGCTGGGCATCATCACCGCCATTGCGACCGGCGCGTTCGTCGGTTTCTGCTCGGGCACATTCGTCGCCAAGATGAAAATCCCGCCGTTCATCGCCACGCTCGGCATGATGCTGATCCTCAAGGGTCTCAACCTGGTGATTTCCGGCACCAAGCCGATCTATTTCAACGACACGCCCAGCTTCGCCCTGATCTCGCGCGGCTCGGTGATCGGCGCGGTGTTCCCGTCGATGCCGATCCCGAACGGCGTCCTGATTCTCTTCCTGGTCGCTGGCGCCGTCGCCTATGTTCTCAGCCGCACCGTGCTGGGCCGCTATTGCTTCGCATTGGGCAGCAACGAAGAGGCGGTCCGCCTGTCCGGCGTCAACACCGACTGGTGGAAGATTGCGATCTACACCCTGTCCGGCGCGATTGTCGGCATCGGTGGGCTCCTCATCGCCTCACGGCTCAACTCGGCCCAGCCGGCGCTGGGTCTCGGCTACGAGCTCGAGGCGATCGCGGCGGTGGTGATCGGCGGCACGTCGCTCTCGGGCGGCCGCGGCACCGTCCTCGGCACCCTGATCGGCGCCCTTATCATGGCAGTGCTGACCAATGGGTTGCGCATCTTGTCGGTGGCGCAGGAATGGCAGACGGTGGTGACCGGGGCGATCATCATTCTGGCCGTCTATGCCGACATGGTTCGCCGCAGCAAGACCGCATGACCAACGGGAGGCGGCCAGCACCTCCGCTTCGATCCCCACCCAACTCCAAAGCGAGGATCCGCAAATGATGAACAGACGCACAGTGATCGGCACCATGGGCGCGGCAACGCTCATGTCGAGAGCGACCGTCGCCCGGGCGGCGGACCGGATGTATATTCCGCTGATCTCGAAGGGCTATCAGCATCAGTTCTGGCAGGCGGTCAAGACCGGTGCCGACAAGGCCGCGGCCGAGTTCGACGTCGACATAACATTCGAGGGCCCCGACAACGAATCCCAGGTCGACCGTCAGATCGATATGCTGGCGGCAGCGCTCGCCAAATCGCCGGCCGCGATCGGCTTCGCCGCGCTCGACAGCCAGGCGGCGATTCCGCTGCTGCGCGAGGCCCAGGATGCCGGTATTCCAATCGTCGCCTTCGACAGCGGCGTCGAGAGCGACATTCCGGTGACCACCTGCGCCACCGACAACGTGGCCGCCGCCGCGCTCGCGGCCGACAAGATGGCCGAGTTTATCGGCAACGCCGGCAAGGTCGCCGTGGTCGCCCACGACCAGACCAGCCGCACCGGCATCGACCGCCGCGACGGATTCCTCAATCGGATGGCCGAAGGCTATCCCGACATCGAGGTGGTGACGGTCCAGTATGGCGCGGGCGACCAGCTGCAATCGACCGAGGTCACCAAGTCGATCCTGACAGCCAACCCCGACCTGAAGGGCATCTTCGGCACCAACGAAGGGTCGGCCATCGGCGTGGTCAACGGCGTGCGGGAAAACGGCGCCGAAGGCATCACGATTATCGGCTACGACAGCGGAGCGGCGCAACAGGAGGCGATCCGCTCGGGTCTGATGGCGGGTGCGATCACGCAAAACCCGATCGGCATCGGCTACGAGACCGTGAAAGCCTGCGTGATGGCTGCCGAAGGCGAATCGGTGCCGCCCAGGATCGACACCGGCTTTTTCTGGTACGACGCCAGCAACATCGACGATCCGGAAATCGCGGCCGTCCTCTACGACTGACCTCGCGGCCGGGCCATCCGCTGGATCCAGACCACTCGTCGCGAGCCACCAGGCGCTGGCTGCCTCGCCCCCGGATAGCCGGCCGCGCGGGGCAGCCGGCCCATTGCACGGCAGGAGCCGAGACATGACCAGGATCACCGATCTTCGCACCGTCGATGTGCGGTTCCCGACCTCGAAGGCGCTGGACGGCTCGGATGCGATGAACCCCGACCCGGATTATTCGGCGGCCTATGTCATCCTGGAGACCGATGGCCCGCATCAGGGCCACGGCCTGACCTTCACCATCGGCCGCGGCAACGAGATCTGCGTCGTGGCGATCGAGGCGCTGCGGCCGCTGGTCGTCGGGCTGGAGATGGACTGGGTCGCGGCCGATCTGGGCCGGTTCTGGCGCCATGCGACCTCGGACAGCCAGCTCCGCTGGATCGGGCCGGACAAGGGCGCCATCCACCTGGCGACCGGCGCCATCGTCAACGCGGTCTGGGATCTCCTGGCCAAGATGGCGGGCAAGCCGGTCTGGCGGCTGGTCGCCGACATGAGCCCCGAGGAGCTGGTCCGCTGCATCGATTTTCGCTACCTCACCGACTGCGTCACGCCGGCGTGGGCGCTCGACTTCCTCGGCCGGCGGGCAGAGGGCAAGGCCGACCGCATCGGCATTCTCGAGGCCGAGGGCTATCCCTGCTACACCACCTCGGCCGGCTGGCTGGGCTATGACGACGTCAAGCTGCGCCGGCTCTGCCGCGAGGCCGTGGACGCGGGCTTCCGCCATGTGAAGATGAAGGTCGGCCACGACCTCGAGGACGACATCCGCCGCCTGACCATCGCCCGCGCCGAATGCGGCCCGGACGTGAGGCTGATGATCGACGCCAACCAGGTCTGGGAAGTCGACGAGGCCATCGCCTGGGTCCGACAACTGGCCTTCGCCGAGCCGTGGTTCATCGAGGAGCCGACCAGCCCCGACGATATCGAGGGCCACCGCAAGATCCGGGAAGCGGTCGCCCCCGTTCAGGTCGCCACGGGCGAGATGTGCCAGAACCGCATCCTCTTCAAGCAGTTCATCATGCGCGGCGCCATCGACGTGGTGCAGATCGACGCCTGCCGGCTGGGCGGCCTGAACGAGGTGCTGGCGGTCATGCTGATGGCGGCCAAATACGATCTCAAGGTCTGCCCGCATGCCGGCGGCGTGGGCCTGTGCGAGTACGTGCAGCACCTGTCGATGATCGACTATCTGTGCATCGCCGGAACCCGCGACGGCCGGGTCATCGAATACGTCGACCACCTGCACGAGCACTTCCTCGACCCCTGCCGCATCGAGAACGCCGCCTACATGCCACCCACCCGCCCCGGCTTCTCGATCGAGATGAAGCCGGCATCCCTGGCGCAATATCAGTTCAAGCGGGGTGCCTGAAGGGTCCGCTGGGGACACGTCCCTTTCCAACACACCAGCCGCCACGGCTCCCGCGATCCTGGGCATGCAGCTCGCTCGGCAGGCGGGTGCAAACGTCGAGCGCGGTTCGCGTCCCGCTTTTCCACCCTCGGCCAACGCACCGCCATGACCTCGATCTTCGGGCTCCGAGACGACGACCCTGCGCCGCTCACCCCTTGACCGCGCCGAAGGTCAGGCCGCGGATCAGCGGGCGCTGGAAGAGGGCGACGAACAGCAGCACCGGCACCAGCATCAGCATGGCCGAGGCGGAGAGCTCGCCCCAGCGGATCTGCTGGTAGCCGATGAATCCGTAAAGCCCGACCGGCACGGTGCGGACATGGCTGTCGGCGAGCACCAGCGCGAACAGGAACTCGTTCCAGCTGAAGAGGAAGGTGAGGATGCCGGCGGCGGCAATGCCCGGCCGGGCCAGCGGCAGGACAATCCGGGTGAACGTCGACCAGTAGCCGCAGCCGTCGATATAGGCCGCCTCCTCGAGCTCCTTCGGGATCTCCTGGAAGAAACCCTTGAGGATCCAGACGACGATCGAGAGATTGAGCCCGGCATGCACGATCACGAGGCCGATATGGGTGTCGAGCAGGCCGAGCTGGTAATACATGACGAAGAACGGGATCAGCATGGCGACCGGCGGCGTCATCCTCGTCGTCAGGATCCAGAAGCTGACATCGGCGCTGCCGCGAAAGGGGAAGCGGGCGAGGACATAGGCCGCCGGGATGCCGACCGCCAGGGTCATCGCGGTGCTGCCGAGGCCGACGATCGTGCTGTTGAGGAAGAAGCCCCAGATCTCGCCGTCGAGGAGGACCTTCTGGTAGTTCTCCAGGATCGGCGTGAAGATGAATCGCGGCGGCCTCGCGATCGCGTCCCGGGCGGTCTTCAGCGAGGTGTTGAGCAGCCAGTAGATCGGAAAGAGGCACCAGAGCGCGAAGAGCGCCAGGAGCAGGCGGCGCAGGATGGTCATGCCGCCGGCGCCTGGAACATCTGCGTGCGGCGCAGGAAGACCTGGCAGGCGGCGATGGTCACCACCAGCATCAGGATGGTGATCGCCGCTGCATAGCCCATCGAGAGAAACTTGATGCCGTGGTTGTAGGCCAAAAGATTGAGGGTTCGGGTGGTGATCCCGGGACCGCCGCCGGTCAGGACGAAGATGATGTCGAAGGTCTTGAAGGCGTCGATGGCACGAAAGGTGACGGCGACCACGATGAACGGCCGCAGCATCGGCAGCGTCACATGCCAGAACGCCTGCCATGCCGTGGCGCCGTCGATCCGTGCCGCCTCCAAGGGCTCCTCCGGCAAGGCGGCGAGCCCGCCGGCCGTGATCAGCAGGATGAACGGCGTCCACTGCCAGGTATCGACCAGAATGAGCGTGACGAGCGCCAGCTCCGGTGCGGCGAGCCAGGCTTGTGGCGGGATGCCGACGCTGACCAGGAGATGGTTGATCACACCGAGCGTCGGGTTGAGCATCATGCGAAAGCTGAAGGTCGCCGCCACCGGGGTGATCGCGAGCGGCAGCAGATAGAGGGCCCGAAGCCAGGGTGCGGCCTTCGTCTCGGCGTGCAGCAGCATGGCGACGCCGACGCCGATGATCAGCTGCAGCAGGACGGCTCCCACCGTGAAGATCGCCGTGACGCGGAATGCCTGCCAGAAGTCCGACGAGACCATCAGCGCCGCGTAGTTGCCGAGGCCGACGAAATCCCAGGCGCCGCCCTTGAGCAGCGAATAGTCGGTGAGGCTCAGGAACGCCCCGACGACGAACGGAAAGAGCGTCAAGGACAAAAGAAAGACCACCGCCGGCACCAGCATCCAGGCGATGAAGCGCCGGCGGTGAATAAGGAAATCGCCCACGATCCGAATCGGTCCCCTCGGGGACGCAGATCGGTCAGGCGTGGATAGCGGCGTTGGCCTTGGCGGCCGCCTCCTTCATCGCCGTCTCGGCATCCTTGGTGCCGGTGACCACCTCGTTGATGCCGATGCCGAAGGGCTCGAGGATCTCGCCCGATTTCGGGTGGAACCAGCAGGCCTTCATGATGGCCCCATCGGCACCTTCGAGATTGGCCAGCGCCGCTTGCGCGGCCTGCGCGCCGAAGGCCTCCTTGAAGCCGCTCGACGCCCAGGCCGAGGCGCGCGGCGTCGCCAGCCCAAGGGCCGCCGTCTGGGCCGAGGTCGGCTTGCTGGTCACCCACTGGAGGAAGAGCCAGGCCGCCGTCTTCCGCTCCGAGCGGCTGTTGATGCCGGCCATCCAGTGCCACATGTTGGCCTTGGCCGGCAGGTCGCCGTGCTGCGGCATCGCGCCGAAGACGGCGTGGCCGGCGACCAGGCTCTTCTCCGGATTGGCGATGTCGGTGGCGAAGTTGCTCGAATCGCAGCCGATCGCGGAGGCCTCGGTCATGAAATCGTTGAGGCATTCGTACCAGTGGTAGCTGCCGACGCCGAGCGGGCCGGCATCGCGCAGCAGCTTGCCGTACATGTCGATGGCGGCGATCGCCTCGGGGCTGTCGAGCCGAACCACGCCCTCGTCGTCGACGATCACGCCGCCATACGAGAAGACGAAGCCGCCGGCGGGCCAGGGGCCAGCGTCGCCGGTCGCCTTGGCGCGCATCGCGATGCCGGCCGTCATGTCGTTCTTGAGCGCCATGGCGGTCTCGTAGAGGCCGTCGTAAGTGGTCGGCACGCTGGCGCCGATGCCGTCCAGCATGGTCTGGTTCAAGAAGAGCGTCTGCGCCTCGGCGGTGATCGAGGCGACGTAGCGCTGACCGTCGTTCCACACCGGGAACACCCGGGCCGACGAGAAGATGTCGGGCTCGTCGTACCAGGCGAGATCGGTCAGCTCCTGGTCGGCGTAGAACCGGTCCAATGGCTCGAGCCAGCCGGCCGAGATCGCCTGGCCCAGGGACCAGACCATGTAGACGTCCGGCACGGCGCTGCCGCCGCCGAGCTTGATCGGCGTCTCGGCGACATACTCGCTCTCGGATTGCAGCTCGGCCTTGACCTCAATGCCGGTAAGCTCGGTGAACTGCGGCAGGAGCGGCTGCACCGCGTTCATCCAGGGATGCTCGAGACCAGCGAGCACGACGGTCTGGCCCTCGGCCTGCCGCCAATCGATCGCCGCCGATTTGTAGTGATCCAGCATCTCCTGGGCGAAGGCGCGCGAAAGAATCGGCACGCGGCCGCTGGCCAGCCAGCCGGCACTGGCCAGGAGCGCGCTCGCCCCCATGAAGTGACGCCGCCCGATCCTGTGTCGGGCACGCATGAACGAGGACAGGCGAGGCTTATTCATGGCTTGCTCACTCCCTGGGCGCGGTCATTGCCCCGCCTTGCTTTGGTCGAACGGGTCCCTCGAGACAGCCAGAGTGCGCGCACGTGGCCCGCGAAAAGTCAACCGGCCAGTCCAGTGGGGACGCCTCCCTTTTTAACCATTGGGAGCCCGTCCTGCCGCGACACCTGCCCCTGCATTGTTGCATCCGCCGCAACAGCCGCGCTCGGGTTGTTGCGTATAGCGCAACAAAATCCTCGGGTTGTTGCACCCGATGCAACACGATCCTCGGGTTGTTGCGTATGGCGCAACATAGTTATGACCAAGGTTGCATCATACGCAACAATTCCTGGCGAAGGAACCCGGCGAACGACGAACGAACCCGCGAAAAGCGCGATCGAACCCGGGGATTCGACGAACGAACCCGACGCCGGCGATCGAACCCGGCTGCGGGATTCCGCCCTTTCCCGGGTTCGGTCGCCGACCATTCCGGTTCCTGATTACGCAGCTTTCTCAGCCGCCCGGCATGTGGTACAAAGCAAGAACA
>CAYMTA010000015.1:0-72517 GCA_964393275.1 uncultured Geminicoccaceae bacterium | reverse complement strand
GAGCCCGTCGGAAAGTGTCGATCAGCAATTCCTACCAACTTCGCGACAGCACCAGCTTGTACTATGATAGGTGCTATCAGGGAGCAGGCTGCACCCCATGCGGGAGCTTGGCCGTGTCACGCTTCGTCCGTCTGACGTTCAGCGATTTTGCCCGGCTCGTCGACACCTTCGATTGGCGGCGCAAGATTCAGGCGGTCCACGTTCACCATACGTGGCGGCCGAGCCATGCGCAGTGGCAGGGCCTGAGAACGATCGAGGGGATGTGGAAGCAGCACACCCAGACGAATCACTGGAGCGACATCGCCCAGCATATCACGATCGATCCCGAGGGCTTCATCTGGACGGGCCGCAACTGGAACCAGCCTCCGGCCAGCGCCAGGCACTTCAATGGCAATAGCGCCGCCGGTCCGTTCATGTTCGAGACCGTCGGCGATTTCGATCTCGGCCGTGATCCGTTCGCCGAGGCGCAGAAGGAGAGCGTGCTCAAGGTCACGGCCTGCCTGCTCGACAAGCACGAGCTCGGCATCGAGGCGGTGCGGTTCCACAACGAGCTGTCGTCGAAGACCTGCCCTGGCAGCGGGATCGACCGGCTGAGCTTCCTGGCCGAGGTCGCGGCACGACGGTCGCCGGGCGGCGCGCGCGCACGCCGGGCGCGCGGCGATGCCGAGGGACTCACCTACGACAAGCAGAGCCTGGATGCGGTCCGCAAGCTGATCGAGAGCGGGCCGGTGGCGGAGGAGCCCGAGGACGTCGAGCCTGATCATGGCCCCGAGACGGTGACCACGCGTGAATCGCCCATGGCGCGGCCAGCCGCCCGAGGCGGGATGTCCGCCGCGGATCGGGAGAAGCTTCGCCGCCATGTCATCAACTCGCGCGACGGAAGGCTGAGCGCCGGTGGCAGCTTCAGCACCACGCCCGCCGACGTGCAGCGGCTCTTCGCCGAGCACATCCGGACGTTCGCGCAAGCGCTGGAAGGCGGCAAGCCGCTGCGGCTGCTCTTCTTCGCGCATGGCGGCCTGGTGCCCGAGGGCGACGGGCTGGACATCGCGCTGCACCAGATCGACTGGTGGATGGAGAACGGCGTCTACCCGGTGTTCTTCGTCTGGGAGACCGGGTTTCTCGAGACCTTTGGACAGATCATCGCTCCGAGCCGCGGCCTGCTGCCGAGCGGCCGCGGCTTCGTCGACGAGCTGCGTGACCAAGCCACGGAAGTCCTGGCTCACAGGCTTGGCGGCGTCGGCCTCTGGTCGAAGATGAAGCTTTCGGCGGCGCGGGGAGTCGATCCGGGCGGCGCGACGACGATCACGGTGGAGCACCTGCATCGTCTGCTCGACGAGGTCACCGAACGGCCGATCGAGCTGCATGCCGTTGGCCACAGCGCGGGCTCGATCTTCCATGGCTGGTTCGTGCCCCTGGCGGCCACCCGGCCGAACACCTCGTTCAAGACCCTGAGCCTTCTGGCGCCGGCGATCCGCACCGACGACTTCGCGATAAGACTGCTGCCACAGATGGGCGCCGCGGTCGCCAAGACCACGATCTTCACCATGGTCAAGGATCGCGAGCTCGCCGACAGCCTCGGGCCGTTCTACGGCAAGTCGCTCCTTTACCTCATCTATCACGCCCTCGAGCCACGGGCCGAGACGCCGATCCTGGGCCTGGACGAATGCCTGCACGCCGACGCCGACCTGCAGGCGGCATTCGGCCTGATGGGTCAGAGCTCGACGGTCGGCGGCTCCGTCGTCTGGGCGGTCACGCGGGCCACCTCGGGTCCGGATGCTTCCACAGCCACCTCGCATGGCGGGTTCGACAACGATCCCCCGACCATGAACGCCGTCATTCGACGCGTCCTCGGCCTCAACCACGAGCCGCTCGAGCGGGAGTTCCCGGCCGGCAGCCGCGCCGCTCCGACGGTGATCGAGTTGCGGGATCCGATCGACGATCTGCCCGAGCCATGGCGGACGCAGCTCTCGGGCAGGCCATGGCCCGACCAGCAGCCGTGCATGATGCCGACGCCAGCGCCGGCCCCGCTGGCGCCAAAGGCCGCTGCGATGAGCGGCAGCGGCCGCCGGCGCGCCCTGTGCGTGGGGATCAACCTCTACCAGACGGCCCCTCTGGCCGGCTGTGTCGCCGACGCCCAGCTCTGGGCGCGGACACTGGACGAGCTCGGCTTCGGCTCGCCGCTGCTGCTGACCGACGGCGCCGCCGGCCGCGAGCGCATTCTCACCGAGCTCGAGAGGCTGATTGCGACGAGCACTGCCGGCGATCAGGTCGTGTTCCAGTATGCCGGGCACGGCATACAGCTCGACGACACCGACGCCGACGAGGACGATGCCCTGGACGAGGCGATCTGCCCGGTCGATTTCGCGGACGGCGCCTTCATCATCGACGACGATTTCGCCCAGGTCTTCGCTCGCATCCCGGAAGGTGTCTCGGTCACCTGCTTCTTCGATTGCTGTCATTCCGGACAGAACACGCGACTTGCGGTCGGGCGACCCGGCCGGGCAATGGGCGACGCACGACCGCGCTTCATGCGGGCGACGCCGGACTTGCAGGATCGCCACCGGGACTTCCGCGCCCGGTCGGGAAGGCGGGGCCTGGCCCGCAGCGGCGATCGGAGCCGCATGCGGCAGGTCGTCTTCTCGGCCTGCCGGCCCGACGAGGTGGCCTGGGAGAGCGCCGGCCAGGGCGACTTCACCCGAATCGCCGTGCCGCTGCTCGGCCGCTCGCTCGGCCTGCCGCATCGCCGGTTCGCGGAAGCCCTGGTCCAGGCGTTCGGAGCCGCGCGGAGGCAGACACCGGAGCTCGATTGCGCGGACGGCATGCGCGACCAGCCGCTCCTGGGAGGAGTGTCGTCCGGCGGGCGCGGCCAGGCGCCGGGCAGCGGCGAAGGGGCGGAGGCCTGGGCGCGCGTCGCGGAGGCGATCGCCAGCGCCCTGCGGGCCGGGCGTTGAGCTCCAAGCGTCCGTCTATCGGCCTCGATTGGTTCGACGTCGATCCCGAGTTCCTGGGCTTCGCGGACGGGCTGCGGCCATGGCAGCCGGGCGACGAGGATCGGCAGAAGGAGCGGTTTCCCGAGGGCGACGTGCCGCGCTGCCGGCCGCTTCAGATCTATACCCAAGACCCGGCGGCAAGCTCGATCACCGGCAATGTCGCCACGATCGAGCTGCCGTTCGAGCCCCTCGAGCCCGGTCCGGTCGGCAGCCTGGTCGAGATTTTCGATCTCGATCAGGCTGCCGACCAGCTCTTGCCGGGCGTCGACCTCGAGACGCGCTCGGCGCTGCTGGGCGATGGCCGTCCGCCGGCGCTGGGGGACACGAGCTTTCATCAGCAGATGACCTACGCCGTGGCGATGCGGACCTGGGAGACCTTCCGCACGGCGCTCGGCCGCGATCCGGTCTGGGGCTTCCGGCCGCAGCCGGGCGGGCGTCTGCGTCTGCGCATCCGGCCGCATGCCTTTCGCGAGGCCAATGCCTACTACAGTCCCGCGACGGGCGAGCTGCTGTTCGGCTATTTCGATGCAATCGGGAAGGTCGCGGGGCGCAACCGGGCCGGCGGCAGGGTCTACACCTGCCTGTCGCATGACATCATCGCCCATGAGACGACGCATGCGCTGCTGGATGGCATGCGCCGGCATTTCTTCGTGCCGAGCAACCCCGAGGTCCTGGCGCTGCACGAAGCGGTGGCCGACCTGGTCGCCGTGCTGATGCGCTTCAGCTACCCCTGTGTGGTCGATGCCGCCATCGCGCGGAGCCTGCCGAACGACAAGATCAAGCAGCTCCTGCTGACGTCGGTGGCGACCCAGCTCGGTCAGACCACGGGCAGAGAGGGACCGCTGCGCAGCGCGATCGGCAGGGCGGAAGCCGGCGAAGCCATCACGATGTTCGACCCCGCGCTGCCCGCGCACGATCTCGGGGCCGTGCTCCTGCAGGCCGTGTTCGAGGCCTTCAACACCGTGTTCGAGCGCAAGACGCGGCGGTTCCGCGATCTGGCCGAAAGATACCGGTCGACGCGGGAGCCGTTGGATCCGACGCTCGCATCCCTGCTGGGCGATCAGGCGCGCAAGCTGGCGCGCCAGTTCCTCAACATCGTGATCCGCGCCATCGACTATTGCCCGCCTGTCGACGTCACCTTCGGCGACTACCTCAGGGCAATGGTCACCGCCGATGCCGATCTGGTCCCGAACGACCCGCTCGGCTACCGCGACGCCCTGATCGACGCCTTCGCGCAGCGCGGCATCGCTCCCCAGGATGTGCCGAACTTCGCGGAGGACGTCCTGGTCTGGAGGCCACCGCAGGTCGGCGACCTCACCATCCCGGCGCTGCATTTCGAGCGGCTGCGCCTGGGGGGGATCCGCGCGCCGCGCCGACTCACGACGAGCTCGAGCGGCAGGCCAGCGAGCTCGGCCGCTTCGTCGTTCAACCCGCCCATGCCGCCGAGTTCGGCTTGGCGTTGCCCGATGACGAGGAGCTGGCGGGCGACCACGTCGACCGGCCGCTCGTTGCATCGATCCGCTCGTTGTGTCGTGTCA
The DNA here is from genome assembly GCA_964393275.1 of uncultured Geminicoccaceae bacterium. Lineage (GTDB taxonomy): Bacteria > Pseudomonadota > Alphaproteobacteria > Geminicoccales > Geminicoccaceae > SLRI01. Next base: position 67,989 of record CAYMTA010000015.1, on the reverse strand, counting down.
GCGCGGACCAGCGGGTGAGCTTCGGGCTGGTGGCTGAAGTCATCCAGGTGCGCCACGTCGCCCACCCGGATGGTGGACCGGACAGGCTTTATGGCGGCTCGACCGTGATCATCGATTCGCTCGGCCGAATACAATACGTCATCCGCAAGCGGGTGACCAACACGCTGCGGGTGGCGGAGCAGCGCTCGTATGCCCAGGGCACCGGGGCGCCCTTCTGGCAAACGAACGGGCGGGGAATGGTCCCCACGCCCTGCGCGCTGCGGAGCCTGCATGCGACGCGGGCTCGCCCCGAAAGCTTCTCGAATAGGCGCTAGGCGCGGCTTCGGTCGGCGCCGACCGAAGTATTGAGACGCTTCATGACGCCTGCTCCTGCCCGGCAGGGCGACCATGCGCCAGAGCCTTCCTCGACGGCGCAATTCGCTTCCTCCGCCATCGGCCATGGGAACCGGGAACGGAGAACAGCGTTCTGTCCGCCTGAGCAGCGGAGAGTGCGATGTACAATGTCTTCTATGTGATCGGGGCCATCGTCGTGGTGCTGGCGATTCTGTCGCTCGTGGGTCTCGCATGAGCCTGCTGCAGCGCCAATCCCCGCGATCGGCCACCCCCTCGAATCGAAGGAACGCATGATGGATCAGAACCAACCGACGAAGCCGCCGACCTCGCGAGGCGCCGAGGGCGTGGCGGGGCTGAAGAAGGATGTCGAGGATGCGGCGGCGACGGCCAGGGAGCATGCCGCCCGCGCCGGCGAGGAGCTGCGCACCCTGGCGAGCGAGCAGGTCGCGGCCGCGAAGGACAGCATCGTCCAGCAGTCGGCCGCCGCCAAGGACACGACGGCGAACGAGCTGTCCCGCACCGCCAAGGCGCTCGAGGATGCGGCCGACGATCTCGCCGCCGACCAGGAGGGCCGGTCCAGCGTGCCGCAGAGCCTCCTGCGCGAGGCGGCCAACGGCCTGAGCGAGCTGTCGCGGGCGCTCGAGGGCAAGTCGGTCGGCCAGATGGTCGGCGACGTCTCCACCTTCGGCCGCCAGAATCCCGTCGCCTTCATGGGTGCCGCGGCCCTGGCCGGCTTTGCCCTCGGCCGCTTCGCCCGGGCTTCCGAACGCCCGGCTTCCTCGTCCGACTTCGCGGACCATCGGTCGCGCGAGCCGGAGAGGACCATCGGCAGGGCCCACCCGGCCACGCCCCCGTCGTCCACGACCTACCCGGCCTCCTCGCCGACCCATGGCGCCTTTTCGCCGAGCCATCCCGCCTCCTCGCCGACGCTCGGCGCCTCGACACCTGGATCGAAGCCCATTGCCGGCAGGACGCCGCCGATCGGGGGGACGACCAATGGTTGAGCCAACCGACCGTTCCGCCACGACGCTGCTGGGTGATCTCGTCAGCCAGGTGACGGAATTGTTCCGCAAGGAGATCATGCTGCTGCGGGCCGAGGTCAGCGAGAAGACCAGCCAGGCCTTCACCGCCTGCGGCATGATCGTGGCCGCCGTCGTGCTGGCGCTCACGGCGCTCAACGTTCTCGCCGCGGCCCTGGTGGTCGCCCTCGAGAACGCCGGCATTCCGGCCGGCTGGGCCGCCGTGATCGTCGGCGTGGTGCTGGCGGCGATCGCCTGGTTCCTCGCCAGCAAGGGCATCTCCGATCTCAAGGCCAGCAATCTGACCCCCGAGCGCGTCGCCCGCCAAGCCGGCCGGGACGCGGCCCTCGTGAAAGGAAAAATCTGATGGCGGCGAACACGACTGATCCGGGCAGCCGCAGCGCTGCCGAAATCGAGCGCGAGGTGGATGCGGAGCGGGCTAAGGTCTCCCGGACCATCGACGCCTTGCAGGACAAGATGTCGGTCGGCAGCGTCATGGACCAGTTCGTCCAGGTCATGGGCACGCATGGCGGCGACGTCGCGCGCAATCTCGGCCGGCAGGTTCGGGACAATCCGCTGCCGCTGCTCCTGACCGGCATCGGCCTCGCCTGGCTGATGGCTGGCGGCGGCCCGCGCCGCGACGACGACGATGACTACCTCAACGACGAGGACCTGCGCGCTTCCGGGCGCTACAGGCGGACGGCCTATCCGAGCAGCGGCTATCCCTACCCCGCCACGGTCGGCACCCCGGAGGGCTACGCTTCCCGGCCGTCCGCCGAGAGCGTCCACCGTTCGAGCGGCGACCCGCTGCGCCCCCACACCTACGCTGCCGGTGGTCGCGACCACGGTCAAGGTGGCATGGGCGATACGATGAAGGGTGCGGCGAGCAGTGTCGGTGACACCGTCAAGGGTGCGGCGAGCAGCGTCGGCGACACCGTCAGGGGTGCCGCGGGCAGCGTCGGCGAGACCCTGGGCGACGCGGCCAGCCGCGTGCGCGACACCGCCGGCGGCGTGACCGAGGCGGCGGGCGATTTCGGCCGCCGGGTGTCCGGCGCGGTCGGCGATACCGCCGAGGCGCTTTCCGACACCGCCTGGGAGCAGGCCGAATCCGCCAGGCGGGCCGCGGCCGGGCTCGGCCGGTCGGCCGCCCGTCGGGGCCGCGATGCGCAGGAGAGCATCGCCCGGCTGATGGATGAGCAGCCGCTCGTCTTCGGTGCCCTGGCCCTGGCCGTGGGTGCCGCCATCGGCGGTGCCCTGCCGCGCAGCCGTACCGAGGACGACCTCTTCGGCGCCGAGAGCGATCGCCTGAAGGGGGCCGCCACCTCCATGGCGAAGGAGGAAGGGCGGAGGCTGCAGGCGACCGCGGCCGGCGTCATGGATGAGGCCGAGAAGATCGCCGACGAGGCCGCGGCAGCGATCGGCGAGAAGGCAGGGGACGCGAGGTCGCTGGTCGACAAGGCCGAGGCCAGGCTCGGCGACGCGGCCGAGCGGCTCGCCGACCGCGCCAAGGAAGAGGCTGATCGGCAGAAGCTCGGCCAGCCGGCAGCCTCGGGAAAGCCGACTTCGCCCGGCCAGCCGGCTGCCTCGGATCGGACGACCTTCCCCGACCGCCAGGCTTCCTCGGCCCGGCCCACCTCACCGGATCGCAAGTGAGCGAGCATACGGCCACTGCCGATCCGGTCGGCGACGAGGGAGGGAGGGCCGCGACCCGGCCCTCCCACTTCGGCTTCGCCGACTGGAAGGCGATCCTGATTCGCGTCCAGCAGCAGATCGGCGAGGACCATCTCTCGATCATCGCGGCCGGCATCGCCTTCTATTCGGTCCTGGCCCTCTTCCCGGCGATCACCGCCCTGGTCGGGCTCTTCGGGCTCGTCGCCGATCCGAGCGCCATCTCCGACAACCTCTCGAGCCTGCGCTCCGTCATCCCGAAGGACGCCTTCGACATCATCGAGCAGCAGGTGACAGGGCTCGCCAGCACCAGCAGCCGCACTCTGGGGCTCACCTCGCTGCTCGCGATCCTGTTCGCGCTCTGGAGCTCGCGCGCCGGGGTCGCCGCCCTGATGCAGGGGCTGAACATCGTCTACGAGGAGGAGGACGAGCGCGGCATCATCGCCAGCATCGTGGTGTCGCTCGTCCTCACCGTCCTCGTGATGGCGGTCGGCATCGTCGCCCTCGCAGCGATCCTCGTGCTGCCCGCGATCATGCAGCTCGTCGCCCTCGGCGGCATGGCCGAGACGGCCATCCTGCTGCTGCGCTGGCCCATCCTGCTCGGCGCCATGATCCTCGTCATCGGCGTCCTCTACCGCTACGGCCCGCACCGCGCCAACGCCAGGATCTCCTGGGTGTCCCCGGGCGCCATCTGCGCCACGCTGATCTGGCTCATCGGCTCGATCGCGTTCTCGATCTACGTCTCCGAGTTCGCGAATTACAACAAGACCTATGGCACCCTCGGCGCCATCGTCATCCTTCTCATGTGGATCTACATCAGCTGCTTCGTCATCCTGCTCGGCGCCGAGCTGAATGCCGAGATGGAGCTGCACACCGCCCGGGACACCACCACCGGGCCGGAGCGGCCGATGGGCCAGCGCGGCGCCACGGTCGCGGACAACGTGGTCTAGGAGCGCCCGCCCGCATCGAACATGATGGTGAGCAGCACGGAAGAATCCTCGATGCCCCGAACCGCATGCGGCGCGCCGCCCTCGAGATGGACCCACTCGCTGGCGCCGAGCTCGAGCGAGGAGCCGCCGAGGTCGAGCCCGATGCGGCCCTCGAGACAGTGCAGGGTGATGCTGCCCGGCACCTCGTGACGAGGAATCTCGGCGCCGGCGGCGACGATCAGGCGAATCGCCTCGAACTCTGCCGACTTGACGATGGTGGTCGACTTCGCCTCCTTCAGCCCCGGCCCGAGCGGCCGGAGGTCGACGACCTCGCCCGGCTTCGCGTGGTGCAGCGCCATGATGCCTTCCTTTCGTCCGAGTATGCGTCGCGGCCGCTCAATGCATCCGCCCCGCGAGGTTGAGCATGATCCAGATGGTGCCGAAAGCCATCAGCGCGAGCATCAGGACCGAGAACAGGATGAGCTGCAGGTCCTCGCGCTTTTGCCGATCGAGGCCGATATGCAGGAAATAGCGAAGCTGCACGACGATCTGCGCGATGGCGGCCACGCCGACAATGGCGAGCGTGACCGGCCGATCGAGGGCGAGGCCCATGACCGCGCCGAAGGCCACGACAGTGAGCACGGCCGAAAGCACGGCGCCGGTCAGATAATGCCGAAGATCACGTCCGACCTCTGCGCCCTTCATGCCAGTGCCGCCAGAAAGACAACGGAGAAGATGCCGATCCACACCAAATCGAGGAAGTGCCAGTAGAGGCCGAGCAGGAGCAGCCGCGTCTTGACCCGGTCCTGGAGGCCGAGCGTGGCGATCTGGACCAGCATCACGGCCATCCACAAGAGCCCGACGGCGATGTGCCCGCCATGCAGGCCGACCAGCGCGTAGTAGGACGAGAGCCAGCCGCTGCGCATCGGCACGCCGCCCTTTTCGGCCATGGTCGCGAAATCGCGAAGCTCGAGCCCGAGGAAGCCGGCACCGAGGAGGGCCGCCACGACCAGCCAGAAAGCCAAAGCGAGGCGGCCGCTGCCGCCCTTCAGCGCCAGGCTGGCGAAGCCGTAGGCGAGGCTGCTCGCCAGCAGGAGCCCGGTCTGCCAGGCGATGCTGGCGAGATCGAAGAGCTCCTTGGGACCCGGCCCGCCCGCCATGCCGCCCTTCATGGCGACATGGGTGGCGAAGAGGATGCCGAAGACGATGAGGTCGCTCATCAGGAAGACCCAGAAGCCGAAAGCGACGAGCTCGGCCTTCACGTGGGCCTGACCGTGCGCGGCGCCGAGATTGAGCCCGGGATGCAGATGAGCGCTCACGACAGAACCACGTCCGGTGCCGCGAGACCGCGATTGGCGTCCGTCATCTCCTCGTCCCGGGTCACGGCGCGCAGGGCCGCGACCTCGGCGAGCCAGGCGCGGTGCCCGGCCTCGAGCTCGGCCGCGGGAATGACCCGCGACGTGTCCGAGGCGAACCCCCGCGCCACCAGCGTGGCGGCGACGACCAGAAGCGCCAGCGCCGCCAGCCACCAGATCCACCAGACCAGGGCAAAGCCCAGAGCGGCGGCCGCGAGGCACACGATCATGCCCATGGCCGAGCCCTTCGCCACCTCGATATCCACGTACTTCCCCGAAGGCTCGTAGGGCCTTCCCTTCTCCTTCTCGACCGCGAAGGCGTCGCGCGAATGCACGATCGGCTCGGCCGCGAAGTTCCACTCGGGCGGCGGTGCCGCGATCGCCCATTCGAGCGTGCGGCCATCCCAGGGATCACCGGCCGGAACGGCGAGGGCGGCGCGGTCCCGATAGCTGACCCAGAACATCCAGGCCATGGTCGCCACCGCCAGCAGCACCACGCCGGCGCCGGCGAATGCCACCAGCATCCAGGGAACGAAGGCGGGATCGCCGAAGCTCGCCGACCGGCGCGGCATGCCCATGAGCCCGAGCCAGTAGAGCGGCATGAAGGTCAGGGTGAAGCCGATGATCCAGAGCCAGGCGACCCGGCGCCCGAGCCGCTCGTCGAGGCGAAAGCCCATGGCCTTGGGAAACCAGTAATGCAGGCCCGCGAGCATGCCGAAGAGGGTCCCCGGGATCAGCACGTTGTGGAAATGCGCCACCAGGAAGAGGGTGTTGTGGACCTGGAAGTCGACGGTCGGGTTGGCGAGGATCACGCCGGTCAGGCCGCCCGCCATGAAGAGGAAGAAGAAGCCCACGAGATAGATCATCGGCGCCGTCACGCGCACCCGGCCGCGGAACAGCGTCGCCATCCAGTCATAGACCTTCACGCCGGTCGGCACGGCGATGATCATGGTGGCGATGCCGAAGGCGGCATTGACGCCCGGGCTCTGCCCCATGGTGAAGAAGTGGTGCAGCCAGACGGTGAAGGAGATCACCGCGATCGCCATCGTGGCGATCACCAGCGACGTGTAGCCATAGAGCCGCTTGGCCGAGAAGGTCGCCGCGATCTCGGAGAACACGCCATAGGCGGGCAGGACGACGATGTAGACCTCGGGATGGCCGAACATCCAGAAGATGTTGGCGTAGTTCATCATGTTGCCGCCGAGGTCGTTGGTGAAGAAGTGGAAGCCCAGATAGCGGTCGAGCCCCAGCATCAGGGTCGACACGGTGATCGGCGGCATCGCGTAGATCACCATGATCGCGGTGCAGAGCGCCGTCCAGGTGAAGAGCGGCATGCGCATGTAGGTCATGCCCGGCGCGCGCAGCTTGTAGATCGTCACGGCGAAGTTGATGCCGGACAGCATCGAGCCGATGCCGGAGATGAAGATCGCCCAGATCCAGTAGTCCGGTCCGACATCGGGGCTGAACACGGCACCGGTGTAGGGCGGGTAGGCGGTCCAGCCGCCGGTCTCGAACCGCCCGATGACCAGCGACACCATGATCAGCCCGGCGGCCGCCGTGGTCAGGCCGAGCGAGACCTGGTTCATGACCGGAAAGGCCATGTCCCGGGCGCCGATCTGCAAGGGCACCACGAAGTTGATCAGCCCGAAGATCAGCGGCATGGCGACGAAGAAGATCATGATCGTGCCGTGCGTGCTGAAGAGCTGCGCGAAATGGTCCGCCGAGAGGAAGCCGCCGCCGAGGCCCGCCGCCTGCTGCGTGCGCATCACGGCACCCTCGAGCACGCCGCGCGTCAGCATCACGAACGCCAGGACCACGTACATGATGCCGATCTTCTTGTGATCGACGCTGGTCAGCCAGTCGCGCCAGAGCGTCCCCCATACCCGGTAGCGGGTCAGGAGGATGAGCACCGCCACAGCACCCAGGACGACAACGAGCGCCGCCCCGCTGGCGACCGCCTCGCTCAGGCTCGGCTGGGCGATGAAGTCGTCGAAGGGGGTGACCGACCAGTCGAGCCGGCCGAGCAGCGCATCAGCCATCGCTCGCTCCCGCCATGAAGCCCGGCGCCCCCGGCTGCAGCTCCGGCGGCACCGGCACGCCCTGGTGATAGCGGTTCAGGACGTGCTCGAAGAGGCCCGGGCTGGCCGAGCCGAAGAGCAGCGGCCCGTCCGCCTGGCCCGGCGCCAGAGCGAGGCGGGCCTCGGCCAGGGTCGAGCGCCGGGCGAGCCGCGCATAGGTCGAATCGTCCAGCGCCAGGGCGGAGCCCCGCACCCTGGCGACCCAGTCCCGCCAGTCGGCCTCCGGCAGGGCATGGAGGGCGAACTTCTGCTCCGCGAACCCGTCGCCGTTGTACTGCGTGTTCTCGCCCTCGGTCGTGCCCGCCCGGTCCGCCACGAGGTTGAGCCGCGTCGTCATCCCCGGCATGGCGTAGATCTGCCCGGCCAGGGCCGAGACGAAGAAGCTCTGCATCACCGTGTCGGTGGTCAGGCGGATCGAAACGGGGCGGCCAACCGGCAGGGCCATCTCGCCGACAGTCGCGATGCCCTCCTTCGGATAGAGGATGAGCCATTTCCAATCGAGCCCGATCACCTGCACCTCGAGCGGGTCGGGGCCGACCGCGTCATAGGGGTCGAGCGCCGCCGTCGCGTGCCAGAGCCAGAAGCCGAGCACCCCGATGATCGCCACCGGCACCCCCCACATGACGATCTCCAGGGGCGTGGACCTGTCCCAGGCGGGGCGATAGGCCCCCCGCCCGCGCCGCCGGTAGCGCCAGAGGATCAGCGGCACGCCGACCAGCACCGGCACGATGGCGATCATCGTGATGGCGACGACCCGGATCAGATGGGCGCGCTGCGCCTCCGCGACGGCACCGAGCGGCATGAGGAAGCTGTCGGCCGCATGGGCCGGCCCGGCCAGGCCCAAGCCGGCCATGCCCAAGCCCGCCATCCAAAGCGCCAGCGCGAGCAGGCAACAACGGAGACCAGGGCATCGTCGAAGGCACCCGGGAGACATCGGCCCCGCATCCTTTCCCACCAACCGGTCCTACCATCCCCGGAAGGAACGACCGAATCCAGCGAGGATCGCGACCTGCCGCCCGCAACGGACCAAAGCCCTTGTCGGCTTCGGGCCGATTGCCGAAATCGCGGCAGATCGATGGCCGTCCCGCGAATCCCTGCGCTCGTCTTGCCCGATGCTTCTGCCCGATTGGCGCCGGATCAACCATAGGCTATAATGGCTGCTTTGCCAGGATCGGTGGCCGGCCTGCAGCGCCGGCGAGGGAGCACTGATGCGGATCGAGGATGTTCCGAGCTGGACGGCGGCGGTGGCGCTGGTGGCCATCATCGTGATCGCAGCCCTGTCCTGACGTCGGGACGCCAATAGGCCGGGCCGAGAGCACCCTTCGCGCATCGGCACGGTGCAGCGATGGCGGGGCATCACCGCCGGCGCGCCGGCGGTGCCGGCCTCGACGTCGCGAGAACGGGTCGGGACGAGGTTCAGCGGGCAGGCGCGGCCTCGCGCGATCCTCCGGGAATCCGGAGCGCGCGGCGGCTGGCTCTTCCGCGCCATCCTGCTACACAATCGGGCTGTCACAGAAACCCGTCGAGCGGCGCCAAGGGGGCCGAGGAGCAACGACATGGCGCTGATCGAGAATATCCAGGCCCGCCTCTTCCGCGTCCCGCTCGAGGAGACGCTGACCGACGCGAAGCACGGCGACCACACCCATTTCGAGCTGGTCACCGCCACCATCGGCCTCGACGACAGCAGCGAGGGCACCGGCTACACCTACACCGGCGGGCGCGGCGGCCGGGCGATCCTGGCGATGATCGAGCACGACCTCGCCCCCTTCCTCCTCGGCCGGGACGCAGGTGCCGTCGAGGATCTGCACGATGTCATGCAGGGGCACATCCACTATGTCGGCCGGGGCGGCATCGCCTCCTTCGCCATCGCCGCCCTCGACATCGCGCTCTGGGACCTGCGCGGCAAGCGGCAGAACCAGGCGCTCTGGCAGATGGCCGGCGGCTACAGCCGCCGCGCCCGGGCCTATCGCGGCGGCATCGACCTCGGCTTTCCGCTGCCGAAGCTGCTGGCCAGCGTGAAGAGCCACCTCGATCAAGGCTTCGACAGCGTCAAGATCAAGATCGGCCAGCCGACGCTGGCGGAGGACGTCGCGCGCATCGCCGCCGTCCGCGAGCTGATCGGCCCCAAGATCGCGCTCATGGTCGACGCCAACTACGCCATGAGCGTCGAGCAGGCGATCGAGGCGGCCCTCGCCTTCGCCCCCTTCGACCTCACCTGGCTGGAAGAGCCGATCATCCCGGAAGACCTCGATGGCTACGCCAAGATCGCCGAGGCGACCGGCATGCCCCTCGCCCAGGGCGAGAACCTCCGCACGATCCACGAGTTCGAGACGGCGCTCGCCAGGGGCGGGCTCGCCTTCATCCAGCCCGACGCCTCGAATTGCGGCGGCATCACCGGCTGGCTGGCCGTCGCCGACCTGGCCGAGGACCACGGCATCCCCGTCTGCAGCCACGGCATGCAGGAGCTCCACGTCAGCCTCGTCGCCGGCCACCCCAATGGCGGCTGGATCGAGGTCCACGCCTTCCCCATCGACCGCTACACCGAGCAGCCCCTCAACCTCCTGAACCACCGCGCCGTCGTCCCCGAAGCCCCCGGCATCGGCGTCACCTTCGACTGGCGGAAGCTCGAGCCCTTCCGCGAGCCGGCCGCGTAGCGCACGGCGCACCGAGCCACCCTCTGGCCGGACCGGCTCGAAGCCGCGCTCGAGGCCCGATGCCAGCCTCGATCGCGGCGACGGCCGCGAGCGGGGTCCACACGACCGCGCGGGACGACAACAGCACCCTCCTCCTCCTCGAGAACCAGGACCGCGGCGTCGCCAGCGACAACGACGTCAACGACCTCGAGACCCGACCACATCGTCCACCACCGATCAGGTCCGAGCCGGCCCGCCGGCCCCCGCCCTCACGTTGGCGCACCAGGAGCCCCGACCCCGCTCCCCCGGCCGGGTGGCCGCCCGATCGCCGGAGCAGCCGTCGCTCGAGGCGGCGAGACCCCGTCCCGCCGTCATGACCCGCCTTCCGAAAAACGGGCCACCGCCGAAGCGGTGGCCCAGTCTGTAGGGAGGCATCACAACGTCAGGGAGGACAGTGGAGCGCGATCCGCCGATCTTGGCGACCAAGGGGCCGCGCCCCACGAGAGGAGAGACTACCGGCAAACCTTTAAGAAGGTCTTAACGGCGCCGAAAAAAACGCGCCGGCGAAGCTGCAGGAAAGCGAGAAAGCCGACGGGGAGGCCGTGCCTCACCGTCACCCCACCGGTTGTTTATTCGAGTGACGCGTTGCTCGAATGGAACCCGTCCGTCGCCACCAATGGTTAAGCCCGAGGTAATACCGACGTATCGGCAGATCGCTCGGGCACCTCGGCAACCCGGGCCTTCTTGACATGGTGCAGCTCGTCGATAGCCGGAGCCAGACCATGCGCGAGACAGCCAGCCCGATCGCCGAGCCCCGCCGCCATCAGGCGCGCCGGACGGGCCTCCGCCACCTCGCCGCCTCGCTCGTGGCATGCCTCGGCTTGGTCTGCGCAGCACCGGTGGAGGCGGGCTTCGCCGAGGGCTATGCAGCCTACCATAACGGAGACTACGAGACGGCGTTCGAGGAATTCCTGCCATTGGCCCAGGCAGGCGATGAGGTCGCCCAGTTCAACCTCGGCTTCATGTACGATTTCGGCGAGGGTATTCCCGAGAACGACGCCGAGGCCGTCAGATGGTACCGACGCGCCGCCGAGCAGGGTCACGCTCCAGCTCAGTTCGGCCTGGGCGTCATGTACGACATTGGCGAGGGCGTCCCCGAGAACAACGCCGACGCCGTCAGATGGTACCGACGCGCCGCCGAGCAAGGTCATGCCTGGGCGCAGAGCATTCTTGGCGGCATGTACGAGCATGGCGAAGGCGTTTCAGTGGACTGGATAGAAGCGCAATTCTGGTTCAATCTTGCGGCCGCAAGTTTCCCATCGGGCGCAGATCGTGATCAGGCGGCCAGAGATCGCGACAGGGTCCAGGCCTGGTTGAGCCGGGAGCAGATCGCTCAGGCACAGGCTAGGGCGAAGCATTGGCGGCCGAAAGTGGAAGATGCGACGAGCGACGCGGCGGAGCTGGCCGGGCCGCTTACCTCGTCGGCCGACATTCAGGTGCGCGAGGTCCAGAGCCTGCTCGGGTCGCTCGGCTACGATCCCGGCCCCATCGACGGCATCATGGGCCAGAAGACGCGGGCGGCCATAAGCGGCTTTCAGCGACTTGCCGGACTCAGCGTCGACGGCGAGGTGACGGAGCTTCTGGTCGCCGCTTTGCGCTTTGCCGTCGCCATTCAATCCGAGCCCGCAGCAATCGCGCCCGAGCGCACGCTCGCCGCCACCGGCTCGGGCTTCGCCGTGACCCTGGACGGGCTCGTGCTCACCAGCGAGCACGTCGTCGGCGGCTGCGGCGAGCTGCGCGTCCGCCCGCCCGAGGGCGGCCTGACGGTGACGGCAAGCCTGCTCGCCCTGGACGCGACCAACGACCTCGCCCTCCTCGAGACCCCTTTCCGCTTCGCCGCAAGCGCCGTCTTTCGCGACGGCCGGGGAATTCGCGCCGGCGATGGCGTCGTCGTCGTCGGCCATCCCTTGCGCGGCCTGCTCGCCGACGAGGCTTCCGTCACCACGGGAGCGGTGAGCGCCTTGGCCGGACTCGGCAACGACGCCCGCTACCTGCAGCTCACCGCCCCGGTGCAGCCCGGCAACAGCGGCGGCCCGCTGGTCGACATGAGCGGCCGGGTGGTCGGCGTGGTCGTCGCCAAGCTCGACGCGCTCCGCATCGCCGACGCCACCGGCGACATCCCGCAGAATGTGAATTTCGCCCTGAAGTCGGCGATCGTGCGGAGCTTTCTCCACGCCAACGACGTCGCCTATGCGTCGGCGCCACCCGCAGCCGCCATGACCGCTGCCGACGTCGGCGCTGGCACCAAGGCCGTGACCGTGCCGGTGGAGTGCTGGCGCTAGCGCCAAGGCCGACCGACGACGTTTCGGCTGGCGCGGCCCACGCAACAAGGGGGCTCGGGTTGTTGCGCTCGATGCAACATTCGGCCTCGGGTTGTTGCGCCATATGCAACATCTTCGCCGGGTTGGTGCATCGAGCGCACCCTTGTTATGGCAAATGTTGCATCCAACGCATCAATCCGCCGCGAATGAACCCGGCAAGCCGACGAGCGAACCCAGGGATTCGACGAAGGAACCCGAGCTCCCATGGCCAGTCGGGGCGCGGGTTTGCCACCTCTCCCAGGTTCGCTCGAAGGCCCATCCCCGATTGCCGAACGAACCGGCCGGGGCTTGCCGGGGTCTCGGAAATGTGCTAGGATAATAATCCGATAATCGTCGCGACCATCGCCGCCGCGCGGGCCGTCTGCTACGCAGGGTGACCGCCAGCCGAGGAAGCAGCCTGCATGACCACCTTCCGCAAGGTCGCCCGGGATTTCTACGTCGCCCCGCAGCTCGAGCCGGCGGACTTCGCCGAGGCTTCCGAGCTCGGCATCCGGACGGTGATCAACAACCGCCCCGACGGCGAAGCGCCGGACCAGCTCGCCGATGCCGAGGCGCGGGCAGCGGCGGAGGCCCAGGGCCTCGCCTATGTGCATGTGCCGGTGGTCACCGGCGGCATCTCCCCCGACCGTCTGGCGGCGATGAAGGCGGCGATCGAGGCGCATCCGGGCCCCTTTGTCGCCTATTGCCGCTCGGGCACCCGCTCCTGCCATCTCTGGGCGATGGTCAAGGCGCGGGACGAGGATCCGGACGCGCTGATCGCCGCCGCCGCCAGCGCCGGCTACGATCTCGGCGCCATCCGCCCGCTGCTCAAGGCCATCCACGGGAAGGCCGGCGCCTAGGGCCCCGCGAGCCGCCAAAGGAGCAGCAGCCAGAAGGCCAAGGCCAGGAACGGGCCGAAGGCGATGGCATCGCTGCCCTGTCGGCGCCCGGTCAGCCAGGCCGCGGCCAGCCCGGTCGTGGCGGCGACGAGGATGGTGGGAGCGAGGCCCAGAGGCCCGAGCCAGGCGCCGGCGGCGGCGAGCAGCTTGGCGTCGCCCAGCCCGAGCCCCTGCTGCCCGCGCCAAAGCGCGTAGAGCCGGCCGATCGCCCAGAAGAGGGCGAAGCCGAGCCCGGCACCGATCAGCCCCTCGAGCGGCGGCACCAGCCCCGGCAGCTTCGTGATGGCGGCAAGCAGCGGCCCTGCCGCCGCGAGCGGCAGGGTCAAGAGGTCCGGCAGCCGGCCATGCGCCGCGTCGATCAGCGCCAGCAGCAGGAGCCACCAGCCGACCGCCACGAGCACGAGCGCCGGCGCCGGGGCGAGAGCGGCGAAGGCGAGCCCGGCGACGGCGGCAGCGGCGAGCTCTGCCAATAGCGGCTGCCAACCGATCCGGGCCGCGCAATGCCGGCAGCGCCCGCCCTGCACGAGCCAGCTCCAGAGCGGCAGGGTCTCCCGCCAGCCGAGCGCCGTGCCGCAGGCGGGGCAGCGCGACCGGCCGAGGAGGAAGCTCCGGTCGAGCCTGGGCCAGCGCGCCGCCAGGGCACCCAGGAAGCTGCCGACCGCGAGGCCGACCAAGGCCGCTGCAAGGACCCGGGCGAGCGTCGCGGCGACCAGGACAGGCTCCTACAGCTCGATGCCCACCTCGACCGGGCGCGGCGTCGGCAGGGCGACATCGCCTGGAATCGGCCGGGCCAGCGGCACGTTGGACGGTGCCGGATCACCCACCAGGGGACCGGCTTCCGCCAGCTCCGTCGGCGGGCGGCCAACCTGCGCCGCGGCGAACGCGGCCGGAACGATGCCGGAGCTTCGGCCCGCTTCCGGCGGGGCGAGGTCCGCCTCGTCGGACGCCACGTCGCCGGACTCGACCCCCGATGCCTCGGGTGCTGCCTCGGGCGCCACCTCGCTGGTGGTCAGCGGCCGCGGTGCCACGGTCGAGGCCGGCGGCGCCGGCGGCGGGGTCGGTTCGGGCAGGGGTGGCGGGGTCGGCTGGGGCACGGGCGACGGTGCGCCGACCGGCGTCAGCGGCTTGCCCTTCTCCTCGGGCGGCGGCTCGGCGGCGCGCATCCGGTCGCGCAGCTCCTCGCTGATGCTCCGCGCGTCGTCGGCGTTGCGGATCACCCGGGGCGTGATGAAGACGATGAGCTCGGTGCGCCGCGACAGATCGTTGGTGCTGCCGAAGAGATTGCCCAGGACCGGGATGTCGCCGAGCACCGGCACGCTGTCCCGGCCACGCACCGTGTCGTCCTGGATCAGCCCGCCCAGGACCACCGTCTGGCCGCTGGTGACGTTGACGCTGCTGGTGATCCGCCTTTGCGCGATGGTCGGGTTGCCGAACTGGTCCTCGGTGCCCTGCACCCGGCTGACCTCCTGCGAGATCTGCAGTGAGACGATGTTGTTGACGTTGATGCGCGGCTTGACCTCGAGGATGACGCCGGTCTCGCGGTACTCGATATTGGCGACGATCGGCGAATCCGGGTTGTCGACGCCCTGCGAGGTGCGGGTGATCAGCGGCACCTCGTCGCCGACCGTCAGGACGGCCTCGCTGTTGTCCTGCACCACCAGCGAGGGCGAGGAGAGCACCTGCACGTCGGTGACCCGCGAGAGCGCGTCGATGGTGATGTTCGAGCTGGCGCCGGAATAGACGAAGTTGAAGCCGGGCACGCGGGCCAGGGGATCCAGCAGGTTGGGGTTCACCGTGCCGCCGACGCCGCCATCCGTCGTGGTGTTGAAGCCGGCCTTGAAGCTGCCGGCCTGGAAGAAGTACTGCACGCCGTAGCGCAACTGATCGTTGAGCACGACCTCGGCGATGGTCGCCTCGATCAGCACCTGCAGGGGTGCCGTGTCGAGCCGCCTGATGGTCTGCTCGATCAGCGCGTAGGCCTGCGGCGTCGCCCGCACGATGAGCGTGTTGGAGCGCTCGTTCGGCACCACCTTGACCGACTCCAGGATGTTCTGGCGCTGGCTCTGCGGCAGCTCGTTGAACGGCGCGTCGAACGGCAGCGGCGGCTGGTCGCCGAGGAAGTCGCCGCTCTGCAGCCCCTGCTGCGACGGCACCGACCCGAACTCGCCGCTGAGCCCGGCGCCGGCGGCGGCCGGCAGCAGCTTGGGCGCCGCCGCGTCGGCGAAGCTGGCATTCAGGAGCTCGGCCATCTGCACGGCCGGCGTGTTCTGGAGCTGGTAGACGAAGAACTGCACGCTGGAGCCGCTGCCGCGGTCGAGCCGCTGCACCCAGCGCTCGATCTCGACGAGCTGCTCGGGCTGGCTGGTGATGGCGAGCACGGCGTTGAGCCGGTCCATGGGCAGGAAGCGCACGCCCGTGATGTTCGCATCGAAGCCGCTGAAGGGCGAGAACAACCCATCGAGCTCGGCGATCACCGATTCCGGGGTCGCCGTGCTCAAGGGGAAGATGCCGACCGAGCGCCCCGCCATCCAGTCCACGTCGATCTCGCCCAAGGTGCGGACGACATTCTGCCGCTCCGCCGCGTTGCCGACGAAGAGCAGCAGGTTGCGGGCGTCATCGATGCGAATCTGCTCGGGCAGCGAGAGCAGCGGCTGGATGAACTGCGACGCCGCGGCGGCGCTGATATAGCGCAGCGGCACGACGGTGACGCCGGTGCCGACGATCAGGGGCGGCGCCTCCTCGCCACCGACGGTCGTGAACTGCGAGGCGCCGACCGTTGGAGCCCCCGCCATCACCGCGTAGGTGCCGCCGAGATCGACCAGCGTGGCACCGTGCATCTGCAGGATGGTCTCGAGCACGGTCAGCATGTCGGCCTTCGACAGCGGTGCGGTCGACGACAGGATCACCTCGCCGCTCACCGCCGGGTCGATCGTGTAGCTGGCGCCCAGGATCTCGCCGAGCACCACGTCCACCACCTCGCGCAGGCTGGCGCCGTCGAAGTTGAGCCTGACACCGCCCGTGGTGTCCTCGCGTGCCGCTGCAGCCGCCCCGGGCACCGGATTCTGGCCGAAGAAGAGCTGGGATTGGGGCTGTTCTCCCGGTGTTGCGCCACGGGTCGTGGGCGTGGGCGTGCCGACCGTCCGCTGGCCGCCCGGCGGCGGGTCGAAGTCGACCGTCCTCAGGCTGTTGCCGACGGCCCCGTAGCCCTGAACCGGTGTCTCGCACGCCCCGAGCGCCAGGACCGAAAGCAATAGTCCGGCCGCGGCGAGCTGCCGCGACAAAGCGGGATGTCTCATGCGACGCCCCTTCATTGAATGTTGGTGAGAGCAGCCGTGCCCGCGGCCGATGCACCGCTCATACAAGGGTGACCGCTTCGTCACAACCTCGGTATCCGCCAAACGCCAGGGAAGCGAGAAAATCGGCCCGATGCACGCACGGGTTGATGAACAGTGAATAAATAAAACTGTGGCGCCTCGCCAGTATCATGATACTGATTTGGCTACGAATACGGAATTTTTCTTAACTGAAATTTTTCTCGAGTGAGTTCTAGATACCGCTCTTCGGTTTTGCTACGGACCTCGAATCGACCGCCTCGAACGACCTCATCGGCGATCCGCCCGTTCCGGTGAGACGAGGCCTGGCCCACAGCGCAGACCATCGAGGAGAAGGTGACATGACCCTGGACCCGAGCCACGGCCGCACCACCGGCTTCACGCCGGCGACCCCGTGCCCGGACCAGACATGTCCGGATCAGGCGAGGCGGCTCCTGCCATCGATGCTGCTCGGCACGATCGTCGCGGCCGCGGCCGTTCTCGTGCCGGCGCCGGATACTCGACCCGGCACCCTCGCCGCCGAGCCTGTCGCCCGCCTCGATCGGCTCCAACTCGCCTTGCCGAGCCCTCAAGTCACCGCCCAAAGCCCGACCATGCGCTTGCAATTGGGCCAGCAACGGACGCTGCCGCGGCTGCCGGGCATCCCGGCGACCTCTCCACCGGTGCCGGACAGCGGAGCCAAGGGATCCGGCACCAGCTCAGGCGGCGCCAGCTCAGGTGGAGCCACGCCGACCAACCCGCCGGGCGGCAGCCCGCAGGGCGGCGCCACCGACGTGCCGGCCATCCCGTCGCCGGCTGCCAATCTCGTCATCCAGCACCTGCAGCCATCCGGCTTCCAGAAGGTCACCGGCCGGGCCGACCAGGATCTCCTGCTGGTCAGCCCCGATGGGCCGATCGACGGCAAGTTCCAGATCGACGTCAAGGGGTTCCGCGGCGTCTACTGGATCGGCGCCTCGTTCGATCCGAAGCCGGCCGGTTGGCTGACCTCGCCCAACGGCCAGCGCACCGAAGGCGTCGGCACCCTGGTCCGCATCGAGACCCACAAGGACGCGGTCAGGCCCTTCATCGTCATCGGCCGCATGCACCTCAAGACCTCGAATCTCGACTTCGGCGACTTCCTGCAGCTCGGTGGCGACACCACGATCGGCAAGTGGCAGGCCTATCCGGATGTCTGGCGCTGCCGGATCATCGCCGAGCCGCTTTTCGGCTGGCGCGACTACAAGGGCGGGTCGTTCAGCCAGTACGTCTCGCACAGCGACTTCACCAAGTTCGAGACCGGCGGCGTGCGCCATTCCTACGCCGCCAGGATCGACGCGACCTGGGGCTACCAGGGCGAGTACGTGCTGCCCTCCTATGCCAGCGACAAGAAGCCCTACAAGGGTCCGGACGGTCGCGGCACCGCGCAGTACTGGAACTATGTGGCACGCGCCGTGACCAATCCCGCCATCGGCAGCGAGCCCAGGCCCAAGGCCTTCTTCCTCGCCCGCAGCTCCGAGGAGGTGGCCGCCGGCGACTACATCACCCACCGCTTCAACACCGACGGCCAGGGCGTGTGGATCGTGCCGGCCGGCGGCCTCAAGGTCGCCGACCACGTCCACCCGGGAGGCGGCGCCTACGCGCCGCAACTCAACAGCGGAACGCTCACCTGGCGCAACCCGTCGGGCGATCCCTTCGTCGTCGGCCGGATCAATGACGGCGGCAAGGCGAAGGCGCCCACGGTCGTCGGCACGAGCGAGGTCGGCTACCGCCAGCGGGTGACCGACCGGCCCGGCCTCGAGCGGGCCATCGCCGGCCTCTGCCGCTAGCAGCCTGCTGGAGGCGCGCCGAAAAGCGACCACGGGCCGGCCTTTACAGGCTTCGCGGCCCGTGGAAGAAGGCGGCCATGAGGGTCCATCGGGGTTTCATGGCTTTGCCGCCCGAGGCGGTCGGCTGTGCGGTCGCCATCGGCAATTTCGACGGCGTGCATCGGGGGCATCGCGCCGTCATCGAGGCGGCACGCGCGCAGACATCCGGCCGCGAAGGCCTCGGCGTCGTCACCTTCGAGCCGCATCCGCGCGAGGTCCTCTGCCCCGGTGCTGCACCCTTGCGCCTGGCCCCTCTCCGGCGGAAGATCGCGCTCCTGCGCGACCTCGGCGTCGACCACCTGTTCGTGCTGCGCTTCGACCGGGCGCTGATGGCGATGCCGGCTTCGGCTTTCGTCGAGCGCATCCTGGTCGGCCGGCTCGGCATCGAGGGACTGGCGGCGGGCGAGACCTTCCGCTTCGGCCACCGGCGGCACGGCGACGCGACCCTCCTGGCGCGTGCCGCCGAAGCCAACGGCTTCACCTTCAAGGCCGTGCCGCCGGTGATCGTGGACGGCCTGCCCTGCTCCTCGACCCGGATCCGCGACGCCCTGGCGGCGGGTGAGCTCGAGCTCGCCAATCGCCTCCTCGGCTATCCCTTCCTCCTTTCCGGGATCGTCCGCCGGGGTGACCAGCGCGGCCGCACCATCGGCTTTCCCACGGCCAACATCGCCCCGGCCACCGACCGCCACGCCCTGCCCGCCACCGGCGTCTACGCGGTGCGCGCCGGCCGCTGTACACCTCGGGGCATGGTCTGGTATCCCGGCATCGCGAATCTGGGTCGCCGCCCCACATTCGACGGCGATCGGCTGCTGCTCGAGGTGCATCTCCTCGACGCCCAGGTCGATCTCTACGGACAGCGGCTCGATGTGGCGTTCCTGGAGCGCCTGCGCGGCGAGGTGAAATTCCCCGGGATCGAGGCCCTGAAGGCCCAGATCGCAAGGGATTGCTCGGCGGCCAGGCGGATCCACGAGCGTCTGAACGCTTGACGCAGCCCGCCAGGCCGAAGGCGGGCGCGATCGGATGACGACCGGATGACCCAGGACTACAGGAACACCGTCTTTCTGCCGCGCACCGAGCTCGCCATGAAGGCGAACCTGCCGGCGCGCGAGCCGGCGCAGCTCGAGCGTTGGGCGGCGCAGGACCAGTACGGCCGGCTGCGCGCGGCCGCCCGCGGCCGCGAGAAGTTCATCCTGCATGACGGCCCGCCCTACGCCAACGGCCACCTGCACATGGGCACGGCCCTCAACAAGATCCTCAAGGACGTGATCAACCGCAACCGGCAGATGCTGGGCCGGGACGCGGCCTACGTGCCCGGCTGGGACTGCCACGGGCTGCCGATCGAATGGCAGATCGAGCAGGACTACAGGAAGAAGGGCAAGAGCAAGGACGACGTGCCGATCATCGACTTCCGCCGCGAATGCCGCGAGTTCGCGGCCAAATGGATCGATATCCAGCGCGCCGAGTTCGAGCGCCTCGGCGTCGTCGGCGACTGGCAGAGACGCTACGCGACCATGGATTTCAGCAGCGAGGCCGACATCTATCGCGAGCTCGGCAAGTTCCTGCTCAACGGCTCGCTCTATCGCGGCAAGAAATCGGTGATGTGGTCAGTGGTCGAGAAGACCGCGCTCGCCGAGGCCGAGGTCGAGTATCACGACCACACCTCGACGACGATCTGGGTGGCCTTCCCCCTGACCCGACCCTCGGAGCCCCGCTTTGCCGATGCCGCCGTGGTCATCTGGACGACCACGCCCTGGACCATCCCGGCCAACCGGGCCGTGGCCTATGGCGAGGGCATCGACTACGCGCTGGTCGAGGCCGGCGGCCGGCGGCTGATCCTCGCGACTTCGCTGGTCGAGCCCACCATGCAGGCGGCCGGCATCGCCGACTGGCGGGTGCTGGAGACCTTCAGGGGCACAGCGCTCGAGGGCTCGATCGCCGCCCACCCGCTCGCCGGCCACGCCGGGGGCTACCTCTTCGAGGTGCCGCTCCACCCGGCCGACTTCGTCAGCGACGAGGACGGCACCGGGCTCGTGCACATCGCCCCCAGTCACGGCGCCGACGACTTCGACCTCGGCCAGCGCCACGGGCTCGAGGTGCCGGACACCGTGGCCGAGGACGGCTTCTACACGGCTTCCGTGCCGGGCTTCGAAGGCGTGCACGTCTTCAAGGCGGCGGAGCCGGTGATCCTGGCCCTCGAGGCTCGGGGCAATCTTCTGGCGCAGGGCAGGCTCGTCCATTCCTACCCGCATTCCTGGCGCTCCAAGGCGCCCTTGATCTTCCGCGCCACGGCCCAGTGGTTCATCCCGATGGAGGGCGAGCTCGATCTGCGCCAGACCGCGCTCGCGGCCATCGACGCCACCACCTTCGTGCCGGCGCGCGGCAAGACCCGGCTGCGCTCGATGATCGAGACGCGGCCCGATTGGTGCATCAGCCGGCAGCGGGCCTGGGGTGTGCCGATCGCCGTCTTCGTCGACAAGGCAACGGGCGAGCCCCTGCGCGACCCGGCCGTGGTCGAGCGCATCGCCCTGGCCTTCGAGCGCGAGGGCGCCGATGCCTGGTGGACCAGGGACCCCCAGGACTTCCTCGGCCCCGATTACCGCAAGGACGACTTCGAGAAGGTCGACGACATCCTCGATGTCTGGTTCGAGTCGGGCTCGACCCACGCTTTCGTGCTGGAGCAGCGGCCCGAGCTGAAATGGCCGGCCGACCTCTATCTCGAGGGCTCGGACCAGCATCGGGGCTGGTTCCATTCCTCGCTCCTCGAAAGCTGCGGCACCCGCGGCCGGGCCCCCTACGATGCCGTGCTCACCCACGGCTTCGTGGTCGACGCCAGGGGCGAGAAGATGTCGAAGTCGAAAGGCAACGTCGTCTCGCCGACCGACCTGATGAAGACCCATGGCGCCGACATCCTGCGCCTTTGGACCGTCTCCGCCGACTATTCGGAGGACATCCGCATCGGCAAGGAGATCCTGGACGGCATCGGCGACAACTACCGCCGCCTGCGCAACACGCTCCGCTACGTGCTCGGCAATCTCGACGGCTTCCGCGAGACCGAGCGGCTGCCGAGGGACCAGATGCCCGAGCTCGAGCGCTGGGTCCTGCACCGACTCAAGGAGCTCGACGACCTCGTGCGCACCTGCAATGCGAGCTACGATTTCCCGAGGCTCTACGGTGCCATCCATCATTTCTGCGCCATCGATCTCTCGGCCTTCTATTTCGACGTGCGCAAGGACAGCCTCTACTGCGACGCCGCGGCGAGCCCGCGGCGCCGCGCCGCCCGCACCGTCCTCGACCAGCTCTTCCACTGCCTGGCGCGGTGGCTCGCCCCGGTCCTCGCCTTCACCGCCGAGGAGGCATGGCTGGCGCGCTTTCCTGGCGATACGGCAAGCGTCCACCTCCAGCTGTTCCAGGAGCTTCCCGACGACTGGCGTGATCCGGCGCTCGCCGCACGCTGGGAGCAGGTCCGGGCAGTGCGCCGCGTGGTCACGGGTGCGCTCGAGATCGAGCGGCGCGAGAAGCGGATCGGCGCCAGCCTGCAGGCGGCCCCGACCGTCCATGTGACCGAGGCCCATGCCGCCGCCATGGACGGAATCGACATGGCCGAGCTCTGCATCACGAGCGACCTCGGGATCGAGGTCGGGGAGCCGCCCAAAGGCGCCTTCACCCTCGCCGATGTGCCGGGTGTGGGCGTCGTCCCGGACCTGGCCGCGGGCGGGAAGTGCGCTCGCTGCTGGCAAGTGCTCGCCGAGGTCGACGAGGCGGGCGGGCTCTGCCGGCGCTGCGCCAAGGTGGTAGGAGCCATCGCCGCTTGACGAACGACGTGGCACGGCGCTGGCTCGGACCCGGCCTTTTCCTCCTGGTCCTGGTCCTGGATTTCCTGACCAAGAGGTGGGCGCTCGCCGGCCTCGCCGACCAGGGCTTCGTCCAGGTCACGGGCTTCTTCAACCTCGTCCTCGTCTGGAACCGGGGGGTGAGCTTCGGCATGTTCCAGGCCGGCGGCGAGCATGGCCGCTGGCTGCTCGTCGGCATGGCCGTCCTGGTCTCGGCCGTGCTCCTCGTCTGGCTGCGGCGCGAGCAGCGGCTGCTGCCGCGTCTCGCCATCTGGCTGATCCTCGCCGGGGCCCTCGGCAATGTCGTCGATCGGGTACGCTTCGGCGCCGTGATCGACTTTCTCGATTTCCATGCCTTCGGCTACCATTGGCCGGCCTTCAACGTCGCCGACAGCGCCATCGTCGTTGGCGCGGTCCTCCTGGTGGGCGACAGCCTGCTCGGCGGCCGTGTCGCGCTGCCTGTCGGGGGGAGACAGAAGTGAAGCGAGCTCGCCTGCGAAACTGGATCGGCCTTGGCTGCCTCGGCCTCGGCCTCGCGGCGCTGACCGGCTGCGGCGGCCAGACGCTGCAGGAGCGGCTCGGCATGGGCCGCCGGGCCCCCGACGAGTTCCAGGTCGTGCGCCGCCAGCCTCTGGTGCTGCCGCCGAGCTACAGCCTGCCGAAGCCGGGCACGCCGAGCCCGGCGCAGCAGCAGGGCACGGCATCGCTCGAGACCCAGAAGCTGCTGTTCGGGCAGCCGGTCCAGGAGAAGAACCAGAGTCCGGCCGAGCAGGCGCTCGTGGCGGATCTGCCCGGCACCGTCGAGCCCGATATCCGGGCGCTGCTCCTCGAGGAGAACACCGAGCTGACCCAGCTCGACGAGAGCCGGTTCCTCTTCATCCTCGATTTCCAGAGACGCCGCATGCTCGACGCCTCGGGCGTCGAGACGCCGCTCGACCCGGCGGCCGAGGCGGCCCGTCTCGAGGCCGAGGGGCGAAGCGCTCGCGTCGTCACCCAGCGGGTCGGCACCACCGTGGTCCAGCCCGAGACGACCGGCGGGGCAGGTTCATGAGAGCGGCACCCCCATCGATGCCGGCCGGGGCCATGGCGATGGACCTGGATCTCGAGCGCGCGGCGGCGGCACCGGCCGGCATGTTCCACCCGCAAAGCTTCACGCTCGAGAACGGCATGCAGGTGGTGGTCATCGAGAACCACAGGGCCCCCGTCGTCTCGCACTGGGTCTGGTACAAGGTCGGCACGGCCGACAGCCCGCCCGGCAAGTCCGGCCTGCCGCATTTCCTCGAGCATCTGATGTTCAAGGGCACCCTGGCCGTGCCACCCGGCGAGTTCTCGAAGATCGTGGCCCGCCACGGCGGCAACGACAACGCCATGACGTCGAGCGACTTCACCGCCTATTTCCAGAACATCGCCAGGGACCGGCTGGCGATGGTGATGGAGATGGAGGCCGACCGCATGGTCAATCTCCGCCTGGAGGAGGCCCATGTCCTGGCCGAGCGCGACGTCATCCTCGAGGAGCGCAGCTCGCGCGTCGACAACCAGCCCACGGCGATGCTCGGCGAGCAGCTCGACGCGGCCCAGTTCCTGAACCACCCCTACAGGCTGCCGATCATCGGCTGGCACCATGAGATCGCGAGCTACACGCGCGAGGACGCGCTGGCTTTCTATGCCGCTTGGTACGCCCCCAACAACGCCATCCTGGTCATCGCCGGCGACATCACGGCGGAGGAGATCCGCCCGCTGGCGGAGCGCACCTACGGCCGCATGCCGGGGCATCCAACGCCCGAGCGCGTGCGCCTGAAGGAGCCGCCGCAGCTCGCCGAGCGACGCATCGAGCTTCGGCACGAGCGGGTCGAGCAGCCGAGCCTCGTGCGCTCCTACCTAGCGCCGAGCCACGCCACCGCGGCGAGTGGCCGGGCGCACGCGCTCGAGGTCCTGGCCGAGCTCTTCGGCGGCGGCGGCACCAGCCGACTCTACCGAAGCGTCGCCATGGATCAGGCGCTCGCCTCCGGCATCGGCGCCTACTACCGCGGCACCAGCCTCGACGAGACGGCCTTTCGCCTCTATGCGAGCCCGCGCGGCGAGATCGATCTGGACACGCTCGAAAGGGCCATCGACGCCGAGATCGAGACCCTCATCGAAGGCGGCGTCACCCCGGCCGAGGTCGAGCGGGTCAAGGCGCGGCTGATCGCCGAATCGGTCTATGCCAGGGACAGCCTGACCACGGCGGTCCGCGTCTTCGGCAGTGCTCTCACCACGGGCTCGACGATCGAGGACGTCGAAAGCTGGCCGGCCCGGGTCGCCGCCGTGACGAGGGAGCAGGTCGAGGAGGCGGCGCAGGAGGTCTTCGACCCTGGCCGCTCCGTCACCGCCCGCCTCCTGCCCGCGAAGGAGAAGCGCCGACCGGCGCTCGATCGAACCGCGGCCAACGAAACCACCGGATGAACCGCCTTGCCCCATTCCATGCAAGCAGCCACGTCCCCCTGCCCGCCGCCGGCATCCTGATGGCGGACCAGGTCACGGCAGCACCCGTGGCCGCCACGGCGGCGGTCGAGCTGGTCGAGACGCCGGGCGGCATCGCCGCCTTGCTCGTCAACGCGCCGAGCGTGCCGCTGATCGCGGTCGCCTTCCTTTTCCGGGGCGGGGCATCGGCCGATCCGGCCGGGCGCGAGGGGCTGAGCCGCATGGTCGCTGGGCTGCTCGACGAGGGTGCCGGCGAGCTCGACAGCCTTGCCTTTCGCACCGAGCTCGAGGACAAGGCGATCCGGCTCCACTTCACCGGCGAGCGCGACGGGCTCGGCGGCCGCCTCATGACGCTGAACGAGAACCGGGAGCGCGCCTTCGAGCTCTTGCGCCTCGCTTTGGCCGAGCCGCGCTTCGACGCGGAGCCGGTCGAGCGTGTCCGCCAGCAGATCGTGAGCGACCTGCAGCGCCGCCGCACCGACCCGAACACGGTCTCCGGCCTCGCCTGGTTCACCGCGGCCTTCCCGGATCACCCCTACGGCCGGCCGGCGCAGGGCACGCTCGAGGCCGTCCGCGCGATCGAGACGGCCGAGCTTTCGGCCTATGTCGAAAAACGCCTCGCCCGGGACAATCTCGTCATCGGCGTCGCCGGCGACATCACCGCGGCGGAGCTCGCCCCGCTGCTCGACCGGGCCTTCGCCCACCTGCCGGCCGAGGCCGGGCTGTCGCCGCTGCCCCAGGCCCTGCCCAGGACCGGCGGGATGCTGGTCACCCGGATGAGCATCCCGCAGAGTGTCGTGACCTTCGGCCTGCCCGGCATGCCGCGCCACGATCCGGACTACTACGCCGCCTACGTCGCCAACTACATCCTGGGCGGCGGCGGCTTCGCCTCCCGGCTGACCGAGGAGGTGCGCGAGAAGCGCGGCCTCGCCTACTCGGTCCATTCGCAGCTCTCCGACACCGAGCTCTCGTCGCTCTGGATGGGCGGGGTCGCCACCCGCAACGACCAGGTGGCGCAGTCGATCGAGGTGATCCGGGCCGAGCTGAAGCGGATGGCGAGAGGCGATATCGACGAGCGGGATCTCCAGAACGCGCAGACCTATCTCACCGGCTCCTTTCCCCTCCGCTTCACCAGCAACGAGAGCGTCGCGCGCATGCTGGTCGGCATGCAGGTGTTCGATCTCGGCATCGACTATCTCGAGCGCCGCAATGCCCTGATCGAAGCGGTCGGCCTCGCCGACGTGGCTCGGGCGAGCGCCCGCCTGTTCGCGGCCGAGCCGCTGTTCTCCGTGGTCGGCGATCCCGTCGGCCTCGAGGATGCCAGGAGCATCCAGGCGCCGGCTTCGGCCAACGGCCATGGCGGCAAGGGCTGAGACCGGAGGATCGCCAAAGGACGGGCCGGCGCCGCGCATCCGCCGCCTGCCCGAGGGTCTGGTCAACCGCATCGCCGCGGGCGAGGTGGTCGAGCGGCCCGCCTCGGCCGTCAAGGAGCTGGTCGAGAACGCCATCGATGCCGGGGCCAGGCGCATCCGCCTGACGCTCGAGGATGCCGGCCGGCGCTCGATCACGGTCGAGGACGACGGCGCCGGCATGAGCAGGGCCGAGCTCGAGCTCGCGGTCCTGCGGCATGCCACCTCGAAGCTCGAGGACGAGCGCCTGGTCGAGATCCGGACCCTGGGCTTCCGGGGCGAGGCGCTGCCGTCGATCGCCTCGGTCAGCCGCTTCACCTTGACCAGTCGCACCGCGGAGGAGCCGCATGGCTGGCGACTCGCCGGCGCCGGCGGCAAGCTCGGCGAGGCGGCGCCGGCCGCGGCCCCGCCCGGCACCCGCGTCGCTGTCGAGGACCTCTTCTTCAACACCCCGGCCCGGCTCAAATTCCTGAAGTCCGAGCGGCGCGAGCTGGAGCTGGCCCGCGAGATCGTCGAGCGCCTGGCCCTGGCGCATCCCGAGGTCGGCTTTCGCGTCGATGCCGGCGGCCGGCGGCTCCTCGATCTTCCGCCTGCCGACCACGACGCGCGCCTTGCCGCCCTCCTCGGCCGATCCGTGGTCGAGAACGCCATCGAGATCCTGGCCGAGCGCGACGGCATGCGGCTCTTCGGCCTCGCCGCCCTGCCGACCCTGAGCCGAAACCACGGCCGCGACCAGCATCTCGTGGTCAACGGCCGGCCGGTGCAGGACCGGCTGCTCAAGGGTGCGCTGCGCGCCGCCTATGCCGACCTCCTGCCGGCCAACCGCCAGCCGGTCGCCGCGCTCTTCCTCGAGTTGCCGATGGAAGCGGTCGACGTGAACGTCCACCCCACCAAGGCCGAGGTGCGGTTTCGGGACAGCGGCGAGGTGCGCGGGCTGCTGGTCGGCGCCCTCAAGCGGGCCCTCGCCGAGCACGGCCATCGCAGCAGCACGACCACAGGCGCAGCGGCGCTCGGCAGGTTCACGCAAGGCGGCTTCGGGGCCGGCTTCGGGGGCGGCGGCGGCCGGAGCCATTCGAGCGGCATGCCCGCCGCCGGGCTCGCGGAGGAGGCGCATCACTACCAGGCGCCACCCGGCCTCGATGTCGGCCCGCCCAGCATGCGGCATGGCGACGCGCCCCCGGTCGCCGAGCTGACCGAGTTCCCCCTGGGTGCCGCCTGCGCGCAGGTGCACGAGACCTATATCGTGACGCAGACCAAGGACGGCATCGTCATCGTCGACCAGCACGCGGCCCACGAGCGGCTGGTCTACGAGCGCCTGAAGGGGGCTCTCGCCGCCGGCGGCGTGGCCCGCCAGACGCTCCTGATCCCCGAGGTGGTGACGGTCGATGCCAGGACGCGCGAGCTGCTGCTCGAGCGGGCGGCCGATCTCGTGCCGCTCGGCCTCGTGCTCGAGCCCTTCGGCGCCGAGGCCATCCTGGTGCGCGAGACCCCGGCCCTCATCGGTGCCGGCTCGGTGGCCCTGCTGCTGCACGACATCGCCGGCGACCTCGCGAGCCTCGATCAGGCGCTGCCGCTCGAGGAGGCGCTCTTGA
This sequence comes from uncultured Geminicoccaceae bacterium, assembly GCA_964393275.1. Taxonomy (GTDB): domain Bacteria; phylum Pseudomonadota; class Alphaproteobacteria; order Geminicoccales; family Geminicoccaceae; genus SLRI01. The sequence goes on along the minus strand of CAYMTA010000015.1, from coordinate 40,248 downwards.
AGATGGTCGCCCGGGCCGCCTGCCACGGCAGCGTGCGCGCCGGTCGAAGGCTCACCCCGGCCGAGATGAACGCGCTGCTGCGCGACATGGAGAAGACGCCGCACTCGGGGCAGTGCATTCACGGCCGGCCGACCTCGATCGCCTTGGGCAAGGCGGATATCGAGCGCCTGTTCGGCCGCCGCTGAACGCCGCAGGCAGGGTGGAACCGGCTGGCCCGAGGCGCCATTCTTGGCTAGAACCGAAAGGCTAATCGGCCAAGGACGGAGCCCCGATGACCTACGTCGTCACCGAAGCCTGCATCAGGTGCAAGTACATGGATTGTGTCGAGGTCTGCCCCGTGGACTGCTTCTACGAGGGCGAGACGATGCTGGTGATCAACCCGGACGAATGCATCGATTGCGGCGTCTGCGAGCCCGAATGCCCGGCCGAGGCGATCCTCCCCGACACCGAGAGCGAAGCGGAGAAGTGGCTGGAGCTCAACCGCGAGTACTCGACCGGCCCCTGGCCGAACATTACCCGCAAGGGCGAGGAGCCTGCCGACGCCGACGAGTACAAGGACGAGAAGGGCAAGTTCGAGAAGTACTTCAGCCCCAACCCCGGCAGCGGCAGCTAGTCCGGCGGCCCTTTCGACCCCGATTCTCCGCGCCATGCTCGTGACCTGTCGGCGGGCGCTGCTGTGCTGCGACACCAGTGTGGCATTTGAGACGAATTTATGCTAAACAACACAGGCTGCGTTGGATAGCGAGGGATCAACAACCTCGACAGTCGGCCTTCGGCTCCACGGACGGACATGCGTATCGCGCCACTTGATCTTCGCGTGGCGATATCGCTGACGCGCTTCGTCGCGGAGTGAAGAACGGTTGCATTCGCGCCGCAGGGGCACCACCGTTAGTGGAGAATCAAGTCGATGGCAAGAGACCTCGCCTACGATGCCGGGGATTACATTGTCTACCCGAGCCACGGCGTCGGACGGATCACCGGGATCGAGAAGCAGACGATCGCCGGGATCAACCTCGAGATGTATGTCGTCTCGTTCGAGAACGAGAAGCTGATCCTGCGCGTGCCGGTCGAGAAGGCGCCGAACTCCGGCATGCGCAAGCTCAGCAGCCGCGAGAAGATCCAGTCGGCCCTCGATGCGCTGAAAATTCGCACCCGGCCACGCCGCAACATCATGTGGAGCCGGCGCGCCCAGGAATACGAGGCGAAGATCAACTCGGGCGACCCGGTCTCCATCGCCGAGGTGGTGCGCGAGCTGCATCGCGCCGACGACACCGACCAGTCCTACAGCGAGCGGCAGATGTACCGTGCCGCCCTCGAGCGCCTCGCCCGCGAGGTGGCGGCGATCGATTCGGTCGACGAGACCGAGGCGACCAAGAAGCTGGAGAAGGTGCTGCTCGCCGCCGCCGCCTGACGACCTCTCCTCGGCACTCCCCAGGGCTCCCGCAAGGGAGCCCTTTCTGCTCGGCTGTCGCTCGGCGGTCAGCTCATCCAGCGCCGCGCCGTTGGGCCCTTGGCGAGGCGCGTCTCGATCGCGTCCCAGATCTGCCGCTCGAGGCAGACACCGTCGAAGCGGTTGATCTCCTGCAGCCCCGTCGGCGAGGTGACGTTGATCTCGGTCAGATAGTCGCCGATCACGTCGATGCCGGTGAAGAGCAGGCCATGCTCCTCGAGCGCCGGCCCGATCAGCTCGCAGATCTCGAGATCGCGCTTGGTCAGGACGGCCTTCTCGGCCGTGCCGCCGATATGCAGGTTGGCCCGCACGTCCCAGGCCGGCGGCACCCGGTTGACAGCCCCCGCCGGCTTGCCGTCGATCAGGATGATGCGCTTGTCGCCGCTTCGGATCTCCGGCAGGTAGCGCTGCACCATCAAGGGCTCCTTGAGGAAGGTCTGGAAGGTCTCGACCAGGCTGCTCAAATTGTTGTCGTCCACCTTGATCAGGAAGATCCCGGCCCCGCCATTGCCGTAGAGCGGCTTGACGATGATGTCGCCCTGCTCGGCGCGAAAGGCGCGGATCTCGTCGATGTCGTAGGAGATCAGGGTCGGCGGCATGAGCTCGGCGAAATGGGTGACGAAGAGCTTCTCCGGCGCGTTCCTGACCGAATGCGGGTCGTTGACGACGAGCGTCTCGGGGTGCACGCGGTCGAGCAGATGCGTGGCCGAGATGTAGGCCAGGTTGAAGGGCGGGTCCTGGCGCATCAGGACGACGTCGAGGGTGGCGAGGTCGATCGTCTCGGCGGCGCCGAAGGTGACGTGATTCCCCTTCTCGCGCCGCACCTCGAAAGGCCGCGCCTTGGCCAGGACCCGGCCCTGCCGATAGCTCATATGCTTCGGCTCGTAATGGTAGAGGCCGTGCCCGCGGCGCTGCGCCTCGAGCGCCAGCACGAAGGTGCTGTCACCGTCGATGTCGACGGTCTCGAGCGGGTCCATCTGGATGGCGACGGCGAGCGACATGAGGCTGTCCCGAATAAGTGTCTGGCCAGGTGGTTGCCTGGATGCTCGGCCATCCGTCTCTGCCAGTCCCGGCCCGCCTTGACAAGCAGCGGCCGGCCCGCCCAGGAACGGGGCCACCCCCGCACCGGCGACCGCTGCCCCTGGAGCATCCGGCATGAGCTATGACACGACCAACATCTTCGCCCGCATCCTGCGCGGTGAGCTGCCATGCAGCAAGGTCTACGAGGACGAGTGGGCGCTGGCCTTCGAGGACATCAAGCCGGCGGCACCGGTGCATGTCCTGGTGATTCCCAAGGGTCCCTACGTCTCGCTCAGGGACTTCAGCGCCACAGCGCCCGACGCGGCCATCGCCGGCTTCTTCCGCGCCGTCGGCAAGGTCGCGGACATGGCCGGCGTCGCGGAGAGCGGCTATCGCGTGCTCGCCAACCACGGCCCGGATTCGCACCAGGAAGTGCCGCACTTCCACGTCCACATCCTCGCCGGCCGGCCGCTGGGGCCGATGCTGGCGCCACAGCGCTGAAGCGCTAGAGCGCCTTCACGGTGACCGCAGACGAGGAAGGCCCATAGCCCTGACGGGGGCGATCGGCGCGCAGCGTAGTCCACCTACGTGAGCACCGATCGTCCGCGGCCTGACGAAGTATGCGGTCACCGTGAAGGCGCTCGCTCAGGCCGGCCGCAGGCGCCGCCCGAGGCAGGCCAGACCGAGCCGCGCCGCGCCGATGCCCGTCGCCACCCCGGCGAGGTTGGCCAGCATGTCGGCGGCCTCGAAGGTGCGGCTCGGCACCAGCCCCTGGGCCAGCTCCAGCCCGACCGCCGCGACGAGACAGACAGCGCCGGCCGCCATGAGCTGGCCAGCGCCGCGACAGAAGCCCAGGGCCGCGAAGCTGATCACGAGAAAGCCGGTGAAGTGGACGAGCTTGTCCGACTGGCCCATCAGATCCGGTGGCGCCGGGTCGAGCATCGCCCAGACGATCACGGCCCAGGCGCCGACCCAAAGCGCCAGCGCCACGGCACGCAGGCCGCTGTCCGAAAACAACATGGAGGGCTCCTCGACGCTGCTCGCCCGCCAACTATTGGTACTTGTTGCGGTCTTTCAACCAGCCCTCCGTCTGGGTGCCGTCGGGAAGCTGGATGGCGCAGGCGGCGAGCGCCACGCTGCCGAGGACGAGCAGGGTGATCAGGAGGAACGGCTTCATGGCGCGACGCATCGGCTAATCCCTTCTCGCAGATCCGGCTTCTCGCGGATCCGGCATTCGACAGGCCCGTTGGCGATGATCACTAGCGGGCCGATCGGCCACAGGTCAATCGGTCCACCCTGCCGCCAGCGGCGAAATGACGATCACCGGATTCAATTGACGCGCGTGACCCGTCCCTCGACCTCCTGATCGATCTTGCCGCCCAGGGCCGTGATGTAGTTGATCACCGTGCTCGCCATCAGCGTCCCGCCCGAGCCGTCGATCAGGACCTTGCCGTTGCCGAGGCTGGCATAGCCGTCGCCGCCGCCGAGCATGTAGTCGTTGGTCGCGACCGAATAGGTCGCCGCGAGATCGAGCGGCTTGTCGCCGACCATGACCTCGGTGACCCGGGCCCCGGCCGGCCGGCTGGCATCGTAGGTCATGCGCAGGCCCGAGACGTGCGGGAAGCGGCCGGCCCCGTCCTCGACCTGGCTCACGCCATTCTCGAGCGCCGCCATGAGATCGGATCCCTCGAGCTCGACCAGCACCGTGGTGTTGCCGAACGGCAGCTCGCTCAGCACGTCGCGCCGGGTCAGCACGTGGCCCGCCTCGTAGAGCCGGTTGCCACGGATGCCGCCGCCATTGGTGAGCCCGATATCGGCACCTGTGGCATTGCGGATGGCATCGGCGATCAGATCGGCGAAATTGCTCTCCATCGTGCGCACCGTGGCACGCTGCGTGTCGAGCGGCACCAGCGCCTCGCCGATATCGACGTCGAGCTCGGCCGAGAGCTTGTCCTCATAGGGCTGCAGCTCGGCCAGCGCCGCCGCGTCCGGCTCGACGCGGGCGCTGTCGATCGCCCGAAAGGCCGGCCGCCAGGCGACCTTGCCGTCCTCGTCGCGCTCGGCGACCAGCTCGATCGCCGTGACGTAGTCGGCATCCGAGCCGCTCTCCGTCATCGCCGTCCGGCCGTCGTACATGATCCGCAGATCATGGTCGTGGCCGGTCATGATGAGGTCGGCGATCCCGGCCCGGTAAAGCTCCATGTCCTCGCGCCAGCCGGTGTGAACCACCGCGACGACGATGTCGGCGCCCGCGTCGCGCAGCTTCGCCTGCATCAGGCTCGCCGTCTCGACCACCGGCGCGAAGCTGGTGTCGCCCGTGGTCGACAGCTCGATCGTCTCGGGCGTGGTCAGGCCGTAGAAGCCGAGCTTGATGCCGTCGACCTCGATCAGCTTGCTCTCGATGGTGCCGGGGTAGAGGTCGCCGGCCGCGGTGCGCACATTGCTGTTGACGACGTCGAACCTGGCTTCGGCCATGCGCTCGGCCGCGACCTCGGGCCCGAAGTCGAACTCGTGATTGCCCATGACGAAAACGTCGAGCGGCAGATCGTTCAGGAGCGTGATCATATGGGCGCCCTGATCGAAGCCGGAGAGCAGCGAGGGCGAGATGGCGTCGCCGGCGTGGACGAGAAGGACGTTGTCGGCCTTCGCATCCTCGTCGCCGAGGATCGTGACCAGCCGGGCGAAGCCGCCCCGGCCCTCGTCGTCCAGGTAACGGTACCAGTCGTTGAGCTGCAAGAGCTTGATGCTGACCGGCTCGGCCAGCGCCGGCAGGGCGAAAAGCCCGGCTGCGAGACAACTGGCGGCAAGCAGTCGATTGGCAAGCGACATCACCCTTCCTCCCCTGGCAACCACTTCATCCGATATAGCAGCATGCCTCGGCCTGTCAGCCATGGATAGCGTCAGGAGGCAGAAAACCGCTGGGCGCAGAAGCGATAATTCGTAGTACAGCACTCTAGAAAGCTCTACTCACCGCGCACTCTACAGCGAAGTCACCACTCAAAAACTATAATAGTCGATTATAGTCATGATAGAAATTAAGACAGTCGCAGCAGCCGCAATGCTCGCTACAATTGTTGTCATCTTGACTATTTTTAGATGCTTATTCGCAATTTCATGCTGCTTCTCAAGGGTTTTATCTTCTCTCTCGCGGCGACGGCGTTCGAGCTCGACCCGAGCGATCGCTTGTTTCTCCAATTGTCCAGTATTGACTTCCAGGATGACATAGACAGTCTCGTCGCTGGCTGACTTGATCTGCTCGCGCAAATCCGCGATCTGCGGTCCCAACGCCGCAGGAGTACCATGCATCTGAAGCAAACGCTCATCGTTCACTGAGCGATCACTCAATGCCAATTCCCCCCCGTCCGCCCCACACCACCAAGTACTATGGGGCTAACACTCATTGCCGAACCCGTACGAATCCGGCCCCCTGTTTCACCTCCGCAGAACGCGCCGTCGACCGAGTCGCCCGCTTCGCCCTCCCTACGCCACCGCGCGGATCACCTTGCCCACCCGCTCGACGATCTCGTCGATCTGGCCCTTGGTCACGATCAAGGGCGGTGACATGGCGAGGGTGTCGGCGGTGATGCGGATCATGATGTCGTGGTCGAAGAAGCCCTTGCACATCGCGTCATAGGCCCGCTCCCCAACCTTGCCGGGCCTGGCGCTCAGCTCGACCGCCCCCATCAGGCCGATATTGCGGATGTCGAGGACGTTGGGCAGGCCCTTCAGGCTGTGCAGCCCCTCCTCCCAGTGCGGCGCGAGCTCGGCGGCACGCTCGAAGAGGTTCTCCTCCCGATAGGTCTCGAGCGTGGCGAGGGCGGCGGCGCAGGCCATGGGATGCGCCGAGTAGGTGTAGCCGTGGAAGAGCTCGATCGTCCGCTCGTCGGCGCTGCCGCCGACGATGGTGTCGTAGATCTTCTTCCTCGCCATCACCGCCCCCATCGGGATGACGCCCGAGGTGAGGCCCTTGGCGGTCGTCACGAGATCCGGCTGGATGCCGAAATACTCGGCGGCCGAGCCCTTGCCGAGCCGGCCGAAGCCCGTGATCACCTCGTCGAAGATCAGGAGGATGCCGTGCTTCTCGGTGATCGCGCGCAGCCGCTCCAGATAGCCGCGTGGCGGCGGGTAGACGCCGATCGAGCCCGCCACCGGCTCGACGATGACTGCAGCGATGGTCGAGGCATCGTGGAGGGCGATCAGCCGCTCCAGCTCGTCGGCGAGCTCGGCGCCATGCTCGGGCTGGCCCTTGGAGAAGGCGTTCCGCTTCAGGTCCAGCGTGTGCGGCAGATGGTCGACGCCGGTCAAGAGCGAGCCGAACCACATGCGGTTCTTGACCATGCCGCCGACCGAGATGCCACCGAAGCCGACACCGTGATAGCCGCGCTCGCGGCCGATCAGCCTTGTGCGCGTGCCTTCGCCCCGCGCCCGCTGATAGGCGAGCGCGATCTTCAGCGCGGTGTCGACCGATTCGGAGCCCGAATTGGTGAAGAAGGCGTAGTCCAGGTCACCCGGAAAGAGCGTGGCGAGGCGCGAGGCGAGCTCGAACGCCTTGGGATGGGAGAACTGGAAATTGGGCGCGAAGTCGAGATCGGCGACCTGCTGCTGCACCGCCTCGACGATCCTGGGCCGGCCGTGGCCGGCATTGCAGCACCAAAGCCCCGCCGTCGCATCCAGGATCTTGCGCCCGTCGATCGACGTGTAGTGCATGTCCTTCGCACCGGCGATCAGGCGCGGCTCGAGCTTGAAATGCCGATTCGGCGTGAACGGCATCCAGAAGGCTTCGAGATTGTTCGGCGCGGCGACGGTCCGCGCCAGCTCCTCGGTCAGCATGATGGCACTCCCATTGCAATCTTCCGGAGTTATCCCGCCGCCGGGCGGGGCAAGTCAATCGAGCAGCATGCCACCCGCTGGTGCCGAAGCCAAGCTTTCGGCTCAGGAGCCGACCTTGAGGGTCGCCGTCAGCCCGCGCAGGGCTGCGATGGTGCTGAGTGCTGTGATCCGCCCGGTCTTCGGGTTGGCCGAAGGCACGTTCTCGATCCGCATCTCGAAGCGGGCACTGTCGGCCTCGACGGTGATCATGTGCACGTTGCGCGTCACCCCGGGGTCGGCCCAGATCTGCAGCGTCGTGCGATCCGGACCTATCCCGGCGAGGCTCAAGGCCGCCGCGACGTTGACATTGGCCGGAAAGCCCCTGGCCCCCTCCCGCGCCGAGCCCTCGAAGACCAGCATCGGCGCCTCGAGCCCTTCGAGCGAGATGCCGCTCTTCAGCAGATGCGGCGCGCCCGCGAGCCCGGCCGGCGGCTTTCTCGTCACCATGGTAACACTCGAAATCTCGCCCTCGGCGGCGGCGCGGACCGCATCGAGGCCGAGCAGGGCCCCGGTCGGCGGCAGGATGCGCGCACCCGTGACCCTGGCTCGCTCGATCAGGTCGTCATGCACCAAAAGCTGGCCGACCGAGAGCGGCATGAAGATCCGCCCCCGCTCGACCGCCGGCTCCGCCACCTGACGAAAGACCGCCGCCGGCAGGCATTCCAGGACGATCTCGGCGTTCTCGGCCAGCTTCTCGAGCGGCAGCACCGGCACGTCGGCGCCGAGCTCGGCGAGACCCGCCTCCGCCTTCGCCCGGTCGCGCCCGCTCACCGCGGCGAGCCGCAGCCCCGGCAGGCCGGCGACCAGGGCCTTCGCCACCTCGCGGCCAATGGCCCCAAATCCGCCGATCGCCACCCCGAGCTCGCTCATCGCGCTTCCTCCCGCTGCGTCGCCTTGCTACCCGGCGCTGCAGGACCAGAGCAAGGGGCAGGAGCCAGAGCCATGACCAAGCGACCGATCGTCGACCGCGCCGAGGTCGGCATCGACTTCCCGGACAAGTCCTATCTCGGCTCGTTCACCCGCCATTCCGCCTTCGAGGCGGCGGCCGACCGCGAGGGCGTGACGATCCGCCTGATCCGCCCCGGCACCGAGCGCCGGCAGGCCGACATCCACCTCCACTACCACCTCTTCGCCGACGTGCTCAACGAGCTGGCGAGGGCCATCGCCGCCGGCCACCCCGTCGACGAGGCTCATCGCGGCCCGCTGCTGGCAGCCGCGAGGCACCTGGCCGCGGCGCTGGAGAGCTGAGCGGCGCATGGACCAATGCCGTACACCTGTCTCAGCTCAGACATGGCCAAGAATTATTGACCGAGCAAAGCTGCGTCAGCCGATGACCGCCTCGACATCGCATTTCGAGCCGTTGCTCTTGACAAATATCAGTTGTCCGATCGTACTTCCACTCTTGCTGTCGATTTGCAATATCGCATCATCGTCATATGCATATTCGTGACAATATTTCGTCTTAATATAGATATTTTGTCCTTTAACACTGTATAGATTGCTTGATTCTCTTTTGACATTAACTCTATAATATTCTGAAGCACACAATCCTGCAGAATATGTCATTGAAACTATAATAAAAAGCAAAAATTTCACCTTATTCATCGCACGTATCCTTGATTAGAGGTTGTAATAATATATATGGCTATGATCAATTATGCAGGAATTTCTGTATCTCGCGCGTAAATCTGTATCTCCATTAGTTAACCAACTTCCTTAGGCGGCGTCACAGAGGACTCTTGGATGACCAGGGGGCACCTCGCCGCTCACTCAAAAACAGCCATCCTTTAGATACCGAATCGAACGCATGCGTCGTGCCGAGCCTGTCGGTTAAATGGAAACAATAACCCATTGACCGTTGAGGGCTAGCCGACGCACCATCCGCCGCGTCGCTCCGGCGGGGCGACCGAACGGTCATAAACTCAGGGAGAAACCACGATGCTACGACGTCATGCCTTGACGCTCGCGACCGCCCTGCTCGCCGGCACGTTCGCCGTCGGCCCGGCAGCCGCCCAGGACAAGCCGGTCCTCGCCTTCGTCACCAACGCCGCCGCCGATTTCTGGACCATCGGCCGAGCCGGCGTCGAGAAGGCCGGCACGGAGCTCGAGGGCTACACCACCGAGATGCACATCGTCTCGGAGGCCACCGCCGCCGAGCAGCGGCGCATCATCGACGATCTCCTGACCCGGGGCGTCGCCGGCATCACGGTGAGCGTGATCGACCCGGCGAACAGCCGTGACCTCCTCAACCGCGCGGCGGCGCAGGCCGTGCTCTTCACCTCCGACAGCGACGCGCCCGACACCAACCGCATGCTCTACGTCGGCACCGACAACGTCGCCGCCGGCGAGCAGGCGGGCGAGCTGATCAAGAAGGCGCTGCCGGACGGCGGCAAGATCATGCTCTTCGTCGGCACCATGGGTGCCGCCAACGCCCAGGAGCGGGTCGAGGGCATCAAGAAGGTCCTCGATGGCGGCAATATCGAGATCGTCGACATCCGCACCGACGAGGTCGACTTCGCCCGCGCCAAGCGCAATGTTGAGGACACGCTGACCACCTACCCCGACATCGACGGCCTCGTCGGGCTGTGGTCCTACAACACGCCGCAGATCGTCGAGGCGGTGCGCGCCGCCGGCAAGGAGGGCCAGGTCAAGGTGATCGGCTTCGACGAGGACCCGGTGACGCTCCGGGGCATCGGCGACGGCATCGTCGAGGCGACGGTCGTCCAGCAGCCGTTCGAGTTCGGCTACCAGTCGATGATGCTGATGGCCAGGGTGATCGAAGGCGATACCTCGTTCATCCCCGAGAACAAGCTGCTCATCATCCCGACCCGGGTGATCGACAAATCGAACGTCGACGAGTTCCGGCAGGAGATGCAGAAGCTCCTCGGCAAGTGATCGAGCAGCGGGGCGGCCCTCCGGCTGCCCCCTTCCTCCGCCTCGTCCGGATCGGCAAGACCTATCCCGGGGTGACTGCGCTCGCCGATGTCGATCTCGAGGTCAGGGCGGGCGAGGTGGTCGGGCTGATCGGCGAGAACGGTGCTGGCAAGTCGACCCTGATGAAGGTGCTGGGCGGCGTCGTCGCACCCGATGGCGGGCATATCGAGATCGACGGGACCGTGCACCGGGCCCTGACCGTCCCTCAGTCGCTGGCGGCGGGCATCGCGTTCGTGCACCAGGAGCTGAACCTCTTCGAGAACCTCGACGTCGCCGCCAATATCTTCATCGGCCGCGAGCCACGCTGGGGCGGGCCGCTCGGGCTGATCGACCGGCGGCGGCTGTACGATGCGGTCGCCCCCCTGCTGGAACGCCTCAAGGTGGATTTCGGCGCCCGCACGCCGGTCGCCGGCCTCTCGATCGCGCAGCGGCAGATGGTCGAGATCGCGAAGGCGCTGTCGCTCGAATCACGGCTGATCATCATGGACGAGCCGACCTCGAGCCTGACGGTGTCGGAAACCGAGCGGCTGCTCGGCGTCATCGCCGAGCTCAAGGCGCACGGCGTCGCCGTCATCTACATCACCCACCGGCTGAACGAGGTGAAGGCCTGCGCCGACCGCGTCGTCTGCCTGCGCGACGGCGTCGTCGCCGGCGCCCTCGCCCATGACGAGATCGCGCATCCGGCCATGATCCGGCTGATGATCGGACGCGATCTCAAGGCGATCTACACCCCGCCTGCCGCCGCCCCCGCCCCCGGCCTCGAGGTCAGGGGCCTGCGCACCATCCTCTTTCCAGACCGCGAGATCGATCTCGAGATCCGCCGGGGCGAGATTCTCGGCCTCGCCGGGCTGATCGGCTCGGGCCGCACCGAGCTCGCCCGGGCCCTTTTCGGCATCGACCCGCCCCTGGCCGGATCCATCCGGCTCGATGGCAAGCCCGTCACCGTGAGCACGCCGCACCAGGCGATCGCCCGGGGCATCTACCTCGTGCCGGAGGATCGCAAGCGCTCGGGCGTGATCGTCGAGTTCCCGGTGCGCTGCAACGTCACCCTGGCCGATCTCCACGACCACAGCCGGGCCTGGCTGATCAGCGGCGGCCGGGAGTGCGCCACCACCGAGCGGCAGAAGGAGCGGCTGCATATCCGGACACCCTCCATCGAGACCGAGGTGATCACCCTCTCGGGTGGCAACCAGCAGAAGGTGGTGCTCGCCAAGTGGCTGGCGATGCGTCCCTCGGTCGTCATCTTCGACGAGCCGACCCGCGGCATCGACGTGGGTGCGAAGAGCGAGATCTACGCCATCCTGCGCCAGCTCGCCGATGCCGGCGTCGCCATCCTCATGATCTCGAGCGACATGGAGGAGGTGATCGGCGTCAGCGACCGCATCGCCGTCATGCACGAGGGACGGATCAGCGGGATCCTCGACGACCGGGCGCGCTTCACGGAGACCAACGTGCTCGAGCTCGCCGTCAACGCCCCCGCCAGCACCGCCGCCTAACGTAGAGCACCCCCCCTCAAAGATTGCCGCCATGCAGAAAAAAGACCTCGGGCTCTTCGTGCTGATCCTCGTCGTCGGCGCCATCACCACGGTGCTCAACCCGGTCTTCCTGTCGCCGGTCAATCTCGGCAACATGGCGAACCTGGTCGGCCTTTTCGGCATCTTCGCGATCGGCGGCGGCATCGTCATCATCACCGGCGGCATCGACCTCTCGGTCGGCTCGATGTTCGCGCTCATCGGCGTCGTCTTCATCGACCTCATGACCAACAAGGGCATGGCCTGGGAGCTGGTCCTGCCGGTCGCCATCGGGCTCGGGGTCGCCTTCGGCGTCATCCACGGCGTGCTGGTGACCCGCTTCAACATGCAGCCCTTCGTCGTCACCCTCTGCGGCCTCCTGATCTACCGTGGTGCCGCCCGCTACTACATGGCCGACGCTACCATCGGCTTCGGCTATGCCGGCGGCTTCGAGACCCTGGAATGGCTGGCCTCGGGCCGCAGCTTCGGCGTGCCGCATACCTTCATCGCCTTCGTCATCGTCGCCATCGTCATGGGCATCGTCCTGCACCGCTCGGTCTTCGGCCGCTATCTCTTCGCGGTCGGCAAGAACGAGGAGGCGGCCCGCTACTCCGGCATCCCGACCAACCTCGTCATCGCCTCGGCCTATGTGATCAGCGGTGCCCTCGCCGGCCTCAGCGCCGTCTTCCTCGCCTTCTACACCTACTCCATCCAGCCCTCGGCGCATGGCAGCTTCTACGAGCTCTACGGCATCGCCGCCGCGGTGCTCGGCGGCTGCTCCCTGCGCGGCGGCGAGGGCTCGATCATGGGCATCGCCCTCGGCACCGTGCTGCTGCAGGTGCTGCAGAACCTCGTCAATCTCCTGGGCATCCCCACCTCGCTGAACTTCGCGGTCATGGGCACCGTCATCCTGCTCGGCGTGCTCACCGACCAGCAGCTCCAGCGGCGCCGGGCCCGGCTCCTCGCCGTCAAGGCGCATCAGGCGAAGACCGCGAGCGCCCAGCCGGCCGGCGCCTGACCCCGGCCGGCGCAGGCACGGGCTGCCCGAACCGTTCCCGCACCGATCATATGTTAATGACAGCAGCGCCGGTCTCTGGCGATTCGAGGCGCGAGCAAAGTAGTGCTCCGGTCGGACAGGGCAGGAAACCAACGGGATGTGGCGCAGCCTGTCGTCTGGGCACGGCGCGACGGCGGCTCGGCTTGCGCGGCTCGCCGCCCTTGTCCTCCTCCTGGCCGCCGGCATCGGGGCGGTCTGGGCCTGGCGGGCGGAGCGGCGCATCGCCGAGGAAACCGTGCGGCGCAATGCCGAGCTCGCAGCGACCTACAGCCAGCGCGTGCTGGAGGGCCTCGACCGGCTGCTTCTCCAGGTCGACAAGCTGGCCACCCTTGAGCGTCTGCGGGACGATCCTGACGGCCTCAGGGCGGAGCTCGCGGCGCTGCGCCTGGGCGACGGGCACGCCATCCGGCTCGGCATCATGGCGCCCGACGGCAGCTATCTGGTCACCGACCGGACGGCCACGCCCGGGACCGAGGCCGCAGGACCACCCTCTCTCGAGGCGCTCCGCGACGAGGCCGGACCGCTTTTCATCGACCGGATGACCCTCCCGCGACCTGGCGAGGATGCGCTGGTGCTGGCCCGGCGCCGTGCCGGCGAGCCGTTCGCCGGGTTCGTGGTGACCGCCACCCGACTTGCGGTCTTCACCGATTTTTTCGAGACGCTGGCGACCGAAAGTGCGGCGGCATCGCTGATCCGGCGCGACGGCCGCCTCCTCGTGCGCCGCGATCCCGCCCAGCCGCCGATCACGATCGAGCCGCCGTCGCCCATCCTGGACGTGATCGCCGGCACCCGCCCGCCCCTCTACGAGGCGACGGCGCAAAGCGACGGCATCACCCGTCTCTACGCCACCCTGCCGGTCGAGGGCTTTCCGCTCCATGCCAGCTTCGGCCTGCCGACCCGGGCCATCTGGGCCGCGTGGGGCTGGCGCATGCTGCTGGTCGTCGCCAGCCTCGCCGCCGTCACGGCGGCAGCCCTCCTGATCCTCGGCGAGCGGCAACGCCGTCGGCAGCATGAGCTCGACACGGCCGAGATCGTCCGCAGCCGGGAAGCGGGCGACCGGCGGACGGTGCTCTACCAGGAGCTCAATCACCGCGTGAAGAACAACCTGCAGCTCGTCGAAGCCCTGCTCCGCCTGCACGGCCGCGGCCAGGACGCGGGATCGCGCAGCGTCCTCGACGACGTGGCCCGCAGCGTCCATGCCATTGTCGAGGTGCATCGCCAGCTCGATCACCCCACGGGCGAAGGCCCATCCGCCGATGACCCGATCGCCGGAGGCCCGGTCACCGACGGCAAGATCGATCTTGCCCGGCTGTTGCGGCGCCTGGCCCCGGCCTCCGCCACCACCCCCACAGGGCGCCCGATCGACGTGCGCTGCACGGCCGATCCGGTCGAGCTTTCGGTCGATCAGGCGATCCCCCTTGCCCTGATCGTGGTGGAGGCCCTCACGAACGCGGCCAGGCACGCCTTTCCTGATGATCCTGCCGATGCCCGGGACCCGCGGCCGAGCCCCAGGATCGACGTCGACCTGCAGGCCCCGGGGCCGACCATCACGCTTGCCGTGACGGACAATGGCCGCGGCCTCGAGGCCGGCGGTCCGACCGGCCAGGGACGGACCCGGGGTCAGGGTCAGGGCCTGCGCCTGATGGATGCCCTGGCCCGGCAGCTCGGTGGCTCGCTCGAGCTGCGCCGCGACGGCGGCACCACGGTCACCGTCACCTTCCCCCGGCACCGCGCGGCGCCGGCGGACTGAGCCGCCGGCGCCGCCGTGTCCTTCGCCGATGCGCCGGGGGGCGTTCCTCCCCTCAGGCGGCGAGCTTGTTGATCTTCTCGGCCGCGAGACGGTCGAGCGTGTCGTCGGCCGCGTATTCCTGGTCGAGCGTCTCCTGCAGGAGGCTCGCGGCGTCGTCGAGCCCGAGCTCCTTGGCCCAGGCGACCAGCGTGCCGTAGCGCGCGATCTCGTAGTGCTCGACGGCCTGCGCCGCGGCCACGAGGCCGGCATCGCGGACCGCGTCGGACTTGGCGTCCTTGATGATCTCCTCGGCCTCGGCGACCAGCCCGTCGAGCGCCTCGCAGGTCTCCGCCTTCGGCTTCTTGTCGAGCATCTTGAACACCTGCTCCAGCCGGTCGATTTGCCCTTTCGTCTCCTCGAGGTGCGTGTTGAACGCGTCGACGAGCGCCTTGCTCTTGGCCTTGCCCGCCATCTTGGGCAGGCTCTTCAGGATCTTCTGCTCGGCGTAGTAGACATCCATCAGCTGATAGTGAAAAAGCTCACTCAGGTCCTTCACGGTCGTACCCTTTCCCGGTGTTGCGCGCTGCACGCTCAGCCCGTGCAGCGCGCGCCAAGAACCGGCGAGGCGTTGCCGAGTTCCCCGCCACGCAGCGCCACGCCGCATCCCGCCCACGCCCCGCACGCCGTTCAAAAAGGGGTCAGGACAAATAAATGCCGAGTGCGCCTTGCCATGCATCGAGGCTATGTCGGATCGCACATCGACGGTGAGACATCGAAAGAGCGAAAGCCGGCTGCCGTGATCCGGTCGCGGGGTCCACGCCACCCTTGCAGCGGCCTTTTCCTGAGATCTCAGGCCAGGAGCTGCCGGGCCCAGTCCTCGACCGGATCGCCGCTGCCCATGTCGGGCTGGATCAGCCCGTCGATCATGAAGGTGGGCGAGACGTGCACGCCGTTCTGGCGGGCGAGCCTCGTGTGCCGCTTGATCTCCGCCACGAGCTCGGGCAGCTCGAAGGCCGCGGCCAGGGCCAGCCCGCTGTGGTCCTCGATCCGGCGGATGATGTCGTTCGGGGTGGCGTCCATGTTGGCGCCCCTGCAATGGCCCTCGAACTCGAACGCCTCGCGATTGTCGCCGACCGCCTTCAGCACGCGCCAGGCGTCGTTGCGCCCGCCCTCCAGCATGGAGGCGGCCAGCACGCAGCGCACGATCACGCCCGAGTACATGTGCCAGGGCTGTGAGTGCAGCCGCAGCTTGACCGTGATCCGCTCCGCGCCGGCCACGGCGAGCAGATCGTGCATCTTGTTGAACGCGCGCACCGAATAGGGGCAGGTCGGCTCGAGGAACAGCTCGAGCACGCGCTCTCCACGCCCCCAGGAGAGCGGGTCGGGACGGCGTCTGGATTCGGTCATGGTTTCCCTGGTCCCTTCGGCTGGCGTGGTCGTGCAAGGCTGCCGTTCGGCGATTCCCCTGGCCGCGGCCCGACCGGAATGTGACGCAACCAGGCCGCTCGAGCAACCGGCGGGCCGCCGGCCGCGTCTTGGGCGAGCGATCCTTGAGCCGCATCCAGGAAGTCGAGAGAGGCGTGCCGGCCGCTCGCGCAGGTCATGGTCAGGACGAGGACGACGCCCGTGCCATGGACAGGCGGGCGAGCGGGACCATTCAGCGCGTCTCGATGATGGTCCCCTGGCTCGAACCCGTCACCGCCTTGTCTTCGCGCGGGCGACGCATGCTCGGCAGGGAGGTCACGGCATCCGGGGCATCGCCTCTGCGCACGACAGCTTCCTGACCGTGCTGCCCCTTGCCATCGAGCTCGACATCGGGCAGACGGCCGACACGGCGCGACGGCCGGGTCAACCGAGCCTGTCGGTCTCGCGACTCCGGGCTTGCCAATGGTCCCGGCATCCCCGGCGCCCGCAACACGCGTGGACGGTCGAGACCCTCCACCCAGCGCAGACGCGCCGAGGAGCGCCGAAGCGGCGTCTGTCGACCTGCACGCTTCTATCGCCGAAATTGAGGACGAGGACGGCGAGCCATGCTCGCAGGTGGCGGCTCAATCGGGCGAGAACCGGCAGAGCGCCGACCCCAGATGGATTTTGGGTCATTGCCACAGACGGCGACAGTGCGCCGCTGCAGGCTTTCTCCCGAGCCAGCCGGAACGCATGATCAGGCCGGGTCGGCTCGACCGCCATTGCCCGAGCCCTCGGTCGGTGACCTGGGCCGGGCGCCGCCTTCACCCCATTCGATCCGCCGGCGGAACCGACCTCTCTCGCGCATCGCCCCCTGCAAGCACGAACGAAACGAGGGCCGCTAGCGCTGCAAACCAAGCCACGACGGAGGCCAGCTCCTTCGATCAAGGCATGAGCGCCGGCAGCCAGACGCTCGAGCTTCACCTGTGGTCTTGCATATCCGGGAGCGCGCGGCATCCCCGGGGATTCGCCTCGTCCGGCCCTGAATCCCCCGCCACCCTCAGCCGTGTCGGCCGAGCTTGGGCACGCGGTTGCTGGTCTGCAGCCGGTACTCGTTGGGCATGCCGGAGCCGAGCAGCGGGCGGAGATAGAGGTGGAAGGCGTCGGTGACGCCCGTGCCGGCCGCCTCGATGAAGCCATCCGGCATGGTCCGGGTCTTGGCCGCCACCTGGTCGAGATCGACCAGCTCGTAGTCGACCTGGTAGTTGCCGACCCGCTGGATGGTGACCGAGCCGTCGCGGTCGCCCCAGAGCGCGAACTTGACCGCCTTCTCGCCCACCTCGCGGGCCTCGCGCTGGTCGACATCGGAGACGCAGCCGACGAAGGAGCGCTGCATGTAGCCGAAGGTGTCGGCGCGCACCCGCTTGATGGCGAGGCGATCCTTGACCAGGGTGGCGAGGCCGTCGGCGAGGGCGCCCGTGCCCGAGAGGCTGACATTGCCGTGCGCGTCGCGCTGCAGCTCGCCGGCGAGCCGGGCGAGGATCGGCTTGCCTTCGGTATCGTGGACGCCTTCCGAGACGGCGACGATGCAGCGCCCGTGCCGGTCGAACGTGGCCTTGACGCCGGCGAGGAAGCCATCGGGATCGAAGGCGCGCTCGGGCATGTGGATGAGGTGCGGCCCGTCGTCCGGGAACTTCTTGCCGAGCGCCGAGGCGGCGGTGAGGAAGCCGGCGTTGCGGCCCATGACGACGGCGATGTAGACGCCGGGCAGCGCCTTGTTGTCGAGATTGATGCCCATGAAGGCCTGGGCGATGAAGCGCGCGGCAGAGGGGAAGCCAGGCGTGTGATCGTTCAGGACGATGTCGTTGTCGATGGTCTTGGGGATGTGGATCGAGCGGAGCGGATAGCCGGCCGCCTTGGCCTCCTCGGCGACGATCCGCACGGTGTCGGAGGAATCGTTGCCGCCGATATAGAGAAAATAGCTGATCTCATGCAACTGCAGGGTCTCGAAGATCGCCTTGCAGTAGGCGCGGTCGGGCTTGTCCCGGGTCGAGCCGAGGGCCGAGGACGGGGTGCCGGCCACCAGCTCCAGATTGTTCGTGGTCTCCTGGGTGAGATCCAGGAGATCCTCGTCGACGATCCCGCGCACCCCGTGCATCGCTCCGTAGATCCGATCGATCTGCGGGAACTTGCGGCATTCGAGCACCGCACCCACCAGGCTCTCGTTGATGACCGCGGTCGGGCCGCCACCCTGGGCGATGAGGGCTTTCGTATGCTTTTCCATGCACCTCGTCCTGCCTGCGCTGGTCCCGTCTCCAGACAGCCGAATGGGGCCACCAGCGGTCCGCCTTGTCAATCGCTCGAAAACAACTGGGCGGTCGGGGATGCCGGGACGCTTCCGGGCAGCCACTCGCACCCCCGACCCCGGCTCAAAGCCCGCGCCAGTCGAAGCCCGCCATGGCGGAGGTGGCGATGGCGAGCTGCTCGAGCGAGGCGTTCAGCCGGTCCAGCGTCTCGGCCCGCTCGGCGGCGGTCGACGGCCGCGGCGCCAGCACCGCGCCCGAGCCCGGATCCGCGCCCCATTTCGGGCCCAGCTCCTCGAGCGTCCAGAGCATGCTGCTGAGCTCGACCCGCATGACCAGCAGGATTTCCGCCTTCTCCGGGCTGTCGGGCGTGCCGACCGCGGCACGCAGCGCCGCCAGTCGCCGGTCGAGGCCGCGACTGGCCCAGCGCAGCGAGGCGACGGTCGAATCGAACCGGCCATCGGCGATGCCGGCCATCTCGGCCGCCGGGCTGGCGTTCGAAAGGCGGCCAGGCGGCGGGTCGTCGAGGCGGTCGCGCAGCCGGGCGACATGCGCCATGGCACCGCGGATGTCGAGCGCCAGCCGATCCAGCGTCCCGAAGACGGCCGGCGCCGCGGCCGCCGGCAAGGAGATGAGCAGGCCGAGCAGCAGCACCAGGGCCAGGGCAGCCTCCGCCCCGGGCCCGCGCCGCCGCCAACTCCCGCCGCTCTCTCGCCGCACCAGCATCCCGCCACCGTCATCGACCCGCCTCAGACTACGCAGCCGGCATGAACAATCGGTAAAGGGCCGGGCATGTCAGGCGATGGCGAGATCCCACCCTCCCGCCATACGAGGGCCCCCGGGCTCGCCCGGCCACTCTGGCGCCGCCTCGGGCCGGATGGTAAGCAGCCCCCGCGGGTTCGGAGGAGACGCTCATGGCCGAGGCGCAGATTCTCGTCGTCGACGTCGGCGGCAACAACATCAAGATCAAGCATGCGGCGCATGTCGAGAAGCGCAAGGCGAAGTCCGGGCCGGACATGACGCCCGAGCGCATGGTCGAGGCCGTGCTCGAGCTCGCCGGTGACTGGCGCTTCGACCACGTCACCATCGGCTATCCGGGCCCGGTGCGCGAGGGTCGGCTGGTGCTCGAGCCGCATAATCTGGGCCAGGGCTGGACCGATTTCGACTTCGCCGCCGCGTTCGAGCGACCGGTCAAGGTGGTCAACGACGCGGTGATGCAGGCAGTCGGCTCCTACGCCGGCGGCAAGATGCTGTTCCTCGGCCTCGGCACCGGCCTCGGTGCTGCCCTGGTCGGCGATCACGTCGCCGTGCCGCTCGAGGTGGCGCATCTGCCCTACCGCAAGAAATTCACCTTCGAGGACTGCGTCGGCAAGCGCGGGCTCGAGCGGCTGGGCAGGAAGGACTGGGAGGAGGCGGTCCACGACGTGGTGGAGCGGCTGCGCCTCGCGCTGGTCGCCGACTACGTCGTGCTCGGCGGCGGCAACGCGAAGCACCTCCAGGCGATGCCGCAGCAGAGCCGGCCGGGCGACAACGAGAACGCCTTCCTTGGCGGCGTGCGCATCTGGCAAGAACATTTCCGCGTCCTCTGACCGCCCCCTCGGGCGCGGCGCCACGGGCGCCGGCGCTGCCCGCGCGGCACGGCTGACCAGCGACCCGCTGCCCGGCCTCGTGCGCTCCATCGCCGTGCCGGCCGGCGTCGGCCTGCTCTTCCAGACCCTCTTCAACATCGTCGACAGCTTCTGGGCGGGGTTCATCTCGACCGCCGCCCTGACGGCGCTGGGTGCGTCCTTCCCGGTCTTCTTCCTGGTCATCGTGCTCTCGGTCGGCATCGGTGCGGCCGCCACGGCGCTGATCGCCAACCGCCTCGGCCGCGAGGATGTCGAGGGCGGCCGCCGCCTGCTCGGCCAGGCAGTCTTTTTGGCCTGTGTCGGCGGCCTGATCGCCGCCCTCTACGGGATTTTCGCGATTCAGCCGCTCCTGCGGTTCCTCGGCACGAGCGGCGACAGCCTCGAAGCCGGGGTGGACTATCTCCAGCCGATCATGCTCTTTGCCGTCGTCCTCGTGCTCAACCAGACGCTCAATAGCTGGCTGACGGCGCAAGGCGACAGCCGCAGCTTCCGGAACGCGCTGATCCTTGGCTGCGCCCTCAACTTCGCGCTCGACCCGCTCTTCATGTTCGGCGCCTTCGGCGTGCCCGGCCTCGGCGTGCTCGGCATCGCCATCGCCACCGTGCTGGTCCAGGCGCTGCAGCTCGTCTATCTCGTCCATCGTGCCCGGCGGAGCCCCCTGGGCCTTCGGCTCCGCCTCGCCGACATCCGGCCGAACCTGCCGATCCTGCGCGATTTCCTCCGCCAGGCCGTGCCGGTCACCATCACCAGCGGCGCCACCGGCTTCGGCCTCTTCTGCATCACCTGGTTCATGGGCCGGCATGGCGAGGCGGCGATCGCCGCCTACGGCATCGGCCTGCGCATCGAGCAGCTCGCCATGCTGCCGATGATCGGCCTGAACACCGCCGCGATGACGCTGGTCGGGCAGAATCACGGCGCCGACCGGCCCGACCGGGTGCGCGAGACCGCGCGCCTCGTCATGCTCTACGGCATCGCCGTGATGACCTTGGGCGCCATCGCCGTCTGGCCGACCCGCGAGCTCCTGATCGGCATCTTCAGCGACGATCCGGACCTGATCCGGCTCGGCAGCGCCTATCTCGGCTTCGCCGTCTTCAACTTCAACGCCTACGCCATCCTGATCCTCGGCGGCGGCATCCTGCAGGGCATGCGGCGACCGATCTTCGCCATGTCGGTCGCCCTCTTCCGCCATGTCTTCGGGCCTTTGGTCGTGCTCTATCTGCTCGACCCGGTCCTGGGATTCGGGCTGCCCGGCATCTACTGGGGCATCGTCACCATCGCCTGGATCGGCGCCGCCGTGACGGTCGTCTATTTGCGCCGGCAGTTGCCGCCGGCGGAGCTGGCCTAGTCGGCCGGAGGCGACGGCCGGCCCCGTCCAGCCGGCCCTCCTCAGGCGGCGAAGCGCTGACCGGCCTTGCGGATCGCCTCCGCCTCGGGCAGGGACTTGAGGACGAAGCGGCGATCGCAGTACTTGCAGATCGTCTGGCCACCCTTCTCGAGCGTCAGGTACTCGCGGGGGTGGCCGAGCGTGCCGTTGCCGCCGTCGCACTGGACGTACATCCGGTCGGTGAGGACGACCTCCTCGGTCCCGACCAGATAGACTTCCTCGTCACCCATGCCTCGTTCCCCCGGCAACCTCGCCGGCCGCAGCCAGCCGGAGCCCTTCGATGAACGCCCGCCCCGCGCCCTCGAGCACGACGACCGGCGCCGCCGCTCCCTTGCCAGCTTATGCGATCGAGCTCAAGGGCTTGCGCAAGACCTATCGGGCGAGCGGCGGCCAGCCGGCCAAGGAGGCGCTCAAGGGCGTCGACCTCGAGGTGCCGCGCGGCGCCATTTTCGGCCTGCTCGGCCCGAACGGGGCGGGCAAATCGACGCTGATCAACATCCTGGCCGGGCTGGTCGTCAAGACCGCGGGCTCGGCCGAGGTCTACGGCATCGATATCGACCGGCACCCGAGGCGGGCGCGCCTCGCCATCGGCGTGGTGCCGCAGGAGCTCAACCTCGATGCCTTCTTCAGCCCGCGCGAGGTCCTGGAGCTGCAGGCCGGACTCTATGGCGTGCCGAAGCGCCGGCGCACCACCGACGCGATCCTCGAGGCGGTCGGCCTCGCCGACAAGGCCGATGCCTATGCCCGCTCGCTCTCCGGCGGCATGCGGCGGCGCCTCCTGGTCGCCAAGGCGCTGGTCCATCACCCACCGGTGATCATCCTCGACGAGCCGACCGCCGGCGTCGATGTCGAGCTGCGCCGCCACCTCTGGCAGCACATGCGCGAGCTCAACGCGCAAGGCACCACCATCGTCCTGACCACGCACTACCTCGAGGAGGCGGAGGCGATGTGCGACAGCATCGCCATCATCGACAAGGGCAATGTCGTCGCCTGCGATCGGACGGCGACCCTGCTCCGGCGGCTCGACGAGAAGACGCTCACCTTGACCCTCGACGCGCCGCAAACACGGCTGTCGGAGCGGCTCGCCGCCCTCGGCGCCACGCTCGACGGGACGGGTCGGATCGTCGTCCGCTACCGGCCGAGCCGGGTCAAGGTCGGCGAGATCCTGGCGGCCGCGACCGCGGCCGGACTGACGATCAACGATCTCGCCACCGCCGAGGCCGATCTCGAGGAGCTTTTTCTCAGGCTCACCGGCCCGGCCGCCGCCCGGGACGAGCACGACGACGCTTTGCCCTCGGCCAGGAGTGCGCTATAGGCAGCCGGTCAGCGCCCGTAGCTCAGTTGGATAGAGCGCGTGCCTCCGGAGCACGAGGTCAGAGGTTCGAGTCCTCTCGGGCGCGCCACCTATCAACAAGACTGTGCATTCGGGCCGGTTGAAGCGGCGCTCGCCGTTTCAGGTCGTGCGGTGGCGAGCTTGCGCAGCGGGTCGATGCGCGCAGATCGCCCCGTCTCAAGCCCGGCTCGCCGGATCGGCGAACGGCTCATCGGGCTCGCAGACGAAGAACAGCGCCATGCGCGCCGGCACGTCGCCCCGGTTGCTGCCGGTCATGTTGACGCCGGACGGCTCGACGTAGACCTGCCCGGCTTCGATGCCGACCGGCTCCCGATCGTCCAGCTCGAGCGTGAACGTGCCTTCCAGCATGTAGACGGTCACCGGATGCCGGTGCGAATGGCAGGGCGTGACATCGCCCGGCAGCAGGGTGGCGAAGAGCACGCGGATTTCCTGATCCTGCGCAGTCGGCATGCCACGCACCACCTCGCGGTGGAGCGGCGTCAGCTTGGCCAGGCCCTGGTCTTGCGCGCTCCGCGTGACGCCGACCTCCAGCGCTGCGATCATGGTGCCTACGTCGCTCCTCTCGTGCATGGTCAGCTCCCTCGCTTTTTGCAGGGAAAGCCTAGCTCGATCGATGCTACGGCGGCAGCAGCGGATCTGCAAAGCCGCTGCGCAAAAGTGCATAATGCCCGTCATGTTCGACTGGAACGATCTGCGCCATCTGATCGCCGTCTCGCGCTCTGGCAGCACGCTCGCCGCGGCGCGGGCGCTCGGCGTCAATCAATCCACGGTCCATCGCCGGCTGGTGGAGCTCGAGCGGCGCACGGGGCTGGGCCTCGTGAGGCGTCAGCCCGCCGGCTACCGCCTGTCCGAGCTGGGCGAAACGCTGATCGACCACGTTCTGGCCGTCGAGACGGCGGTCGAAAATCTCGAGCGGAAGATCCGGTCGCTGAAGCTCGACCTGGAGGGCACCATCCGCCTGACCTGCCCCGAGCCGACCGTGCCCCGCATCGCGGCTTGCGGGCTGATCGATCGGTTTCACATGCGTTATCCGCGTCTCGTGGTCGAGTTCGTGACCAGCGATCGCTATCTCGATCTTGCCAAGGGCGAGGCCGATGTCGCCTTTCGCTCCGGCGAGCCGGTGGACGAGCGCCTGGTGGGCCGCAAGATCTGCGACTCGGTATGGGCTGTGTACGCCAGCAAGAGCTACATCCAAAAGCGCGGTCGGCCCGAAAGCATCGCCGACCTCGCCAACCATGCGCTGATCGGCTTCGACGGAATCATGAAAGGCCATCGCGTGGCCAAATGGCTGCCGACAGCGGTGCCCGATGCCCGTATCGTCAGCCGCAGCTCCAGCATGCTGGGTGCCGTTTCCTCGGTGAAGGCCGGGGTGGGCATCGCCCCCCTGCCAACCACCCTCGGCGATGCGGAGGACACGCTGGTCCAGGTGCTGCCGCCGGTCGAGGAGCTGACCCGGAGCTGGTATCTGCTGACCCCACCCGAGCTGCGCAGGACACCGCGAATCGCCGCTTTCGTCGACTGGGTGCTGGACGACATTCCGGCGCTGCGGGAAGCGCTCGTCGGCTGAGCCGGACGGGAGATGAAGCTCATGGAGCTGCGACAGTTGCATGAGGGTTCCCGGCTTCGCCCTCTCGGGTGCGCCGTTCCATGATTGCCCGTGTCGCCGCGTTCGCCAGCAGCGTGGAGCCGGGAGGCTCAGGATGCGCCGATGACCCGGCGCGTCGGCCGCCCAACGGTTCATCGACCGCTCAGCCGCGATGCAGACGGAGATGCGCCCAGGCGCGGTCGGGGCCGGCCAGGATCTCGATCAGCCGGGCAACCCGGACATGGGCCAAGGGAGCGGTGCCCTCGGCCAGCTTCTCGACGGCGTCGACCAGGACCTTCACAGCGGCGCCGGTCGCCCGCTCGATCGACGGGCCAGGTGCCAGCTGGCCGGCGGCGCGGCCGAGCCTCGCCACGCCCCGCGCCGCCGTCTCGTGCTCGCGCACGGCCTGACCGTCGCCCGACAGGACGCTGGCCATCGACGTGAGGTCCTCGATGGCGGCGAGATAGCGGCGCTCGGCCACCAGGCCCGCCCTGCGGCCGAGCTCGGCTCCTGCCCCCGCCTCGTCGACGACTGCCTCGGCGACCCGCTCCACGGTTTCGGCGACCTGCGTCACCGCCGCATCGGGTCGCTCCGCGACGCTGGTCAGAAGCGAATCCAGGGTTGCGCGATGCTCGTCGAGAATGCGCGTGACCAGCGGCCGCAGCCGGTCCCTCACCTTGGGCTCGACCGCCGCCAGAAGATCGTCTGCCAGCGCTGCCGGGCGTCTGGTGGAGCGCAGCAGCAGCGTCAGGATGGTGCCGAGCCGATCGTCGCTGCCGGCCAGGGCAATGGCCAGGATGTCGGCCAGCACCTCTTTCTCGTCGTCGTCCAGGAGCTGCGGCGGGCGGGGCAGCCGGCCGAGCAGCGGCACCAGGGCCGGTGCGATGGCCAGCAGATCGGCCACCCGCCGGCGCAGGGCGGCGATCGCCCCGGGCTCATCCGCTGCCGCCGCGGTCCTGGCCAGGGCCGCGGCGGCAGCGGGCCAGAAGGTGCTGCCGTGCTCGAGGATCGCCGCCGTCTCGTGCGCCAACCGGCCGGCGAGGGATGTGACCAGCGAAGCCTGCTGCCCGGGTGCCAGCCCGGCCAGGATCGCTTCGTGCAAGTCACCGAGCCTGGAGCGGTCGACGACGAAGGACCAGGCCCCGTCCTCGCTGCTGGCGAGGGCCCCCTCGAGCGGCACGGTGAGCAGGCGCCGCACGGTCAAGGGCCGCTCCGGCCGGAGCCGGCGCAGGCGCGGGCGAAGGGCCGCCAGGATCGGCTCCACCGCACCGCGCTCCCGGGTCGATTCGAGCATCCGGACGACATCCTGGAGCTTTCGGTCGTCGACCAGCTGGAGGCGGTCGGCGAGCTGGTCGTCACACGTCGCGGCCATCGTCAAAGGGTCTCCGCCAGGATCTGCTCGATCACCGCCTGCCGGTCGATCATGTGGCCGGTGCGCCAGTCCTCGTTGAGGCGAACCCAACGCCTGAGCCCATTGTTGGCGCGCACCTCCATCGGCTTGCCGAGCCACTCGTCGGCCGCCAAGGGCACCAGGGGCGCGAGCTCGGCGAGCTCGACCAGAATGTCGCGCTGCGCCTCGCGCGTCGCCTCGCCGCCACCGCGCCACAGCGCCGCCAGATGACGCCAGCCGTCGAGCAGCCACACCGGCCGAGTCAGCACCTCGTCCACCTTCATCCGGTCGCTCGCCCGCGCCTCCAGGAGACGGCGGGCGCTGTTCACGATGGTTCTGGCCTTGGCGAGGCCGGGCTCGGTGCACTCGATGGTCAGGGTGGCGCTTTCGACGATGAGCCCGGCCAGAGCGGCGTGGTCATGGCACTCGCCCCGCACCCACTCCGCGATCGACCGCCTGATCTCGACCACCTCCTCGAGGGTCGTGTCGGACTGGCTCTTGAAGGGTGCCTTGGCGTGGCCGATCGCGGCGACCAGCCCGCTCAGCTCGTCGATCATGGTGATCAGCTCGCCCGAGGCGATGCCCATGCTCGGCTCGAGGCTCTTGAAGTAGGGGCGCAGCCGCTCGCGGGCATCGCTGGAGCCCGTGTCGATGGTCTTCCAGTCGATCCTGCCGAGTCCGGCCTCGTCGAGGAGCTGCTCGAGCAGGAGCAGCATGGTGAGCAGCGAGCGTTCCTCATCCTCTTCCTGGGAGCGCTTGGACGCTGCCTCGGCGTCCGGCCCCGCGAGACCCTCCTCGGCCAGGCCCAGGGCGATGGCGCGGATGCCGAGCGGGCTGATCGGCGAGAGGTCGCGCAGCTTCAGGACCAGCGCCCGATCGTGGAGCGACAGGCGATAGAGCTCCTCGAGCGCGGTCAGCGGCAGCACGTACACGCCGTCCGCCCCGGTCGGGTTGCGGGCAACCACCTCGAGCCGACCCCGATAATCCAGCCGCAGCCGCGCCTGGACCAGAAGCGGGGTGGTGAACGGCGCCACGACCCCGGCCTCGGCGAAGGTCGCCGGCCGTTGCTTGAGGGAGAACAGACGGCGATTGGCGGTCAAGCGGGCCTCGCGCACTGGGTATCGACCGAGCCTAGCCGCAAACCCCGAAGATTTGGTTAACGCCGGCGCGCCCTTGACAGGGTGGCGCGGCAGGCGGCAAGCCACGGCACCCGCCAGCAGCCCGGACCCGCCTCATGCCCGCCGAGCCCAGGGGCCGCGTGCCCAGCACGATCACCTATCTCGAGCTCTTCGAGCCGCCCAAGGGGCCGCCCTTGCAGCCGCCCTGCCCCGGCACCGAGATCGTCCGCGCCCTGGATCCGCCCGTGCATTTCTACCGCTATCTCTATGCGACGGTCGGCGCCCCCTGGCTCTGGAACCGCCGCCGGCTGATGGACGACGCGACGCTGACGGCAATCATCCGGGCACCCACGACCGATCTTCGCGTGCTCTGGCTGCACGGCGTGCCGG
Organism: uncultured Geminicoccaceae bacterium; assembly: GCA_964393275.1. Taxonomy (GTDB): domain Bacteria; phylum Pseudomonadota; class Alphaproteobacteria; order Geminicoccales; family Geminicoccaceae; genus SLRI01. The sequence goes on along the minus strand of CAYMTA010000015.1, from coordinate 13,122 downwards.
CCGGCTATGTCGAGCTCGATTTCGCCGCGCACCCGGATGTCAGGCTCGCCTTCCTCGGGCTGGTGCCGGATTTTCTGGGACGGGGACTCGGGCGCTTCCTGCTCGACTGGGCGATCCGCCACGCCTTCGCCAAGGGTGCCACGCGGCTCTCGGTCGATACCTGCGATCTCGACCATCCGAAGGCCCTCGCCACCTACGAGGCCATGGGCTTTCAGGCCTATGACCGGGCGGAATCGTTCGAAACCCTGCTCGACGACATGGAGCTGCCGGCGCATTGCCGGGACAAGCCGGTGCTGCCGCTGGCGTGAGGGGATTGTGTTTGGCGGATAGAGGGACGATATTCAACTGGTTGAATGATCTGGTTGGAATGGTCGTCCCATGCTGTCTGTCGGTGCCTTCGCGGCCAAGACCCATCTTTCGGCGCTGCTCGAGCGCGTGGCGCGCGGCGAGGAGGTGCTGATCACCCGGCACGGCAAGGCCGTCGCGCGGCTGGTGCCGGCCGATGCGGCAGCACCTGTCGATCACGCGGCGCTGGTGGCGCGGCTCAAGGCGGCGCGCCGTGAGGCCCTGCTCGGCGGACTCGATTGGCGCGAGCTTCGCGACGCAGGGCGGCGGTGAGCCTCGTTCTCGACTGCTCGGTCGCCGTCTCCTGGTGCTTTCTGGACGAGGCGAGCGCAGCCGGCGACGCGCTGCTCGACGACCTGCCGGGGCTCGAGGCACTGGTTCCAGCACTCTGGCATCTCGAGATCGGCAATGTTCTCTTGATGGCCGAGCGGCGTGGTCGGATCACCAACGTCCAACTCCGGGAGCATGTCGCCCTGCTCCACGGCTTGCCGGTCGGGACCGACGATGAGCCGCCGGCGCGAACCCTGCCGGCGGTGTTGGCGCTGGCCGGGGCGCATCGCCTGACCACGTACGATGCCGCCTATCTGGAGTTGGCTGTCCGGCGAGGTGCCGCCTTGGCGACACGCGACTCCGCGTTGGCGCGCGCTGCCGGAAGGGTCGGGGTGACGCTGCGGAAGGCCTGAGCGATGCCGCCATCCGGCCGTCAGTCGGCGAGCTCGATGACGAGGCCGTCATGCGCCGGGGCCACGCCCCTCGGCAGCTTCCTCTGCCAGGTCGCGTGGTCGACCTCGTGGTTCATGTGGGTGAGCCAGGCCTGCCTCGGCCGCACGCGGTCGATCCATTCCAGCGTGCGGGCGAGATGCGCGTGGCTGGGGTGCGGCTTGTCGCGCAGCGCGTCGACCAGCCAGACCTCGATGCCGGCGAGGGCATCGACATAGGCGTCGTCGATGCGGTCGGCATCGGTCGAGTAGGCGAACTTGCCGATGCGGAAGCCCCAGACCCGGCTCCGCCCATGGCCGTGGGCGAGCGGCAGAAGCTCGACCGGGCCGATCCTGATGGGCCCGTCGCCGGTGAACGGGCACGGCCGGATCTCGGGTCGCCAGAAGCCGCCCCGGCCGTCCTGCCCGCCGCCGAAGACATAGGGAAAGCGCTCCCGGATGCGCTGCAGCACGTCCTCGTGCGCGTGGGCCGGCAAGGCTTGGCCGATGATGTTGTTGATCGCGCGGATGTCGTCGAGGCCGTGCAGGTGGTCGGCATGGGCGTGGGTGAAGACGACGGCGTCGAGCCGGTCGATCCCGGCATCGAGACATTGCTGGCGGAGATCCGGGCCGGTGTCGAAGAGGATGCGCTGGCCCTGGCTCTCCAGCAGGATGGAGCAGCGCAACCGCTTGTTCCTGGGGTCGGCCGAGCGGCAGACGGCGCAGTCGCAGCCGATCTGCGGCACACCGGCCGAGGTGCCGCAACCCAAGACCGTCACCCGCATCAGGGACGCTCGGCCTTGGTGAAGAGGTGAAAGAAATTGTCGGAGGTGACGCGGGCGACCTCTTCGGCATCAGTGCCCCAGAGCTCGGCCAGGACGGCGGCCACATGCGGGATGTAGGCCGGCTCGTTGCGCTTGCCGCGAAAGGGCAAGGGGGCGAGGAAGGGCGAATCCGTCTCGAGCAGGATCCGGTCCCTGGGCAGGTCCCGGACCGTGGCCCGAAGCTCGTCCGAGCGCTTGAAGGTGAGGATGCCGCCGATGCCGAGGTGGAGGCCGAGCGCCACCGCCCGGTGGCCCATCTCGGGCGAGGTGCTGTAGCAGTGGATGACGCCCCGCAGCGGCGCTGTCGCTGCTGCCTCATCGAGGATGGCCAGCGTGTCGGCGTCGGCGTCGCGGGTGTGGACGATGAAGGGCAGGCCCGTCGCCCGCGCCGCCTCGAGCTGGGCCCTGAAGCTCGAAGCCTGCACGTCGCGCGGGCTCTTGTCGTAGAAATAGTCGAGGCCGCATTCGCCGATCGCCACGACTTTGGGGTCGGCGGCATTGGCGATGAAGGGAGCGGGATCGGCGCTCCCCGCCTCCTCGGCCGCCTGGTGCGGGTGCACGCCCGAGGCGACCCACACACCCTTGAAACGGCGGGCGAGCTCGAGCACGGCCGGCAGGCTGGTGAGCCGGGTGGCGATGGTGAGCAGCGTCGTGACACCGGCCGCGCGGGCACGCTCGACCACCGCGTCCGCCTCGGCGACGAGGCCCGGATAATCGAGGTGGCAGTGGCTGTCGACGAATGCCGGACCCGCTTCAGGCACCTGCGGCGTCCTCGACGAGGCGCGGAAAGACGCCCTCCGGCCTGGGCAGCGGGGTGCCGGCGACGAGCGCACCCGTGTCGTCCAATGCCTCGAAGTCGCGCCGCCCGGGCGACACGGCGAGCTGGTCGAGGATGCGCGACGAGGCGTCGGGCATGAAGGGCTGGGTCAGGATCGCCACCCGGCGGATGGTCTCGGCCAGGACCCAGAGCACGGTCGCCATCCGCTCGGGATCGCTCTTGCGCAGCGCCCAGGGCGCCTGCGCGTCGACATAGCGGTTCGCCTCGGCGATCACCGCCCAGATGGCCTCGAGGGCCGCGTGGCTCGCCTGGCGCGCCATGAGGCCGCGGCAGGTGTCGAGGAGGCTTGCCGCCTGGTCGAGCAGGACCGTGTCGGCCGGCTGCAGGGGTCCCGGCTTTGGCACCGCGGCGCCACAGTTCTTCGCGATCATCGACAGCACGCGCTGGCAGAGATTGCCATAGTCGTTGGCGAGGTCGCTGTTCATGCGGCGCAGCATGGCGGCGTGGCTGAAATCGCCGTCATTGCCGAACGGCACCTCGCGCAGCAGGAAATAGCGGGTGGCGTCGAGGCCGTAGCGGGCGATCAGCGCGTGCGGGTCGATGACGTTGCCGACGGACTTGCTGATCTTCTGTCCCTCGTTGGTCCACCAGCCATGGGCGAAGATGCGGCGCGGCGGCTCGAGTCCGGCGGCCATCAAAAAGGCCGGCCAATAGACGGCATGGAAGCGCAGGATGTCCTTGCCGACGACGTGCACGTCGCAGGGCCAGAAGCGGGCGTAGAGCCCGTCCGGGTCCTCGGGCCAGCCCAGGGCGGAAATGTAGTTGGTGAGCGCGTCGAGCCAGACATACATGACATGCGCCGGGTCGTTCGGCACCGGCACGCCCCAGGCGAAGGTGGTGCGGCTGACCGAGAGGTCGTTGAGGCCGCCCTTCACGAAGCTCTTCACCTCGTTCATCCGGCTCTCGGGCATGACCGAATCGGGCTGGGTCTCGTAGTAGGCGAGCAGCCGGTCCTGCCAGGCGGAAAGGCGAAAGAAGTAGGATGGCTCCTCGACCCATTCGACCGGGGCACCGGTCGGCGCCTTGCCGGCGACCAGCTCGCTCTCGGCATAGAACGCCTCGTCGCGCACCGAGTACCAGCCGGCATAGGCGCCGAGATAGATCTCGCCGGCATCCTGCAGCTTCGACCAGAGCTGCTGCACGGCGTGCTTGTGCCGCTCCTCGGTGGTGCGGATGAAGTCGTCCTGGCTGAAGCTCATGACCCGGGCGAGCTCGCGAAAGCGGGTCGAGACCTCGTCGGTGAAGGCCTGCGGGTCCATGCCCCGGTCGCGGGCCGCCTTCTCGACCTTCTGGCCATGCTCGTCGGTCCCGGTGAGGAAGCGCACGTCGCGGCCGTCGAGGCGCATGAAGCGGGCGACGGCGTCGCAGGCCAGCGTCGTGTAGGCGTGGCCGATATGCGGCGAGTCGTTGACGTAGTAGATCGGGGTCGTGATGTAGTACGCAGCAGGGGCTGCCATCGTCGTCTCCAGCCCTATGAGCCTGATGCCGGCAGGGGGCGCAAGATCAGCCGGCCAGCCGCTCCTCGGCGGCCCCGGCGAGCGCCGCCAGTGCCAAAAAGAAGGTCTGACGCGGATCGAGGTTCAAATGATCGAGCTCGCCCGGCAGGTCGCGCAATGTGTCCCACAAGCCCATCCAGCGATCAAGCCGCCTGCCTCGGGTCAGCGCCACGAGCCGCTCGGCCTCGCCCGGCACCAGCGCCGGGTCGAGGGCGCCACGGGTCGCCTGCTCGGCGGCGCGCCGGACGATCAGCGCGACGAGGTCGGTGGCGAGCGCCGCGTCGCCCATGCCGGCGAGCCGGTCGGCGGCCTCGACCAGCCGACGGCGGTCGGCACGCCCGGCGACAGCCGCATCGAGCAGGCCGTTGTAGTGGTCGAGATAGTCTGCGGCGACTAGGGTTGCGTACCGGCCGGGGGAACCCTGGGCGAGGGCGAGGAGCGCCGGGGAGGCTTCATTCGGGGTGGCGAGGCCGGCGGCGGCCAAGGCCAGAAGCATCGGCTCGGGTGCGAGAGGGTGGAGACGCAGGCGGGCGCAGCGCGAGATGATGGTGCGAGGCATCCGGCCGGGCGCATGGCAGACGAGAAGGAGCACGACGCCAGCGGGCGGCTCCTCCAGCAGCTTCAGCAGCGCATTGGCAGCCTCTTCGTTCAACTCGTCCGCGAAGTCGACGACTACAGCGCGGCCGCCTCGGCCAACGACTGTACCATGGAGCCCTGTCGTCACCCGACGAACGTCGTTCACAATAATCTCGGAACGCAGCTTGCCGGTCTTCGGATTGATTTCACGCTTGAGGACAAAGAGATCGGCCTCGGACCCACCCGCCACGCGGCGAAAGAGGGCGCTTGCGGGGTCGTTCTGATCGTCCGCGTCCGGGCCGGCTAGGACGCGGCGGGCGAGGCGGTAGGCCAGCGTCGCCTTGCCGATGCCCGGGGGGCCCTGCAGCAGCCAGGCATGCGGCAGCCGGCCGCTTCGCCAGGCCCGCTCGAAGACTTCCTCCGCCGCCTCGTGGCCGAAGAGGTGCGGGTTCGCCCGCGGCGCCAGTGGCGGCTGCTCGGTCATCCGGCGAGCCGATCGGCGAAGCGGGCGAGGACGGCGGCCTCGATCCGTGCGGCGACGGCTTCGGCGGGGGCCGCGGCATCGATGACGACGAAACGCCCGGGCTCGGCCGCCGCGAGCTCGAGGAAGCCGGCCCGGACCCGCTCGTGGAAGGCCATGTCCCGGGCCTCGAAGCGGCTCCCGCCGCCGGCCCCGGCGCGACGGGCGAGACCTTTGGTCACCGCAAGGTCGAGGAGGAGCGTGAGGTCGGGGCGGGGCGACGGCAGGAAGAGGTCGTGCAGGGCGTCGATCCGCGCCATGCCGAGTCCGCCGGCGATGCCCTGGTAGACGCGGGTGCTGTCGCTGAAGCGGTCGCTGAGCACCCAGCCGCCGGCGGCGAGGGCGGGTGCGATCAACCGCTCGACATGATCGAGGCGGGCGGCGGTCATCAAAAGCGCCTCGACGCCGTGGCTCCAGCGCTCGACCACCCCGCCGAGGACGAGGTCGCGGATCGCCTCGGCGCCGGCCGTGCCGCCGGGCTCGCGGGTGGCGGTGACGGTGACCCCGCGGGCCTCGAGGACGCGGCGGAGCGCCTGGAGCTGGGTGGTCTTGCCGGCGCCCTCGCCGCCCTCGAAGGTGATGAAGACGCCGCCCGGTTTCTCGCCCACGCTCAGCCGGGGACACCCCAGATGAGGTATTCGAGCGTGCCGGTCATGCGGCCGAGAACGCCGGCCCGCTCGACCGGCCGGGCGGCGACCAGCGGCAGGACCCGGGTCGGCATGCCGTCGGCGGTCATCTCGATCTGGCCGACCACCTGGCCCGCCTCGACCGGGGCGATGACCGGGCTGTCGTAGACCACCTTGACGTCGAGCGAGTCGCGTGCGGCGCGGGTCATGGTGATGCTCACCACATCGGCGCCGACGAGCGGCACGGTCGGCTCGGCACCCTGCCAGACCGGCGCCTCGACGACCACCGCGTCGGGCTCGAACAGCCGGTATTCCTGGAAATAGCGATAGCCGTATTCCAGGAGACGCTCGCTCTCGGTGCGTCGCTGACGCGAGGAGTCGAGGCCGGCGACCACCAGGATGAGGCGCCGGCCGTCGCGCTCGGCCGAGGCGACGAGACCGTAGCCGGCCTCCTGGGTGTGGCCGGTCTTCAACCCGTCGACGCCCGGAATCCCCCCCTGCAGCAGGGGGTTGCGGTTGTGCTGGCTGATGCCGTTATACTCGAACTCGAGCTGCGAATAGTACGGGTAGTACTGCGGGAAGCGGCTGATGATCTGGCGCGCGATGATCGAGAGATCGCGCACGCTCATCAGATGCTCGGGGTTGGGCCAGCCGGTGGCGTTCTTGAGGGTCGTATGGGTCAGCCCGATCTCGATGCCGCGCCTGGTCATCCGCTCGGCGAACGCCTCCTCGCTGCCCGAAAGCGCCTCGGCGACGACCACGCAGGCATCGTTGCCGGACTGCACGATGATGCCCTGCAGGAGCTCGTGGACGCTCACCCGGCTGCCGACCTCGAGGAACATCCGCGAGCCGCCCATCCGCCAGGCGCGCTCGCTGACCGGCAGGAGCTCGTCGAGCCGCAAATTGCCGGCCTCCAGCTCCTCGAAGACGACGAGCGCGGTCATCAGCTTGCTCATCGAGGCCGGCGGCAGCGCCTCGTCCGGGTTCTTCTCGAAGAGGACGTCACCGCTGCGGTAGTCGATCAGGATCGCCGCCCGGGCCGCCGTCTCGAAGGCTGTCTGCGCCCGGGCCGGGCCGCCGGTCATGGCCGTGGCGAGCAGGACGAGCGCCGCAAGAAGCCGCATCATGATGTTCGAGTTCCCTTCGGTTGAAACGGCTCAGGAGCAGCCGACGACGAGCGCATCAGGGTAGCCCATGCCGTGCACCCGGGCGAGCGTGCCGAAGGCGTCGCTGCGCGAGGCATAGGGGCCGAGCCGCACCCGGCTGAGCTGCGGCGCCCTCTCGACCTCGACCCGGCCGAGGGCATGGAGCCGCCGCTCGAGCGCCGCCGCGTTGGCCGGCTCGCTGAAGGCCGCCACCTGCACGAAATGGTCGCCGGCGCCGCAGCCGCGCGCGGTCGTGGCGGCCTTGGACGCCTTGACGGGTGCCGCGCGCCGGGCGGGCGGCGCCGGGGCGGCGCTGGCGACCACCGTGGCCGGGCGGGTGGTGGTGCCGGCCACCGGCGGCACGCCATAGGCCGGCAGGAGCGAGACGAAGCGGACCCGCACCCGGGCCAGACCCTTGCCCTCGAAGCCGAGCTCGCGGGCCGCTTCCCTGGAAAGATCGATCAGCCGGCTGTCATGGAAGGGGCCCCGGTCGTTGACGCGCAGCTCGAGCTTGCGGCCGTTGTCCAGATTGGTCACCTCGACGACGCTCGGCAAGGGCAGGGTCGGATGGGCGGCGCTCGCCACGCGCATGTCGAAGACCTCGCCATTGGCAGTCGGCAGGCCGTGAAAATCGTCGCCGTACCAGGAAGCGATGCCGACCTGGTCATAGGCCGGATCGTACTCGGGGAAGTACCAGATGCCGTTGATCTTGTAGGGCTGGCCGAGCTTGTAGGTGCCGTGCGGCGTGGCGCTGAGCGGATCGATGTCGGGTGCGGTCGGGCGCGGGCCGGAGCAGGCGGCGAGCATCAGCAAGGCGAGCGCCGCCGCGAGGAAACCGCGGGGCCCCTGCCGTTTCATGCGCGGATGGCGTCGGCGAGCAGGCCGACGCTCGTGGCGAAATAGGTGGAACGGTTCCAGCGCATCAGCACCCGGAAGTTGTCGTAGACGAGGTAGCTCGGGCCGCGGCCGTCGTCCATCTTCAAGAGCGAGGCGTCGATCGCCACGGCCGGCAGGGCGCCGCCGTCGAGCTTGCGCACCCCCTTCGCCTGCCAGGTCGCGAGCGGGCGCTTCTCGTCGAGGCCGGTGGTCGAGACGGCCTTGCCGGCGCGCACCTCGCGGCCCCAGATATACTCCCGGTTCCAGCCCATCTTGCTCAAATAATTGGCCATCGAGGCGAAAATATCGGCCTTGGTTCCCCAGATGTCGCGGCGGCCGTCGCCATTGCCGTCGACGGCGTAGCCGAGATAGGTCGACGGCATGAACTGCGACTGGCCCATGGCGCCGGCCCAGGAGCCGTACATGGCGCCCGGCTCGATGTCGCCGGCCTCGATGATCTGCAGCGCATTCAGAAGCTCGCCGCGAAAGAAGCTGGCGCGGCGGCCATCATAGGCCAGCGTCGCCAGCGAGGCGACCACCGGAAAGCGACCCTTGAACTCGCCATAGCTCGATTCGATGCCCCAAAGGGCGACGATGACCTCGGCCGGCACGCCGTACCTCGCCTCGACCTCGCGGAGCAGCGATCGGTGCTCGGCGAGCAGCCGCCGGCCCTGGGCGACCCGTGCCTCGGAGATCACCTTGCCCCGGTACTCGACGAAGCTCATCCGGCCTTCCGGCTGCCGCTGGTCGAGCTCGATCACCCGCGGGATGGGCTCGACCCCCGCCAGCGCCTGATCGAGGGTGCTGTCGCTGATCCCCTTCGAGCGCGCCTCGCCGCGCAGCCCGTCGAGCCAGGCCGCGAACTCGGTCGCGGCCTGCGCCGAAACGGGCACCCCCTGTCCGGCGAGCGCGAGAACCAGGACAAGCCCCGCGAGGCATCTTGCGCCGCGCGCCACGATCGGGCGTGTTCCGCATGCCATCCTGCGCCGAGCCTCCATCAGCTTCCCCTACCTGAGGTTATGCTCGGCGCCGGCCGTCCGATCAAGTCGGCGTGCGTGCTCAGTACGTGAACGTGACGAAGCGAACACGTTCCGGCGAGGCTCTCGCGAGGAGGCTGGCCGGCCTCTCGATCGCGGGCAAGGACGGCAGCGGCGGCGGATCGAAGGTTACTTTCGGAATGGTCGCGATCGGCGGAATGGTCGCGATCGGCGGAATGGTCGCGATCGGCGGGATGGCGCCCGGACGGCCGCAGATCTGCAGCGGCCGGCCGAGGCTGTTGTCGATGCGGATCTGGCAGGCCTCGACGACCCGCACCTTGATCTGCAGCGTCGTGGACTTGCCGGCGGCGAGGGCCGGCTCCGCGACACCGACCGTGGCAAGACCCAGGGCCGCGATCGCCGCGACCTTGAGCCGACCTCGAGCTACCTGCTCGACCATGGGGCTCACTCCCGTTCATGGGCCGCCTACTTGCGACCACAGGGGAGCATTCATAGCACACTTCATCACCCCGTGTGTTAGCGGCCGTCAACCATGGCGAGCCCGACATCGGCATTCCTCAGAAGGTGACCGAGACGATGAGCGCGTCCTGATACAGACCGGCCGGGACGGCCTTCTGGATGGGAACGCGGCCGTACACCCGGAGCGTGGTCGTGTCGTTGCCGTTGCTGCTGGCCGCCACGGTGGCGCCGGAGCCGCTGCCGTCGCTCCAGGGCACGACCCGTGTGATGTCGGGATAGACATCGTAGGAGAGCCTGGCACCGTCGGGGCCGGCGAGATAGCGGTTGCCGGGGCTGCCATTGCCGACAATGGCCACCTCGAAGCTGGTCGCCGCCTGGCAGGAGACGGCGATCTCGCCGGTGCTGTCGGCGCCGCGGGCGACGTCGACCACACCGAAGGCGAGGGCGGTCGTGGCGAACTGGCAGACGGCCAGGGCAGGCGGGGCGGCGAGGGCGCAGAGCGGGGCGGCCCAGCACCAGATCTGGATCAGTCGGCGCAGCGGATCTCTCCGAGGTCGGGCAAGGCATCGGTGCCGACGAAGGCCGGCACGGCGCAGACGAAACGGCGGCCGCCCTCTTCGCCGATCAGGTAGGTCTTGGCGTCCAGCGGGCCGGTGAGCTGGGTGAAGCCGTCGCGGGCGACGAGGCCCGCAAGCTCGCCCGAAGCACTGGCGAGGGCGAGCCCGGGCGGCAGCGGGCGGTCGGCGCGATCACGAAGGGTCGCCGTGGCGCGCTGCACGGCGACGATGCCGAAGTCGATGGTCATGCCGCTGCGGTCGTACGGCACCGCCTCCGTCTCGGCCGTGGTCAACTCGGCGTCGATCGGCAGGTCCTCCAGCGCCAGGCGGATCCGGTTGGGCTGGTAGGGGCTGAGATCGGGCAGAAGCAGGTGCCCCGCGGCGTCGGTGCGCCCGGCCTCGCGATTGTCCACATAGACGCGCACGTCCGGGAAGCCCGGCAGGTCGACCAGGCCGAACGCCCGGCCGATCCGGCGGGTCAGGCCGAAGCTGCCGTCGACGAAGGCGAGGCTGCCATCGGCGCCGAGACGGAACCGGTTGTCGCCGGAGGCGCGCTCGAAGGCGGCCTCCGTGCCGATCCTGGATGCCTGGTAGCCGAGCCAGGCATCGACCGGCCGCGCGTCGTCGCCGACCTCGCTGGCGAGACGGTAGTCGAGGCCGAGCTCGGATGCGCCGCGGGTGCGCGAGTATTGCAGCCGGGCGCGGTTGCGGTTGTCGCCGGCATCGGCGATGGCGGTCATGCTGCGATTGCTGCCGAGCGAGATCGAGTACGCGGCGGTGAGCGCGAAATCGCTGTCCGGCGACAAGGTCTGGGCGGCGTTGACGACCAGGGCACCCGGCCCGATCGGCAGGCTGTAGCTGGCCGAGAGCGACTGGTCGTCGTCGCGGCCGATCCGGTCGCGGTTGAGGAAGAGCAGGCCCAGCCGGCCGATGCTGCCGGTGTCGTAGCCGATATTGAGCTGGTCGACCCGGCGCGTGCGGCCGTCGTCGGTCGAGGCCTGGCGGAAAGCGTCGGAGGTGTAGCGGGTGCGGGCACCGAGGCTCAGCGTCCTGCCGACATACTCGTAGGCCAACTGGCCGAGCACGCCCTGGTCGGCCTCGCTGTCGATGCTGCCGCCGACGCCGCCGGAAAGCAGGCCATAGGGGCCGAGCAGGAAGGCGCCGCCGCCGACCAGGCTGCCGCCATCCTGCCCCGCCTCGAGATGGGCTTCGCCGGTGACGGTGTCGGTGAAGCCGTAGCGATGGGTGGCGGTCGCCAGGGCATCGCCGTAGGCGAAGCTGCGCTCGCCGAAGTCGTTCCGCTTGAAGCCGGCCTCGTAGGAGAAATCGTGCAGCCCGGCCTTGAGCAGGCGGGTGCTGACGTAATAGGACTGGGTGACCAGCCGCTCGCGGCCCAGAAGGTCGGTGACGCGGAGCTGGACCTCGCCGGCGCCGGTGACCACCGGCACGTTGTCGATGGCGAAGGGGCCGGGCGGCACCGTGCGGGTGACGCTGGTCAGGTTGTCGATGATGACGTCGACCACCGACTGCTGCTCGGCGAGCCCGCCGATGGACGGCAGGGGAAAGGTGACGAAGGCGGGGTCGGTGGCGAAGTTGGTCGACCACTGCAGCCCGCCGAAGCGCACCGGCTGGGCGAAGGCGCCGCCGACCGTCAGGCTGTCGCCGGCGCGAAACGTGGCGCGGCGGTCCGGGAAGTCGCGGAAGAAGGTGGTCTCGAGGCGGTCGACCTCGCCCTCGTCGCCCATGTCCTCGACGCGGAAATTGTTGAGCAGCACGTTGCCGTGGCTGAAGGCGCCGGTCTCGAACAGGCCGTCGAGCTGGTCGTCGATATCGCCGCCGCCCTGGAGCAGGAGGTCGTAGTCGAAATAGGCCCCGGTGCCGGGCGTGGGGGCGGCGCGGCCCAGCCCCTCGAGGTCCATGGCGTAGAGGCCGAAGACGTCGGGCGGTGCCTCGATGGCGACGACCAGGGCCGCCGGATCGAGCACCGCCACCACGCCCGGAATGGCGTCGAGCGGGTAGAACGGCACCCCCTCGAAGGTGAGGATCGCGTCGCGGTCGATGATCAGCCGCCAGGCCTCGGCGGTGGCGAGCTCGACCGCCAGCCTGCCCGTATCCGGCTCCTCGATGAAGATCACCCCGTCGCTGACCGGCTCGCCGTTGAGCTCGACCGAGAGAACCCATTCGGTCCAGCGCTCCTGGTCGAGCAGCGGCAGGCCGAGCGGGTCGCGCCGATAGGTGATGCCGGCGGGCTCGATGGCGTCGAGCGCCTCGAGCTGCTCCGGCAGGGACTCCAGCAGCGCTCCGGCAGGGGGCTCGGCAAGCGTCGTGCGATGGATGCCGAGCAGGACCAGGAGAAGACCACGAATGGCGCTGCCGGTGAGGCCGCGATGCGGACGACCGGCCACGTCAGTTCGGCAGCTCGACCACGAGGTCGCCTAGATTGGTCGCCGCCTCGACGACGAGCCCCTCCGTGTCGCGCAAGGCCGGCAGCGACCAGCGCTGCGCGTTGCCGGCGAGGATGTAGCTCGGCGTCTCGATCAGGGCGAGCGGCGGGCCGCCGGCCGCGGCGCGCAAGGCAAGATGGCTGACATAGAGATGGGCGGTGCCGGTGTTGCGCAGCTCGAGCGCCGGTCCCTCCGCGCCCCGCGCCATCCGCCAGTCCGGCACGGGCGCCGCTCCGGGCGGGGTGATGAAGACCGGCAGGCTGAGGCGAAGGGCGAACCGCACGCCGGCGGCGGCGGAATCGCCGGCGATCGGCACTTCGGTGATCACCAGCCGGTAGGCGGTCTCCACCGCGGTCGACGCCGGCTCGCGCGTGGCGACGCGGATCACCTGCCGCGCACCCCGCTCGAGGCTGAAGACGGCGGGCACGGCGAGGAGTCCGCGGGTCGGCTCAAGCTCCTGAATCGAGTTGCCGGCGCGCCAGGCGAAGGTCTCGACCTGCACGGTGGTCGCACCCTCGCCGGTGTTGTTCAGCGTGACCGAGCCGGTGCGGGAGTCGGGGCCGAGGTCGATGCGGGTCGGCGCCACGTTCAGCGAAGTGGCGTGAGCCGGCCATGGCACCATGACCATCCCGAGGACCAGGGCGAGCACCGCTCGCCGGTTGGCGCGACGCATGATGCCTCTCAGAAGGTCAGGGTGATGTTGACGATGTCGACATAGGC
>CAYMTA010000014.1:0-82468 GCA_964393275.1 uncultured Geminicoccaceae bacterium | reverse complement strand
CGGCTGCGCGACGTCGCCAGATACGACCTTGATCTGATCCAGACGGGAGCGCTCTTCATCTCGCAACCCTCGGCTTCCAGGATGGGATTTCGCGGCCAGCGCAGGTCCTCAAAGCCTGTCCGAGAAGTTTTCGTGGTGTTTCATCGGCTTGCGGGCAGGCTCTCAGCGTGGCGGCTTGAAATGGCCGACCGAGGCGCCGATGAGACGTTCCTTGACGCTTTCGGCGAAGCCGACGATGCCGGGAACGGCGAGTGCTGCGATATCGACGGCGACCCGCACGCTGTTCCAGTTGACGAACCACCAGCGGACGAGCGCTGCCCGGCACTGCCAGCGTTGGCCGGTCGCGAGCGCCGCCTCGGCCACCACCGTTCGATAGGACTTGTAGAGCTGCAGGATGGGAATGGCCGCGAGGCCGCCCGGGGCGGAGCCGTGCCAGTCCAGCCGCAGCCGCGCCGACCTCGCCCGCCTCGTGTAGCGCTGATCGTGCTCGCGAATCTCGTTCAGTGTCTGAGGGACTTGGACCATCGCGCCGCGCAAGGCGAGCTGCGCCAAGAGGGCGCGATCGGCGCCGTGGAAATGCGCATGCAGGAGCGAGCCCTCCATGGCGGAACGCCGCATCAGCGAGAAGATGTCGACGCCGGTATGCGGCCGCAGCACGTAGACCGCGAAACGCTCTGCCGGGGAGACCAAGTCCGCCTCGCCGAGGATGCTGCGGTAGACGCCGATCGGCGCGCCGTCCGCGTCGATGACCCGGACCTGGCTGCCACAGAGGAGGACCTCGGGCCGCGCCTCCATGACCGCCACCGTGCGCTCCAGAAACGTCGGCTCCAGCCGATCGTCATGGGCGAGCCATTTGAAGTAGCGGCCGCGGGCCAGCGAAAAGGCGCGGTTGTAGTTTGCCGCGGCACCCAGATTGCGCGGATTGCGATAGTAGCGAATGCGGGGATCGCGCGCCACGTAGGCCGCGCAGATCGCGGCCGTGCGGTCGGTCGAGGCGTTGTCGCAGAGGATCAGCTCGAAGTCGCCGAAGGTCTGGGCGAGCACCGAATCGATCGCATCCCCGAGGAAGTCCTCGCCGTTGTAGATCGGCACACCGATGCTGACGGTCGGCGGTCGATCATCGGCTGCCGGCTCGCCGCTCACTGGAGAACGACCTTGCTGGCGTGGAAGGCCTCGGCGAAGCGGGTCGGCGAGCCGGATTCCAGACCGCGCAGGCGGGCCAGCCCGCGAAACGTGTCGTTGTCGAACCACGGCTTGCTGCGCTGCGAGGGGAAATGCTCCAGCAGCAGATCGATCTTGCGCTCGATGACCTCCGCGCTCAGCGGCACGTAGAGGTTGGGCGTGGTGAGATCGCCTTCATATTTGGGAATCTCGTATTCGAGGACGAGATGGTCGCGAAAGGTGTTCCAGGTGAGCTGCCAGACGAGCTGGTGATCCTGGTGACGGTCGTTTCGGGTATGGGTGAGGACGAGGTCGGGCCGCGGGCGCTCCTTGAGCGTCTCGAACCAGTCCTTGATGGCGACCCGCTCGGCCGGAAAATAGCCGTCGCGGAAGCCGGCGACGGTGATCTCGGCCCGGTCGGCGCCGGCGAGAAAGGCGGCCGCGCTGGCACGCGCCTCGACCGCCCGGGCCGGGCTGGCGCTCAGCACGCACCAGTCGACGGCGACCGGCCGCTCCCGGGCGATCCGCTCGAGCACGAAGCCGCCGCAGCCGATCTCGATGTCGTCCGCGTGGGCGCCCAGGCAAAGCAGGCGCAGGGGCCTGCCGGGCTCACCGAGATGGAGGGGAATCACGCCGGCTTGGCCGGCTGGAGCCAGGGCAGCCAGGGCGTCTCGCCGCGCTCGAAGAGGTCCTCGAGCATCTGCTTGTCCTTCAGCGTGTCCATGGAGGCCCAAAAGCCGCGGTGGCGGTAGGCGACGAGCTGATCGGCCTCGATCAGCCGGCGGAAAGGCTCGACGACGAGCTCCTCGCCGGGGCGCATGTAGTCGAAGATCTCGGGGCGGAACAGGAAAAAGCCGCCATTGATCCAGATTTCCGACTGGCTGCTGGTGCGCAGGGCCTCGACCCGGCCATTCTCGTCGAAATCGACCAGGTGATAGCTGAAGTTGGGCTGGACCGCGAGGAAGCAGGCGACCTTGCCGCTGGCCTCGAAGAACCTGACCATCTCCGGCAGGTTCACATCGGTCAGGCCATCGCTGTAGTTGGCGGCGAACATCGCCTCCTTCTCGAGATGCTGGCGGACCGCCCAGAGCCGGGCGCCGACATTGCGCCACAAGCCGGTGTCGATCAGCGTCACCCGCCAGTCCGGCTCCGGCTCGCCGAGCAGCTCGATGCTCTCACCGTGGTTGGAGACGATGAAGTCGCGGGTCGCCGTCGGCCGGTAGTCGAGGAAGAACTTCTTCACCACGTCGGCCTTGTAGCCGAGGCAGAGGACGAAGTCGCGGTGCCCGTAATGCGCGTAGTACTGCATGACGTGCCAGAGGATGGGCTGCTGGCCGACTGGGATCATCGGCTTCGGCACGTTCTCCGAGTAGTCGCGAATCCGCGTGCCGAAGCCGCCGCAGAAGAGCACCACCTTCATGCGGCTGCCTCCCTGGCCTCGATCACCTCGAGGGTCGGGATGGGCACGACGAGACGGCCGCCCCAGGGGGCGATGACGGGCGCCATCTGCCGGACGATCTCGCGCCGCAGGTTCCAGGGCAGGATCAGGAGGTAGTCGGGCCGCGTCTCGGCGATCCGCTCCACCGGGAAGATCGGAATGTGGGTGCCGGGCGTGAAGCGACCGTGCTTGTAGGGGTTGCGGTCGACCAGGTAGTCGAGGAAATCGGTGCGAATCCCGCAATAGTTGAGCAGCGTGTTGCCCTTGCCCGGCGCCCCGTAGCCGACCACCCGCTTGCCAGCCTCCCTGGCCTCGATCAGGAAGGCCAGAAGCCGCCGCTTGGTCGCCTCGACCACGGCGCCGAACTCGGCGAGCCGTGCCGGATCGGCGCAGCCGGCCGCCAGCTCCCGGGCGCGCAGGGCTCCGACCCGGGCGGCGACCTCGGGCGCACCGCTCGCATGGCGCAGATGGACGCGCAGCGAGCCGCCGTGGCTCGGCAGCTCCTCGACATCGGCGACGAGGAGTCCGTGCCGGGCGACCAGCGCCTCGACCGCGACCAGCGAGAAATAGGAGAAATGCTCGTGATAGACTTGGTCGAACTGGTTGCCGGCAATGGTCTTCTCGAGCGACGGGAACTCCAGCGTCGCCGTGCCTGAGGGCTTCAGCAGAAGGGCGATGCCGGCGACGAAGTCGTTGAGATCCGGCACCTGCGCCAGCACGTTGTTGCCGACGATCAGATCGGCGGCACGCCCCTCGGCCAAGAGCTCGCCCGCGACCTTCGCACCGAAGAAGGCGACCCGCGTCGGCACACCCTTGGCCTCGGCCGCCGCCGCCACGTTGGCCGCGGGCTCGATGCCGAGGACCGGCACGCCGAGCTCACCGAAATGCTGCAGCAGGTAGCCGTCATTGCTGCCGAGCTCGACCACCAGCGAGCCCGGGCCCAGGCCCAGCCGGCCGTGCATCGCCCGGCAGTATTCCGCGGCATGTCGAACCCAGCTCTCCGAGAACGAGGAGAAATAGGCATACTCGTCGAAGATCTCGTCCGGGCTCACGTATTCCCGCAACTGCACCAGCCCGCAATCGCCGCAAGCCAGCACCTTCAACGGATAGAAAACTTCCGCCCGATCCAGTTGATCGCCACGCAGGAAGCTTTCGCACAGCGGCGACATCCCGAGGTCCAAAACCTCGTCGACCAGCGCCTTTCCGCAACTGCGGCACGTCGCACCAAGCTCAGCCATCACTGCTCTTCATCCCGCTGACACAAAAATCCACACGCCGATCCGAGCCCTTCGGCGGCACATGATCGATCGCCCGATGCCCGTCGCGCGATCCTGCCGCCAGGACCCGAGAAATCGCCCCCGGGCAGCCATGCGCAAGATAAGGTTGCCGCTTTCTCTCGCCAAGCGCGAATTCCACCTCTGCTGGCCCCTCCAGTATCGACCGGATGCGATGAGACAATTTTGCTGCGTCTCCAGGTGCGAGCTAGCCTGCCGCCCGCCGGCTCGGATCCTCGAGCAGCCAGGCTTCGCGGACCGGCGCATCCTTGCCGCTGCGGCGCGGGTGATCCAGGACGTGCAGCGTGTGGATCTGGTCGAGCCACGCGGCGCGGCGGAAGACCCGCTTGTCGCGCAGGCTGGTGAAGGGGTGAATCTGGCGCAGCGGCCGGCTTGCATTGAACTCGCGCACCGCCAGAAGCTCGCCGACCGCCGGATTGGCGTTGTCGATCCGAACCGCCCCGAGATAGACCAGGGTCATGGGCAGATAGAGCTCGGGCGGGCCGGTGAGCGCCGCCAGGGCCTCGACCGTGCTGGAATAATAGGCGAGATCGAGAACGGCGAAGCCGATCGGCGCGTCGATTCCGGCAACGAAGTCGCGCACGGTCTCGGCCACGGGCCCATAGACGACGCGAACGTTCGCGGGCAGCACGCGGGCGAGCGCTGCCTTGTCGGGCAAGGGGAAATCGCCCTCGATGAACTCCTCGGGGTAGTCCCGATGGTCCCTCGGCCGCGGCATGCCGGTGCCGGCATCGAAGCCCACGACCTCGATCTCGACCCCGGTCTCGGCGGTCACCTGCCCGGCCAGCCAGGCGAGGTTGACGAGGCCGGCACCGGCGGCGATGCCGAACTCGAGCACATGGATCTTCCTGATCCCCTGGGCCTTGGCGTAGTCGGCCGCCTTCAGCAGGGGAAAGGCATAGCGACGCCGCTCGACCAGATCGAACGCGACCTTGGCGCGAAAGCTGCCGAGGAGCTTGACGAACAGGCTGGCGACATTGAGATGCAGAGGCTCGCCCAGCCGATCCGCCAGGAGACGCTCCCAGAGCTCGTGCCCGGCCAGATCGCGCAGCTTCATCCCAACCCTCCAACCGAGACCCGCCAAGAGCCGCGGCCTTCCTAGTCGGCCGGCCGGGTCCGCTCAAGCGTTCTTGCGGGCGAGCATGTCCCGGCCGAGCGCGAGCAGCGCCGGCAAATGGAGCGTCCGGGTGGCGAGCAGGAGCGCCAGATAGCCGAGACCGGCGACCAGGCCCCGCAGGAACCAGTTGCCACCCCAGTGCCCGACCGCGAGCGCCAGCGCCGCCGCCAGGAGGCCGCAGGCGAAAACCGCGAGCGGGCCCTGCACCAGCGCTGCGCCGGCCGTTGCCTTGGCCACGATGATGCCCACCATCAGCACCACGACGGCCTCGGCCAGCAGCAGCGCCGCCGCCGCACCGACCCCGCCGAAGCGCGGGATCAAGGTCAGGTAGGCGAGAAGCGCCACGGCGAGGCCGGCAAAGTAGGCGGGCAGCAGCCGGTGCTGGATGGCGAGCGCGGTCGCCGCCTCGCGCAGGATCAAGGCCGTTCCGTGCAGGACGAACACGCCGGCGAGCAGCCGCAGGATCGGCGCTGCGGCGACATAGTCCGCCCCGGCGAGGACCATCACGATCTCGGGGGCCAGCGCCACGAGGCCGAGCGCGAGGCCGACCGTGCCGACGGCGAGCGTCAGGAGGCCGTCGCCCAGATGGGTGCGGAAGGCCTTCTCGTCGACCAACGCCGTCCTCGCCATGAGCGGGGTGAAGAGGCCGACCAGGAGAATGGTCATGCCCATGCCGGCATCGACCACCTTCACCGGCACGCCGTAGAGCCCGACCTCGGCAGCCGGACGGAAGAACGCCAGGAGGATCGTGTCGGCGCGGAAGTAGAGGACGGAGATCGAGGTCGCGACCGCCAGCGGCGCCGCGTGCCGCGCGAGATCCAGCCAGAGCGCCGGCTCGAGCCTCAGCCCGAAGCGAACCAGCCGCTGCGCCGCCACCAGGGCGATGACCAGGGTCGCGACGTAGCTCAGCCCCATGGCCACCACGAACCAGAACGGCTCGGCGCCGGCCCAGGCGAAGCCCAGGATGAGCACCACGAGCACGAGCCCGCCGCTGACCTCGGCGAGCACCACCCCCTGCTGCCGCAGCTTCTGCTGGAAGAGCCCGAAGAGCAGGAGATGCAGCGAGTAGGCGAGAAAGCCGAACGAGCCGCCAACGATGCCGAGACGGTCCTGAAGCTCGAACGGCAGCAGGAAGGCCAGAGCGGTCGCCAGGACGAGCGCTCCGCCGGAAACCACGAGGCGCAGCCCGAGCAGGTTGGCGATGAGCCGGGGCTGATCGGCTCCCGGCCGCGAGATCTCGCGCACGAAGAGGCTGCCGAGGCCGAGGTCGGCGAGCGAGATCACGAGCGCCAGATAGGCCACCGCCGTGCGGTAATTGCCGAAGCCGGTGGGCTCGAGGATGCGGGTCAGCATGCCCGTCGTGAGCAGCGCCAGCAGGAGGAGGACCACCCGGCCACTGACCAGCAGCATGAAGCGGGAGCCCAGCGTGGCGGCAAGGCTCACGCTTGTCAGTCCAGCGCCCGCAGCACCGGTGCGAGGCCGAGCTCGCCCAGCGTCGCCCCGATCTCGGCGACGTAGACCGGGTTCATCACGACCACCACGTCCGGGCGGAGCCCGACGAGGTGCTTCGGCGGATCGATCCGGTGCCCCGTGCCGGCCATGAACTTGCCCGCCTTGTGCGGATTGATGTCGACCACGGCGGCGATCTCGGTGCCCAGGCCGAGGCTCGTCAGATAGGCCACCGCCTTCGAGCCCGAGCCCCAGATCGCCACCGTCCGCCCGGCCGCATGCCAGCCGTCCACCTCGGCCCGAAGCTCCAGAAGCCTTTGTGGCACCGCGGCCCTGAACCGCTCCACCAGCGCTGCCGTCGCCGCGAGATCGTCCTCCGCCACGTTCGCTGCGCCCGCCGGGCTCGCCTCGAGCAGGAGGTACTGGCCGTCATAGGCCGTTCTCACGTCATCGACCCGAAAGCCCGCCCGGCCGAAGAGCCGCGCCAGGGAGCCGGCGGTGAAGTAGCTGCAATGCTCGTAGTAGATGTCCCAGAACGCGAGCTCCTTGAGCACCCGCCGCGTGTCCGGCACCTCGAAGAGAACCCGCGCATCCTTCCGGTCGCCGATGCCCCGCCGCACCAGGCGGACGAAATCCAGCACGTCCGGGATATGCTCGAGTGTGTGCCGGCAGCAGACGAGGTCCGCGGCGAGATCGGCATGGGCGGGGCCGTAGAGGTCCTGGATGAAGGTCAGCCGATCGGCCGCCGGGCTCACCGTCCGGTCGGGCCGATAGGCCGGGTCGATGCCGATGCCGCGAGCACCGGTGCGCTCGACCAGACGAACCAGGAACTCGCCCTTGCCGCAGCCGATCTCGAGCACCGTCTTCCCGGCCAGACGATGCCGCCTGTCCTGATCGTCGATCAGCCCGTCGACGAATCGGCGAAAATGCCCCGAGAAGCCCTGCGTCTCCTCGTAGGAGGTCGAGTAGGTCACGGCCCCGGGATCGAAGCGCGTGTTCCAGATGAAGCCGCAGGCGGCACAGAAGGCGAGCTCGAGGTCGCCTTTCGGGAACGCGAGCGCGGTCTCCCGGTCATCGACCAGGAGGCAGCTGTTCACCGGAATCCCCGCCTGCGCGTAGAACGCCTGCGGTGGCCCGCCACCGCAGGCCGGGCAGCTTTCCTTCACCCGCCGGACGATCGGGGCATGAGCCTCGTGTCGAGCGCCCCCTTGGCGATCATCTCCTTCACGTGGCCGATGCGGAAATAGCGCGAGCCGAGGAACTGGTCCTTGGTCAGGCCCGCCTTGCGATAGGCCTCGTAGAGCTGGGTGATCCCGGCCCGCAACTGCCAGGCCGGGCGGAAGGCCGGCAGCACCCGCCGGATCTTGTCGCAGTTCACCCGATAGTTGCGAACATCCGGGCTGGCCTCGCCGGCGTAGGTGACGCTGGCGCCGGGCACGATCTCGGCCACCATGTCGGCGACCTCGCGCACCCGGAAGTTCTCGGCTGTCTGGCCGACATTGAAGGCTTGGTTGCGCACCGCCTCGGCCGGCGCCTCGATCACGCACTTGAAGGCGAGGGCGATGTCCTCGATGTGCACGAGCGGCCGCCAGGGCATGCCGTCGCTCTTGATCAGCACGTGGCCCGTGGTGACGGCATAGCCGACGAGGTTGTTGACGACGAGATCGCCGCGCAGGCGGGACGAGAGCCCGTAGGCCGTCGCACTGCGCAGGAAGGTCGGGGTGAAGCGGTCGGTGGCGAGCGGCGCCACGTCGCGCTCCGTCCAGACCTTGCTCTCGGCATAGGGTGTCACGGGCGCCAGGGTGGCGGTCTCGTCGAGATACTCGTCGCCGGCCGAGCCGTAATTGCTGCAGGACGAGGAGAAGACGAACCGGCCGACACCGGCATCGCGGGCGAGCTCGGCGAGCCGGACCGAGGCCTTGTGGTTGATGTCGTAGGTGATGCCCGGGTCCAGATCGCCGAGCGGATCGTTCGAGAGGGCCGCCAGATGCAGGACCGCGTCGCAGCCCTCGAGGTCGGCGCGCTCGACCGAGCGCAGATCCTTGACGATGGTCGAGAGCCTCGGGGCCTCGAGGCCGGGGAAGTCGCAGCCATCATAGAGCCGGCTGTCGAGGCCGATGACCTCGTGGCCGGCTCGCTGCAAGAGCGGCACGAGAACGCGACCGATATAGCCGTCGCTGCCGGTGACCAGAACCTTCATGGAGCCGCTTTCCGTTGATCGGGAGGGAATTGGACGATGGGCATGGCAAGCCGCGTGGGCAGCCGGCGCAATACCCCGGGGCGCCAGTATCGGCGGACGAGGCGACGGGCATCAAGCGTGCCGACGAGTGAACGGCATGTGGGTACGCGGGTGTTGCGCCGGCGCCCGAGGCGCCCTGCCGGGGGAAGGCCCGAGGCACCCTGCCCGGGGAAAGGACGAGTGAGGCACCATATCCTGGCCGAACGAGCATGAACATCCGTTGGCGCACCCTTCTCCCTCGTCGTAGAAGGTCCGGCAGGCATCAAGGAAAGCATCGAGCGGCATGCGCGCGTCTCCCATCGCACTCAAGCACGACATCAGGATCATCGGCGTCGTCGGCGCCGCGCATGGCGGCAGCCATTTCTTCCATCTGGTGCTGCCACCGCTCTTTCCCTGGCTGCGTGACGCCTTCGATGTCTCCTACACCGAGCTCGCCTTGGTCATGACCGTGTTCTTCGCGGTCTCCGGCATGGCCCAGGCGGCGGCCGGCTTCGTCGTCGATCGCATCGGCGCCGCGAAGGTCCTGACCTTCGGCCTGGGGTCGCTCTGCATCGGCGCCGTGCTCATCGCCATCGCACCCGGCTACTGGGCGCTGCTGCCGGCGGCGGTGCTGCTGGGGCTCGGCAACTCGGTCTTCCACCCGGCCGACTACGCCATTCTCAACCACCACATCAGCCCCAACCGGATGGCCCGGGCGTTCAGCGTGCACACCGTCGGCGGCACGCTCGGCTGGGCGCTGGCCCCCCTGGTCATGGCGACCAGCGCCGCTCTCGTGTCCTGGCGCTTCGCCCTCGTGCTGGCGGCGGTGGTGGCGCTCTCGCTGGCGCTCCTCGTGCTGTTCAGCCGCGACCAGCTCGAGACCCCGACCCAGCGGCCGGTCGTCGATGCCGCGCTCCGCCGGCAGGAGCGGGGTGCCCTGATCGGGCTCTTCCTGTCCGGGCCGATCCTGCTCTGCTTCGCCTATTTCGCGCTGCAGGCATCGAGCTTCCTCGCCGTGCAGAGCTTCATGCCGCTGGCGCTGCACGAGCTTTTCGACACACCCATGGTCATCGCCACGGGGGCGATCACCGCCTTCATGCTCGGCAGCGCCATGGGCACGCTCGCCGGCGGCGTGATCGCCGATGCCTCGGGCAAGTTCCAGCTCATGATCGCCTTCGGCCTCGCCTTCAGCGCCAGCTGCCTGCTGCTCGTCGGCTACGTGCCCATGCAGCCGGCCATGCTGTTCGGCGTGCTCGCCATCGCCGGCTCGCTGCAGGGCACCACCACCCCCGCGCGCGACATGCTGGTCCGCAGCGCCACGCCCGTCGGCAGCACCGGCAAGGTGTTCGGCTTCGTCTATTCGGGGCTCGACCTGGGTGCGACGATCATGCCGCTGATCATGGGCTGGCTTTTGGACAGCGGCCACGCGCAGGCCTTCTTCCCGCTGGTCGCGGGCGTGACGCTGGTCACCATCCTGACCGCCACCAGCATCCCGACCCGGCGCAGGGCCATTCCGGCAGCAGCCGAATAGGACCCGGACAGGTCTCCGGCCAGTTGGCGGTTGCGGCCTAAGCCGGGTTCGGGGTAGGCTGACCGCTTCGTGTGGCCCGGCCGGGTGCCGACCTGCCGGCGCCGCCCCGGCTTTTTTTGAGCCCTTTCCTTTCATTCAGGCGAAGCCGCGCCGCTCGGGCGCGATGGCCCGCCCGATATCATGCTGGATTTGTCATGACGGCACTCGCCGAGGTCCGCCGCCAATGGCTGGCCAACCCGCGAGGCGACATCCTGGCCGGCATCGTCGTGGCCTTGGCGCTGATCCCCGAGGCCATCGGCTTCTCGATCATCGCCGGCGTCGATCCCAAGGTCGGCCTCTACGCCTCGTTCTCGATCGCCGTCATCACCGCCCTCGTCGGCGGCCGCCCCGGCATGATCTCGGCCGCCACCGCCGCCATTGCGGTGCTGGTCGTGCCCCTGGTCCGTGACCACGGCGTGGACCACCTCTTCGCCGCGACCATCCTGATGGGGGTCATCCAGATCGCGGCCGGCTTCCTGCGCCTCAACCTGCTGATGCAGTTCGTCTCGCGCTCGGTGGTCACCGGCTTCGTCAACGCCCTCGCCATCCTGATCTTCGTGGCCCAGATGCCGCAGCTCATCGGCGTGACCCCGATCACCTACCTGATGGTGGCCGCCGGCCTCGCCATCATCTACATCCTGCCGCGCTTCACCAAGCTGATGCCGTCGCCGCTGATCGCCATCATCGTGCTCACCATCGCCTCGATCTATGGCGGGCTCGACGTCAACACGGTCGGCGACATGGGCCAACTGCCATCGACCCTGCCCTACTTCCTCCTGCCCGACGTGCCGCTCACGCTGGAGACCCTGCGGATCATCCTGCCGTTCTCGCTCACCATGGCGGCCGTGGGCCTGCTCGAATCGATGATGACCGCGCAGATCGTCGACGATCTCACCGACACCCCGAGCGACAAGCGGCGCGAGTGCAAGGGCCAGGGCATCGCCAATTTCGTCACCGGCTTCCTCGGCGGCATGGGCGGCTGCGCCATGATCGGCCAGTCGGTCATCAACGTGAAGTCGGGCGGCAGCACCCGCCTCTCGACCATGGTCGCCGGCTGCTGCCTCCTCTTCCTGATCGTCGTGCTTGGCCCGCTGGTCAGCCGGATCCCGATGCCGTCTTTGGTCGCGGTCATGATCATGGTCTCGATCGGCACCTTCAGCTGGAAGTCCATCCGCGATCTCCGCTCCCATCCCTGGCAGTCCTCGGTGGTCATGGTGGTGACCGTCGTGGTCGTCGTCTGGACGCATGACCTGGCGCAGGGCGTGGTCTCCGGCGTGCTGCTCAGCGGGCTCTTCTTCGCCGGCAAGGTCAGGCAGCTCTTCACCGTCACGTCGGAAATCTCGGCCGATGGGCGCGAGCGGACCTATCGCGTCGCGGGCCAGGTGTTCTTCGCCTCGACCGAGCGGTTCACCGAGGCGTTCGACTTCAAGGAGGTGATCGATTCCGCGATCATCGACGTGTCGGCGGCGCATTTCTGGGACATCTCGGCGGTCGGCGTGCTCGACAAGGCGATCCTCAAGTTCCGCCGCGAGGGCACCTCGGTCGAGATCGTCGGCCTGAACGCGGCGAGCGCCACCATGGTCGATCGCTTCGCCACCCACGACAAGCCAAAAGCCGAAGCGCTCGTCGCCGACCATTGAGAGGACGCCGCATGACCCGCATCCTGGCCTGCATCGACGCCTCCGCCACCTACGCCGCGAGCGTCTGCGACCTCGCCGCCTGGGCCGCCGGCCGCCTCGGCGCCGGCATCGAGCTGCTCCACGTCGTCCAGCGCCAGGACGCCGTCACCCAGCGCCGCGACCTGAGCGGTGCCATCGGCCTCGGCGTCAAGAGCGAGCTTCTGGAGGAGCTGACCCGCATCGACGAGGCCGAGGGCAAGCTCGCGGTAGCCCGCGGCCGGCTCCTGCTCGACAGCGCCGAGGAGCGGCTCAGGGCGGCAGGCATAGCGGACATCAGCCGGGTGCATCGCCACGGCGGCATCGTCGAGACCATCATCGAGCGCGAGGCCGAGGCCGACCTCGTGGTGCTCGGCAAGCGCGGTGCCTCGAGCGAGTTCGCCACCGACCACATCGGCTCCAAGGTCGAGCGCGTGGTGCGCGCCAGCCTCAAGCCCGTGCTCGTCGCACCGCGCGAGACGAAGCAGCCGGCCACGGTCGTCATCGCCTTCGACGGCAGCCCCACGGCGACCAGGGCCGTCGCCTTTGTCGCGGACTCGCCCCTGTTCAAGGGCCTCGAGGCGCACCTCGTCTCGGTCGGGCGGCACGATGACCGCCGACCCATCGACGCGGCCCTGGCACGCCTCGGCGGCGGCCCCGCCGAGCCGGTGCTCCATCTGGCCGAAGGTCAGCCGGACCAGGTGATCGGCGCCTACATGAAGAAGCAGGCGAACGGCATGCTGGTGATGGGCGCCTACGGCCACTCGCCGCTGCGCCGCCTGATCGTCGGCAGCACGACGACGACCATGATCCGCACGGTCCGCGCCCCGATCCTGCTGATGCGCTAAGCTAAAGGGGTCAGGACAAATTACCGCCAGCAGGCGAGATAATGGGGTCAGGACAAATTACCGTCAGCGGCCTGCGCCCGTTCATTCCCGCCCCTCCGGAGCCCACCCCGCCGGCGCCAGCTCGAAGCCCACGAAGCTGAAGCCCGGTGCCACGACGCAGGAGACGAGGCTCCAGTCGCCGAGGCTCGAGGCCGCCTGCCAGGCGTCCTTCGGCACGACCGCCTGGGGCCGCTCGCCGGCAGCGAGGTCCACCCCCAGCATCAGCGTCGCCCTGTCGACCTGCAGCTCGAGCGGGCTGCCGGCGTGCCAGAGCCAGATCTCCGCGGCATCGACCCGGTGCCAGTGCGAGCGCTCGCCACGGCGCAGGAGAAAATAGATCGCCGTGCAGACCGCCCGCTCGCCGCCGATCGTCGGCGCCCGGTAGGTTTCGACGTAGTGGCCGCCCTCGGGATGCGGCTGCATGCCGAGGGCCAGGATGATCTGATCAGGGTGCACGGGCTTGCTCCTCCGGTCCGGGTTCGGTATCCAACTGGACTGCAGCGCAACTCCACCGTGCGCGCAACCATCGCAAGGGCTTCTCCATGCGTCCCGTGACCGTCGTCGGTGGCGGCCTCGCCGGCTCGGAGGCCGCCTTCCAGCTGGCCCAGGCCGGCGTGCCGGTGCGTCTCCTGGAGATGCGCCCGGTGCGCGGCACCGATGCCCACAAGACCGACCGGCTCGCCGAGCTGGTCTGCTCGAACTCGTTCCGCTCCGACGATGTCCATGGCAATGCCGTGGGCCTGCTGCACGAGGAGATGCGGCGGCTGGGCTCGCTCGTGATGGCGGCCGGGGACGCCACGAAGCTGCCCGCCGGCGGTGCCCTCGCCGTCGACCGCGACGCGTTCGCGGCCATGGTGCAGGAGCGCCTGGAAGCGCATCCCCTGGTCGAGATCGTGCGCGAGGAGGTGCGACGCCTGCCCGATCCGGCGGACGGCCAAGCCATCATCGCGACCGGCCCGCTCACCGCACCCGACCTGGCGGAAGCCATCCGTGACGCCGGCGGCGAGGAGGCGCTCGCCTTCTTCGATGCGATCGCCCCCATCGTCCACAAGGAGAGCATCGATCTGGGCGTCGCCTGGTTCCAGTCGCGCTACGACAAGCCCGGCCCCGGCGGTGGTGCCGCCGACTACATCAACTGCCCCCTGGACGAGGCCGAGTACGCGGCGTTCATCGCGGCCCTGCTCACGGCCGAGAAGACCAGCTTCAAGGACTGGGAGACGTCGACGCCCTATTTCGAAGGCTGCCTGCCGATCGAGGTGATGGCGGAACGCGGTGCCGAGACGCTGCGTTTCGGGCCGATGAAGCCCGTCGGCCTGACCGATCCCCGCACCGGCCGGCGGCCGCACGCCGTGGTCCAGCTTCGCCAGGACAACGCGCTCGGCACGCTCTACAACATGGTGGGCTTCCAGACGAAGCTGCGCCATGGCGAGCAGACGCGCGTGTTCCGCATGATCCCCGGCCTGCAGCAGGCCGAGTTCGCGCGGCTCGGCGGCCTGCACCGCAACACCTTCATCAACAGCCCGCGCTTGCTCGACCGGCAGTTGCGGCTGAAGGCGGCGCCGCATATCCGCATGGCCGGCCAGATCACCGGTTGCGAGGGCTATGTCGAGAGCGCCGCCATGGGCCTCGTCGCCGGCCGGCTGGCCGCGGCGGAGGTCAAAGGCATGCCGCTCGAGCCGCCACCGCCGGAGACCGCGCATGGCGCCCTCGTCGCCCACATCACCGGCGGCGCCGACAGCGTCACCTTCCAGCCGATGAACGTCAATTTCGGCCTCTTTCCCGCCCTGCCGGAAAAGGTGCGCAAGAACGAGCGCAAGCGGGCCATGGCGCTCCGGGCGCTGGCGGGCATCGAGAGCTGGGCAGGCAGCGCACCGGCCGCGACGGAACCCCGTCCGGTCCCGGCGCTGGCCGGCTGAGGGAGGGGACATGCCACAACATCTTGTGTTCAGCGCCGCATCGGACTACAAGCTCCGGACGAAATCGGCGCCTTCCAGCATCGCCGGCCGATAGGGGAAGAGGGTGGAGCTACCGGTTGCCGGGCAAGGGGCGAAGGGTGCGGGCGGGCTCCCGTTCCAGATTCGCGGGTCGCTGCAGACCCTGCTTTGCCTGAAGCTCTTGCGCCCGGAGGATCCGGGCTTCTTTCCGGCCCTGATCGAGAAGGTGGCGCACGCGCCGGACTTCTTCAGGAACGCGCCTCTGGTCCTGGACGTGGCCCCCATCCAGGCTCGCGAGCCCGATGGCCTCGCCGAGCTCGTGGCCCGGCTGAAGGAGCACCGCGTCGTGCCGATCGGCCTGCAGAACGGCTCGCCGGCCTGGAACGAGGCGGCGATCGCCCTCGGCCTCGCCATCTTCGCCGCCGGTGGCAATGCCGAGCGGCGGCCCGGCGACCGGGGTGGCGAACGCGCGGGCGACCGGGGCAAGGCCAAGGCCGGTGCCGGGACCATCATCACCCAGGCGGTGCGCGGCGGCCAGCAGGTCGTCAACCCCGATGGCGATCTCGTCGTGACCGCCGCTGTCAGCCCGGGTGCCGAGGTCGCGGCGGCCGGCCACATCCACATCTACGGGCCGCTGCGCGGCCGGGCGTTCGCCGGGATGAACGGCGACGACCGCGCCATGATCTTCGTCGATCAGCTCGATGCCGAGCTCCTGTCGATCGCCGGCATCCATCTGGTCAACGAGGAGATCGACGCCCGTCTCATGGGCAAGCGGGTCCGGGCCTCGCTCGCGGGCGAGCGGCTCGAGCTCAAGCCCTTGCCTTGATACCGAAAATCTGCCCAGAGCCCGGCGGCCGAAGCTGCCCAATGCCCCGGGACTCGAGAACAGGAGGAGTTCGATTTGTCGAAGGTCATCGTTGTCACATCGGGCAAAGGCGGGGTCGGCAAGACCACCAGCGCCGCGGCCATCGGCACCGGTCTCGCCTTGCGCGGCAAGAAGACCGTCATCATCGATTTCGACGTGGGCCTGCGCAATCTCGACCTGATCATGGGCTGCGAGCGGCGCGTCGTCTTCGACTTCCTCAACGTCATCAATGACGGGATCCGCCTGAACCAGGCGCTGATCAAGGACAAGCGGGTCGACAATCTCTACATCCTGCCGACCTCGCAGACCCGCGACAAGGAGGCGCTCGGCGCCGAGGGCGTCGCCAAGGTGATCGAGGAGCTCCGGAAGGACTTCGACTACATCATCTGCGACAGCCCGGCCGGCATCGAGCGCGGCGCCTACATGGCGCTCTACCATGCCGACGAGGCGATCGTCGTCACCAACCCCGAGGTCTCCTCGGTGCGCGACAGCGACCGCATCCTCGGCATCCTCAACAGCAAGTCCAAGCGCGCCGAGCACGGCGACGAGCCGGTCAAGCAGCATCTGCTGCTGACCCGCTACGACCTCGACCGGGTGCAGCGCGGCGAGATGCTCAAGCTCGACGACGTGCTGGAGATCCTGGCCATTCCGGTGCTCGGCGTGATCCCGCAATGCGGCTCCGTGCTGCAGGCCTCCAATCTCGGCATGCCGGTGGTGCTCGACGACAAGTCGATGGCCGGCCAGGCCTACAAGGATGCCGTCGCCCGACTGCTCGGCGAGGATGTCGAGCTGCGCTACGTCACCCCGCAGAAGCGCGGCCTCGTCGACTGGCTGTTGAGGAGGAGCGCGTGAGATTTTTCGATTTCTTCCGCCTCAGTCGGCGTGACGATTCCGCCAACAAGGCCAAGGAGCGGCTCACCGTGCTCGTCGCCCTCGACCGCAGCGGCGGGGGCGGGCCGGATTTCCTGCCGTTGCTGCAACGCGAGCTGCTCGAGGTGATCCGCAAGTATGTCGACGTCGACCAGGAGAAGGTCAATGTCGACTTCCAGGCCGGCACCGGCTTCTCGACGCTCGAGGTGAACGTCGAGCTGCCGAACCAGATGGCGCAGTTGCGGGCCGGCTGAAGCCTGCCTGAGGCAGAGCTTTATGAAAGCCGTCTATCTGGCCGGACCAGAGGTCTTTTATCCCGACGCCGAAGAGATCGCCGAGCGACTGAAGGCGGCCTGCAGGACGGTCGGGCTCCTGGGCCTGTTCCCGACCGACGCCGAGCGGCCGAGCGGCCATGGGATCAGCCCGGCGCGGGCGATCTACCAGGGCAACGTCGCCCTGATCGACCGGTCGGCCGCCGTCATCGCCGACATCAGCCCATTCCGCGGCGCCGGCATGGATCCGGGCACGGCCTGGGAAATCGGCTACGCGGTGGCCCGCCATCTCCCCGTCTTCGCCTACAGCTCGGACATGCGCAGCTACGCCGAGCGCGTCCGCGAAGACCGGCCAGGTGCGCGAGGCCAGGTCGATGCCAGGGGCCTCTTGATCGAGGATTTCGGGCTCGTCGACAACCTGATGATCGCCGAGAGCGTCATCGCCATCGACGCCACGTTTGACGCCGCTCTCGCGCGTTGCGCCGCACGGCTGCGCGACGGCGCCGAGGACGCTCAGGCGACGTGAGTCTCGCTGATGGCGTCGCGCAACTCGTGAACGATGTCGACGAAGCCGGGCTCGAAGGTCATCTCCAGGGTCCGGGGCCGCGGCAGATCGATCTTCCGCGATTTCACGATCCGGCCTGGGCGCTTGCTCAGAACGTGAACCGTGTCGGCCAGATAGACCGCCTCCCTGAGGTCGTGCGTCACCAGGAGGACGGTGAACGCACGATCCATGAAGAGCTGCTGCAGGACACCCCAGAGCTCCTCGCGGGTGAACGTATCGAGGGCGGCGAAGGGCTCGTCCAGGAGCAGCAGATCGGGCTCGTGGATGAGGGCGCGGCAGAGATTGGCACGCTGCTGCATCCCGCCCGAAAGCTGGTAGGGCGCGTGCTCGCCAAAGCCGTCGAGCCCGACGGCGCGCAACAGACCCATGGCGCGCTCGACATGCAGGGCCTTCCGGCGCCTGAAGCTCGCCCGATGCTCAGGGCTCACCTCGAGCGGCAGGAGCACGTTCTCCAGCGTCGTCCGCCAGGGCAGGAGCGTGGCGTTCTGGAAGGCGATGCCGATGCCGTGTTCCGGGCCGGTGACCGTCTCGCCGTCGATCCGGATGCTGCCGGCCGAAGGCAGCTCCAGGCCGGAGACCAGCCTCAGGAGGGTCGACTTGCCGCAACCCGAGGGCCCCACGAGGGCCACGAGCTCGCCCCGATCGATGGCGAGCGTGCAATCCTGGACGGCAAGGGTGCCGTCAGCCCCGCCGTAGCGGAGCGAGACGTCGTCGATCGCAATGAAGCTCACCCTTTGCTCGCCTCGGTGATTGCGGCCCTCGGCACCCTTGTCGCTGCATGGCGCGCAGCAAAGTCGAGGATGCCCCTCCTGACAAGGGTCAAAGCGGCTCAAATTCGCCGCCAGAGCCAGCTCCAGACGAGGTCCGGCACCGACCAGGCATCACGTGACGCAGGCGCCATCGGCGCCCGGCGCAGCCGGCGGGCCTGCCGCCGGGCGAGCCGTGCCGGCAGCAGGCCCGGCAGCAGGCGACGGCGGAAGGCGCCCCGCGCCGCCGCCCCCGCCAGGAGCGCCTCCGCCCGGTCGAGGATTCGCTCCGTGACCCGGTCGAGCTCGCCCGCGGCACGGGCTGCCAGGATATCGTCGACGCTGACCGCCTCGGCAGCCAGCAGGTCGGCCGGCAGGAGCACCCTGCCCTGCGCCCGATGATGACCGATGGCGCGCACGAGGCCGACCAGGGCGAAGCCCGTGCCGACGGCCTCCGCCGTCCCGGCTTCCAGGGCGCTGCCGCCGCAGGCCCTGGCCATCAGGCCATGCAGCGCCCCCGAGGTGGCCGCCGCGAACGCCTCCACGGCAGCCAGATCCTCGGGCTGCAGGCGGTCGAGCTCGGCCTCGCGCGCCGCTACCAGGTCGGCGACCACGGCCGGATCGAGCAGCCCCCGGGCGAACGCGGCGGCGAGCGGCCGCAAGAGCGGCACCCGCGGGGTGGCCGTGCCCGCCGCCGATGCCAACAGGCTGTCATGCCACCATTGATAGCGAATCCGCCCGGCCAGAGGCTCCTGCACCAGCTCCGGAATCCTCGCCAGCTCCGCGTTGAGCAGCACGAGGGCGAGCAGCAGCGGACGATCGGCCGGCTCGCCGAGCATCACGCACATCGTCCGATCGGGGTCGAGCGAACGCGCTTCCTGGAGGAGATCGGCCGCTGCCATCCGCCTAGGCCGCCCAGGGCCAGCGACCGCGCGGCGACTCCGGCGGCGGCCCTTCCTTTAATGGCCCGCAGGCCCTATGTAGCGCATAGACCATGACCGTTCGGACAGCGCTACAGGTGTGGGCGGACGGTCCAACGCGAACGGGTGAGGAAATCATGACCTTTACGCTCTCCGACCTGCCATACGACTACGAGGCCCTGGCACCCTACATGTCGTCGCAGACTTTGCACCTGCATCACGACAAGCACCACCAGACCTATGTCACCAACCTGAACAACCTGATCGAGGGCACGGATCTCGAGGGCAAGTCGCTCGAGGAGATCGTCAAGTCCACGCATGGCGATGCCGCGAAGCAGGGCATCTTCAACAATGCCGGCCAGCACTGGAATCACGAGCTGTTCTGGCGGATCATGAAGAAGAGTGGCGGCGGCAAGCCGGGCGGCGAGCTGGCGCGGCGGATCGACGACTCCTTCGGCAATTTCGAGACCTTCGCCGAGCAGTTCAAGACCGCGGCGGCAACGCAGTTCGGCTCGGGCTGGGCCTGGCTCGCGGTCAGCGGCGACACGCTGAAGGTGATGAAGACACCGAACGGCGAGAACCCCCTGGTGCACGGTCTGACGCCGATTCTCGGCATCGATGTCTGGGAGCACGCGTATTATCTGGACTACCAGAATCGCCGCCCGGAATATGTGGCCGCGTTCCTCAACAACCTCGTCAACTGGGAAGAGGTCGAGAAGGAGCTGCACGGCGCGCTCGGCTGAGCGGCCGGCGGCCACCGGGAACGCCGGCGAGCGTTCCCGGTGGCTGGGCCAAAGCGAACGCAGGCGGGCGTTCGCGGTGACTGGAAATGAGGGTCCGAGGATGTCGTCTCTGGCTGCCACCTTGCGCCGCATCGCGGCACCCCTGGCTCTGGTCGGCCTCCTGGCCGGCTGCGCCGCGACATCGACGGCCGTCTCGAAGCGCAATCTCGACGTGCAGACGAAGATGACGTCCTCGATCTTCGTCGACCCCGTGCCGCCGGACGAGCAGACCATCTACATCCAGGTCCGCAACACCTCGGACAAGCCCGACTTCGACATCGAGCCGGCGATCCGCAGCAAGATCGAGGCGCAGGGCTTCCGCGTCGTCGATGATCCGGCCAAGGCGCATTTCATGCTGCAGGCCAACGTCCTGCAGGCCGGCCGCAACAGCGAGACCGCGGCCGAGGCGGCCGGGGCCGGCGGCTTCGGCAGCGCCGTCACCGGCGGTGCCATCGGCGCCGGCAGCGGCTATCTGCTCGGCCAGGCGGGCGGCAGCGATGTCGGCCTCGCGGTGGGCGGAGCGCTCCTGGGTGCCGCGATCGGCACCGTGGCGGACGCCTATGTGCAGGACACCACCTACACGGTGATCACCGACATCCGCGTCTCCGAGCGGGCACCGCCGAGCGTCGTCGTCAGCCAGTCCGAGAGCCAGTCGCTCTCGCAAGGCTCGGGCGGCACCGTCACCCAAAGCTCGAGCACGATCAGCGATTGGAAGCGCTACGAGACCCGGGTGGTGGCGACCTCCAACAAGGTCAACCTCGATTGGCCGGAGGCGGCGCCCGACATGGTCGACGGCCTGACCCGCACCATCGCCGGCATCTTCTGAGCTCTACGGGCCCTCGATCGCCAGGAGCGCGGCAACCACCCGCCGCTCCTCGCCCACCAGCACGTTGAAGGTTCGGCAGGCGGCCCCGGTCGGCATGGCCTCGACCGCGAGACCCCAGCCCTTCAGCGCCAGCCTGAGCTCGGCCGGCGGCAGCATCGGCCGCTCGCCCGTGCCGATCAGCAGGATCTCGGCAGGCGGATCGACCTCCCTGATCGGCAGCAGGCTGGCAAGCTCGATGGCGTGGCCGGATCGCACCGGCCATGGTGCCACACCCCGCGGCAGCAGCAGGATATGGCCGTCATGCCATGCCGAGCCGATGCGGAACCCGCCGGCGCGATAGCCGGTGACGCCCATCCGGCCGGTCGAGATCTCCTGCAGGACGTCGGGTCGGTCCGGCATCAGGGGCCGGCGGACGTGCCGCCGCCGACCTCGACCTCGCCGGCCACGGTTCCCGCCGCCTTGGCCCCGATGGCGCGAATGTTGAGCTGCAGGAGGATGGGGGTGGCGATGAAGATCGAGGAATAGGTGCCGACGATCACGCCCCAGATCATCGCGAACGTGAACCCGCGAATGACCTCGCCGCCAAAGAAATAGAGGCTCAGGAGGGCCAGGAGCGTGGTCAGCGACGTCATCAGGGTCCGGGCCAGCGTCTCGTTCACGCTGACGTCGAGCAGCTCGGCGATCGGCAGGGCCTTGTAGCGGCGCAGGTTCTCGCGAATTCGATCGAAGATCACGACCGTGTCGTTGAGCGAGTAGCCGACGATGGTGAGGATGGCCGCAACCGTGGTCAGATTGACCTCGAAGCCGAAGATCGCGAACATGCCCATCGTCAGCACGACGTCATGGGTAAGGGCAACGATCGCCCCGACCCCGTACTGCCATTCGAACCTGAACCAGATGTAGACCATCACCGCCACCAGGGCGAGCACGACGGCGAGCACCCCGTCGCGCAGCAGCTCCTCGCTCACCTTGGGTCCGACGAACTCGGTTCGGCGGTAGGAAACCTGGCCGTCGACGAGCTCGTTGAGCGCCGCCTGGACCTTCGCGACCGCTGCCTGCTGCGCCTCCTCCCCGCCCTCCTGCCGGGCGATGCGGATCAGCACATCCGTCGGCTCGCCGAACTCCTGCAAGGCCACCTCGCCGACGCCGAGCTTGTTGAGGCTGCTGCGCATCAGCCCGAGATCGGCGGGCCCGGGCGTGCGTACCTCGACGAGGATGCCGCCCTTGAAATCGATCCCGAAATTCAGCCCGGGATAGAAGACGGAGGCAATGGAAAAGAGCGCCAGGGTGAGCGAGATGAGCATGGCGACGTAGCGCACGCGCATGAAGCGGATATGCGTGACGTCGGGAACGAGGCGGAAATGCATCGAACGGATGGCCTTAGAGCGGCAGGACCGCGGGTCGCGCCCGTCGGTACCAGAGAAGCACGATCAGGCGGGTGACCACGGTCGCCGTGAACATGGTCGTCAGGATGCCGATCGACAGGGTCACGGCAAAGCCCTTCACTGGGCCGGAGCCGAACTGGAAGAGCAGGATCGCGGCGATCAGCGTCGTCAGATTGGCGTCGACAATGGTCCGCATCGCCTCCTTGAAGCCGGTCTCGATCGCGGCCAAGGGGGTGCGGCCGCCCCTGACCTCCTCGATGATGCGCTCGAAGATCAGCACATTGGAATCGACCGCCATGCCGACGGTCAGGACGATGCCGGCGATGCCGGGCAGCGTGAGCGTGGCGCCCAGAAGGGTCAAGGCCGCCAGGATGAGGACGATGTTGCAAACCAGCGCCACGTCGGCGAAGACGCCGAACCTGCCATAATAGAGCGCCATGAAGGCCGCCACCAGGATGACGCCGATGATGCTCGCGGTGCGCCCCGCGGAGATCGAATCGGCGCCGAGATCGGGGCCGACGCTGCGCTCCTCCAGGATGGTGAGCGGTGCCGGGAGCGCGCCGGCGCGCAGTAGGATCGCCAGCTCGTTGGCGCTTTCCACCGTGAAGTTGCCGGATATGACGCCCGAGCCGCCGAGAATGGGCTCGCGGATCCTCGGTGCCGAGATGACCTTGCCGTCGAGCACAATGGCGAACAGATCGCCCGTGTGCTCCTGCGTGATCGCGCCGAACCGCCGCGCGCCCGCGTTGTCGAAGCGGAAGCTGACGACCGGCTGGTTGTCGTGGAAGCTCGGCTGGGCGTCGACCAGATTCTCGCCCGAAACCTCGACGCGCCGCTGCACCACCCAGGCGCGGGGGCCATCGTCCGGGTCGGCCGACGGCAGCAGCATGTCGCCCGGCGGCAGCCTGCCGGCCTCGGCGGCGGCGAGGTCCGCCTGCATGTCGACCATCTGGAAGGTCAGGCGCGCGGTGCGGCCCAGCAGGTTCTTGATGTTGGTCGGATCGCGCTCGCCCGGCACCTGCACCAGGATCCGGTCGTCGCCCTGACGCTGGATCGTCGGCTCGCGGGTGCCGAGCTCGTCGATCCTGCGCCGCACCACCTCGAGCGACTGGTTGACCGCCGAGCGCACGCGCTCGGCCCGCCCTTCCTCGCTGAAGCCGATGGCGAGGCGACCGCCGCCGTCGTCGACCACGGTGAACTCGCGCGTGGTGCCGAGGCCGAAGGCGGCCGACGGCAGCAGCGGGTTCATCTCCTTCAGCACTTCCATGGCGCGGCTGCTGTCCGCCGGCTCCGTCAGCGTGAAGCGGACCATGCCGTCCTGGACACCGAGGCCCCGATAGCCGATGCGCTCGCGCCGCAGCGCCAGGCGCACCTCGCCGACCAGCTCCTCGAGCCGCTCGTCGATCACCGCATCGACGCCGACCTCGAGGAGCAGATGCGATCCGCCCTGCAGATCGAGCCCGAGGTTGATCTGGCCCTTCGGCATGAACTCCGGCCAGCTCTCCACCGTCTCGCGGTTGAAGAGATTGGGAATCGAAACGACGAGCGCCGCCAGAAGCACGACGACCACCGACCAGATCTTCCAGGGCTGCAGCGACGACATCGAGGCTACTTCTTGAACAGCTTGCCGAGAAAGCCGCCGACGGAATTGTTGTTGGCGGCGGCGCCCTCGGTACCACCGGGCCTCGGCTTGTTGACGATATCGGCGATGCTCGACCGCTGCACGGTCACCTGCACCTCCTTGGCGATCTCGACCGTGACGACGTTCTCGTCGACCTTCGTGACCTTGCCGAAGATTCCGCCGGAAGTGAGCACCTGGTCACCCCGCTTCAACGCTTCGACGAGGGAGCGATGCTCCTTCACCTTTCGCTGCTGCGGGCGAATGAGAAGGAAATAGAAGACGGCGAAAATGAGCACCAGCGGCAGCAGCGACACGAAGAAATCGCTGCCGCCCGGTGCGGCCGCCTGGGCATAGGCCGGTGAGATGAGCATTCTGGTCCTCGAAGGAGCTGGGCCTGCGGATGGGCCTGCCTTCTATAGCGGCGGGCGCAGCTTGGCAAACCGCAACCGCGCGCGCCGCTTCATCCCGCCGCCGTCGCGGCCGATGACGAGGAGTCCGCCCCTCAGGCAGCGCCCGTGACGTACTGGGTCAGTTGCGCGATCGTATGCTCCTGCTCGTCGATGATCGACTTGACGAGGTCGCCGATCGAGACGAGGCCGAGGAGCCGTCCCCGGTTCATGACCAAAAGATGCCGCTGGCGGCTGTCGGTCATGATGGCCATGCATTCCTCGACCGATTGATCGGGGCTGACGCGAATGAAGTCGGTGTGCATGACCTCGCCCACCAGCATCTCCGCCGACGACCGGCCCTTGAGGATGACCTCGCGCGCGTAGTGGCGCTCGGTGAAGATGCCGACCGGCTTGCGGCCGTCGAGGACCACGAGCGCGCCGATCTCGGCGTCGGCCATCAGCTGGAGCGCCGCCAGCACGGTTTGGTCTGGCTCGATGCTCCAGACCTTGCTGCCCTTCCTTGCCAGGATCTGCCGCAACGTCGTCATACCGCTCTCCCTCGGGGTAACCAACGCTTGCATGGTTCGAGGCCCGACCACCACGAACGGGCGCCACGTGCCATGCTGCCCCGAAGCAACCGGAAAGGCAAGCCGGCATCCGGGCGGATTCAGACCTTCTCGGCGAGCCGCCGCTCGAGCTGGCCGAGCGCCGCCTTCGGCAGGGCCACGGCGAGGTGGACGCCGCCCTCGTCGTCGGTGCGGTCGAGCACCCTGCCCTGCTGGTGGAGCCAGGAGATCACCGCGCCCTGGCGATGATCGAGATCGAGGTGGACGACCTGGTCCTCGGCCGAGAGCCGCTCCTCGATGCGGGCCAGCAGGTGGTCGAGGCCCTCGCCGGTGATCGCCGAGAACGGCACGACCTCGGCGCGGCCCGAAGCCTGCTCCAGCAGCAGTCGGCGCTCCTCGCCGTCCGCGAGATCGAGCTTGTTCCAGCCTTCGATCATGCGCCGGCCGCGCTCGGCCTCGCCCACCCCGAGCTCGTCGAGCACGCGATGGACGTCGTCGGCCTGCGCCTCGGTCTCGGCGTGGCTGATGTCACGCACGTGGACCAGGAGGTCGGCCTCGAGCACCTCCTCGAGCGTGGCCCGGAACGCGGCGACGAGCGAGGTCGGCAGGTCGGTGATGAAGCCCACCGTGTCGGAGAGAATGATCCGGCGGCCCGAGGGCAGGCGCACCAGGCGCATGGTCGGGTCGAGCGTGGCGAAGAGCTGGTCCTCGGCCAGCACGTCCGCACCGGTCAGCCGGTTGAACAAGGTCGACTTGCCGGCATTGGTGTAGCCGACCAGGGCGACGATCGAATAGGGCACGCGCTGCCGCGCGGCCCGGTGCAGCCCACGGGTGCGGGTCACCTGCGCGAGCTCGCGCTTCAGCGCCGTGATCCGGTCGTCGATCCGCCGCCGGTCCAGCTCGATCTGGCGCTCGCCCGGACCACCCAGGAAGCCGGCGCCGCCACGCTGCCGCTCGAGGTGGGTCCAGGAGCGCACCAGGCGCGAGCGCTGGTAGGTCAGGGCCGCCAGCTCGACCTGCAGCACACCCTCCTTGGTCCGCGCCCGCTCGCCGAAGATCTCGAGGATCAGCCCGGTGCGGTCGATGACCTTGCAATCCCAGGCGCGCTCGAGGTTGCGCTGCTGAATGGGCGAGAGGCTGCCATCCACGATGACGAGCGTGGCGTCGAGCTCCAGGATCCGCGCCTTCAGCTCCTCGATCCTGCCGCCGCCGAGCAGGGTCGACGGGCGGACGTCGCGCAACGGCGCGAGCTCGGTCGCCACCACGTCGAGGTCGATGGCCAGGGCCAGCCCCACGGCCTCCTCGAGCCGCATCGCCGGCGAGCGCTGGGTGCGCCCGGCAACATAAGGATGCACGACGAGCGCTCGCTGTCGCACAGGCTCGGCTCCAGCGGGCTCCACCCGAATGGCCGCCTCAGCCCCGCTCGCTGGCGTGCTCGCGAGCGTGCTCGCGCGAAGCCTCGTCGGCCGCCGCCGGGTCGTAGAGCCGGACCGCCGCCGACGGCATCACGGTCGACACCGCGTGCTTGTAGACGAGCTGGACATGCCCATCACGCCGCAAGAGCAGGCAAAAATTGTCGAACGAGCTGATCACACCCTGCAGCTTGACACCGTTGATCAGGAAGACCGTGACGGGAATCTTGTTCTTCCGGACGTGGTTGAGGAACACGTCTTGAAGATTTTGCTGCTTTTCGGCCGCCATCGAGTGAGTCCCTCTGTCATTTTCTTGGTTGCACGAGCATCCAGCCCCCTGAATGTCGATCGGCGGAACGGATGGTCAAGCTCACCTGCGTCACACACACACATGTCGCATGATTAGGGTGGGGACGCGGCCGTTGCTAGCCCAAGAGAGCGCGGTTTCGATGTTTTTTTGCCGATGCGGCAATCAAATGACGTCGGCGAGGCCCTGCGCCTCGACATAGGCGTCGAGCAGCCGGCAGGTGATCGAGCCCGGCTTGCCGTTGCCGATGCTGCGTCCGTCGATCCGCGTCACCGGCAGGACCAGGCTCGACGTGCTGGTCAAGAACGCCTCGCGCGCCGCCCGGGCCTCCTCGACGCTGAACGCCCGCTCCTCGATCGGGATGCCGAGGGCGGCCGCCGCGGCGAACAGGTTCTGCCGGGTGATGCCACCCAGGATTTCCGGCCCGAGCGGCCGGGTGACGATGGTGCCGGACTGGTCGACGATATAGGCATTGGCCGAGCTGCCCTCGGTGACGAGACCGTCGGCGTCGACGAGCCAGGCCTCGCGGGCCCCCTGCTCGGCCGCCTGCTGCTTCGCCAGCACGTTGGGCAGGAGGCTGATCGACTTGATGTCGCAGCGCTTCCAGCGCTGGTCGGGGAGCGTGATGACGCCGACCCCGTCCTCGATCTCGGCGGGCTTGGGGAAAGGTGCCCGGCGAACGGTGACCACGAGGCTCGGCACCGCGTTCCTCGGGAAGACGTGATTGCGTGGCGCCTGGCCCCGGCTGACCTGGATATAGACGATGGCATGGCGGATGGCGTTCCGCCGCAGCGTCTCGGCGATGACCCGGCGCAGCGCTGCCCTCGACATCGGCATGGCGATGCGCAGGCCCTGGAGCGAGCGCTCGAGCCGATCGAGATGCCGATCGAGGTCGCGCGGCTCGCCGTTCACCGTCTTGACCACCTCGTAGACGCCATCGGCGAACTGGTAGCCCCGATCCTCGAGCGTGACCGCCGGTTGTCCGATCGAAACATAGCGGCCGTTTGCGTAGGCGATCCGCGCCATGATGTGCCTTTCCTCGATTGCCGGGCCAGCTTCCGTCAGAAATAGTCCAGCCGCACGGCGAAGAGCTGCTCGACCTTGCGCACCACGTCGCTGCGCGCCACCATCACGACCCGGTCGTGCGCCTGCACCACCGTGTCGCTCCGCGGCATGATGACCTTGTCGTCGCGAATGATCGCACCCACGATCATCCCGCCCGCCGCCCTGAAATCCTTGAGCGGCTTGCCGACCAGAGGCGAGGTCTCGAGCGCCTCGGCCTCGTAGATCTCGGCCTCGCCGTCGCGGATGGTGTGCACGGACTTGAGCCGGCCGCGGCGGACATG
Organism: uncultured Geminicoccaceae bacterium; assembly: GCA_964393275.1. Taxonomy (GTDB): domain Bacteria; phylum Pseudomonadota; class Alphaproteobacteria; order Geminicoccales; family Geminicoccaceae; genus SLRI01. Next base: position 54,872 of record CAYMTA010000014.1, on the reverse strand, counting down.
CTGGAGAATGCTGGAGACCGTCGTCTCGCGCGGGTTGATGGCCACGTCGAGGCCGATCAGCCGGACCACGAGGTTGTAGGTGCTGTTGTTGACCAGGGCCAGCGCCCGCTCGCAGCCCAGCCGCTTGCCGAGCAGGGCCGCCATGATGTTGACCTCGTCATCGTTGGTCACGGTGACGATCGCCTGGGCGCTCCTGACATTGGCCTCGTCGAGCAGCGTCCTGTCCCGGGCGTCGCCGCAGAGCACGACGCTCCGCTTCAGCTCGTCGGCGATCCGCTCGGCGCGCTCGGGATTGCTTTCGATCACCTTGATCGAGAGATGCTGATACCTGCCCTCGAGCTCCTTGGCGAGAAAGAGGCCGATATTGCCGCCGCCGACGATGATGATGCGGTCGCTCATCCGCTCCTCGTAGCCGAACGCCGGCAGCGCCCGCTCGAGGTGCGCCGTCTCGACGACGACGTGCACCTCGTCATCGACGCGGAGCTGGTCGTCGGCATGGGGAATGAAGAACTGGTCCTCGCGGGTCACGCCGACGATGACGAGATGCAGGTCGGGGAAAAGATAGGTGAGCTGCCGCAGCGGCGTGTTGATGATCGGCGTGTCCTCGGTGCAGCGGAGCGCTATGAGCCGCACCCGATCCTCGGCGAAAGGCACGACGTTGAGCGCCCCCGGCACCTCGAGGCGGAGCGCTATGGCATGCGCCACCTCGAGCTCCGGCGAGATCACCACGTCGATCGGCAGATGGTCGCGACGGAAGAGGTCCTGCCAGCGGCTCTGCAGGTAGTCCTGCTGACGGACGCGGGCGATCTTGGTCGGCACGTTGAAGAGCGTGTGCGCCACCTGGCAGGCCACCATGTTGACCTCGTCGGCCTGCGTCACCGCGATGAGCATGTCGGCATCGGCGGCCCCTGCATGCTCGAGCGTCGAGGGATGCGAGGCGTGGCCGACCATCGCCTGGATATCGAGGCTGTCGCCGATCTTGCGGACCAGCTCCGGCCGCTGGTCGATGATCACCACGTCGTTGCCGGCGGCCGCCAGATAACGCGCGATGTTGAAGCCGACGAGGCCGGCCCCGGCGACGATCACCTTCATTCCGCGGCCCTGTCCCTGTCCCTGCCGGCTGCCCCGCGGCCTCGGTCAGTCGTCGCTGTGGAGGCCAAGGGTCTTCAGCTTGCGATGCAGCGCCGACCGTTCCATGCCGACGAAATTGGCGGTGCGCGAGATGTTGCCGCCGAAGCGCTGCAACTGCGCCTGCAGATAGGTGCGCTCGAACCGCTCGCGCGCCTCGCGCAGCGGCATCGAGACGAACTCGCCATTGGCCCTGGGATCCATGCCCTTGGCGGCGCTGTCGGTCAGCTCGGGCGGCAGGCCGCTGATGTCGATCGGCGCCTTCGTCTCGCCGGCCATGATCAGCATCCATTCGATCGTGTTCCGCAACTGGCGGATGTCGCCCGGCCAGTCGGCGGTCTGCAGCACGGCCATCGCGTCGTCGGCGATCGCGTGCGGCTGCAGGCCGGATTCGGCGGCGGAGATCTCCATGAAGTGGCGGGCCAGCTCCGGAATGTCGGTCCGATGCTCGGCCAGGGCAGGCAGCTCCACCGGCACCACGTTGATCCGGTAGTAGAGGTCCTCGCGAAACCGGCCGGCGCTCATCTCCGCCTGCAGGTCGCGGTTGGTGGTGGCGATGACGCGGACGTCGACCTCCCGGCGGTTGTTGCCGCCGGGCCGGGTGAAGCTCCGCTCCTGCAGCGCCCGCAGCACCTTGCCCTGGGTGTCGAGCGGCATGTCGGCGACCTCGTCGAGCAGGAGCGTGCCGCCATCGGCCCGCTCCAGAAGCCCGATCACCCGGGGCTGGTCCGGCGCGAGCCAGCCGGGCTCGCAGCCGAAGAGCTCGACATCGACCCGATCGGGCGCCAAAGCGGCGCAGTTGAGGACGACGAACGGCCCGTCGGCACGGCGCGACTGCATGTGGATCATCCGCGCCGCCACCTCCTTGCCGGAGCCCGGGGGGCCGGAGATCAGGATCCGGCTGCCGGTCGGCCCGACCCTCTGGATGGTGGCGCGCAGCTTGCCCATGACCGGCGAGCTGCCGATCAGGTCGACCTTCTGGGCACGGGCGCGCAGCTCCTCGTTCTCGCGCCTGAGCCGGCTCAGCTCCATGGCCCGCTCGACCGCATGGAGCAGCCGGTCCGACTTGAACGGCTTCTCGATGAAATCGAGCGCCCCCTTCTTGATCGCCGCCACGGCGGTCTCGATGGTCCCGTGCCCGCTGAACATGATAACCGGCAGGCTCGGGTAGCTCGCCCTCACCTGGTCGAGAATCTGCACGCCGTCCATGCGGCTGCCCTCGAGCCAGATGTCGAGCAGGAGCAGGGCCGGCGGCCGGCGGGCCACCTCGCGCAGCGCCTCGTCGCTGGTCGCGGCCTGGCGCGGCACATACCCTTCGTCCTCGAGCACCGCGGCGACGACCTCGCGAATCGCAGCCTCGTCATCGACGATCAGAACTTCCTTGCTCATCCGCTTCGCCCGTCTCCATGCAGAAGGCCGACCGACCCTCGCTCAAGATGCCCGATTGCCGACTGGCCGCGGCCGGCCCTCGACGATCCGCTCGGCCGGAAACACCAGCCTGACCAAGGCACCGCCGAGCTCGCTCCGGTCGAGCTCCACACGGCCGGCATGTTCCTCCATAATCTTGTGCACGATGGCAAGCCCCAAGCCCGTGCCCTTGGCCTTCGTGGTCACGTAGGGCTCGAGAAAGCGGTGCCGCTCGCCAGCCGGGAAGCCGCTGCCGTTGTCGGCAACCAGGATGGCCAGCTCGTGATCGCCGCGCAACACCGTGACCTCTACCACACGCTCCGGCCGAGGGCTACCTGCGCCAGCCGGCGCGTCCGCCGCCGCCACCTCCTCGATCGCCTGGACTGCGTTCTGCAGGACATTGGTCAGGGCCTGGCTGATCTTCTCGCCATCGCAATCGAGATAGAGGCCGGCCGACTGGCCCAGATCGACCTTCAGGCGCAGCTCCGGATGAGCGCTCTGCTGAAGCTCCACCGCATGATAAAGGAGCTCCGCCAGGGGTTCCGGCCGCATGCTGGCGTTCGGCATCCGCGCGAACGCCGAGAATTCGCGGATCAGCCGGCCGATGACGTCGACCTGACGGATGATCGTGTCGATCGCCCGATGGAAGGACGACCGGTCGGCCTCGTCGATCTGGCCCGCGAACTTGCGGCCGAGGCGCTCCGCCGAGAGCTGGATGGGGGTGAGCGGATTCTTGATCTCGTGGGCGATGCGCCGTGCCACCTCCGCCCAGGCCGCCTGCCGCTGGGCGCTCAAAAGCTCGGTGATGTCGTCGAAGGTCAGGACATAGCCCACGATCTCGTCGCCCTCGCGCTGGGCCGCGAGGCGGACCAGGAGCGTGTACTCGACGAGGCCCTGATGCACCGTCACCTGCTGCTGCACCGTCTGGCCGATCAGGAGCTCGGGCCGGTCGAACAGCGGCAGCGTCTCCGGCAGGGCGTCCTTGACGTCCACGCCGGCGATCTCGCCGTCGGCGGACGAGGCGAGGAACTGGCTGGCGGCCCGGTTCGGCAGGACGATACGCCGCTGGGCGTCGAGACCGATGACGCCAGCGGTGACGCCGGCGAGCACCGCTTCCGTGAACCGGCGACGCGCATCGAGCTGGTGGTTGGCGTCGATCAGCTCGCGACGCTGGCTGTGCAACTGCGTCGCCATGCGGTTGAAGGCGCGGCTGAGCACGCCGATCTCGTCGTCGCTCGCACCCTCGGGCACCCGCGCCAGAAGGTCGCCGGTGCGCACCCGGTCGGCGGCGCCGATGAGCTGGCCGATCGGCGCCACGATCCGGTCGGCGACCGCCATGCCGGTCCAGACGGCGGCGAAGAGCAGGAGCAATGCCACGAGGCCGAAGAGGATGGCGGAGGTGATCTGGATGCCGCGGCGCTCGGTCGAGAGCTGCTGGTACTCGCGCACCACGCTCTGCGTCCGCTGCATGAAGCCCAGCACCTCGGCATCGACGAAGCGGCCGACGAAGAGATAGGCGTCGCCGAAGCCGAAGAGCTGGACCAGGGCCCTGACCCGGTCGTCGGCCGACGAGGTGACGGTGACGACCTCGCCGGACTCCGCCCGGGTCAGCGCACCGGGCGGCAGATACTCCATCTCGAGGCCGAAGCTGAGGCCGGTGCGGGCGAGGACGTTGCCGAGGCGGTCGAAGACGATGGCCTCGGTGAGCGAGCGGACAGCGGCCTGGCCCGCGACGAACTGCTGCAGCCGGACCGGATCGCCGAGGAGATAGGGGGCCTCGCGGTTGAGGTCGGCGGCCATCGCCAGGGCATCGGCGCGGATGTTCTCCTTGTGCTCCTCGAGATAGGCCTCGGCGACGTTCATCGACGTGTCGAGCGCCACCCTGATCCGGTCGCCGAACCAGGCCTCCAGGCCCGAGCTCAAGAACAGCACGGAGAACACCGAGACGATGATCGCGGGCGCCACGGCGACCACCGCGAAGAGGGCGACCAGCCGGCCGTGCAGCTTGGAGCCGGCGCGGCCCTGCCGATGCTGCAGGACCAGCATGACCAGCCGCCGGCCGATGATCAAGCCGAGCAGCAGGAGCAGGATGAGATCGATGTTGAGCAGCAGGACGACCGTCTGCACGCTTCGCCCATAGGGCGGGGCCGTCGAGATCACGACATAGGTGGCGATGCCCGAGACGACGGCGAGGATCGACAGCAGCAGCGCCAGCTTGCGCTCGAGATCGAAGCGGCGCAGCCGGTCGGGCAACGACGCTTCCTTGCCGCGCAGCCCTGCCAGCAGATTGCCGAAGGTCGATGAGGAGGGTGTGTCCAAGAGGCTCCGGGTGCGGACCCGCCCGGAGGTCGCCGGGCCGAGGGGCGGGGTCAGGGGCTGCGCACGAAATGGATGTCCAGGTCCCGCATCTTCTTGCGAAGCGTGTTGCGGTTCAAGCCCAGGATGTCGGCGGCCCGCAATTGGTTGCCCCCGGTCGCCTTGAGGGTCCGGATGATCAGCGGCCGCTCGAAATCCCCGAGCAGGCGGGCATAGACGCCGGCCGGCGGCAGCTCGCCCTCCTGCGCCGCGAAATAGCGGTCGATCTGGCGCTCGACGGCATCGGCCAGGGTGAGGGCGATCGGCTCGCCCGCCATCGGCTTCTGGCTGTCCTGGAGCTCGCCCTGGATGACGCTCTCGCCGATGATCTCCTCGCTGTAGAGCACGGCCAGCCGGCGAACCAGGTTCTCGAGCTCGCGGACGTTGCCCGGCCAGTCGTGCTCCTTGAGCCGGCGCATGGCCAGGGGATCGATCGTCTTGACCGGCAGGCCCTCGCCATGGGCCTTGCCGAGGAAATGCTGGACCAGGGCCGGCACGTCCTCGGCCCGCTCGCGCAGCGCCGGCAGGCGAAGCGGCACGACATTCAGCCGATAGAACAGGTCCTCGCGAAACAGGCCCTGGCCCACCATCTGCCTGAGGTCGCGGTGGCTCGCCGCGACGATCCGGACGTGGGCCCGGATCGGCGTGCTGCCACCCACCGGAATGAACTCGCCCTGCTGCAGGACCCGGAGCAGCCGGGTCTGCGCCTCGATCGGCATGTCGCCGATCTCGTCGAGGAAGAGCGTCCCTCCCTCCGCCTGCTCGAAACGCCCGAGGCGGCGGGCACCGGCGCCGGTGAAGGCCCCCTTCTCGTGGCCGAAGAGCTCGCTCTCGATCAGCTCGCGCGGGATGGCCGCCATGTTGACGGCGACGAACGGCCCGTCCCGCCGCTTGCCGAAATCATGGAGCGCCCTGGCGACCAGCTCCTTGCCGGTGCCCGATTCGCCGGAGACCAGCACGGTGAGGTCGGTCGCGGCGAGGCGGGCGATGATCCGGTAGATCTCCTGCATCGCCGGTGCCCGGCCGATGATCGGCAGCTGCTCCTCGTGGAGGGCCGGCTCCTGGGCGCCGGGGGTCCCGCTCGCACGGCGCTCCAGGGAGCGCTGCACGGTGGCCAAAAGATTGCTCAGATCGAAAGGCTTGGGCAAATAGTCGAAGGCGCCGCGTTCGGTCGCCCTGATCGCCGTGAGCAGGGTGTTGCGGGCGCTCATGACGATGATCGGCAGCTCCGGCCGCACCTGCTTGATCCGCGGCAGAAGGTCGAGGCTGTTCTCGTCGGGCAGCCCGACATCGGTGATCACGACATCGCCTTCGCCCGCGGCGATCCAGCGCCAGAGCGTCACCGCGACGCTGGTCGCCTGGACGTGGTACCCTTGGCGAGAGAGCGCTCGCGAGACGACCGTGCGGATGGCCGCGTCGTCCTCCGCGATCAGCACCGTCTCCCCGCTCATCTTGACCTCGCTCCCAAAATCATGGGCGCCGCCCGTCAGCGCGCCGTAGGCAGGCGGACCTTGAAGATCGAGCCCGGCTGGCCGCGTGCATAGGAGACGAGCCCGCCGTGCTCGCCGACGATCTTCGCCACGAGCGAGAGACCGAGCCCGCTGCCCTTGGCCTTGGTCGTGACGAAGGGCTGGAACAGGTGATCGACCATGTCGCTCGCGACGCCCGGCCCGGTGTCGCGCACCTCGACCGTGATCGGCAGCTCCAGCCGCTCGCCGGCCGCCCCGACGCTCATGCGAAAGCCATGGTGGTAATGGGTGGAGAGCGTGATCTGGCCACCCTCGGTGGGAGTCGCCTCGGCAGCGTTCTTGACCAGATTGAGAAAGACCTGGATGAGCTGGTCGCGGTCGCCCTCGACGTCGGGCAGGGACGGGTCGTAGAGCTCGACGATGCGCAGATGCCGGCCGAAGCCGTTCTGCGCCAGCCGCCGCACATGCTCGAGGACGAGGTGGATGTTGACCGGTCGGCGATCGATGCGGCCCGGCTCGCTGAACGCATCCATCCGGTCGACCAGGGCGCAGATCCGGTCGGTCTCGTCGCAGATGAGCTGGACCAGCGAGCGGTCCTCCTCGTCGAGCGAGGGTGCGAGAAGCTGGGCGGCGCCGCGGATGCCCGAAAGCGGGTTCTTGACCTCGTGCGCCAGGGTCTGGGCCAGGCCGGCGATCGACCGGCCGGTGCCGCGACCCGAAGAGCCCCGATCGAGCCGCTCCGCCATGGAGCAGGGGTGAAGCACGAGCAGGATATGATCCTCCGCCTCCGGGATGGGCGTGATGTGGGCATCGACCGTCACCGCCACGCCCCGTTGCAAAGCAATCTCTATGCCATATTCCGAGATCGAGCCGGCGCCGGCCTCGAGCTGCCCGATCAGGGCCAGGAGCGTGCTGTGCGGTGCCAGGAGATCATCGAGCGGCCGGCCGAGCAGGACCGAGCGCCCGAGCGAGAAGAGCTGCTCGGCCGCGGGGTTGGCGAAGACCAGCGCCCGCCCGGCCAGCACCAGCACCGGGCTCGGCAGGTTGTCGAGCACGACCGAGGGCAGGATCGCCGAGCCTGGTGTCACCATGCCGCCCGTCAGGGTCCGTATCCGCGCATCCCAAAAATGACCAAATTTTGTGCAAACCGCCGGATCTGCCTATCCACATGGCACGATTTACCGAATCCTGTGCGAGCGCACAATGTTCCCGAGCACCGATCAGCCTGCTAGGCTGCACGCCTCGACGGTTGGCGGAGCGGGCGAAGGCTGATGGAGTGCGTGGCGCTGGTCATGGCCGCGGGCAGCGGCTCCAGGCTCGGGGGCGCGCTGCCCAAGCAATACCGCGACCTCGCCGGCCAGCCGATGCTGCGGCGCACCCTGGATGGCCTCGGCGCCTGCCCGGATTTGCGGCAGATCCGGATCGTGATCGGTGCCGGCCAGGAGGCTCTTTACGCGGCTGCGACACAGGGGCTCGAGCTGCCGCCGCCGGTGATCGGCGGCGACACGCGGCAGGCCAGCGTGCGGCTCGGCCTCGAGGCCCTGGCGGCGCGGCCGCCGGCGCAGGTCCTGGTCCACGATGCCGCCCGGCCCTTCGCCACGCCCACCCTGATCGGCCGGGTTCGTGAAGCCCTCGCCACGGATCGGGCAGTGCTGCCGGTGCTGCCCATCGTCGACACGCTGAAGCAGGTCGGCGAGGGCGGCATGGTCAGAGCCGAGGTGCCGAGGGATGGCCTCGGCCGGGCGCAGACCCCGCAGGGCTTCGACTTCGTCACGCTGCTCGAGGCCCATCGCCGCCATGCCGACCGTGACTGCACCGACGATGCCGGCGTCGTCGCCCTGGACGGCGTGCCGGTGCTGGCGGTTGCGGGCGACGAGGCGAACTTCAAGGTGACGACCGAGGCCGACCTCGCCCGCGCCGAAAGGGTCCTCGCCCAGAGGCCGCGCCGCTGGATCAGCGCCTCCGGCTTCGACGTGCACGCCTTCGCCGAGGGTCGCCCCTTGGTGCTCTGCGGCATCGCCCTGCCGCACGAGCGCGGCCTCGCCGGCCACTCCGACGCCGACGTGGCGCTTCATGCCATCACCGACGCACTTTTGGGCGGCATCGCGGAGGGTGACATCGGCAGCCATTTCCCGCCATCCGACCCACGCTGGCGGGACGTGGCTAGCGCCCGCTTCCTGGCCCACGCGGCGGCTCTCGTGCAGGCCCGGGATGGCCGGATCGAGCATGTCGATCTCACCATCATCGGCGAGCGGCCGAAGATCGGCCCGCACCGCGAGACCCTGCGCGCCAGCCTCGCGGCGCTCCTTGCGCTCGACCCGAGCCGGGTCAGCGTCAAGGCGACGACCACCGAGCGCCTCGGCTTCTGCGGTCGCGAGGAGGGCCTCGCCGCCCAGGCCACCGTCAGCTTGAGCTTTCCCGCATGACATCCGCCTTGCCGGACGAGACGCTCGACGCGGCCGCCCGCCTGCTCGACCTCTGCCGAAGCCAGGGCCTCATGCTCGCCACGGCGGAAAGCTGCACCGGCGGGCTGATCGCCGCCTGCCTGACCGAGATCGCCGGCTCCTCCGACGTGGTCGAGCGCGGCTTCGTCACCTACTCCAACACCGCCAAGATGGAGCTGCTCGGCGTCGCCGCCGGAACGCTCGAGCGCCACGGCGCCGTCTCCGCCGAGACCGCCGCGGAGATGGCCGCCGGCGCCCTCGCCCGCTCCCCCGCCGATCTGGCCATCGCCGTCACCGGCATCGCCGGCCCCGGTGGCGCCACGGAAACCAAGCCCCTGGGCCTCGTCCATCTCGCGGCGCAACGCCGAGGCGCGCCGCCGCTGCTCGAGCACCATGTCTTTCCAGGCGACCGGCGCGCGGTGCGCGTGGCGACCCTCTACCGGGCCCTGGCCATGCTCGAGTCCGAGGCGACCCGCTGAAAGCGGTCAGCCGGCGGAGTGGACGGCCGGTCCCAGCCGCTCGCCGCCCACCTGCCCCTTGCCGTAGAGCTGGGCGGCACGGGCCTCGAACGCCGACACCATGCGGTGCACCGCCTGGTCGAAGAGCAGGCCGATCAGCCGCTGCAGGATCTTCGAGCGAAACTCGAAATCGACGTAGAAATCGACGGTGCAGCCGCCGTCGGGCGCCGGCAGGAAACGCCAGTGATTGGTGAGATAGCGGAACGGCCCGTCGATATACTCGACGTCGACACCCGTCTTCGGGATCAGGGTCACCTTCGAAGTGAAACGCTCGCGGAAGACCTTGAAGGCGATGACCATATCCGCCCAGAAGACATCCCCTTCGCGCCGATTGATGCGCGCCGCCTTGCACCACGGCAGGAACTCGGGATAGCGCTCGACGCCTGCGACCAGCTCATAGAGCTGCTCGGGCGCGTAGGGCAGATGGCGCTGCTCGGAGTGGGTCGGCATGGCTGCGGCCTGGCTTCAGTCGTCAGGCGGCTTCACGGGCCCGGCGCGCCTCGCGCAGGCGCTCGAAATCGGCACCCGCGTGATGCGAGGAGCGGGTCAGGGGACTGGCCGACACCATGAGAAACCCCTTGGCGCGCGCCGACCGCTCGACCCCCGAAAACTCCTCCGGCGGCACGAAGCGCACCACCTCGTGGTGGCGCGGCGTCGGCTGCAAATACTGGCCGACGGTCAGGAAATCGACCTCGGCCGAGCGCATGTCGTCCATCACCTGGAGGATCTCGCGCTTCTCCTCGCCGAGCCCGACCATGATGCCGGACTTGGTGAAGATTCCGGGGTCCTGCTCCTTGACCTTCTGCAGCAGGCGCAGCGAATGGAAGTAGCGGGCGCCGGGCCGCACCGTGCGGTAGAGCCGGGGCACGGTCTCGAGATTGTGGTTGTAGACGTCGGGCCGCGCCGCCACGACCTTCTCGACCGCACCGGGCTTGCGCAGGAAATCCGGTGTGAGGATCTCGATCGTGGTCAGGGGCGAAGCCGCCCGGATCGCCTCGATGCAGCGCACGAACTGAAAGGCGCCGCCGTCCGGCAGGTCGTCGCGATCGACCGAGGTGATGACCACGTGCCTGAGGCCCATGGTCAGGACGACCTCGGCCAGATGCGCCGGCTCCTCCGGATCGACCGCCCGCGGCAGGCCGGTCTTGACGTTGCAGAAGGCGCAGGCGCGCGTGCAGGTGTCGCCCAGGATCATCACGGTCGCGTGCTTCTGCGTCCAGCACTCGCCGATGTTCGGGCAGGCCGCCTCCTCGCAGACCGTGTGCAGGCGCTTGTCGCGCATCAGCTTCCTGGTCTCGTGGTAGCTCGTGGAGGTCGGTGCCTTCACCCTGATCCAGGCAGGCTTGCGGGTGATCGGCCGCGTCAGCGTGACAGTCGCCATGATATCCTAGCCATTTCTCGACGATTCAGAAGTGGATGGCCCGACCATAGGCGTCAAGCACCGACTCGTGCATCATCTCCGAGAGGGTCGGGTGCGGGAAGATGGTGTGCATCAGGTCGAGCTCGGTCGCCTCGACCTGCCGGGCGATGACGTAGCCCTGGATCAGCTCGGTCACCTCGGCACCGATCATGTGGGCGCCCAGGAGCTCGCCGGTCTCGGCATCGAACACGGTCTTCACCAGCCCCTCGGGCTCGCCGAGCGCGATCGCCTTGCCGTTGCCGATGAACGGGAACCTGCCGACCTTGACCTTGTGGCCCTTCTCCTTGGCCACCGCCTCGGTCAAGCCGACCGAGGCCACCTGCGGGTTGCAGTAGGTGCAGCCCGGAATCTTGGTCACATCCATCGGGTGCAGGCCCTTCACGCCGGCGATCCGCTCGACGCACATCACCCCCTCGTGGCTCGCCTTGTGCGCGAGCCAAGGCGGGCCGGCCACGTCGCCGATGGCGTAGACTCCGGGCTCGCCGGTGCGGCACCACTCGTCGATGACGATATGCGCCCGGTCCACCTTCACCCCGGTCTTCTCGAGCCCGAGATTCTCCACATTGCCGACGATGCCGACCGCCATGATCACCCGATCGAAGGTCTGCTCCTGGCTCTTGCCGCCGGCCTCGATGGTGGCCGTGACGCTGTCCTGGCCCTTCTTCAGCGCCTTCACCTGGGCACCGGTCACTATCTTGATGCCGCGCTTCTCGAACCGCTTCTGGGCGAAGGCCGAGATCTCCGCGTCCTCGACCGGCAGCACCCGGTCGAGCACCTCGACCACCGTCACCTCGGCCCCCATCGAGCGGAAGAAGCTCGCGAACTCGATGCCGATCGCCCCGCTGCCGACCACCAGGAGCGACTTCGGCATGACGTCCGGAACCATCGCCTCCTTGTAGCTCCAGACCAGCTTGCCGTCGCTCTCGAGCCCGGGAAGCTGGCGAGCGCGGGCACCGGTGGCGAGGATGATGTGCTTGGCGTCCAGCGTGACGTCGTCGCCCTTGGTCGCCTTGACCGCGAGCTTGCCCTTGCCGGCGAGCGCTCCGGCGCCGTCGAAGACGGTCACCTTGTTCTTCTTCAAGAGATGCGCCACGCCCTTGCTGAGCTGGCCGGCGATGCCGCGCGACCGCTTGACCACCTTGGGAAGGTCGAAGCCGAACTTCTCGACCGAAAGCCCGAACGAATCGGCATGGCCGAAATAATCGTAGACCTCCGCCGAGCGCAGCAGCGCCTTGGTCGGGATGCAGCCCCAGTTGAGGCAGATGCCGCCCAGATGCTCGCGCTCGACCACGGCCGTCCTCAGGCCGAGCTGGGCGGCCCGAATGGCGGCGACGTAGCCGCCCGGCCCCCCGCCGACGACGACGACGTCGAATGAGGTCTCGGCCATGGCGTTGCTCCCAAGCTTGGTCAATGCGGCGCTGTGCTTGGTTGTGGCGGGTTCCCCCGACTTGTCAACCGGCAGGCCGACGCAATATGGAGCATTGCTCTACAACGAGGTTCGGCGAGGTTCCACGATGCGCACCGTCTCCATCCGTGATGCCAACCAGCAATTCTCTCGCCTGATCAAGGATGTCGAGGCCGGCGAGACCATCGTGATCACCCGTCAGGGCAAGCCTGTCGCCCAACTGAGCCCAAGGCCGGCAAGCCGGCTGGACGATCCCGAGGTGCGGGCGGCCTATGAGCGTTGGTGCGCTCATCTTGATCGCTGGAAGGGCGACGGCTACCGGGTCGGCAAGATCACGGAGGATGACAAATACGGCGACGTCGACATCTGATGTTGGCTGCCTTCGACACCAACATCCTGATCTATGCTCATCTGGAACCTGACGGAATTAAGGGAGCGCGCGCCAAGGCGCTGCTGAAGGCTGCGGGCGCCTACCCGGCTGTCATCGCCGCGCAGGCTCTCGGCGAGTTTCTGTGGGTCGTCCGTCGGCGTCGGCCGGACCTGCTCCACCTCGCTCTGGAAGCGGTCGAGCTGATGCCGCCGACAATCACCGTGCCCTCGACCGATCGTCGCTTGATGGCCGACGCGGCACGGCTCGCCTCGCGGCATCGCCTGCAGTTCTGGGATGCCGTGATCCTGATCGCATCGACGCGCGCCGGCGCCACGCACCTCCTGAGCGAGGACATGCAAAACGGCGCCGTACTCCAGGGCCTGCGCGTGATCAACCCCTTCGACCCGACGAATCGCCCCGTGCTCGACCGGCTGCTCCCGCCAGTCCCCTAGAGCATCAGGCTGATCGGATCCTCCACCAGCCTCTTGAAGGCCTGCAGCCACTCGGCACCGAGCGCCCCGTCGACCACCCGGTGATCGACCGACAGCGTGGCGCTCATCACCGTGGCGATGGCCAAGGCCCCGTTCTTGACCACCGGCCGCGGCTCGCCGGCACCGACGGCCAGGATGCAGGCCTGGGGCGGGTTGATGACCGCGGCGAACTCCTTGATGCCGAACATGCCGAGGTTGGAGAGCGTGAATCCGCCGCCCTGGAACTCATGCGGCGCGAGCTTGCCCTCCTTGGCGCGCCCGGCGAGGTCCTTCATCTCGGCGGAGATCGCGGCAAGCCCCTTCTGGTCGGCCTTCCTGATGATCGGCGTGATCAGGCCGCCCTCGATCGCGACCGCCACCGACACGTCGATATCGATGAGCTCGTAGACCTTGTCGCCGCCCCAGATCGAGTTGACCGCCGGCTTCTGCCGGATGGCGATGGCGCTGGCCTTGATGACCAGGTCGTTGACCGAGAGCTTGTAGTCGGCGCCCGGCCGCTCGTTCAGATCCTTCCTGAGCTTGAGCAGCGCATCGAGCTCGACGTCGACCGTCAGGTAGAAATGCGGGATCTGCTGCTTCGATTCCGTCAGCCGGCGCGCGATCACCTTGCGCATGTTGGAGAGGACGATCTCCTTGTGCGGCGCGTCGGGAGCGCCGGCCGCCGCCGGGGCCGGAGCGGCGGCAGGTGCTGCCGCCGGCTTCGCCGCGGCCGGGGCGGCCTTGCCCACACCCTTGGCGAGCGCCGCCTCGATATCGACCTTGATGATGCGGCCACGCGGACCGCTGCCGGCGAGCGCCGCCAGATCGAGCCCGGCCTTCTCGGCCATGCGCCTCGCCAGCGGGCTGGCAAAGACGCGGCCGCCGTCACCGCCCTTGGCCGCCCCGCCGTCCGCTGCCGGAGCGGGCGCCTTCGCGGCCGGCGCTGCCTCCGCCTTCGGAGCTTCGGCCGGCGCCGGCCTTGCGGCCCCGCTGCCATTGCCGTCATCGACCGCACCCTCGAGCGCCGCCTCGTCCTCGCCCTCCTCGAGCAGGAGGGCGATCACGGCATTGACGGCGACGCCCTCGGTGCCGGCCGGAACGACGATCTTGCCGAGCCTGCCCTCGTCGACGGCCTCGACCTCCATCGTCGCCTTGTCGGTCTCGATCTCGGCGATGACATCGCCCGGAGCTATGCTGTCACCCTCCTTCTTCAGCCAGCTCGCGAGGTTGCCCTCGGTCATGGTCGGCGAGAGCGCCGGCATCAGGATCTTGATTGGCATGGTGGACCTCCCCGGCGAGCTCTAGCTCTTGTAGCAAACGGCCCTGGCGGCCTCGATGACGTCCTGGGTCTGCGGCAGCGCCAACCGCTCCAGGTTCGCGGCATAGGGCATCGGCACGTCCTTGCCGGTGACGCGGATGACCGGCGCATCGAGATAGTCGAACGCGTCCTCCATCATCACCGCGGCGAGCTCCGAGCCGATGCCGCTCTGCGGCCAGCCTTCCTCGAGGCTGACCAGCCGGTTGGTCTTCTTGACGGAGTTGACCACGGTCGCCCGGTCGAGCGGGCGAATGGTCCGCAGATCGATGACCTCGGCCGAGATGCCCTCCTCGGCCAAGGCCTCGGCGGCCTCGAGCGCTCTGGTCATCATCAGCGAGAACGACACGATGGTGACGTCGCTGCCCGCGCGGACGATCTTGGCCTTGCCGATCGGCAGGACGAAATCGTCGAGCTTCGGCACCTCGAAGGTCTGGCCGTAGAGCATCTCGTTCTCGAGGAAGACCACCGGGTTGGGATCGCGGATCGCCGCCTTCAGGAGGCCCTTGGCGTCGGCCGCGCTGTAGGGGCAGACGACCTTGAGCCCCGGGCAGTGGCTGTACCAGGAGCTGAATTCCTGGCTGTGCTGGGCGGCGACGCGGGCGGCGGCGCCATTGGGCCCGCGAAACACGATCGGGCTGCCCATCTCGCCGCCGGCCATGTAGAGCGTCTTGGCGGCCGAGTTGATGATGTGGTCGATCGCCTGCATGGCGAAGTTCCAGGTCATGAACTCGACGATCGGCTTGAGGCCGGCCATGGCGGCACCGACGCCGAGGCCGGTGAAGCCGTACTCCGTGATCGGCGTGTCGATCACCCGCCTCGGGCCGAACTCCTCGAGCAGGCCCTGGCTGATCTTGTAGGCGCCCTGATACTCGGCGACCTCCTCGCCCATCAGGAAGACGTCGCCGTTGCGGCGCATCTCCTCGGCCATGGCGTCGCGCAAGGCCTCGCGCACGGTCGTCTTGACCATCTCGGTGCCGGCCGGAACCTCGGGCTCCTCCGGCTGCACGGGCTCTGACGGCAAGGCCTGCCTCGGCCCCTCCTGCCGCCTGGGCTGGGGCTCGGCCTTCGCCTTGCCGGCCGGCTCCTCCTCGGCGGCGGCCTCGGCAGCACCATTGCCACCCGCTGCGTAGCCATCGAGCGCCGACTTGTCCTCGCCGTCGCCGAGCAGGAGCGCGATCGGCGTGTTGACCGGCACGCCCTCGCTGCCCTCCTCGACCAGGATCCTGCCGAGCGTGCCCTCGTCGACCGCCTCGACCTCCATCGTCGCCTTGTCGGTCTCGATCTCGGCGATGACATCGCCGGATGCAATACTGTCGCCCACCTTCTTCAGCCAGCGGGCGAGGTTGCCTTCGGTCATGGTCGGCGAGAGCGCCGGCATCAGGATTTCCGTGGGCATTGGTTTCAGCTTTCCCGGATCATTCGATGAATGGCCGCCAGAGGCGGACGCAGGTCAAGGGGGAGGCGCGGGTCAAACGGTGGCGACCTCGGCCTCGATCAGGACATCGGTCCACAGCTCCGAGGGATCGGGCTCCGGGCTGTCCTGGGCGAAGCGGGCCGACTCGTTGACGATGTCGCGGACCTCCTTGTCCATGGCCTTCAGATCGTCCTCGGCCGCGAGCTTGGCCTCGATGATCCGCTGGCGCAGCGTCTCGATCGGGTCGTGATGCTCGCGATACTCCTGGACCTCCTCCTTCTTGCGGTACTTCGCCGGATCCGACATCGAATGACCGCGATAGCGGTAAGTCATCGCTTCCAGGATGTACGGACCCTCGCCGGCGCGGATGTGGGCGACCACCTCCTTGGCCTTCTCGTGCACCGCCACGACATCCATGCCGTCGACCTGCTCGCCCGGAATGCCATAGGCGGCGCCACGATCACACAGCCGCAGGCCGGCCGAGGCGCGGGCCTGCGAGGTGCCCATGCCGTAGCGGTTGTTCTCGATCACGTAGAGCACCGGCAGCTTCCACAGGGCCGCCATGTTGAAGCTCTCGTAGACCTGGCCCTGGTTGGTCGCACCGTCGCCCATGTAGGCGGCGCACAGCCCGCCATCCTCGCGATACTTGTGGGCGAAGGCGATGCCCGTGCCGAGCGGCACCTGGCCGCCGACGATGCCGTGCCCGCCATAGAACCGCTTGTCCTTGGCGAACATGTGCATCGAGCCGCCCTTGCCCTTCGAGTAGCCCGTGGCCCGGCCGGTGAGCTCGGCCATGACGTTGCGCGGGTCCATGCCGCAAACCAGCATGTGGCCGTGATCGCGGTAGCCGGTGATGACGGAATCCACGTCGGAGAGCGCATGCTGGATGCCGACCGCCACCGCCTCCTGGCCGATATAGAGGTGGCAGAAGCCGCCGATCAGCCCCATGCCGTAGAGCTGGCCGGCCTTCTCCTCGAACCGGCGAATCAACAGCATCTCGCGGTAGAACTCGAGCCATTGCCCGTTATCGCCGGCGGCCTTCTTGCTGCCCCGGCGGGCCGCCTGCTTGGCACTGCTACTGGTCGCGTTCATGGGTCGACGGCCCTCCCGATTGCGTTGCTCGTGCAGCCAATAGGCCAACTATAGCGGAGTGCGACGGTTCCGCCAGCCGGTCGCGATGCATGCAGCCCATGCAGGAGTGATTTCAATGCGCGCCGGCCTATTGCGGCGGCGGCTGGTCGAAGATCACGACCTCGTCCTTGTGGACGAATCCCAGGCCGAGCAGCGTCTCCTCGAGCAGGTCCGGGGCCAGGTGATCGGGGCCGAGCTCGGTCACGCGCTGCTCGAGCCATTGCCGCTCGGCGCGGATATCGGCGAGCTCGAGATGCTTCGTCTCCAGCTCGTGCTGGCGATCGATCCAGGCGAAGAGGCCGCGGCTGCCATGGATCGAATGATAGGCGAAATACGCGAGCACGAGGACGAGGGCGACGCCCAGCCAATGCCGCACCGCCTGCTTGCGCAGCCGGTAGACCCGATAGGCGAGGCCGTCGACCGTCAAGCCGCGCTCCTCGCCGCTCAAAATGCCCGGTTGCCGGCGTAGATCGCGGCCCCGGCCAGCTCCTCCTCGATGCGCAGGAGCTGGTTGTACTTCGCCAGCCGGTCGGAGCGGGAGAGCGAGCCGGTCTTGATCTGGCCGCAATTGGTGGCGACCGCGAGGTCGGCGATCGTCGCATCCTCGGTCTCGCCCGAACGGTGCGACATAACCGCCCGGTACCGGTTGGCCGCCGCCAGCCGCACGCAATCCAGGGTCTCGGTCAGGGAGCCGATCTGGTTGACCTTGACCAGGATGGCATTGGCCACACCCTTCTCGATCCCCTCGGCGAGGATCGATGGATTGGTCACGAAGATGTCGTCGCCGACGATCTGGACCTTCGCTCCGAGACGGTCGGTGAGCAGCTTCCAGCCCGCCCAGTCGCCCTCGGCGAGGCCATCCTCGACCGAGCGGATCGGGAATTTCGCGCAGAGGCCCTCGATGAAATCGACCATGCCGGCCGCATCGACCTTCCGGCCCTCGCCCGCCATGTCGTACTGGCCGTCGACGTAGAACTCGCTGGCGGCGCAGTCGAGGGCGAGGACGACGTCGTCGCCGAGCCGGTAGCCGGCCGCGGCGACCGCCTTCTCGAGGAAGCCCAGGGCCGCCTCGGCGCTCGGCAGGTCGGGTGCGAAGCCGCCCTCGTCGCCGACATTGGTGTTGTGGCCGGCGTCCTTGAGCGCCTTCTTCAGGCTGTGGAAGATCTCCGTCCCCATGCGGAGCGCCTCGCCGAAGCTGGGCGCGCCCACCGGCATGATCATGAATTCCTGGATGTCGATCGGGTTGTCGGCATGCGCCCCGCCATTGATGACGTTCATCATCGGCACCGGCAGGACGCGCGCACCCACCCCGCCGAGATAGCGATAGAGCGGCAGGCCCGAGGCCACGGCCGCCGCCTTGGCGACGGCGAGGCTGACGCCCAGGATGGCATTGGCCCCCAGGCGCCCCTTGTTGTCGGTCCCGTCGAGCTCGACCATCGCCCGGTCGATGGCGATCTGGTCCGTGCCGTCCATGCCGAGGATCGCGTCGGTGATCTCGCCGTTGACGGCATCGACGGCGCGCAGCACCTCCTTGCCGAAGTAGCGGCTCTGGTCGCCGTCGCGCAGCTCGAGCGCCTCCCTCGTGCCGGTCGAGGCGCCGGACGGCACGGCCGCCCGGCCGACCGCGCCGCATTCGAGGCCGATATCGACCTCGACGGTCGGGTTGCCGCGGCTGTCCATGATCTGCCGGCCGCGAATGCTGACGATCCCGGTTTCGTGCATGATCCCCATCACTCCAAGATCAGGATTGGCCGCGACTTGGCCAAGGCGTCGAAGGCCATCAGGTCTTCGAGCAATGCCGCAAGCTTGTCGAGCGGCACCATGTTGGGGCCGTCGCTGAGCGCCCTTTCGGGGTGGTCGTGCGTCTCGATGAACACAGCGGCGACGCCGATCGCGACCGCCGCCCGCGCCAGGACCGGCACGAACTGCCGCTGCCCGCCGCTGGTCCCGCCCTGCCCGCCCGGCTGCTGCACCGAATGCGTCGCATCGAAGACGACGGGCCAGCCTGTCGCGGCAAGCTCCGGCAAGGCCCGCATGTCGGAGACCAGCGTGTTGTAGCCGAAGGACGCCCCCCGCTCGGTGACCAGGACGCGCTTCGCCCCGAACTGCTCGAGCTTGGCCGTGACATTCTTCATGTCCCAGGGGGCGAGGAACTGGCCCTTCTTGACGTTGACCACGGCACCCGTCCGGGCGGCCGCCTCGAGGATGTCGGTCTGCCGGCAGAGGAAGGCGGGAATCTGCAGGATGTCGACCACCTCGGCGACAGGCTGGCACTGGCCGGCATCGTGGATGTCGGTCAGCACCGGGCAGCCGAAGCGGGCCTTGACCTCGCCCAGGATGGCGATGCCTTCGGCGAGCCCGACACCGCGGGCGCTCGAGGCGCTCGTCCGGTTGGCCTTGTCGAACGAGCTCTTGAAGACGAAGGGCAGGTTCAGCCGGCCCGTGATCTCGACCAGACGCTCGGCCATCATCAGCGCATGATCGCGACTCTCGATGGCGCACGGCCCGGCGATCAGCGCCAAGGGCCGCTCTTGCCCGATGACCACCCGACCGACTTCGACGTCCTGCATGGCTAGCCCCTCTTGATTCAGACCAGGATCGACTGGTCGCGCGCGGCGCGGATGAAATCGGCGAAGAGCGGGTGCGGGCGCATCGGCTGCGAGCGCAGCTCCGGGTGGAACTGCACGGCCACGAACCAGGGGTGGCCCGGCAGCTCGACGATCTCCGGCAGCCGGCCGTCGGGCGACATGCCGGAGAACCACAGGCCCGCGGCCTCGAGCCGCTCCTTGTAGGCGGTGTTCACCTCGTAGCGGTGCCGGTGGCGCTCCATGATCCGCTCGACGCCGTAGATGCGCCGGACCAGGCTGCCCGCCGCGAGGTCGCAGGGATAGGCGCCGAGCCGCATGGTGCCGCCGAGGTCGTTCTCGCTGCCGCGCAGCTCGACATCGCCCCCGCGCTGCCACTCGGTCATCAGGCCGACGATCGGATCCGTGCACGGCCCGAACTCGGTCGAGCTCGCGCCGCCTATGCCGGCGAGGTTGCGCGCCGCCTCGACACAGGCGAGCTGCATGCCGAAGCAGATGCCGAGGAACGGCAGCCCCTCGGTGCGCGCGTAGGTGACGGCCGCGATCTTGCCCTCGGCACCGCGCTCGCCGAAGCCGCCCGGCACCAGGATCGCGTTGACCCCCTGCAGCCGATCGGAGTGGTCGACGGCAACGAAGTGCTCGGCGTCGATCCAGTCGAGCACGACCCTGACATTGTTGGCGATGCCACCGTGGATCAGGGCCTCGTTCAGGCTCTTGTAGGCGTCCATGAGGTCGGTGTACTTGCCGACCACCGCGACCTTGACCTCGCCCTCGGGCCGCATCACCCGGTTGACGATCTCGTGCCAGGGACCGAGGTCGGGCGGCGGGCCCAGCGGGAGGCCGAGCGCTCTGAGAACGCCGGCATCCAGCCCCTCGGTGTGGTAGCGGATCGGCACCTCGTAGATGGTCGCCGCATCATAGGCCGGGATCACCGCGTCCTCGCGCACGCTGCACTGCAGGGCGATCTTGCGCCGGGCGTCCATCGAGAGCTCGCGCTCCGAGCGGCAGAGCAGGATGTCCGGCTGGATGCCGATGGCGCGCAGCTCGCGCACCGAATGCTGCGTCGGCTTGGTCTTCAGCTCGCCGGCCGTGCGGATGTAGGGGACGAGCGTGACGTGCAGGAAGGCGACATTGCCGCGCGGCAGCTCGTGGGCGAGCTGGCGGATGGCCTCGAGGAACGGCAGGCCCTCGATGTCGCCGACCGTGCCGCCGATCTCGCATAGCACGATGTCCGCGTCCTCGACGTCCTTCTGGATGTATTCCTTGATGGTGTTGGTGACGTGCGGGATCACCTGCACCGTGCCGCCGAGATAGTCGCCGCGCCGCTCGCGCGTCAGCACGGTCCAGTAGATGCGGCCGGAGGAGACGCTGTCCGAGGCGCGGGCCGGAACGCCGGTGAAGCGCTCGTAATGCCCCAGATCGAGATCGGTCTCGGCCCCGTCGTCGGTGACGAAGACCTCGCCGTGCTGGTAGGGCGACATCGTGCCCGGATCGACGTTCAGATAGGGGTCGAGCTTGCGCAGGCGCACCTTGTAGCCGCGAAGCTGCAGGAGCGAGCCCAGGGCGGCCGCGGCGAGACCCTTGCCGAGCGAGGAGACCACACCGCCGGTGATGAAGACGAAGCGAGGCATCAAGCGAAACTATCCATGCTGCGCTTCACCAGGGCAAGCACAAAGGCCGGGTCGCGCCCGGGTCGGCCGTCCGCCGGATCGTCGCTCCGGCGCGGATCGACTCTCTGGCGCGGATCGTCCTTCCGGCAAAGCCTCAGTCGGCCACCGGGGCGGCCGGTGCCGCGGGCGGCGCGGGCTCGGCCGGCGCCGTCGCCGCCGGAAGGGGCGCGTCGAGGATCGAGACGGGGCCGCTGCCGGTGGTGGCGACATAGGCGAGCAGGAGGCTCATCACCATGAAGCCCGTGGCGAGGAACGCCGTCGCCCGGGTCAGCAGGTTGGCGGTCCCGCGCCCGCTCATCACGCCGCCCATGGCGGTGCCGCCGAGCCCGCCCAGGGCCCCGCCCTCGCTGCGCTGGATCATGATGACGCCGACCAGCGCCAGGGCGATCAGCAGATGGATGACGAGAAGAATCGTGGTCATGTTTCAGGTCTTTCGGGCGAGGTGGCGGAATCAGGTCCCGCCGCCCGCCGCATAGATGCTCCAGAAGGAATCGGCATCGAGGCTGGCGCCGCCGACGAGGGCGCCGTCGACCGCCTCGATGGCCATGATGTCGGCCGCGTTGTCCGCCTTGACGGAGCCGCCATAGAGCAGCGCCACATCGTCGCCGCCGGCGATCCGCCCGGCCAGGAGACGGCGCAGCTGGCCGTGGATCTGGCCGATCTCGTCCAGGCTCGGCGTGCGGCCGGTGCCGATCGCCCAGACCGGCTCGTAGGCCACGACCAGGGTCTCGGGTGTCGCGCCATCCGGCAGGCTGCCGGCGAGCTGGCGGGCCAGCACCTCGTTCCGCTCGCCGGCGAGATGCTGGGCCTCGGTCTCGCCGATGCAGAGCACGACGATCAGCCCGGCCAGGAGCGCCGCCCCGGCCTTGGCCCGGACCTCGCCGTCGGTCTCGCCGAGCCCGTGCCGCCGCTCCGAATGGCCGAGGATCACCGCGCGGGCACCGGCATCCTTCAGCATGGCGGCGCTGATCGAGCCCGTGAACGCGCCGCTCTCGGCCGCGTGGCAGTCCTGGCCGCCAACGAGGATGCGGCTGCCGGCGACCCTTTGCGCGACGGCCGCGACGAGCGTCGCCGGCGGAAAGAGGCCGAGCGTGCCGGTGGCGTGCGCGGCCCGCGCCTCGAGCCGGCCGGCCAGCGCCAGGCCGTCGGCTCGCAGCCCGTTCATCTTCCAATTGCCGAGCACCACCGGACGTGCCAGAGGCATCCCAACCTCACCAGTTTGCGGGAACGCGCGGCTTCTAGCACGGCGAGCCACACCTGTCCAAGCCGGCAACCGGCCAGAGCCAGGTCGATCCGCTCGCAAACGGACGCCATGAGGATTGCCGCCGGCGCCGCCAGCCCATACTGTCCGGGCACGTCCTTTAAGGGTTTTTTCCGTCATGCTCGATGCGATGCGCAAGCGCGCCAATAGCTGGTTCGTCCGCGCGCTACTCTTCGTTCTCATCATCAGCTTCGCCGTCTGGGGCATCGGCGACACGTTCTTCGGCCGGCAGGACATCGCCATCGCCGTGCAGGTCGGCGACATCGAGGTGCCGCTCCAGGAGGTCGACCGGGCCTTCGAGATGGACCGCCGCGCCTTCGGCGAGCAGTTCGGCGCCACGCTCGACCGGCGCCAGGCGGCATCGCTCGGCATCCTCAACCGCAGCCTGCAGAACGTCATCGCCCGGGCACTCGTCGACCAGCACCGGCGGGATCTCGGCATCGGCGTCTCCGACGACGAGGTGGCGGCCGCGATCCACAACGACCAGCGCTTCGCCTCCGGCGGCAGCATCGACCGGGCCCGCTTCGACATGTTCCTGCGCGCCCAGGGCCTGAGCGAGGCCGGCTATGTCGAGCAGGTGCGCGCCGACATCGGCCGGGCCCGCATCCTGGACGCCCTGACCGGACCGGTGGAGGCGCCGGCGGTGCTGGTCGAGCGGCTCGGCGCCTGGCGGGGCGAAACCCGGAGCGGCACCGTCCTCGAGGTGGCGAGCGCCTCCATGACGGCACCCGAGCCGACCGACGCCGAGCTCGAGACCTTCCTCGAGGCGCACGCCAACGAGTTCCAGGCGCCGGAATACCGGAAGGTCACCCTGGTCACCCTCACCCCCGACGATCTCGTCGACGACATCCAGGTCGACGAGGCCAGGCTCGAGGAGGAGTATCAGGCGAGGGCCGACTTCTACACCACCCCAGAGCGGCGCCGCGTCGGCCAATTGCTGGCCAGCGACAAGGAGGTCATCGACGCGGCCCGTCTGGCGCTCGAGGAGGGCGCCACCTTCGCCGGGCTCGCCGACACGATGGCCGACCAGGGGCTCGCCTACAGCGCCCTCGGCCCCTCGGCGCGGGCCGATCTGCCGCCCGACTTCGCGGATGCGATCTTCGCGCTGCAGCCGGACAGCGTCAGCGAGCCCGTCAAGAGCGCCTTCGGCTGGCATCTCTTCCGCCTGATCGACGTCGAGCCCCAGACCGTCCGCCCCTTCGAGGAGGTCAAGGACGAGATCCGCCACGACCTCGCTTTGGATCGGGCCATCGACCAGTTGCCCGATCTCGCCACGGCACTCGACGACGGCATCGCCGCCGGCGACAGCCTCGAGGAGGCGGCCACGGCCGTCGGCGCCAAGGCCCGGCAATTTCCGGCCATCGACGCGAGCGGCCGCGATGCCGCGGGCGCCGCCGTCGAAGGCGGCGCCCCGGAGGCCGAGATCCTGGCCGCCATCTTCGCGGCACCGGTGGGCGAGACCTCGCTGCTCCAGGAAACCCCGGGCGGCACCTTCTACATGTTCCGGGTCGATTCGATCGAGCCGAGCCGCCCGCGCCGGCTCGACGAGGTCAAGGACGACGTGGCGGCGCTCTGGCGCAAGGAGGCCCAGCAACGCGAGGCGACCGAGCGCGTGGACGAGATCCTGCTCGACGCGCGCTCCGGGCGGACGCTGGAGGCGCTGGCCGCGGAGCTCGGCCCGGCGGTCGCGCTTCGCCCGTTCGGGCCGATTGGCCGATCCGCCGACGGCAGCGACGCGGGCCTCACGCCGGAGGCCGTGCAGACCCTCTTCGCCACCGACAAGGGCAATCTCGCCATGGAGCCGGTCGAGACCCGGACCGGCAGCGCCATCCTGCGCACCGACACGATCACCATTCCCCAGGGCGACCAGCCCGAGCTCAGGCAGCAGCTCGACCGGGCCGTCCGCAACGACATCCTGATCCAGTACGAGACGGCGCTCCGCCGCCGCTATCCGGTCGAGATCAACGAGGCGGCCATCGCCACGCTCATTCCCGCCGAGTAGCCTCGACCGCCCGTCCGACCTAGGAGCATTCGCCGTGGCCTTCACCGAAGAGGTCCTGCCGCACCGCGCGGCCTTTCGCGACGCGCACCGGGCGGGCCGGAGCCAGGTGGTCTGGACGACCCTGGTGGCCGACCTCGAGACACCCGTCTCGGCGACGCTGAAGCTCACCGACGGGCGGCCCTACAGCTTCCTTTTGGAGAGCGTCACCGGCGGCGCCGTGCGCGGGCGCTACTCGATCATCGGCACCAAGCCCGACCTCGTCTGGCGCTGCCGTGGCGAGGCGGCCGAGATCAACCGCCAGTGCCGCTTCGACCGGCAGGACTTCCGGCCCGAGCCGCTGCCCAGCCTGCAAAGCCTCAGGGCGCTGCTCGCCGAGACCCGGATCGACGTGCCGGAGGAGCTGCCGCCGATGGCCGCCGGGCTCTTCGGCTTTCTCGCCTACGACATGATCCGCCTGGTCGAGCCGGTGCCGGCGACCAACCCGGACCGGATCGGCCTGCCCGACGCCGTCTTCCTCCGGCCGACGCTGATCGCCATCTTCGACAACATCAAGGACATCATCACGATCGTCACCCCGGTGTTCCCCGAGCCCGGGCTGGATGCCGATCGCGCCTACGATCTCGCCCTGGAGCGCCTCGCCGACGCGGTCGCCGACATGGCGCGCGGCCTCGGCCCGGCCCGGCCGGCGCATGTCGAGCGGGCCCCGGAGCCGGTCGCCAACATGAGCCGCGAGGACTACCACCGCATGGTCGAGCGGGCGAAGGAATACATCCTCGCCGGCGACATCTTCCAGGTCGTCCCGTCGCAGCGCTTCGCCGTCCCCTTCAGCCTGCCGCCGATGGCGCTCTACCGGGCCCTTAGGCGCCTCAATCCCTCGCCCTTCCTCTTCCTGCTCGACCTCGACGGCGCCACGCTCGTGGGCTCGAGCCCGGAGATCCTGGTGCGCGTGCGCGACGGCCGGGTCACCGTCCGGCCGATCGCCGGCACGCGGCCGCGCGGCCGCGACGCCGCCGAGGACGCGGCCCTGGCCGAGGAGATGCTGGCCGACCCCAAGGAGCTAGCCGAGCACCTGATGCTGCTCGACCTCGGCCGCAACGATGTCGGGCGCGTCGCCGAGATCGGCTCGGTCGAGGTCACCGAGCGGATGATCGTCGAGCGCTACAGCCACGTCATGCACATCGTCTCGAACGTCGAGGGCAATCTCCGCCCCGACTGCGACGTGATCGACGCGCTCCTCGCGGGCTTTCCCGCCGGCACCACCTCGGGTGCCCCCAAGGTCAGGGCGATGCAGATCATCGAGGAGCTCGAGCCCGAACGCCGCAGCTTCTACGCCGGGGCGGTGGGCTACCTCTCGGCCGACGGCAACATGGACACCTGCATCGCGCTGCGCACGGCGCTGGTCAAGGACGGCACCATGTACGTCCAGGCCGGCGGCGGCGTGGTGGCCGACAGCGACCCCGAGGCCGAGTACCAGGAAAGCCGCAACAAGGCCCAGGCCCTGATCCGCGCCGCCGAGGAAGCCGTCCGCTTCGCCAGCCAGGGCCGGTAGGAGCCTGTCCCACCTGACGGCTCGAGGAGCACGGTCCGGGCGTGCCGACCGCACCCGGCACCCCTCACGCCCCGGCGTCAAACCGGATGGCCGCTCGAGCCGGCGCGAAATTGACAGGCATTTTGTCGGATATATAATTAACGCTTCGTAATGTCCAAGATGGCGCGTAGCGCTCATGCAGGGGACCGATCCGAGCGCCGCGCGAGGGGAGGTCTGATCCGTGAACGTCATCAAGTGCGCGTCGCTTGCCTCAACCTTTCTCGCCCTGACAGCATTGACGCTACCGGCTTCGGCGATGGCTGGGTCCGTCACCGCCGATGATCTGCTGCAAGCCGATCAGAACAACGCCGAATGGATCCTTTATGGCCGCGACTACGGCAACCAGCGCTTCAGCCCTCTCGACCAGATCACGCCCGAGAATGTGGCCGAACTGCATCCCGTCTGGACGCTTTCGACCGGCGGGCAACTCGGGGGCCTCGAATCGACACCGCTATTCCGCGACGGCATGCTCTATTTCTCGGCCGACTACTCGCGCGTCTTCGCCGTCGATGCCCGCACCGGCGTGGTCGAATGGACCTATCAGCCAGAATATGACGCCGGCCTCACCGCCGTTCTGTGCTGTGGTCCGGTCAATCGCGGCGTCGCCATGGCGGGCGACCTGATCTATGTCGGCACGCTCGATGCCCGCCTGGTGGCGCTCAATCGCGCCGATGGATCCGTCGCCTGGGAGCAAACGGTCGACAATTGGCAGAACGGCATCTCCATCACCGGCGCCCCGCTGGTGGTCGGCGACACGATCTTCGTCGGCATATCGGGCGGCGAGTATGGCGTGCGCGGCTATCTGAGGGCCTACGACGCCAGGACCGGGACGCAGAAATGGACCACCTACACGATTCCGGCACCGGGCGAGGCGGGAAGCGACACCTGGCCGAACGACGATAGCTGGAAGACCGGCGGGGGGCCGACCTGGCTCACAGGCGCCTATGACGAAACGACCGACACCCTCCTTTGGGGCACGGGCAACCCGGCGCCATGGGCAGGCGATCTGCGGCCCGGCGACAACCTGTTCACCAATTCGCTTCTCGCAATCGATCCGGCGAACGGCAAGATAAAATGGCATTTCCAGTACACGCCGAACGACTCCTGGGATTATGATGGCGTGAATGCACCGATCCTCGCCGACGTGACCATCGACGGCAAGCGGGTGAAGGCAGCGCTTCAGTCGAATCGCAACGGCTTTTTCTATGTGCTCGATCGCACGACCGGCGAATTTATCTATGCGATCCCGACCATCGATGGAATCAACTGGACGACGGGCCTCGATCCCAAGACCGGAAGTCCCGCCATCAACGAGGCGAAGAAGCCGAAAAGCAACGGCGAGAAGGTGGACGGCATCGTTCCTGGCCTCGAGGGCGGCACGAACTGGTTCCCACCCGCCTACGACCCCAATCTCGGCTATGCCTTCATCGCCACCAATAATTGGGGCATGGAGATGCGGGCCTGGAAACGCGGCGAGCTCACCTATGAGCCGGGCGCGGTCTTCACGGGTGTCGACTACCAGATGTACCGGCGCGAGCCGCTGACCGGCGCAATCAAGGCCATCGATGTGGCGAGCAAGAAGATCGTCTGGGAGGCGACGAGCCCCCTGCCCTTCTTCGCGGGGCTTCTGGCGACGCGGAGCGGCCTCGTCTTCACCGGTGACCAGCGCGGCTACTTCATGGCGCTCGACGCCAAGACCGGCGAGGATCTGTGGAAGTTCCAGACAGGTTCCGGCATCAATGCCTCGCCCATCACCTATGAGCTCGACGGCAAGCAGTATATAGCGGTCCTTTCAGGTCTAGGCGGCGATCCGAGCTTCTATTTCTCCTCGCCGAAAGGCGGCATGCTTTGGGTTTTCTCGGTCGACGGGTCGATCAGCGACAGCGATCGCTTCAGCACCCAGGTGATCGAGAGTGCGCTGCCCATGAGGCAATAATCGATAATGATGCGCATCGACGGAAGGTTTGTTGGACCTTCCCTGCTCGTGACCGCCGCGGGATTGCTCGCGGCGGTCACGTTGCCCGCGCTCGCCGGGGATCCGGCTGCCGACGCCACGGACGCCCAGGCCAAAGCGGTGAACGAAGGTCGCCGGATCTACCGCGGCCGCTGCGTGCTGTGCCACGGCAGCTCCGGCGGGCGCGGCCCCGATCTCTTCGCCACGAAGCTTTCCGAGGAGCAGTTCATCGAGATCGTGATCAATGGCCGCCAAGGCACGCAGATGCCCACGTTCGGCTACGTCCTGTCGCCCAGCGACGTCGCCGAGATCTACGCCTTCGTCACGACCCGCAAGAGCGCCTTTTAGGTATTCTATCCGAGAATTCAAGTGACCGGAGATCCGAAGGGGTACAGCTCCCTTCTTGACAGGAAAGCCGCAACAAGGCCCAGACCCTGATCCGCGCCTCCGAGGAAGCCGTCCGCTTCGCCAGCCGGGGGAGGTAGCGGCGAAAAAAAGGTCAGGACTCTTTTCCGATCCGTTCCAAGGAAACGGGGTCAGGACTCTTTAGCGGGCCGACGGCCGGCGCGTCGCCTCTCGACGAGCATCGCACGTCCGGGACCCTCGCGCCGCGCCGCCGTCGCGCCGGTTGTGCGACCTATGCCTCGAAGCGGCTCGTGGCGTCACGATCGCGCTCGTATCGTCTGGCGTGCGAGAACGGACGAGCCACAGCGGGGACGGAAAATCCGTCCGGCGTAGCCGCGTGTCTCGCCCTCGATCGTCACCGCAGCAAAGGCTCGCAAGCGACCATTGACAAGGCCAGCCACAACGTCTTACGAGCAATATGAGAAAATAGAAATTTATACGCAGCAAAGCGTGTAAAAGAGAGGAGACAGCGCGTGAGCGAAGCACTCAGGCAACTGATCGGCGAGACGCAGAGCAGGTTCAGGGCCGAGCCGGGGCGCGCGAACGTGACCTTCGGGTCGCGGTCGGCATTGCAGGAGGGACTGCGCTCCGAGATATCGATCCGCGAGCACAGGATCGTGGTGGACGAGCCATCCGAGCTGGGTGGAACCGACGCCGGGCCCAATCCGGTGGAGCTCGTCCTGGCCGCGCTCGGCAGCTGCCAGGAAATCACCTATCGAGCCTACGCGACGGCGCTGGGAATCCCCCTGGACAGCGTGTCGGTCAGCCTCACCGGCGCGATCGACCTGAAGGGGTTCTTCGCGGTCGACGACAATGTGCGCGCCGGCTATCAGGAGATCACCGGCACCGTGCGGCTGGAGTCGTCCGCGAGCGACGAGCAGCTCGAGATGCTGCGGACCGTCGTCAACGCGCACTGCCCGGTGCTCGACATCATCAACAAGCCGGTGCCGGTGACACTCGATCTGGTTGTCGAACGACCCCTGGCGGTTGCAGCGCAGTAATCCCTTCGGGTGCTTCCTGCACGGCAACGATCGTCATCGAGCCGCACGTTCGGGCCGACGAGGGACATGTCCCTTTGCTGGATGCAAGCGCGCTGGTCCGCGGCGCCGAGGAAGCCGTCCGCTTCGCCAGCCGCATTCGGTAGGAGCCCGTCCTGAAAGCGCGCCCGGACGCGGCTCAGCCGCGCTCGGACCAGGTGCCGTCGGGGTTGCGGCAGGCGGTGCCGACCAGCGTCTCGGAAGTGCCGCCGACCTTCACCTTGGTCGTGTATTCGCGGCAGGTCTGGCCGGTCGTCGGCAGCGTTCCCTGCCGATTGGCAACCGAGTAGCCGCTATTGCCGGTGCTCGGGTTGTCCCAGACGATCTCCTGGCCGAGCGGGGCCGTCATGGCGCTGTTCCAGCTGCGTTCCGCATAGAGCCGGTCGGCCTTGTCGAGGCTTTCGCCGGCAGCCGAGCCGGCGAGCAGGCCGGCGATGCCGCCGAGCGCCGCACCCGCGCCGATCGCGACCGCATTCTTGCCGCCACCACCCAGCGCATTGCCGGCAAGGCCGCCGAGCACCGCTCCGCCGACCGCGCCGACCGCCGCTCCCGCCGTCTGCTTGGGGCCGGGCTGACCGGCCTCGGGCGCGGCGCAGGCGCCGAGCAAGGTCGCCAGCAGGGCAATCGAGGCGAGATGACCGTGTCGCATCGCAGGGCTCCTCCGAGAAGGCCAGAACAGCGCATTTGCCGGGCAGACCGGCGGACGGACAGGCAATCCGTCGATTCCGCCACACACGAGGCAAGAATACCATGAGCGACCCGCCGCCTGGAGATCGACCCGACGCGAGATGCATTGAGGGATGCTTCGCCGCTCGATCGATCGATCGCGCGAAACCGCCCGGGGCACGACCTGTCCCTTTTCGACAGGCCACGCGCGCCCCCTCTCCCCGGCGCCTTCGCGCCGGTCGCGCGACCTACGGCTCGAAGCGGCCCGTGGCGTCGCGATCGCGCTCGTATCGTCGCGTGAGCGGGAACGGCGGCAACCAGGACTCGCGACGAACGGTCCAGCTTTCGTAGGTCGGCATCAGCTGGTCGGGAGCATCCAGGCAGCCCAGGCTCACCTCGATCTCGTCGGCGGTGCGGGCGAAGACGGACGAGCCGCAACGCGGGCAGAAGAACCGCCCGAGATAGTCGCGTGTCTCGCCCTCGATCGTCACCGCGGCCTCGGGGAACACCGCGGTAGCCTGGAAGAGCGCTCCATGATGCTTGCGGCAGTCGAGGCAGTGACAAATCCCGACCCGGTAGGGGGGGCCCGACGCCACGAAGCGGACGTCGCCGCAAAGGCAGCCACCGGTGAGCCTCTCCATGCCTCGTCTCCTCCAAATGGGCGATAAGGAACATTTGGCTTGTCGACGGATTCATCCGCCCGCCCGGTTGCGAACGCCACCAGACACGCTGCCACCCCGCCCGAAAAAGCCGGTGGGGCCGACGGGGAGGCCGTGCCTCCCCGACCTCTTCCTGCCCTTGGCGGCTTCCCGCCGGCCCGCGCTGTTGCATCCGATGCAACATGTGTCCTTGGGTTGTTGCGTATAGTGCAACAAACGGCCTCGGGTTGTTGCGCTATACGCAACACGTCCGCCGGGTTGTTGCATCTGATGCAACAATTTTCCCGGGTTGATGCATCGGATGCACCCTTTGGCGACGAACGAACCCACGGAATCGACGAATGAACCCGGGGAATCGACGTTCGAACCCGAGGAATCGACGATCGAACCCGGGCTCGAACAAACGAACCCGGGCCCACCAGGCCTTTGACTTGAATGGCTTTTTCGACCCTGCTGGAGGCCACGCCGCAGGACGGACGAACCCGAGGGTCGGAATTGCCGAACGAACCGACGCCGCCCTTGCCTCGGCGGTTCGCCTGTGATAGGAATATTATCTGACGACGTTCACCGGGGCCGGAACGGATGAGGTGGCAGGCTTTCAGTCGACCTCGCGAATGCGGCCGGATTCGGCCAGCGCCGCCATGAAATCGGGCCGCTTCAAGCCCCCCTTGACCCGCTCCTCCATGGCCGCCTCGGCGGCCTTGATGGCGGGCAGCCGGTCGATGGTGGCGGCGATCAGGGCGTGCGGCACGACCACGACGCCGTCCTCGTCACCGACCGCGATGTCGCCCGGCCCGACGGCGACGCCGCCGACCTGGATGGGCAGGCCGACCGTGCCCGGCCCGCTCTTGGCCGGCGAGTTGGGCGTGACACCGGCGGCGTAGCAGGGCAGCCCGACCGCCCGGAGGCCGACGATGTCGCGCACGAAGCCGTCGGTGACGAAGGCCACCGCGCCCTTGTTGCGCAGCATGCCGAGCAGGAGGTCGCCGATGATCGCGGCCTCGGCGAAGCAGTCGGTCGCGGCCACGACGACATCGCCCGGCTCGGCGATCTCGAGGGCGCCGAAGACGGCGAGGTTGTCCGCCGGGCCGGCCTCGCAGGGCACCACGACGCCGCAGAACGGACCGCTTTCGGCGATCGGCTTGACCCGCCCGTCGAGGGCCGCCCGCCCGCCGCCCCGCGCCGCGAGGAGCGCGTCGGCGACGAAGCCGGTGGGCAGCCCGGCGAAGGCCCGGACCTGGTCGGCGCTCGGCCGCGCGAAGCGGCGGCGGATGGTGAGCAGCGGAATGTCGTCGATCATGGCTTCCTACCTTGCTGGCTGGTCCCGTGTCCCCGATCGGCCAGGAGATCCGGGCCGATATCGGCGATGCGCGTGACGCCCGAGAGCCCCATGGCGCGGTCGAGCTCCTGGCGCAGCAGCTCGAGCACCCGGGCGACCCCGGCCTCGCCGGCGACCGCGAGGCCCCAAAGCTGCGGCCGGCCGATCAGGCAGCAGGTGGCGCCCAGCGCCAGGGCCTTGAGCACATCGACGCCGCGCCGCACGCCGCCGTCGAGCAGGATCGCCATCCGCCCCGCGACCGCCTCGACGATGCGCGGCAATGCATCGAGCGAGGCGGCGGCCCCGTCGAGCTGCCGCCCGCCATGGTTCGAGACGATGATGCCGTCGACCCCGTGCTCGATCGCCCGCCGCGCCTCATCGGGATGGAGCACACCCTTGAGCACCAGGGGACCTCGCCAATGCAGGCGCAGCGCCTCGACGTCCCGCCAGCTCATGGCCGGGTCGAGCAGGCCCGCCATGCGGCCGGCCAGCGTCTTGATGTCGGCCGTCTCGCCGGCGCGGACGTAGTTGCCGAAGGTCAGCTTCGGCAGCTCCTGCCGCATCCGCCAGAGCCAGGGCAGCCGGGTCGCCATGGCGGCGAGGTCGAGCGGGCCGAAGCGCGGCGGGATGCCGAAGCCGTTGACGATGTCGCGCTCGCGCTTGCCGAGGAGCTGGTTGTCGATGGTCAGGACGAGGGCGTCGTAGCCCGTGGCGGCGGCCCGGTCGGTCAGCTCGCGGGTGAAGCCGCGGTCCCGATAGACGAAGACCTGCATCCAGCGCGGTGCCGCGCCCGTCCCGGCCAGGGCCTCGAGCGTGCAGACCGAGCCGTGGCTTAGGCAGTAGGCCGTTCCCGCCGCGGCCGCGGCGCGTGCCGCGCAGAGCTCGCCCTCGGGCCAGTAGAGCCCGGCGAGGCCGGTCGGCCCGATCATCAAGGGCATCGACAACCGGTGGCCGAGAAGCTCGATGCCGAGATCGCGCTCCGCCGCACCCTCGAGCGGGCGCGGCAGCAGCGTCACATCGTTGAAGGCGGCCTCGTTGCGCCAGAGCGTCCGCTCGTCCTCGGCCCCGCCATCGGCGAAATCGAAGACCGGCCGGGGCAGGATGCCCCGTGCCAGCCGGCGCATCTCGGCCACGTTGAAGGCGCGCTCGAGCCGGGTCATGGCGCTGACGACCCCCAAATCCCGTCAGAGCGGGTAGCGCAGGATGGCCGCCAGGGAGGCGCCCTCCGGCAGATCGGCCTTGCGCACGCCCAGCACCCTGGCGCCATTGGTCATCGCCCGGACCGCGATCTCGTCGACCACGCCGTAGGAGGTGGCGTCCTCACCCGCGGCGAAGCGCACGGCGCCGTCGGCATCGTCGACCCAGCCCGGCACCACGGCGTCGATATCGACCATGAGCGAGGAGATGGCGCCGACGGTCGCGGCACGCGCCGCCTGGGCGATGTCGGTGGTCGCCCGGCCCTGGTTGCCGCGGACCGCGAAGAGCTGCCGCAGCTCCTCGATCTGTGCCGCGTGGAGCTGGTCGAGCAGCGGCCGCGCCGCCTCGGCGAGCTCGAGGTCGGTCATCTTGTCCGGGCTCTTGGTGATCTGCGCCTCGAGGAGATGCGGGTAGGTGTTGACGGAGCGGAAGACATCGTCGACCGGCCGCGTCGACGCCAGGATCAGCGGCGTCTCCCGACCGGACAGAAGGCCACGCAGCGCGGCGTTCACCGCCCGCGCGAATTGCCTCAGGCGCACCTTCTCGCCCTCCGAGCCGTGCAGCCGGCCGGCCGGCGAGCGGTGGCCGATCGTCGCCTTGCCGACCGAGCTCGGCGCGTCCTTCGGCATGCCCGGAACGCGCACCTCCCGCGGCGGCAGCTCGGCGAAGACCTCGACCAGGCGCACCGCGTTCTGCGACAGCGCCAGCACGAACGCCTCGTTGGTGAAGGTCACGGCCCGCAGCAGGGGCTTCAGATGGAAGCGATCGGAAACCTGCGCCGTCGCACGCAGGCTGTTCGGCAGCCGGTACGTCCAGTGCCGCTCGGGCGTCAGAAAGACGGCGAGGCTGCGCGCCTGCAGCCGCCAGAACTCGTCGTCGTCGTGCAGCTCGTCGAGCTGCTCCTGAATCGCCGCCATCTGCCGCTTGTCGCCGCCGGCCGCCTCGAGCTGGGCCAGCGCCTTCGTCCCGAGATTCTTCAAGGCGATGCGGTCGGCCTCGGCCTCCTGCGTCAGGGGCGTGGTCGGCAGGTAGATGGAGACCCGGGCCTCGCCACGCGCCTCCGCCAGGCTGCTGATCTCGGTGAGGGTCGGAATGTCGACGTGCAACATGGTTGGGCGGCTTCCTCGAGGGCTCGGATTTTAATTCACCGCCCGCTTAGCCGCGATTGGTGCGAAAGGCACGCGGTTTTCATGCCGATCGGGGCAAGCCGCCACGGCGCGCGCTTGGCAAGCCCGGCCGGTTGAGCCAAGAAGTGATGACGAGGACAGCATACCATGGCGCCGATCGCACCCATTCAACGCCGCAAGCTCTTCCAGGAGGTGCTCGACCGCCTGCTCGAGCGGCTGCGCCAGGGCGAATTCCAGCCGGGCGACCAGCTGCCGAGCGAGCGCGAGCTGATGCAGTTCTACGGCGTCGGCCGGCCGGCCGTGCGCGAGGCGCTGCAGGCGCTCGAGCGGGACGGCATCGTCACCATCACGCATGGCGAGCGGGCGCGGATCGCCCTGCCCTCGGTCGAGCGGGTGATCGAGCAGATCGCCCAGAGCACGCGCCATCTCCTGCGCGCCGGCCCCGGCAGTCTCGACCATCTGAAGGACGCGCGCCTCTTCCTCGAGACAGGTCTCGCCCGCCGCGCCGCCGAGCGTGCCACGCCCGACGCGATGGCGCGCCTGCGGACCCGCTTCTCCGCGCACGAAGAGGCCCGGCAGCAGAATCTCGACGCCTTCCTGCTGCGCGACATGGAATTCCATCGCGAGATCGCGGCCATGGTGGAGAACCCGATCTTCCCGGCGCTGATCGAGGCGATGTTCGACTGGCTCGGCAGCTACTACGTCCAGCTCGTCCGTGTGCAGGGTGCCGAGGACCTGACCATCGCCGAGCACCGGCGCATCCTCGAAGGCATCGCGGCCGGCGACGGCGACAGGGCGGCAGCCGCCATGCACGAGCACATCTCGCGCGCCAATGCGCTCTATCGCCAGTTCGAAAGCAGCACGTGACCGACCAGCGACGCGCGGGGGGAGACAGCATGGCCGCGAACGACGATCCGATCCTCTACGGCACGACCCAGCCGCCGACGCCGACGCAGCGCTTCGAGGCCGGTCCCCTGTCGATCGATCTCGAGGGTGGTGCGGTCCGCTACGTGCGCCATGCCGGGCTGGAGGCCATCCGCGGCATCGACTACCTGGTGCGCGACGCGAGCTGGCGCACCCCGCCAGCGGCGCTCACCACCCGGCGCCAGGAGCAGACTCCCACAGGCTTCGTGGTCGAGCTCGACGGTGTCGTCCGCCAGGACGAGATCGACTACCGCTTCCGCCAGACCATCACCGGCACCGCGGATGGCCGGCTCGAGGTGCTGGTCGAGGCCGAGGCCCGAACAGGCTTCCTCACCAACCGCACCGGCTTCGTCGTCCTCCACCCGATCCTCGGTGTTGCCGGCCGGCCGGTCAGGGTGACCCACAAGGATGGAACGACCAGCGAGACGACGTTCCCCGAGCTGATCAGCCCGGGCCAGCCGATCTTCGACATCCGCGCCCTTCGCCACGAGATGGCGCCCGGCCTCTTCGTCACCTGCCGGATGGAGGCGGCGCTGCCGCACGACCCGGAGACGATCTTCGAGATGGAGGACCAGCGCAACTGGACCGACGCCTCCTACAAGACCTATGTCGGCTCGCTGCTCGACCCCTGGCCCTACCGGATCGAGCCGGGCGCCAAGCTTCGCCAGCGCATCACCGTCACCTTCGAGGGCGATGCCCCGGCCCGCGCGGCGACTGCCACGGGCGGCGTGATGGTTCGCTTCGGCGACGGCGTCGCCGGCCGGCTGCCGGCGATCGGGCTCGGCCTGATGCCCGCCTGGCGCTCCAGCGCCGGCGCCGAGGGCAACCCGGCGTCCCGCCTCCGCCCGTCCTTCATCACGGCCTATGCGGAGGTCGGCGCCGACGATTTCGCCCAGGCCCTGGCCGACTACGCGGCCCTGGCAGCACGCCTCGGCGCCGCCGTGCAGCTCGAGCTGGTGCTGCCCGCCGGCCGGCCGGCGGCCGAGTGCCTGCGACAGGCGGCGGAGCAATGCGCTGCCGTCGGGCTCGTGCCGGAGCGCGTCCTCGCCTGCCCGGCACCCTACCTCAAGAGCATCCAGCCGGTCGGCCCCTGGCCGGATGTCGCGGATCTGGGCCACATCTACAACGTCGCCCGCAAGGCGTTCCGCGATAGCGCCATCCTCGGCGGCATGTGCAGCTATTTCACCGAGCTCAACCGCAAGCGGCCGCCGGCCGCGACCATCGACGGCATCTCCTGCACCACCACACCCATCGTCCACGCCGCCGACGATCGCTCGGTGATGGAGACGCTCGAGGCCCTGCCGGCCGTGCTCTCGAGCATGGCCGCGATCGCACCGGGCAAGCCCCTGCATATCGGCCCCTCGGCCATCGCCATGCGCCACAATCCCTACGGCGCCGCCACGGCCCCCAATCCCCGGGCCGAGCGCATCGCCATGGCGGAGGACGACCCGCGCCAGCGGGGCCTCCTCGGCGCCGCCTGGAGCGTCGGCTATGCCGCCGCCATGGCGAAGGGCGGCGTGGCGACCCTGGCGCTCAACCACCTGGCCGGCCCTTCGGGCCTCGCCGACGAAAGCGGCGAAACCTGGCCGATCTTCCACGTCATGGCAGCACTCTGCGAGGCCAGCGGCGCCGAGTGTGTGCCGCTGGAGATCGCCGGCGAGGGCGTCGCCGGCCTCGCCTGGCGCGCCGACGGCGCCACACGGCTCCTGGTCGCCAATCTCCGCCCCGAGCCGACCGAGGTCGAGCTCGACCGGACGGTGAGCGGCCATGTCCTCGACGCCACGGCCGCCGCCGGCGCCGCCCGCGCCGTCGACTGGCCGCCCACCGGCACGCCGGTTACGCGCAGCGGCAGTATCTCGCTGCCGGCCTTCGCCGTGCTCTTCGCCACCACGTGAGGGCCGGCACTTGAAGCACGAACGCACGTGGTATAATCAGCAGCCAAGCAACGGGCAGCAGCGACTGCGCCGTTCGACTCAAACCAGGGAGGTGACCATGTCCAAATCGAACCTGAACCCGACCCGCCGCGCGTTCACCGTTGGCGCTCTTCTCGCTGCCGGCACGGCCGGCCTGCCGATCATGGTCAAGGCCCAGCAAGGCAAGACCGTGGCGCTCCTCTTCGACAGCCTGGTCTCGCCCTTCTGGGTCTCGGGCATCGAGATCATGCGCGAGGAAGCCAAGAAGCGGGGCTGGCAGACCCTCGAGGCGATCTCGGACTTCGACGACAACCGTCAGTTCGAGCAGGTCCGCGCCATGATCGAGCGCAAGGTCGACGGCATCCTGATCATCCAGACCGACGCCAACGCGGTGATCCCGGCCATCCGCGCCGCCAACGAGGCCGGCATCCCGATGGTCCACTTCAACCGCCCACCGGCCGAGAGCGACGCCTACTCGGTGGCGGTGCAGGCCGACAACCGTGCCATCATGGCCGAGACGGTCCAGTTCCTGGTCGACCAGGCCGAGGCCCAGGGCGGCACCTACAAGGCCTGCATCCTGATCGGCGATCTCGGCGACGTGAACGCCATCCAGCGCCGCGACGGCTTCTTCGACATCGTCGACCAGCACCCCGACCTGATCGAGGTCGTCGCCCGCGTCTCGACCGAATGGAACGCCGACAAGGCCTTCGCCGGCCTCACCAACGCGCTGCAGGCCAACCCGGACATCAACTTCCTCGTCACCTCGTCCGACTTCCTCTTCCCGCAGATCGAGCAGGCGCTGAAGATCGCCGGCAAGTGGCACAAGCGCGACGAGGAGGGCCATGTCCTCTTCGGCGGCTTCGACGGCGACGCCGGCGCCTACCAGCTCCTGGTCGACGGCTATCTCGACGCCGACGGCGTGCAGAACCTGTTCCTCGAGGTCGACATGGCGTTCGACGCGTTCGAGGAGATGTGGGCCGGCAACAAGCCCGACAAGCTGCTCCTCGATCCCGGCTTCGTCATCACCGCGGACAATCTCGAGGAGGTCCGCGACCAGATGTGGGGCTACATCGTCTGGCAACAGAAGCAGTAGCTCCCGCCAGGCGTGGCGGCCCGCGCTCAGCCTGGGCGCGGGCCGGCCGGCCCGGCTCACATCAGGAAGGACCTGGTCGAGTTGGCTGACACGATGCTCCAGCAAATGTCCGGTCCGTGGCGCTGAAGACGGCCGGCGCACCCGTCGGCACGTTGGCCCGGGGCAGCGGTGGCGCGCGGGCGCGCGGCTGGCTCGAGCGCGTGGTGCTGTCCGAGTATCTCGTCTTCTATCTGACCATCGCCTACTTCCTCGCGGTCTGGCCGATCGTGCCCGAGATCGCGACCTGGAGCTCGGCCTACAACATGCTGACCGACATGCTGCCCCTGCTGGTGGTGGCGATCGGCCAGACCTTCGTCCTGATCGTCGCCGGCATCGATCTCTCGGTCACCAGCATCATCGCCATGGCGAGCGTCGTCGGCGCCTCGGTGATGACCGTCGATGGCGGCTATCTCGGCGGCAGCGCCCTGGCGGTGCCGGCGGGGATCGCGGCCTTTCTCCTGATCGGCGGGCTGGTCGGCTGGTTCAACGGCTTCTGCTGCACCCGCCTCGGCATGCCGCCGATCATCGTCACCCTGACCGGGCTCATGTTCCTGAGCGGCGCCGCCATCTGGTTCACGACCGGCCATAGCGCCACCAGCAGCATCGCCGGCCTGCCCAAGGACTTCATCCTGATCGGCCAGGGCAGCGTCTACGGCCTGCCGAACGCGCTCTGGGTGGCGCTGGCGGTCGGCATCATTGCCCACGTTCTGCTCAGCCACACCGTCTTCGGCCGCTGGCTCTACGCCATCGGCATCAACCGCAAGGCGGCGGAGATCTCGGGCGTGCCGGTCGGCACGGCCATTCTCTGGACCTTCGTCATCTCCGGCGTCTGCGCCGCCATCGCCTCGATCCTCTACACCGGCCGGCTCGAGACCGGCACACCGGTGCTC
This sequence comes from uncultured Geminicoccaceae bacterium, assembly GCA_964393275.1. Classification (GTDB taxonomy): domain Bacteria; phylum Pseudomonadota; class Alphaproteobacteria; order Geminicoccales; family Geminicoccaceae; genus SLRI01. Next base: position 15,695 of record CAYMTA010000014.1, on the reverse strand, counting down.
GGCCAGCGCATCCTCCTCGACATCATCGCCGCCGTGGTCATCGGTGGCACCAGCCTCGCCGGCGGCAAGGGCAAGATCGTCTGGACCCTGGGCGGCGTGCTCTTCCTCGTCGTCATCGACACCAGCCTGAAGCTGCTCGGCATGTCGCTGTTCGTCGTCTTCGCGGTCAAGGGCGGGGTCATCCTCTTCGCCGCGATCATCGACGCGATGCGCCAGCGCATCGTGACGCGAGGCTGAGCCGTGGCGGCGGAGATCCTGCGCCTCGACGGCCTCTCGAAAAGCTTCTTCGGCGTCGAGGTGCTGCACGCGGTCAGCTTCGGCCTGCGCCCGGGCGAGATCCTCGGCCTCGTCGGCGAGAACGGCTCGGGCAAATCGACGACCATGAACATCCTGGGCGGCATCCATCAGGCAGATGCCGGCAGCATCATGCTCGACGGCCGGTCCTACCGGCCGAGCGGACCGCGCGACGCCCAGGCGGCCGGGCTCGCGTTCATCCACCAGGAGCTCAATCTCTTCGAGAACCTGTCGATCGAGGAGAACATCTTCATCAGCGGCTTCCCGAGACGTCGCGTCAGGCTGCCCCTGATCGATCGCGGCCGCATCGGCGAGCGCACCCGCGAGCTGCTCGACATGGTCGATGTCCGCTACCCGCCGACGACGCCGGTCGGCAAGCTCAGCCAGGGCGAGCGGCAACTGGTCGAGATCGCCAAGGCCTTGAGCCAGGACGCCCGCATCATTCTCCTCGACGAGCCGACCACCTCGCTCACCAGGCGCGAGACCGGGAAGCTCTTCACCATCATGGAGCGGCTGCAGGCACAGGGCATCGCCCTCATCTACATCAGCCACATCCTCGGCGACGTGCTGCGCATCTGCGACACCATCCAGGTGCTGCGCGACGGCCATCTGGTCGGCGGCGGCACACGCGAGGAGATGAGCATCGACACGCTGATCTCGCTCATGGTCGGCCGCAAGATCGAGAGCCTGTTCCCGGCCCGCGACACCGTGCCGGCCGCCACCCCGGCGCTCGAGGTCGAGCGCATCACCCAGCCGGGCGTGGTCAGGGACGTCTCCTTCACCCTGCATGCCGGCGAGGTGCTCGGTCTCGCCGGGCTGATGGGCGCCGGCCGCTCGGAGCTCGCCCGCATCCTCTTCGGCCTCGATCCGTTCGAGCAGGGCAGCATCCGCATCGGCGGGACCCGCGTCGCCCAAGTCTCGCCCGAGGCCTGCATGCGGCTCGGCATGGCTTTCCTCACCGAGGACCGGCGCGGCGAGGGCCTGATGATGGAGGCCTCGATCGCCGACAACATCGCCCTTCCGTCGCTGGGCAGCTATGCCAGCGCCCTGACCGGCTGGATCGCCCAGGGCCGCCTCGAAGGCGACGTCGCAGAGATCAGCCGCCGGGTCCAGATCAACACCACCGATTACCGGCGGATGCTGGTCAAGAACCTCTCCGGCGGCAACCAGCAGAAGGTCGTGATCGGCAAGTGGCTCTTGCGCCAGCCCAGGGTCTTCATTCTCGACGAGCCGACCCGGGGCATCGATGTCGGCGCCAAGTTCGAGGTCTACAAGATCGTCAACCAGCTCGTCGCCGACGGCACCGCGGTCCTGTTCATCTCGTCCGAGATGGAGGAGCTGATCGGCATGTGCGATCGCATCCTGGTCATGAACCACGGCGAGATCACCGGCATCCACGAGCGCGCCGACTTCGACAGCGAGCACATTCTCGAGAGCGCCATGCGCCGGAACGTGGAGGAGCGACCTTGAGGTCGGGCGCGGCCGGCCGCCGCCTCGCGTTGCTGCTGCTGCAGAACGCGCCCCTGATCGCCTTCGTCGTGGTCCTCGTGATCTTCGCCAGCCTCTCCGACCGCTTCCTCACGATCGCCAACTTCACCAACATCGTCACCCAGTCGTCGCACATCGCGATCATGGCGATCGGCATGACCTTCGTGCTGCTCACCGCCGGCATCGATCTCTCGGTGGGTGCCGTGATGTATGTCGGCGTCGCCATCCTCGCCCTTTATCTCGGCGACCTGCCGATCATCGTCTCCTTCCCGCTGATCGCGCTCCTCGGGCTCGCCCTCGGCGCCGTCAACGGATTCTTCGTCGTCCAGCTGCGCGGGCTGCATCCCTTCATCATCACCCTGGCGACACTCTTCATCCTGCGCGGTGCTGCGCTCTGGATGACCGACACCCGCATGGTCTTCGCCGAGGACCCGATCACGAGCCTCGGCCGGACCAGCTATCTGGGCGTGCCCTGGGCCATCTGGATGTTCGCCGCGGTCTTCGCCTCGGCCTGGGTGGTGCTGCGCGAGACCCCCTTCGGCCGCCAGATCTACGCCGTGGGCCAGGATCCGATCGCGGCGGGCAAGGCCGGGATCAACGTCCCGCTCGTGCTCTTCGCCGTCTATTGCATCTGCGGCCTCTGCGCGGCCCTGGGCGGGCTCGTCTCGATCGCCCAGGTCGCCGCCGCCTCCTCGACCTTCGGCTTCCAGAAGGAGTTCCCGGTAATCGCCGCCGCCGTGCTCGGCGGCACCAGCCTGTTCGGCGGGCGGGGCGGGGTGATCGGCACCGTCTTCGGCGCGATCCTCATCCAGACGGTCGAGAACGGGCTCGTGATGACCAACGCCAACCCGTACATCTACCCGCTGGTGACGGCGACCATCATCTTCATCGCCGTCCTCATCGACAGCCAGCGGACCCGCATCCTCGACGCCATGGGCCGTCGCAAGATCCGCGTCGAGGAGGCCTGACGCCCGCCGCGCAACCGGGCGGGCGCGGCCGAAGGCCCCAGGCCGAGACGCTAGCCGATGCTGCCGGACCCGCTTTGCCTGTCCAGCGCCTGCTCCAGGGCGAGGATGCGTCGCTCGAGCGCGCCGAAGCGTCGGTCGAGCTCGTCCACGTGCATGTAGCGCGGCACCGGCGCCTCCTGGACGAACTCCCGCACCCGCCGCTCGAACTCGAGCCCGCCCTCGCGCAGCCTGAGCACCAGGAGGCGGACAAGCTCCTCCTGCGCCGCCGTCAACGCCAGATTGACCTGCCGCGTTCCGGGTGACCGCCGGGCAGGAGCGGTCGCCTGTCGGATCTCGTCCTTGGGTGATGTCATCATGTATCATCCATACTTCGGTAGCGATTCGCCTGGCGATCGGCTCTTCGGTCGAAGGCGAATCGCGGATAACATCTCTAGACTCTTGCTAGGAACGGCCTATTGGAGCGCTCGCCTGCCCGCTCCAGGAGACTGACCGCCGATGCTCACCTCGCTCTATGTCGTCATTATGGCGACGCTTTACATCGGCCACACCTGGTACCTCATCCTGCTCAAGCGGCACGCCCGGACGAGGCAGGTCGACTGGCCGATGCGCTGGTACGATCGCGCCTCGCACGGCCGCAACTTCACCGCCCAGTACACACCCATGGCGCTCCTCCTGCTCGCCGTGATCGAGATCGGCGGGGCATCGCCGCCGGTCCTGCACGGGCTCGGCCTCATGCTGGTCGTGGCGGCCCTGCTGCACTGCCATTCCTTCGGCTTCCCCGCGCGCAACAGCAGCGGCGTCGCCGCCATGGTGCTGGTGACCACCATGTACGCCATCACAGTGCTCTTGGCGCTCGCCCAATATGCCGGGATGACGGACATGCCGGAAACCTCGGTCCTGGCGCATCTGGCGCGGGCTCGATGACGCCACCGCTCGATGGCGACGCGGCCCTCGCCTACATCCTGCGCAAGCTCCGCGAGCAGGGTCCGGCGACGCACGGCCAGCACGGCTACCACTTCACCGTGGTCGATCTGGCGTCGCGCTACGTGGCCGAGGTGCTGGGCAAGCGGCACCCGGATCCAATCGAGAACGCCGACGCCTACGCCGCCTCGACGCCACTCTACGACGCCGCCTGGGAGTTGGCGCGACGCGGCATCGTCCGACCGAGCGTGCACAACTCGTTCATGCAGTTCGATGCCTATCAGAGCACCGGGGGCGGCTACACGCTGACCGTCATCGGCGCCGAATGGCTGGCGGCGCAAGGCGACGCCCGGCTTTCGCTCCGCGAGCCCTGGGGTCCGTTCGCCTAGCCGACGGCAGGCCGGGGCGGCTTGCGCCTGCCCACGAGACTGGTATCATCAGCAGTCAATGGCAATGGGGAGGAACGCCATGGGCCGAGCAGTCCGCCCATGCTGAAGGGCGGCATCATCGGTTGTGGCTTCTTTGCCGCCAACCACTTGGCCGCATGGCAGCTTCTGGACGGCGTGGAAATCGTCGCCGTGTGCGATCGCGATCGCGCGAAGGCCAAATGGGACGGGGCCAGGAGCTACACTGACGCCGCCGCCATGCTGGCGAGCGAGAAGCTCGATTTCGTCGACATCATCACGACTGCCGATTCCCACCGGCCGCTGGTCGAGCTCGCCGCCACGCACCGGGTGCCGGTGATCTGCCAGAAGCCCTTCGCTCCGAGCCTCGAGGATGCCCGGGCCATGGTCGCGGCCTGCGCCGCCGCCGGCGTGCCGCTCATGGTGCACGAGAACTTCCGCTGGCAGTCGCCGCTCATGGCCGTGAAGAGGGTCTTGGAATCGGGTAAGATCGGCGAGGTGACCTTCGCCAGGATCAGCTTTCGCCACGCCTTCGACATCTACACCAACCAGCCCTACCTGAGGACCGAGCCCCGTCTCGCCATCATGGATCTCGGCATCCACCTGCTCGATCTCGCCCGTTATTTCATGGGTGAGGCGACCCGGCTGCACTGCCGCGCCCAGCGGGTGAACCCGACGGTCGCCGGCGAGGACTGCGTGACCATCATGCTCGACCACGAAAGCGGTGCGGCGAGCCTCGTCGACTTCTCGTTCTTCACCAAGCTCGAGCCGGACCCCTTCCCCCAGACCCTGGTGCGGATCGAAGGCAGCAAGGGAACGGTCGAGCTCCTGGCCGGCTACCGGCTGAAGGTCTCGGGCCACGGCTGGTCGCGCGAGATCGGCGTCGAGCCGGAGGTCCCGCCCTTCGGTGCGAAACCCTGGCACAACATTCAGGAGAGTGTGGTCAACATCCAGCGGCACTGGGTGGAGTGCCTGCGCCAGGGGCGCCAGCCAGCGACCTCGGGTGCCGACAACCTCGAGACCCTGGCGCTGGTCTTCAAGGCCTACGAATCGGCGGCCACCGGGAGGGCGCTTTGAGCGTGCTCCGGGGTGCCGTGATCGGCTGCGGCTTCTTCGCCCAGAACCATCTGAAGGCCTGGGGCGACGTCAAAGGGGCGAAGCTGGTCGCCGTCTGCGACCTCGATCCGGCCAAGGCCGAGGCCGCGGCGGCCCTGACGGGGGCCGTGGCCCATACCGACGTCGACGCCATGCTGGCCGCGGCGAAGCCGGACTTCGTCGATATCGCGACCACCATGGAGACGCACGAGGCGCTGGTCCTGAAGGCCGCGGCGGCGGGCGCCGACGTCATCTGCCAGAAGCCCTTCGCCCCCGATATCGCTGGCGTTCGCCGCATCCTCGAGGCGGCCGAGGCCGCCGGCATCCGGGTGATGGTCCACGAGAACTTCCGCTTCCAGACGCCCCTGATCGCGTTGAAGGGGGCGATGGCGGAGATCGGCGAGCCCTTCTTCGCCCACATCGCCTGGCGCACCGGCTACGACGTGGTGGCGGGCCAGCCTTATCTGGCAAGGGTCGAGCGCTTCATCCTGCTCGATCTCGGCATCCACGTCCTCGACGTCGCCCGCTTCCTCCTGGGCGACGTCGCCGATCTCTATGCCCGAACGCAAAAGACCATGCCGGGGGCCAAGGGCGAGGCGCAGGCCACCATGTCGCTCCGCCATCGCTCGGGTGCCGTCTGCGCCGTCACCTGCAGCTACACCAACCGGATCGACCCCGATCCCTTCCCGCAGACCCTGGTCGAGATCGAGGGCCGGGACGGAACGCTGCAGCTCGGCCATGACTACCAGCTCGTGCTGCACCGGCCCGGCAGCCGCGCGGTCCGCGAGATCAGGCCCGAGGTGCCCGCCTGGGCCGATCCGCAATGGGCGCTGGCGCAGGGATCGGTGCTCAACACCCAGCAGCACTTCATCGACTGCCTGCGATCCGGCGAGGAGTTCCAGACCTCCGCCCGTGACAATCTCAAGACCTTCGCCCTGGTCGAGGCGGCCTATGCGTCGGCCGCAAAGGGCCAGCCCGTGGTGCCCGAGGCATGAATGAGCGGATCCATGCCAGCTACCTGATCGAGACCGCCATCGATCCGCGCCGGGCGGTCGAGGTGATGGCCGGCGAGCAGTCGTCCGGCACCTTCATCGCCCTGCCGGACGAGACGCCGGAGCTCAAGGAGCGCTTCGGCGCCAGGATCGAGAAGCTGGAGCTGCTGGAGGAGGTGGCCGCGCCCAGCCTGCCCGGTGCGAAGCCCGGCCCGGTCCACCGCCGCTGCATGGCCGAGCTCTCCTGGCCGCTCGATAATCTCGGACCGTCCTTGCCCAACCTGGTCGCCACGGTCGCCGGCAACCTCTTCGAGCTGCAGCAGTTCTCGGGCCTGCGCCTGCTCGACATCGCCCTGCCGCCGGCCTTCGGCGAGCGCTATCCGGGCCCTGCCTTCGGCATCGCGGGGACGCGGCGCCTCGCCGGCGTGGCGGAAGGGCCCCTGATCGGCACCATCATCAAGCCCTCGGTCGGACTCTCGCCCGATGCCACGGCCGAGATGGTCGAGACTTTGGCCCGCGGCGGCATCGACTTCGTCAAGGACGACGAGCTGCAGGGGGACGGCCCCGCCTGCCCGTTCGAGGCGCGCGTGCGGGCGGTGATGCGGGTCATCGACCGCCATGCCGACAGAACCGGCAAGCGGGTGATGTTCGCCTTCAACCTGACCGGCGAGATCGACCAGATGCGCCGCCGCCACGACCTCGTGCTCGAGCTCGGCGGCACCTGCGTCATGGCCAGCCTCAACTCGGTCGGGCTGGTCGGCATGGTCGAGCTTCGCCGCCACAGCCAACTGCCGATCCACGCGCATCGCAACGGCTGGGGCTACCTCTCGCGCCATCCGCTGCTGGGCTGGTCCTATCACGCCTGGTCGAAGCTCTGGCGGCTGGCGGGCGCCGACCACATGCATGTCAACGGCATCCGCAACAAGTTCTGCGAGCCGGACGAAAGCGTCGTCGCCTCGGCGCGGAGCCTGCTGACACCCCTCTGGGACGACAAGCCCTGCATCGCCATGCCGGTCTTCAGCTCCGGCCAGACCGCGGGCCAGGCGCACGACACCTTCGAGGCGATCGGCACGACCGACCTGATCTTCGCCGCCGGCGGCGGCATCATGGGCCATCCTGGCGGCATCGAGCCCGGCGTGGCGAGCCTGCGCCAGGCCTGGGAAGCGGCCGCCGCCGGCATCCCGCTCGCCACTGCCGCCGCTACCCACGAGGATCTCCGCACCGCCTTAGAGGCGCTCGGTCGATGAGCCTGCCGGACGGCCGCCTCGTCGCCTTCTACGGCGACGACTTCACCGGCTCCTCGGCGGTCATGGAGGTCTTGACCTTCGCCGGCCTGCCGACGGTGCTCTTCACCGAGCCGCCGACACCGGAGCGGCTCGCCGGCTTCGCCGGCCACCCTGGCATCGGCATCGCCGGTGTGGCCCGGGCGAGGTCGCCCGCATGGATGGACGAGAACCTGCCCAAGATCTTCGCCACCCTGGCCGGCCTCGCGGCACCGATCGCCCACTACAAGGTCTGCTCGACCTTCGATTCGAGCCCCGAGATCGGCTCCATCGGCCGGGCGATCGATCTCGCCGCACCCATCCTGGGCGGCGCCTGGCACCCGCTCCTGGTCGCGGCCCCGGCGATCCACCGCTACCAGCTCTTCGGCAATCTCTTCGCCGCCGTCGACGGCACCGGCTATCGGCTCGATCGCCATCCGACCATGGCGCGCCACCCCTCGACACCCATGGACGAGGCCGACGTGCGGCTGCACCTGGCCCGGCAGACCGCGCGGCCCATCGGCCTCGTCGACTATCTGGCGTTCACCCGTGACGGCGGGCGAAGCACGCTCGAGCGAGAGCTCGCGCGGGGTGCCGAGATCATCGCCCTCGACACGCTCGATCAGACCAGCCTCGAGGCCGCCGGGCGCCTGATCTGGGAGGAGCGCGGCGAACGGCTCCTCGCGATCGGCAGCCAGGGCGTGGAGTACGCCCTCGTGGCGCATTGGCGAAAGGCGGGGCTGCTGGGCGAGCCGCCGCCCCGCCGAACCGCCGGCCGCCGGCGGATCGCCGTGGCCTCCGGAAGCTGCTCGCCGGTCACGGCAGGACAGATCGACTGGGCCGAGGCCAACGGCTTCAGCCCCATCCGCCTCGACGTCACCAAGGCGGTCGACGAGGTGGCCTGGCGCCTTGCGCTGGACATGGCGGTCGCGGCGGCCAGCACCGCCCACCGCACCGGCAGCGAGCCCCTGGTCTTCACCGCGCGCGGGCCCGACGATCCGGCGATCCCGGCCCTGGCCGCGGCCATCCGGGCGAGCGGCCAGGAGGCCGAATCCATCCACGCCCGCATCGGCTACGGCCTCGGCAGCATCCTCCATGCCCTGGTCGCCACGCTCGACCTCGGCCGGGTCGCGATCGCCGGTGGCGACAGCTCGGGCCACGCTTTGGCCGGCCTCGACGTCTTCGCGCTCGAAGCCGAGATCGAGCTGGCACCCGCCTGCGCCCTCAGCCGGGCCTTCAGCGACGATTCCCGCTTCCACGGCATCGAAATCGCGCTCAAGGGCGGGCAGATGGGACCCGTCGATTACTTCGGCCTGATCGCCAATGGTCGGCCAGCGGAAAGGGAGACACAGCCATGACCAGGATCGCGCTGCTCGGCGCCGGCGGCAAGATGGGGGTGCGGCTCGCCACTAACCTTGTGGGCTCGCCCTTCGAGGTCGCCCATGTCGAGGTCAGCGAGGCCGGCCGGCAGCGCCTGAAGGACGCCATCGGTGCTGTCTGCGTCGACCAGAAGGCAGCCCTCGGCAATGCCGACGTGGTGCTGATGGCGGTGCCCGACGCGCTGATCGGCAAGATCGCGCATACCTTCGTGGACCAGCTCGAGCCCGGCTGTGCTGTCATCATGCTCGATGCCGCCGCCCCCCATGCCGGCGAGCTGCCCGAGCGGGCGGACATCACCTATTTCGTCACCCATCCCTGCCATCCCTCGATCTTCCGCTACGAGCCGACGCTTGAGGCGCAGAAGGACTATTTCGGCGGCGTCGCCGCCCGGCAGGCGATCGTCTGCGCGCTGATGCAGGGGCCGGAGGAGCACTATGCCCTCTGCGAGGAGATCGCGAAGACGATCTTCAAGCCGGTCAACCGCTCGCATCGCGTCACCGTCGAGGGACTGGCCCTGCTCGAGCCCGGGCTTTCGGAGACCATTGGCGCCACGCTGGTCACGGCCCTGCGCGAGGCGACCGATGCGGTCGTCGCCAAGGGTGTTCCAAAGGATGCTGCCATGGACTTCATGCTCGGCCATCTCGGCATCGAGATGGGCATCCTCTTCGAGGACTTCCCGGGCATGTTCTCCGACGGGGCGAAGCTCGCCATCGAGCAGGCCAGGCCGAAGCTTCTGAAGGACGGCTGGCTCGCCGTGCTCGAGCCCGACGCCATCACCGCCAGCGTCAAGGAAATCTGCAACCCGCCGAGGCCATCGAAATGACCGCCAGCATCAAGGATCTGCTCGCCGCCAAGGGCCTGAAGCTCGGCCACTACGTGGGCGAGTTCACCACCCCCGGCATCGGCTACATCCTGAAGGAGGCCGGCGCCGAGTTCGTCTTCTTCGACATGGAGCACAGCGGCAACTCGTACGAAACGCTGCACCGCGTGCTCCGCTATTTCGAGGCGGCGCGCGTGCCGGCCTTCGTGCGCGTGCCGTCCGACAGCTACGATCACATCGCCCGCGCCCTCGACTGCGGGGCCGAGGCGATCATCATTCCCATGGTCGGCTCGGCCAAGCAGGCGCGCGAGATCGTCGAGAAGATGAAGTACACGCCGCGCGGCAAGCGCGGCCTCGCCCTCGCCCTCGCCAACGACCGCTACAGGATGGGCCCGGTCACCGACGCCCTCGCCGCCGCCAACGACCGGACCAGGCTGGTCTGCCTGATCGAGACGGCGGAAGGGGTCGCCGACGTCGAGGCCATCGCCGCGGTCGAGGGCGTCGACGTGCTCTGGGTCGGCCATCTCGATCTCACGGCCAGCATGGGCATCCCGGGCGAGTTCGACCACCCCGACTACAAGAAGGCACTGGCCAAGGTTCTGAAAGCCGGGCTGAAGCACGAGAAGGGCCTGGGCCGGATGGTCGGCGACAGCGCCGCCGGCGTGGCGCTCGCCGAGGAGGGCTGGAACCTGATCGCCTACAACGGCGATGTCTGGCTGCTGCAGGCCGCCCTGCGCCAGGGCATCGACGGCATTCGTTCGGGCTATGCGGAAGGGGCGAAAGGCGCCAAGAAGGGCGGCGGCAAGAAGTCGAGAAAGAAAGCCAAGGGAGGCTGATGACGTGGCGACCTTCGAAGTGGCCCTGAGCGGCGATTTCCGGCTTGCGGACGGCAGTGCCGCCTATCCCTCCTTCGATCTCGGCCCGCTCCAGTCTCATCCCGACGTGCGGGTCCGCTATGTCGATCCCGTCGACGGCGTCATGCCGGGCAAGGATCTCGAGGATGTCGACGCGCTCATCCTGCTGGTCCCGCGCTTCGCAGCACCCAGCGTGCCGAAAAGCGGGCGGCTCGCGGTGGTGGCACGCTTCGGCGTCGGCTTCGACAGCGTCGACGTGCCGCTCTGCACGAAGAACGACATCGCCCTCGTCACCACGCCGGATGGCGTGCGCCGGCCGGTGGCGGTCGCCATCCTGACCTTCATGCTGGCGCTCGCTGGCCGGCTCATGGTCAAGGACCGGCTCGTCCGCCAGGGTCCCGATGGCTGGGCCAAACGCAGCGCCCACATGGGCATGGGCCTCGTCGGCAAGACGCTCGGCCAGCTCGGCATCGGCAATATCGGTGCGGAGGTCTTCCGCATCGCGCGGCCGCTCGACATGCGGTTCATCGCCTTCGATCCCTTCGCCGATCCGACAGTGGCGGCGACCCTCGGGGTCGAGCTGGTCGATCTCGAGACCCTCTTTCGCGAAAGCGACTTCCTCTCGGTGAGCTGTCCCCTGAACGAGCAGACCCGGCACATCGTGAACGCCGAGCGCCTCGCGCTGATGAAGCCCACGGCCTACCTGATCAACACCGCGCGCGGGCCGGTGGTCGATCAGCAGGCGCTCCACGAGACCCTGAAGGCGGGGCGCATCGCCGGGGCCGGGCTCGACGTCTTCGAGCACGAGCCGACGCCCCTGGGCGAGCCGATCACCACCCTCGACAACGTCATCCTCGCACCGCACGCGCTCTGCTGGACGGACGAGTGCTTCGCCGGCATCGGTGCCGCCGATGTCGCCGCCGTCCTCGCCGTGATGCGGGGCGAGGTGCCGCGGGGCGTTGTCAATCGCGAGATCATCGAGCGCGCGGGCTGGCAGGCCAAGCTGGCGGCCCTGGGCAAGAGCTTCGCCGGCTGAGGTCAGCCGGAGGACGAAGGGAGGTCAAAAGAATGAGACGCAGAACCATCCTCGCCACGCTGGCGAGTGCGACAGCGCTTCTGACGAGCCTGCCGGCGCTCGCCCAGTCGGCGGCCGAGCGGGCCGTCGAGGCGGCCAAGCAGTATTCGGGCACCGAGATCACCATCGTCTGGGAGGCCGGGCTGCAGGCGCTCGATCCTTTGAACTTCTCGGGCCCGAAGTGGAAGGAGCTGACCGGCATCGACGTCAAGGTCATCGAGGTGCCGACGGCCGAGATGTTCACCAAGATCCTGCAGGAGCATCGGGCCGGCACCGGCGCCTACGACGCGCTCAACGTCATCCCGTCCTGGATGGCCGACCTGGCCCGCGCCGGCGCCCTCGAGCCGCTCGACGCCTATGTCGACAAGTACGGCTATCGCGACGAGCTCCAGACCATCGCCCCGGTCTATCGCGACAACCAGATGAAGGTCGGCGACACCATCTACGGCTTCCCCGACGACGGCGACGTCTTCGTCTTCTACTACCGCACCGACGTGCTGGGCGATCCCGAGATCCAGGCCGCCTTCAAGGAGGCCAAGGGCTACGACCTGCCGGTGCCGCCGACCGACTGGCAGCAATTCTACGACGTCGCCTGCTTCATCACCGAGCATACCGGCGGCAAGCCCTACGGCGCCGGCCTGTTCCGCGATCCCCCTTACGCGCAGCAGATGTTCCAGGAGCGCTTCCGCATCGCCGGCGGCAAGTTCTTCGATCCGGAGACCATGAAGGCCACGGTCAACAGCGAGGCCGGGGTCAGCGTCTTCAAGAGCATGCTGGAGGAGAACAAGTGCATGCCGCCCGGGGTCGAGACCTGGGGCTTCGTCGAGAACCTCGCGGCCTTCCTCCAGGGCGACACGGCGATGACCATCTCGTGGCCGCCCTATGGCCGCTGGGCCGCCGGCTACGGCCTCGACCAGGAGGCCTTCTCCTGGGTCCCGAAGTCGCAGATCGCCGGCAAGGTCGGCTACGCGCTGACGCCGGGCGGCCACCCGCAGCTCGCCTCCGGCTTCTCGCTCGCCGTCTCCGCCGACTCGCACAACAAGGAGGCGGCCTACCTCTTCATCCAGTGGCTGAACTCCGAGGACATCAGCATCGAGCGGGTGCAGCTCCCCTACGCGCTGCGCGATCCGTTCCGCGACAGCCACTTCACCAGCGAGGAGTACAAGTCACGCTGGCCCGAGGCGCCGCAATACCTCGAGACCCTGCAGAAGGGTGCCGTGAGCGGCATCCTCGACCTCTCGCTCCTGCAGACCGACCGCTACGAGGAGGCGCTGAGGCAGGGCATCTCCAGGCTCTGGGCCGGCGACGACCCGCAGGCGATCCTCGACGACGTGGCGGCCCAGTGGGACGCGACCACCGAGAAGGTCGGCGTCGACGCGCAGCGCGAGGCCTACGAGGACTGGGCATCCAAGCCCAACGCCTACCCGAACTGATTTCTTGATGCCCTGGGGGGCGGCCGTGCCGTCCCCTTCCCATTCGGCCGCCACGCTATGCAATCAGCCTCGCGACAGGCCTTCGTCGGCCGCGGCTTCAAGTACGGCATGGTCTGGCCGGCCGTGCTGGTGATCCTGCTGATCGGGCTCTTCCCGATCATCTACACGGGCATCGTCAGCTTCCAGGGCATCGACATGTTCGCCGAGGACACGAGCTTCCAGGGCGCCGTGCACTACCGGCGCCTGATGGCGGACGCGCGGTTCTGGCAGTCGGTACTGCACACGGCGATCTTCCTCGCCGTGGCCCTGCCGCTCGAGCTGGTGCTGGGCATGCTGCTCGCCCTCCTCCTGCTCGACCGGCTGCCCGGCAAGCAGATCTTCGTGGCGCTTTTGATCCTGCCGGTCGTCACCTCGCCGATCATCGCGGGCTCGACCTGGCGCCTTCTCTTCGACAACCGCTACGGGCCCATCAACCAGATCCTCTCCTGGTTCACCACGGAGCCGGCCACCATCCTCTGGACCGTCAACCCCGCCTTCGTCTACCCGGCCATCCTGCTCGCCGAGATCTGGCAGTGGACGCCCTTCATGTTCCTGCTGCTGCTCGCCGGGCTCGCCAATGTCGACCAGTCGCTCGCCGAGGCGGCCGAGCTCGACGGCGCCGGCTTCTGGAAGTCCTTCTGGTACGTCACCCTGCCGATCATCAAGCCGGTGATCCTGATCGCCTGCCTGATCCGCGCCCTCGATCTCTTCCGCCTCTTCGACGTCGTCTGGGCGCTCACCCGGGGCGGCCCGGGGACGCTGACCGAGACCGTCTCCATCTACGCCTACGTCCTCGCCTTCAAGCAGTTCGAGACGAGCTATGCCGCCGCCCTCGCGGTCGTCGTCATCGTCCTGCTCTCGCTCGTCGTCATGGCGGCCTTGCGCCGGGTCGAGTTCACCCGATGAGGCAGTCGAGGCGCACCCTGGCGCTCCGCTACCTGCTGGTGGCCCTGGCCCTCGTCTTCTTCCTCTTTCCGATCTACTGGCTGGTCGCGATCTCGCTCAAGACGCCGGACGAGATCTTCGCCAGCCCGCCGATCTGGCTGCCCGGCCAGATCCAGTTCCAGAACTACGCCGTGCTGTTCAAGGACGGCGATGTCTGGACCATCTGGAACAGCCTCGTCGTCGCCACCATCAGCACCGCCTTCGCCATGCTGCTCGGCACCATGTGCGCCTATTCGATGGCGCGCTTCCAGACCGGCGGCGACAACTTCGCCATGTGGGTCATCTCCAACCGCATGATCCCGCCGATCGTCATCGTCTTTCCGGTCTTCCTCCTCTACGTGAAGCTCGGCTGGGTCGACACCCGCATGGGCCTGATCGTCCTCTACACCGCCTTCAACCTGCCCTACGTCATCTGGATGATGCGCGGCTACATCCAGGACGTGCCGATCGAGCTCGAGGAATCGGCGCTCGTCGACGGCTGCTCCAGGCTCCAGACCTTCCGTTTGATCGTCCTCCCCGTCATCCGGGGCGGCCTGTTCGCCACCGCCGTCTTCACCTTCGTCTTCGCCTGGAACGAGTTCGTCTTCGCCCTGGTCCTCACCCGCAACGCCGCCACCACCTTCCCCGTCCAGGTGACCCACTATTTCGGCGGCCAGTCCAACTTCTGGGCCAAGATCGCCGCCATGAGCACCCTCGGCACCATCCCCATCTTCATCGCCGTCGCCATGCTGCAGAAATTCCTGGTGCGCGGCGTCTCGATGGGTGCGGTGAAGGGGTGATCGGCTCCGACCGGGCGGGCTCGGAAGGGTATCAGACAATATTCCTATCACAAGTCGGCCGCGAAGGCAAGGCTGGCTCTGGTTCGTTCGGCAATTCCGGGTCCCGGGTTCGCTCGTCCGATGGCACGACCGCGGCTTCGGGCAAGAATGCCTTTCACATCAGGGAGTTGCGGCGCGCCGGGTTCGTTCGCTCGGGACCGGGTTCGATCGTCGAATCCCTGGGTTCGATCGTCGATTCGGTGGGTTCGCTCGTCGAATCCTCGGGTTCGTCCGTCGAGGGATGTTGCATTAGATGCAACGATCCCGGCCAAATGATGCATGAGATGCAACATCACGTTTGCTTATGTTGCATCCCATGCAACATCGGCACGGCGGATGTTGCATCTGACGCAACAACCCGAGCGAAAATGTTGCGCCAGATGCAACAACCCGAGCGTCCTGACCCGGCATTGGCGCCGCCAGGGCGCCTTCGCGACGGGCTGGGCGCGGTCGTCATAAGCGCTCGTGATGGCGTCAAGGCATCGCGCGAGGCTTGCAGGCCGAGGCCTATGAAGCCCCCAACCCAGCCGCATCGAAGCCTCGAGCCTGACCATCGGCCAAGCCGCCGAGGTGAACAAAGATGCGGCGACATGAGCGGCAGCCGGGAAAGAAACGCAGGGAGGATGATCCTCCCTGCACCCACCGGTTGTTTAGAAGAATCGCATTCCTGCCCGACAACCAACGTCGGGTCGGGAGGGGACGCCTCCTTTTTTAACCAGTGCGCCGACGTGCCCGGTCTCCCACAGAGCGAATGGTTAAAAAGGGAGGTGTCCCCGATGCTCCCAACGTCGGGTCGGGAGGGGACGCCTCCTTTTTTAACCAGTGCGCCGACGTGCCCGGTCTCCCACAGAGCGAATGGTTAAAAAGGGAGGTGATGGGGTGGACGCCCCTCGACGGCATCTTTGTG
>CAYMTA010000013.1:0-90116 GCA_964393275.1 uncultured Geminicoccaceae bacterium | reverse complement strand
CCCAGCTCGCCGACGTGCCGGTCAGGGTATCTTAGCGCGTATGAGTCCTGACCCCATAAAAGGGCCAAAGGGGTCAGGACCGTTTTAGTTGCCGACCGGCCGGACGTGCCGCGACGAGGGCTCGAGTGCCTAGGGCCGGCTACTCCTCGGCCACCATCCGGCCGGTCGGCTGCACCGTGGTCGCCTGCCAGCCCACCGGGCTTTCGTCCTCCGCCACCTCGAGCCGCACCTCGCCACCGACCTCGAGCCGAGCGAAGCCGCCATCGACGACGCTGTTCTTGTGGAAATACACGTCGCCGGCGGCCGTCTCGATGAAGCCGTAGCCCTCGTCGGCGAACAGCCGGCTGATCCGGCCGGTGAACGGCACCTCGCGCTGCTTCACGATGCCCGCCACGATACGGCTCTGCTCCTTGAGCTGGCGCTGGGCCGCGGCGAAGGCGTCGCGGATCGCCACGTAGACGTCCTCGTGCGCATGATCCTGCGGCCCCGCCCGGCTCACCGCGATCTCCTTGCCCGGCATGCCGATATCGAGCCGCACCCGATAGAGGTTGCCCTTCGTCTGATGGCGATCCTCCTTCTCGACCACCACCCGGCAGCTCGTCAGCCGCGGGGCGACGCGCTCCAGGGCCGCGACCCTCTCGCGGATCCGCGCCTCCACCGCCGGCGAGGAATCCATCTGCTGGAAGCGGATCTCCAGAGGCTTCTGCATGGTGCGACTTCCCTTTCGCTCATCATTGGACGATACCTTGGCCGTGATCCCGATCATCGGCCCGGCATCGGTGCTCGTCCAGCCTACCGGATCGGATCGCTCGAGGGAACGGCCGCCGCCAGAACGGGTTCCACCTGCCCCGGGGCGGGACGGGGGTCAATCGGAGGAAGCGGAATGCTCGTCGCCGACGTGATGACGCGCAAGGTCGAGACGGTCGCGCCCGGCACCGCCATCGCCGAGATCGCCCGGATCA
The DNA here is from genome assembly GCA_964393275.1 of uncultured Geminicoccaceae bacterium. Lineage (GTDB taxonomy): Bacteria > Pseudomonadota > Alphaproteobacteria > Geminicoccales > Geminicoccaceae > SLRI01. Next base: position 89,154 of record CAYMTA010000013.1, on the reverse strand, counting down.
TGGTCGAGAAGCGGATCAGCGCGGTGCCGGTGGTCGACCCGGAGGGCCGGCTCCTGGGGCTCGTCAGCGAGGGCGACCTCCTGCAGCGGGTCGAGACCGGCACCGAGGGCCGCCGGGCCTGGTGGCTCGACCTCTTTGTCGCCTCCGAGAGCCGCGCCGAGACGTTCCTCAAGGCGCACGGCCGCATCGCCGCCGATGTCATGGTCAAGGAGCTGGTCACCGCGACGGCCGACACGCCGCTCGCCCGGGCGGCGCAGCTCATGCACGACCGCCGGGTCAAGCGCCTGCCCGTGGTCGAGGACGGGAGAATCGTCGGCATCGTCGCGCGCTCCGACCTGGTCAGGGCGCTGGCGGCGGCCCCCCCGCCGGGCGCGGCGGCCACCATGGATGACATCGCCATCAAGGACCGCTTCGAGGCCACCGCCCGAAAGGCCGGCTTCGCCACGGTGGGCTCGGTCAGCGCCTCGGTCGAGAACGGCGTCGTGCACCTCTGGGGCCTCGCCGCGAACGATGCCGAGCGCCGGGCGCTCGAGGTGGCGGCCGCCGGCATTCCGGGCGTGCGCGGCGTCGACAACCACCTGGCCGTGCGCGAGGGCCTGCCGATCGGTCTCTGATGGTCGATGGGGGGCGACGGTGGGGAGCGACGTACGGGCGGCCACGGCCTCTCCGGGAGCGGCGGCCATGCGAAAGCCCCGCTGGCACAGGGGCTCGAGCGGGGCTTTCTGGCGCTAGGGCCATGGCCGGCAGTCGCCGGCGATTGGATGAAGCGGACATGCAGTCGCGCTTCAGAAAGCAGATTCGAATTGTCTGGCGATCCGGCTCGTCACCGGAATCTGGAATTCCAGCCGATCAGCCGAATCGTGATCCCGAGGCACGAGGCGGCGGGATCATCACGAACTCGCGGGTGGATCATCCATGCACATGCGCACCCTCCCGTTCGCTAGTGGATCCAGGCTGGCGACGTCGCGGCCATGCACGCCGGTCATCCGGCTCACCCGCATCTCGCCGGCGGGAACGGCAATGCCGGCACCCCCGGCACGCCATGATGGCACCGCCACCAGCAAAGGCAGGCTAGCAAACTTCCATGCCCTGCACAAGCGGCATCGCTTGATGCCCCGGTTGCGTCCGCCTACGCTGGCCTCCAGCGATCACCCTGACCGCCACCACGCGGGAGAAACGAGCATGGCGCGCGCCGCATCGGCCTGGATCGGCCTTCTCTGCCTCGCCTGGGCGACCGCTGCCGTGGCCCAGGAGACCGCCGCCGACGATATCGCGGTGGCGGTGCGCGACGCCGGCCATGCCTGCACCAACCCCGTTGACGCCCGGGCCGACCCGGATCGCTCGTCGCCGGACGAGGCGGCCTGGACGATCCATTGCGACGAAGGCGCCTACAGCGTCAGGTTCAAGGGCGACACCGGCGCCGCGGTCGAGAGGCTGGGCGGGTAGACGGCACCCGGACGGCGATCTCGGCACGACCTGGAGCGCGTCGAGCCTCGGCGACGGGCCAGGCGGCGGCGACGCGAGGGGAGGCGGACGAGCGCTTTCCACCGCGGCCGGCCGGAGGCTGGGCCAGGGAAGACGGATGGACGAGCTGGACCGGATCACCTACGCGCCCCTCCATACGCTCAAGCGCGTGGCCGACGAGGTGTGGATCGTCGATGGGCCGACGATCCCTTTCGGCCCGCCGCTCCTGAAGCTGCCCTTTCCGACCCGCATGACGGTGCTGCGCCTCCAGAAGGCGCGCCTGTTCATCCATTCGCCGACGCCGCTGGCTGCCTCGCTTCGCGCGGCGATCGAGCGGCTGGGCACGCCTCACTGGCTCATCGGCCCCAGCCGCCTTCACTACTGGTGGCTGCCGGAATGGCACGCGGCCTATCCGCAGGCCGCCGTCCACCTGGCACCGGGCATCCTGAAGCAGTCGCGCGGCCGGATCGATTTTCCCTTCGAGGCCCTCGATCGCCGCGATGGCTATCCCTGGGACGACGAGATCGCCACGCTGCCGGTCAGGGGCGGCTACATGACGGAGGTCGAGTTCTTTCATCGCGCCAGCCGAACACTGATCCTGACCGACCTGATCGAGAATTTCGAGCTCGCGAAGCTGCCGTCGCGCCGGCTTCGCTGGCTGGTTCGGCTCGCCGGCGCGGCGAGCCCGCATGGCGGCATGCCGATCGACATGCGGCTGTCGTTCCTGCGGCACAGACGCGAGCTCCGCTCGGCCATCCGGACGATGATCGACTGGCAGCCCGAGCGCATTCTGCTGGCGCACGGCAAATGGCTCGAGCGGGACGGCGCCGGCGAGCTGCGCCGCGCGTTTCGCTGGGTGCTCGACTGACGGCCGGCCAACGCGATGCTCGACCTCGGCCCATCGCCTGGCGGCCGTCTATCGCTGCAGCACGTAGGTGCCGGGCGCATCGGCGACGGGCGGGTGGTCCGGGCGGCCCATGCGCGGCGGGGCCACCGGCGGGCCCGAGCGCTCATCCAGCCATGTCGCCCAGGCGGTCCACCACGACCCGTCCTGCTCCGGCGTCGTCTCGACCCAGGTCTCGGGATCGATGTGCAGATCGGCGTCCTTGCGGCTCCTGAGCCGGAAGGTCCGGCGCGGGCGGCCCGGCTCGGACACGATCCCGGCATTGTGGCCGCCGCTGGTCAGGGCGAAGGTGACGTCGGTATCGCTCAGCATGTCGATCTTGAAGGCCGACCGCCAGGGTGCGACGTGATCCCTGACCGTGCCCACGGCGAAGATCGGCACGCGGATATCGCCGATGTGAACGGGACGGCCCTCGACCCTGAACCGACCCTCGGCCAGATCGTTGTTCAGGTAGAGCTTGCGGAGATATTCGGAATGCATGGCGCGCGGCAGCCGCGTGCCGTCGGCGTTCCAGGCCATGAGGTCGAACATCGGTTGGTCCTCGCCCATCAGGTAGCCGTGGACCACCCTGGACCAGACCAGGTCGTTCGACCGCAGCATCTGGAAGGCGCCGGCCATCTGGACCGAATCCAGGTAGCCCTGCTTCCACATGAGGCTGTCGAGAAAGGCGAGCTGGCTCTCGTTGACGAACAGCTGCAGCTCGCCCGCCTCGGTGAAATCGACCTGGCTCGCCAGGAGGGTCAGCGAGGCCAGCCGCTCGTCGTCGTCCCGCGCCATCGCCGCCGCCTGGATGGCGAGCAGCGTGCCGCCCAGGCAATAGCCGACGCCATGAACCCGGCGCCCCGGCACGATGTCGCCGATCGCCGCCAGCGCCTCGACGATGCCGAGACGACGGTAGTCGTCGAGCATGAGGTCGCGATCCCCCGCATCGGGGTTCTTCCACGAGATCATGAAGACGGTGTGGCCCTGCTCGACCAGGTAGCGCACCATGGAATTGTGCGGCGACAGGTCGAGGATGTAGTATTTCATGATCCAGGCGGGGACGATCAGGATCGGCTCGGGCCGGACCTCGCCGGTCAGCGGCGCATACTGGATGAGCTCCATCAACCGATTGCGGTGGACCACCTTGCCCTCGGTCACCGCGACGTCCCGGCCCGGCTGGAAGGCCTCGGCCCCCTCGGGCATCGCTCCCGACAGCCTCCGCTGCATGTCCTGCAGAAAATTCTGCATGCCCCGGACCAGGTTCATCCCGCCTTCCTCGCGGGTCTTCTCCAGGGCCTGGGGGTTGGTCCAGAGGAAGTTGGCCGGCGAGGCCATGTCGAGAAGCTGGCGCGTCAGGAACTGCAGCTGGCGTTCGTGCTGGGCGGTGACGCCTGGCACGCCGGTGACCACGTTGTGCCACCATTGCTGCTGCAGCAGGAAGCCCTGGTGGATCGCGTTGAACGGGCCCTTCTGCCAGGCATCGTCGCGAAAGCGATCGTCCTGCGGCAGGGGCTCGATGCAGCACTCCACCTTTTCGGTTCTGGTCGCGCATTCGAGCGCATAGCGAAGATGGCGGCCAACCTTTTCGGCCGCCTTCTCGGCCAGCAGCACCTGCTTGCCCGGCGCGACGGCCATGTGCGTCGCCCAGTCGAACCAGGCGCCCATCAGCGCCGCCGGCGACAAGCCGTGGGTGAAGCGGGCCATCCAGGCCTGGGTGGCGTGATCGAGCGCCTTGTGGATGCTCGATTCGCCGCCGGCATCCTGCTTCGGCCCGTCGACCCGCGCCGTTGCATCGATGTCGGCGGCGGGCACCGCCGTGCCGTCCGCAGCCGGGGAAACCACGGCGGCGGCCGCCCTGTCGGCATGGCGGTCAGCGCGGACCTCGCGCAGCGTCACCATGGATTCCTGTCGTTCCTGTTCCATTGATCCCTCTGGCTTTGCGGGTCCGGACGGCTTGCATGCCTGAACCCATATGGAGGCCGGGCTCGTCCGATCCAAGATAGTAATTGATTACTACCGTGGATCGGGGCATGATGCATGTGATGCGGAGAATCATCCGCGGCTGCCATGACGAGGCGCTTCATGCTCACGGGCAAGCTCGATATCACGATCGGCCTCGCAGCCTTGCGCCGGCCACGATCCAGGGGAACGAGACGCCGGACGTCGGGCCGGGCGCTCGCCCTGGTGCCGTTGCCGCCCGGCGCGTCATCGTTGCCTGTCACGCCACCGCTTCCAGTCAGGAAAGTCGGCACAGCCCTGGTCCCTGGCATGGCGCGGCCTGGCGTGACGGCCCGGCGGATGGAGCCGGCCCGATGAGCACCTGTCGACAGAAGAACCTTCCGGCGGAGGAACGGCGCAACGTCACGGTCGAAGCGGTGGTCGAGCTCGCCGGCACGACCAACCCCGGCGACATCACGACCGCTGCCATCGCCAGGCACATGAACCTGACCCAGGGCGCGCTCTTTCGCCATTTCCCGAGCAAGGAGGCGCTCTGGCAGGCGGTGATGAAATGGGTGGCCGCGAGCCTCATGGCGCGGATCGACCGCGCCGCGGAGGATATCGAGTCGCCGCTCGAAAGGATGGAGGCCATGTTCCTTGCCCATGTCGCCTTCGTCGCCGATCACCCCGGCGCGCCGCGGATGCTGCTCGGCGAGCTTCAGGGTGCGCGCGAGACGCCGGCCAAGCGCCTGGCGCAAGCCATGATGGCACAATACGCGGCCCGCCTGCACGAGCTGATCGAGGCCGGCAAGGCATGCGGCGAATTGCGCCCCGATCTGGGTGGCGAGGCGGCGGCGACGCTGTTCATCGGCACGGTCCAGGGTCTCGTGGTGCAATCCCTGATCAGGGGCGACATGAGCCATATGACCGAGGCCGCCCCCGGCGTGTTCGCCATCTACCGACGCGGCATCGAGGCGGGCGGCGCCGGCCAGCGAGGAGCATGATCATGTCGCGGCGGATTTCGATCGCCCTGGTCCTGGCGGTGCTCGCCGCCCTGCTGGGCTTCGCCTTGTGGAAGGTGTTTCTCGCCCCGAGCGGCCAGCCGCCGGACGGGTTCGCGCGTGGCAACGGACGGATCGAGGCGGATCTGGTCGATGTCTCGACCCGCCTGTCCGGCCGGATCGCCGAGATCACGGTGCAGGAAGGCGATCTGGTGGCAGAGGGTGACATCCTCGCGGTCATGGACACGGCCGAGCTCGAGGCGCAGAGGGCGCGCGCGCAGGCCTCCGTGGCGAGCGCCGAGGCCGCGGTCGGGGTGGCAAAGGCGGGCGTGGCCCAGGCCGAGGCGCAACTGGCGCTGGCGAAGGTCGGGCTGGCCCGCGCCGAGACCCTGCTCGCCCGCAAGGTGATCCCGCAGGAGAACCTGGACATCAGTCGGACCGACGCCGAGGTGGCCGAAGCGGGACTCGCCGCGGCGAAGGCCGATGTCCGCGCCAAGCAGCGCTCGGTCGAGGCGGAGACCGCCAACCTGCGCGAGATCGAGGCACGGATCGCCGACAGCACGCTCCATGCGCCTGTGGCCGGCCGCATCCTGTATCGCCTGGCCCAGCCCGGCGAGGTGCTGGGCAGCGGCGGCAAGGTGCTGACGCTCGTCAGCCTCGGCGAGGTCTACATGGAGTTCTTCCTCTCAGCCATGGCGGCGCCGCGCGTGTGGCTCGGGGACGAGGCGCGAATCGTCGTCGATGTCATGCCCGATGTGGCCATTCCCGCCACCGTCACCTTCGTCGCCCCCCAGGCGCAGTTCACGCCGAAGCAGGTCGAGACCAGCGAGGAGCGTGAAAGCCTGATGTTCCGCATCCGGGTGCGTATCCCGCAGCGGCTGGTCGAGGCACGCCTGGCCCAGGTCAAGACCGGCGTGCGCGGCGTGGCCTGGGTGCGGCTGGTGGGACCGGACGGCACCATGCCCGACTGGCCCGCCGGACTGACCCCGCCGGTGGTCGAGGAGCTGCCCGCGCCGCTGTCCAAAGGGGCCACCGATGCCGCGACCGGCGCTTCAGGCGAGACCGGGCCATGAGCGACGCTGGCCGGGCAGGCGATCCGGTGGCGAGGATCGGGGCGGTCAGCCATCGCTATGGCAAGGTCACAGCGCTCGACGATCTGACCCTGGCCATTCCGGCCGGGCGCATGGTCGGGCTGATCGGGCCCGACGGGGTGGGCAAGTCGACCCTGATGGGGCTGATCGCCGGGGCCAAGCGGCTGCAGACGGGCCGCATCGACACGCTGGGCGGCGACATGTCCAGCGCCCGCCACCGCGCCGACATGGGCCGGCGGATCGCCTTCATGCCGCAGGGGCTGGGCAAGAATCTCTACCATGACCTCAGCATCCAGGAGAACCTCGAGTTCTTCGGCAAGCTCTTCGGTCAGGGCCGCGCCGAACGTGCGACGCGGATCGAGCGCCTGACCCGTGCCACGGGCCTGGCGCCGTTTCTCGACCGCCCCGCCGGCAAGCTCTCGGGCGGGATGAAGCAGAAGCTGGGGCTCTGCGCCGCGCTGATCCACGACCCGGACTTCCTGCTGCTGGACGAGCCCACCACGGGCGTCGATCCGCTCTCGCGGCGCCAGTTCTGGGATCTCATCGACACGATCCGCCGGGACCGCCCGAGGATGAGCGTGCTGGTCTCCACCGCCTACATGGAGGAGGCCGAACGATTCGAGCACCTCATCGCCATGAACGAGGGGCGCGTCCTGGCCGAGGCGAGCCCGGCCGACCTGATGGCCGAGACCGGAACCGACAATGTCGGGGCGGCCTATGTTGTCCTCCTGGGCGGCGGGGCAGCCGACCCGCACGCCGTGCCCGCGGCCCCGCCACCGGTCCAGGTCGCCACCGGCGGGCCGCCGGCGATCGAGGCTCGCGGCTTGACCAAGCGGTTCGGCGATTTCACCGCCGTGGACAGGGTCAGCTTCAAGATCGCCCGCGGCGAGATCTTCGGCTTTCTGGGCTCCAACGGTTGCGGCAAGACCACGACCATGAAGATGCTCACCGGTCTTCAGCCCGCAACCGAGGGCGAGGCATGGATCTTCGGCCAACCGGTCGATGCGCAGAATCTCGATGCCCGGCGGCGGGTCGGCTTCATGTCTCAATCCTTCTCGCTCTACGGCGAGCTGACCGTGCGCGAGAACCTGTTGCTCCATGCGCGCCTCTTTCATCTCGGCCACGCGCGGACGGCCGAGCGGATGGCCGATCTGGTGCCCCGCTTCGGCCTCGATGCCTATCTCGACCAGGTCGCCTCATCCCTGCCGCTCGGCGTTCGCCAGCGCCTGTCGCTGGCCGTCGCGGTGATCCATGCGCCCGACATCCTGATCCTGGACGAGCCGACATCGGGCGTCGATCCGCAGGCGCGCGATGCGTTTTGGGACATGCTGCTGGATCTCGCCCGCCGCGACGGGGTCACGATCTTCATCTCGACCCATTTCATGGACGAGGGCATGCGCTGTGACCGCATCTCCTTGATGCATGCGGGCAAGGTCCTGGTGACGGAGGCGCCCGAAGCGATCATCGCGGCCCGCGGCGTGAAGACGCTCGACGACGCCTTCATCGCCCACATGATGGATGCGATGCCGCGGGAGGCGGCTCCAGGCGCCATGCCGCAAGAGGCGGCGGAGAGCGACCTGGAGCTGGCGGTGAGCGGGGCGCCGGTCGTCCACGCCGCCGCGCGGGGCTTCAGCCCGAGGCGGCTTCTGGCGTTCACCGCGCGCGAGGCGATGCAGGTGCGCCGCGACCCGGTGCGGCTGGTCTTCTCCTTCGTCGGCAGCGCGGTGCTGCTGCTCATCATGTCCTTCGGCATCTCGCAGGAGGTCCGCGAGATCCCCTTTGCCGCCTTCGATCAGGACCGGAGCCCCGAAAGCCGCGCCTATCTGTCGGGGTTCGAGGACTCCGCATGGTTCCGCGAGCGACCGGGCATCGATGACGCCGATGAGCTTCACCGGCGCATGATCAGCGGCGAGCTGACGCTGGCGCTGCAGATCCCGCCGGATTTCGGTGTTTTTGTGCGACGCGGCGAGACGGCCGAGATCGCCGCGCTGATCGACGGCACCGACACCAGCCGGGCCGGAACGGTGGAAAGCTATGTCGAAGGTGCCCATCAGCACGTGGTGTCGGTGGAGGCGGAAGCGGCGCTGGCCCTGGCCGATCTGGCCACCCCGCGCCTGCCGGACCAGGGCCAGCCGGCCAAGCTCGAGCCGCGCTATCACTACAATCCGACGATGGAAAGCCTGCCCTCCATCGGCCCCTCCATCCCGCCGCTTCTGCTGCTGCTCTTCCCGGCGGTCCTGATGGCGGTCAGCGTGGCGCGCGAGAAGGAGATCGGCACGATCACCAATTTCTACGTCACCCCCACCGGCCGCGCCGAGTTCCTGATCGGCAAGCAACTGGTCTATATCGGAATCACCCTGCTGAACTTCGTGATCCTGACGGTGCTGGTGGTCACGGTTCTGGACGTGCCGCTCAAGGGCAGCCCGGCGGCGCTGGTCCTGGGCGCGCTGCTCTACGCGGTGGCGGCGACGGGCTATGGCCTTCTGGTGTCGATGATGGCGAGCACGCAGGTCACGGCGGTCTTTGCCGCGGCGATCCTGTCGGTCATGCCGACGCTGCAGTTTTCCGGCATGATCACGCCGGTTTCGTCGCTCGAAGGGCCGGCCCGCATCCTCGGCACGCTCTGGCCCACGACCTGGTACATGGCGTTGAGCGTCGGCGCCTTCACCAAGGGGTTGGGGCTCGGCGAGCTCTCGGGCCATCTCTGGCGCCTCGCCGCCTTCGGCCCGGTGCTCACCGCGCTCGCCGTGCTCGCCCTGCGCAAGCAGGAGCGGTAGCGATGCGGGGACTTGCCAACATCTTCTGGCTCGCCGGCAAGGAGCTGAAAAGCGTCCTGGGCGATCCGGTGATGGTGGTCTTGATCATGTGGTCCTTCATCGTCGCCGTGATCCTCGAGGCGAGCGGTGCTGGCGACACGGTCTACAACGCCGCCATCGCCATCCTGGATGAGGACAACTCCACCCTGACCCGGCAGATCGCCGACGCGCTCGACCCGCCCTGGTTCCAGCCGCCGGTGGTGATCGGCCCGGACGAGGTCGCGCTCGAGATGGACGAGGGCCGGATCATGTTCGTCCTCGCCTTTCCGCCCGATTTCGAGGCCGACGTGATCGCCGGCGCACGGCCCACGGCCCAGCTCGAGGTCGATGCCACGGCGGTTTCCCAGGCCCAGCTCGGCACCGACTACATCGCCAATATCCTTGCCGCGGAAACCCGCGCATTCTTGACCGGCAGCCCGGATGCGCCCGACCCGGCGCTGCGGCTGGAGCTGCGCCGCGCCTTCAACCCGAACGGCGATTCGGTCTGGTTCAAGTCGGTCTCCTCGCTTCTCAACCAGCTTTCGCTTCTGACCATCGCGCTGACCGGGGCGGCGATGCTGCGCGAGCGCGAGCAGGGCACCATCGAGCACCTGATGGTGATGCCGCTCACCCCTTTCGAGATCGCGGTTTCCAAGGTGCTGGCCAATGTCGTCGTGGTGCTGGCGGCCTTCACCCTGTCGCTGCTGTTCGTGGTTCAGGGGCTGCTGCAGGTGCCAATGGCCGGCTCGGTGACCCTGCTGCTGGCCGGAACGGCGGTCTATCTCGCCGCCGCGGCGGCGATCGGCATGTTCCTGGGCACCATGGCGCGCAGCATGGCGCAGTTCGCGCTCCTGGTCATCATGGTCATCATCCCCATCATCATGCTCTCGGGCGGGATGGGCGCGATCGAAAGCCAGCCCGACATCGTTCAGCGGCTCACCATGGCCTTGCCCTCCCGCCATTTCCTGACCTTCGCCAAGGCGGTGATGTTCCGCGGCGCAGGCGTGGAGACGGTCTGGGTCGAGCTGGCGCTCATGGGCGGGCTGGGGCTGCTCTTCTTCGCCCTGAGCCTCGCGCTGTTCCGCCGGGCAATGAGCCTTTGAGGCGGCGTCGCTCTGCCGCGCCAAGATGCCAGGCTGACAATCCTATGAAGCCGGCACCGCCGGACCCTCGGCCAGCTCGCGCAGGCGCTCGCGGGCGGCGAGCGAGAGCTGCAGATGCAGCTCGTCGAGCTGCTTCACGGCCACCGGCGAGGGGGCGCCCAAGAGCAGCTCCTGGGCCTGCTGGTTCATCGGGAAGGCGATGATCTCGCGCAGGTTCTCGGTATCGGCGAGCAGCATGACGATGCGGTCGAGGCCGGGCGCTATGCCGCCATGCGGCGGGGCGCCGAAGTGGAGGGCCCGGAACATGCCGCCGAACCGCTCCTCGAGCACCTGCCGGTCGTAGCCGGCGAGCTCGAAGGCCTTGATCATGATGTCCGGGCGATGGTTGCGGATCGCACCCGAGGAGAGCTCGACGCCGTTGCAGACGATGTCGTACTGGAAGGCCAGGATATCGAGCGGATCCCTGGAGAGGAGCGCTTCCATCCCGCCCTGCGGCATGGAGAAGGGGTTGTGCGAGAAGGTGACGCTCTTGGTCTCCTCGTCCCACTCGAACATGGGGAAATCGACGATCCAGCAGAACCGGAAGACGTCCTTCTCGCAGAGATCGAGCTCCTGGCCGATCCGGTCCCGGGCAGCACCGGCGAACTTGTAGAACCTGTCGGGCAGGCCGGCCGCGAAGAAGACGGCATCGCCGTCGCCGAGCCCGAGCTGAGCCTGGATGGCGCTCGTGCGCTCGGGGCCGATGTTCTTCGCCACCGGGCCCGAGCCCTGGCCGTCCTTGAAGAAGATGTAGCCGAGCCCCGGCTGGCCCTGCTCCTGGGCCCAGCCGTTCATCCGGTCGCAGAAGGCGCGGCTGCCGCCCTTGGGTGCGGGGATGGCCCAGACGGCGGCCTTGGGGTCGCCTGCCAGGATGCCGGCGAAGACCTTGAAGCCGGAGCCCCTGAAGTGCTCGCTCACGTCATCGATCAGGATCGGGTTCCTGAGATCCGGCTTGTCGGTGCCGTAGCGGCGGATCGCGTCCCGATAGGCGATGTGCGGGAACGGCATGGGGGTGACCGGGCGATCCGAGAACTCCTCGAACACGCCATGCATCAGGGGCTCGACCGCGGCGAAGACGTCCTCCTGCGTGACGAACGCCATCTCGAGGTCGAGCTGGTAGAACTCGCCCGGGCTCCGGTCGGCGCGCGCGTCCTCGTCGCGAAAGCAGGGGGCGATCTGGAAGTAGCGGTCGAAGCCGGACATCATCAGAAGCTGCTTGTACTGCTGCGGCGCCTGCGGCAGCGCGTAGAAATGGCCCGGATGCAGCCGCGACGGCACGAGGAAGTCGCGCGCCCCCTCGGGCGAGCTGGCGGTCAGGATGGGGGTCTGGATCTCGGTGAAGCCCTGCTCGGTCATCCGCCGGCGGATGCTCGCCGTGATCGCCGACCGCAGCCGGATCTGCCGCTGCATCTTCTCGCGCCGAAGGTCGAGGAAGCGGTATTTGAGCCGGGTCTCCTCCGGGTAGTCGCGCTCGGCATTGACCTGGAGCGGCAGGATGTCGGCGATCGACTGCACGTCGAGATCGGTCGCCACCAGCTCGATCTCGCCGGTGGCGAGGTCCGGGTTGATCGTCTCCGGAGAACGGGCCACGACGTTGCCGGAGACGGTGATCACGCTCTCCAGCCGCAGCCCCTCGGCCTCGGCGAAGAAGGGCTGCTCTGGCTGGAAGACGATCTGGGTGAGGCCGGTATGATCGCGGAGGTCGATGAACAGCAACTGGCCGTGATCGCGCTTTCGGTGTACCCATCCGCTCAACCGGGCCTCGCTGCCGACCCAGCCTTTGGTAAGCTCGCCGCAGCGATGCGTTCGATAACGGTGCATGCCGTCACTCTCGACGTTCAAGGAAAGGAAGGCTGCGGGCTCGCGGCCGCGCGTAAAGGTCACGACGGCCGCCGATGTGTCAAGCGGCGAGCCCTGCCCGGCGCAACCAGCCCGTCCCGGATCGCTTATGACCCTGATCACCACCACCAACGAGCTCCGGGCGGTCGTCGAGCGCCTCCGCCGGGAGCCCTTCGTCACCGTCGACACCGAGTTCATGCGCGAGCGCACCTACTGGGCGAAGCTCTGCCTGGTCCAGCTCGCGGGCGAGGACGAGGCCGCCGCCGTCGACACGCTGGCTCCCGGCATCGACCTCGAGCCGCTGCTCGAGCTCATGGCCGATCCGAACGTGCTCAAGGTCTTCCATGCCTGCCGGCAGGATCTCGAGATCTTCAGCCGCATGATGCAGGGCGGGATGCCGGGGCCGGTCTTCGACACCCAGGTCGCGGCCATGGTCTGCGGCTTCGGCGAGGAGGTCGCCTACGAGACCCTGGTCAACCGCCTCGCCAAGGCCAAGCTCGACAAGAGCTCGCGCTTCACCGACTGGGGCCGCCGCCCGCTCTCCGAGGCGCAGCTCAGCTACGCGCTCTCGGACGTCACCCATCTTCGGACGATCTACAAGAAGCTGAGGAGCCGGATCGAGCAGGCGGGCCGGCTCGACTGGGTGGCGGAGGAGACGGCCGGCCTCACGGTCCCCAGCCTCTACGTCACCGAGCCCGAGGACGCCTGGAAGCGGCTCAAGGTCCGCTCGCGCGAGCCGCGCTTCATCGCCCTCGTCCAGGAGCTCGCCGCCTGGCGCGAGCGCAAGGCGCAGGCCCGCGACGTGCCGCGCAACCGGATCGTCCGCGACGACCTCCTGATGGAGCTGGCGGCGCAGAAGCCCAGGGACCAGGACGATCTCCGCCGGCTCGACCGGATCAACCTCGACCGCGAGAGCATGCGCGAGGTGATCGACGTGGTCACCGCGGTGCATGCGCGGCCCGAGGAGAGCCTGCCGCATCTGCCGCAGCCCAAGCCTCCCCCCAAGGGCCTGGGACCCACGGTCGACCTGCTCCGGGTGCTGCTCAAGCACTGTGCCGAGGAGAGCGATGTGGCCCAGCGGCTGATCGCCACCAGCGCCGAGCTGGAGGAGCTGGCGCTCGACGACGCGGCCGATGTCCCGGCTCTCAAGGGCTGGCGGCGCGAGCTTTTCGGCGCCCGCGCCCTCGACCTCAAGGCCGGGCGGATCGGCCTCGCCGTCAGGGATCGGCAGATCGTCCTGATCGAGCCGCCGGCCGCATGATCCTCGTCACCGGCGCCGGCGGCCTGATCGGCCGCCATGTCGCCCAAGCACTCGGCCGGGCGGCCCGGGCGCGCGGGCACGATGCCCTGGGCGGGCCCGGCCTGCTCGACGGCATCGAGGCGGTCGTGCATGCCGGACGGGATCCGCGCCTCGGCACGTCCGGCTACCGGCTGGCGGACGATGTGGAGCTGGCCCTGGCAAGGCGGGTGGCCGAGCGCGGCCTGCCCTTCTTGATGCTCTCCACCCGCAAGGTCTACGCCCCGGCCGATCGTCCGCTCGACGAAGCCGCCCCGCTCGGCCCGGGCGACCTCTACGGGCGACAGAAGCTCGCCATGGAGGAGGCGCTGGGCGAGCTGCTCGGCCCGCGTCTGACCCGGCTGCGCCTCGCCAACATCTTCGCCTTCGAGCCCGGCCGGCCGGGCTTCATGGGTCGCATGCTCGACGGCCTCGCCCGCGAGGCTGCCATCACCTTCGACATGAGCCCGTTCACCACGCGCGATTTCCTCGACGTCGAGACGGCGGCCCGGATGATCGCCGCCCTCGCCCGCCGGCCACCGGGCGGCATCGTCAATGTCGGCTCGGGCGTGGCGCTGCCCACCGGCCGGCTGGCGCTGGCCCTGATCGAAGGCTTCGGTCGGGGTCGGCTGGTCATCCTCGACCCTGCCGAGCGCGATGGCTTCGTGCTCGACTGCCGCCGGCTCGCAGGCCTGGTCGGCCTCGACACGGATGCGGCGTCCCTCTTGGGTCAGGCCCGCCAGCTCGGCAAGCGGCTCAGCGAATCCGCTCGGCGATGAAGCGTTGGTCCGGCTCCACGAGCTGGCTCTGGCCCTCGATCAGGAGCAGCTCCCGGCGGCCCGCTTCCCCGGTTGCCCGGACCAGGGCGAACATGGAGCTCGCCGCCGCCTCGATGGCGCGCCTCGGGTCGGGGCTCTGCAGGTAGTGGGCCAGGATCAGCGCGGTGAAGGCGTCGCCCGTGCCGTTCAGGTGAATGTCGACCCTGGGCGTCCAGACCATCCAGCTTTCGGCCGCCGTCTCGGCCACGACGCCGATCTCGCCCGGCCGCTCGGGCAGCACCAGGCTCGTCACGACCACCATCCGTGGCCCCGTCTCGCGAACGGTGCGAGCCGCTCCCAGCACGTCGTCGAGCATGTCGAGCTCGCGACCGGCCAGATAGGCGAGCTCGAACTGGTTGGGCACGACGATGTCGGCGGCCGGCACGGCACGCTGCTTGAAGAAGGCGGGAATGCCCTCGCGCACGAAGAAGCCGCCGTCGCGATCGCCCATCACCGGATCGCAGACGAAGAGCGCCTCGGGCCGGCGGGATTTGATCCGGGCCACGGTCTCGAGCACCGCCTGGCCGAGCTCGGCGTCGCCCAGATAGCCAGAGAGCACGGCGGCGCAGTGATCGAAGGCGCCCCGCTCCTCGACGCCGCGCAGGATCTCGCGGACCTGGTCGACCGCCAGGACATGGCCGCGCCAGGTGTCGTAGCCCGTGTGATTGCTGAACAGCACGGTGTTCACCGGCCAGACCTCGAAGCCCAACCGCTGCAGCGGGAAGGCGGCGGCGCTGTTGCCGACATGGCCGTAGGCCACCGCCGACTGGATCGAGAGAATGCCATCCTGCAAGCTCGTGCCTCCGTGCATGGTCCGGCTCGATGAAGCGCACCGATGTGGCCCTTGCCAGCGCCACGGTGGCCGCTAGCTCTGGTGCCACTTTCGCTGGAGAACGCCCATGACCCCCGATCCGGCGCAGCTGCGCCAGAGCTACGACAAAGATGCCCTCGACGAGGCCGACGCCGATGCCGATCCCCATCGCCAGTTCACGCGCTGGTTCGAGGCGGCGCTCGCGGCGGATCTGATGGAGCCCAACGCCATGGCGCTCGCCACGGTCGACGCGGCGGGCCGGCCCTCGCTGCGCATGGTGCTGCTCAAGGGCTTCGACGCGCAGGGCTTCACCTTCTTCACCAACCGCGAGAGCCGCAAGGGCCAGGACCTCGCCGCCAATCCCCGGGCGGCCCTGCTCTTCTGGTGGGACAGGCTGCACCGCCAGGTGCGCATCGAAGGCCCGGTGGAGCGGATTGCCGACGCCGAATCGGACGCCTATTTCCACTCGCGCCCCTATGGCAGCCGGATCGGCGCCGCGGCCTCGCCGCAGAGCCGCCCAATCGCGTCGCGGGCGGCACTGGAGGAGCGCTTTCGGGCGCTCGAGCGAGAGCATCCCGAAGACCTGCCGCGGCCGGCTCATTGGGGCGGCTATCGGGTGGTGGCGGACCGCTTCGAGTTCTGGCAGGGCCGGCCCAGCCGGCTGCACGACCGGCTGGTCTACCTGCCCGAGGGTGACGGCTGGCGGATCGAGCGGCTGGCCCCCTAGGCGCCAGTCTGTAGCGAGAACAGGCGCGGCTCGTCCGTCCGCCGTGCTAGAAGAGCGCTGCCGGCAAGCAGGGGAACCGGCAAGCAGGGAAGGCAGGGCATGAGCGAGCGCAGGAACGTCTTCATCACGGGTGCCAGCCGCGGCATCGGCCATGCCACCGCGACCTATTTCGTCCGCCAGGGCTGGCGGGCGATCACCTGCTCGCGCGAGGTGGTGCCGGAAGGCTGCCCGCGCGACGAGCGGCACGACCACATCACCGTCGATCTCGGCGACACGGCCAATCTGGGCGCTACGGTCGGCCAGCTCGACGAGCTGCTCGACGGGGCACCGCTGCATGCGCTGATCAACAATGCCGGCTACTCGCCCAAGGGCGAGGCCGGGGCGCGCCTCGGCTGCCTCGACGGCGACATGGCAACCTGGCAGAAGACCTTCGCCATCAACTTCCTGGCTCCCGTCTTCTTCAGCCGGATCGTGGCTCCCAGGCTCGCGCGCACGGGCGGCACCGTGGTCAACATCACCTCGATCGCCGGCCACCGCGTCCACCCCTTCGCAGGCAGCGCCTATGCCACCTCGAAGGCGGCGCTCACCGCCCTGACCCGCGAGCTCGCCGCCGACCTGGCACATCTCGGCATCCGGGTGAACGCCGTCTGTCCTGGCGAGATCAACACGGCCATCCTCTCGCCCGGCACCGCGGAATTGGTCGAGCGCATCCCGCTCCGCCGCCTGGGATCGCCCGAGGAGGTGGCGGCGGTGATCTACTACCTCGCCACCGACCAGTCGTCCTACATCACCGGCGCCGAGATCCCGGTCAATGGCGGCCAGGACGTGTATTAGGAGCGGTGATCAGACGAGCCGGATCGCTCGAAAGCGCATTTGCGTGTGGAGAAGCCGCCTCACTTGTCGCCGTAGAACATCTTCTCGATCTCCTCGCGGAACATCTCGTCGAAGTCGTCCGGCACCTTCATCTGCCCGTCCATGAAGCCGATGCGCCGCTTGGCGATCTCCTCCCTGGTCGCGAGCGACACGACCTTGACCAACGGCTTGCCGGCCTTGGCGATGATGAAGGGCTTGCCCTTCGCGGCGGCGTCGACCAGCCGCGAGAGGTGAATCCTCGCCTCGCGAATGTCGATGATCTCCATGCGCCCCTCCGACCGGACCCAGTCCGCCTGCCTAGCTCATCGCCTGGAGCAATACGAGAACGACGAGCTCCTACTCCCTTATCCCGCGCAGGCGCAGGCTGCGTCGGCGCAGCAGCTCGACGGTGGTCAGGAGCAGGATCGAGATCACGATCAGGATGGTCGCGACGGCGAGGATGGTCGGGCTCAGGTTCTCGCGGATGCCGTCGAACATCTGGCGCGGCAGGGTGCGCTGGCCGGGGCCGGTGAGGAAGAGCGCCACCACCAGCTCGTCGAACGAGGTGATGAAGGCGAAGAGCGCGCCCGAGATCATGCCCGGTGCGATCAGCGGCATGGTGATCCGCAGGAAGACCACGAGGGGCGCGGCGCCGAGGCTGGCCCCGGCGCGGGCGAGGTTGCGGTCGAAGCCGACGAGGGTGGCGCCCACGGTGATCAGCACGAAGGGGGCCCCCAGGGCGGCATGGACGAGCGTCAGGCCAAGCAGGGTGCCGGTCAGGCCCAAGGGGATGAAGAAGAAGTAGGTGCCCGCCGCGACGATGACGAGCGGCACGACGAGCGGCGAGATGAGCACCGCCATGAGCGCGTCCTTGCCCGGGAAGCGCGCCATGGCGAGGCCGACCGCGGCGGCGGTGCCGAGGACGACGGCGATCGCTGTGGCGCCCGTGCCGACGATCAGGCTGTTGGCGAGCGAGCTCCACCAGACATCGGCCTGCCAGAGCTCGGCGTACCAGCGCAGCGACAGGCCGGGCAGCGGAAACGACAGGAAGGCGCCGGCGCTGAACGACAAGGGGACGATGACGAGGATGGGGGCGATCAGGAAGACGAGCGCCGCCACCGTCCAGGCCCAGAGCAGCCCGTGGCCGAGGGTCTGGCCGGTGGTGCGTGTCTGGCGCGCCATGCGCCGTCAGCCGAGCGACAGCCGGTCGACGCCGACCAGCCGCGCGTAGATCAGGTAGAGGGCAAGCGTGGCGACCAGGAGGATGCTGCCGAGCGCTGCCGCCATGCCCCAGTTGACCGTCTGGATGGTGAAGAAGGCGACGAAGTAGCTGATCATCTGGTCGGCCGCGCCGCCGACCAGGGCCGGGGTGATGTAGTAGCCGATGGCGAGGATGAAGACGAGCAAGCAGCCGGCGCCGATCCCGGCACGGGTCTGGGGCAGGTAGACCTTGAGGAACGCCTCGAGCGGTGGTGCGCCGAGCGAGAGCGCCGCCCGCATGTGCGAGGGCGGTATGGAGCGCATGACGCTCAAGAGCGGCAGCACCATGAACGGCAGCAGCACATGGGTCATGGCGACGTAGACGCCGATCCGGTTGAAGACGAGCTGCACCGGCTGGTCGATCAGCCCGAGGCCGAGCAGGGCCTGGTTGATCGGCCCCTCGCGCTGCAGCACGACGATCCAGGCGGCCGAGCGGACCAGGAGCGACGTCCAGAACGGCAAGAGGACCAGGATGGTCAAGGGGTTGGCGATGCGCGGCGGCAGCGACGCCAGCTTGTAGGCGAGCGGGTAGCCGATGGCGAGGCAGGCGAGCGTGACGACGAGGCTGACCCAGAAGGTGCGGCCGAGGATGCTCCGGTAGATGGCGCGATCGCCGCTCACCGCCGTGATTCCGCCGGCCGCGTCGCGCTCGAGGTCGAGCGCCTGCAGCAGATAGAGATCGGTCCAGGGTGCGGCGGCCGCCTTCAGGGAGCGCCAGATCCGGGGCTCGCCCCAGGCCTCGTTGATGCCCTCGAGCGTGGCGCGCCAGTCGCCTTCCGGCTCGTCCGGCAGGCGCCGGACGGTGCCCTGCAGGAGGCTGCGGTCGCCGGGCTCGGCGTTATTCAGCCTCTGGCCGACGGGGCCGAGGGTGCGGGCGTCGCGCGCCGCCCGCAGCTCCCCGGCGAAGGTGGCGACCAGCGCCTCGGGCGGCACGCCCGGCCCCTCCCAGTCGCGCAGCGCCGCCGTGGTCGCCGGCAGCGTCGCCTCGAGCTCGCCGTTCGCCACGGCGAGCCGCAGCATGCCGCCGATCGGCAGGATCATGAAGGCCAGGAGGAACGCCAGAAGCGGCAAGGTGAGCCCGAAGGCCCAGAGCTGCTGCCGCCGCTCGACCCGCCGGAGCGCCCGCCGGAGCGCCCCGGCATCGTTGCCGGGCTGCGTTCCGGCGCCGGCTATTGCGCGGCCCAGGCGTTGAACCGCGCGTTCAGGTCCTCGACCCGATCGACCCAGAAGTCGCCATCGAAGAACAGCCCGTGGTCGATGTTCTGGGGCGACGACGGGATGTTGGGCAGGACGGCCGGATCGACCAGGGCCGCGGCGTCCTTGTTGGTCGGGCCGTAGGGAATGATCGGCGGCAGCAGCTTCTGGTGCTCGGGCTCGCTCATGTAGGCGATGAGCTGCATCGCCTCGTCCTCCTTGTCGGAGTTGGCGGGAATGACCCAGCTATCGATCTGGTAGACGAAGCCCGCGTCCCAGGCGATCTTGAAGTTGCGGCCCTCGTCCTGGTTGGCGGCGGTGATCCGGCCGTTATAGGCGCTGGTCATCACCACCTCGCCGGAAGCCAGGAGCTGCGGCGCCTGGGCGCCCGCCTCCCAGAAGATCAGGCTGTCCCTGATGCTGTCGAGCTTGGCGAAGGCCCGCTCGATGCCCTCGTCGGTGGCCAGGACTTCGTAGATCTGGTCGAGCGGCACGCCGTCGGCCATGAGCGCGAATTCGAGCGCCTGGCGGGGACCGGTGCGCAGGGCGCGCGTCCCCGGGTAGGCCTTGGTATCGAAGAAGTCCGCCCAGCTCGAGGGTGGGTTCGTGGCATACCGGTCGGCGTCGTAGGCGAGCACGGTGGCCCAGACGATCGCACCCACGCCGCAATCGTGCACGGCGGTCGGCAGGTACTGGTCGCGGCCGCCCAGCTTCTCCCAGTCCAGCGGCACGATGATGCCTTCCTCGCAGCCCAGCTCGAGCTCGTCGGATTCGACCTGGACCACGTCCCAGCTCGGCGGGCCCTCGGCCTTGGCGCGCAAGGCGCCGATGCCGCCGTTCCAGCTATCCTCCGTCAGCGCTATGCCGGTCGCCGCCGTGAACGGCTTGAAATAGACCTCGCGCTGCGCATCCTGGTAGGCGCCGCCCCACGAGACGACCGTGAGATCCCGGGCCTGCGCCACGGTGGCCATGGCCGCGATGCCGGCGAACGCCGCCAGCCTGAGCAGATTTCTCGACATGTTCCCCTCCCCTGGTTTCGACTGTGCGGGCAATCCTGCCGCAATTCCGTCCCCGGCGCACTAGTCCTTGATGCCGCGCGGCCGCTCGATTCAGCGCCGCATCCAGGTGCTGTAGCGCTCGCGGTAGTCGTCACCCCGAGCGGCCCAGAAATGGGCGTCCAGGGCGAGCGAGGCCGGCTGATCGTCCGGGCTGACGGATACCTGCGGGCCCGTGGCGATGGCGCGATCGGCGTCGGTCGAGGCGGGCGGCGCCGAGCTCCGTCGGGCGGGGCCGAAAGGAGCGGGCCCGGCCTGGTCGGCGAGGTGCCGGGTGTCAGTCAGCCAAGCCAGATAATCGATCACCGCCTCGAGATTCCGGCCCTGGGCGGGGACGACCCAGCCCTGCCACTCGAGGACCTGGCCGTCCTGGATGATCCCGATCGGCCGGCGCTCGACCTCGGCCAGCTGGAGCAGGCGGTCCGTGTCGGCCGAGGCGAAGGCGACCGCCTTTCTGTCCAGAAGCTCCGCCGGCTGGCCGTCCTCGGTCCAGAAGACCAGGTGATCCTTGATCGAACCGAGCCTGGCGAGCGCTCGATCGACGCCCTCGGGGGTCGCCAGCACGTCGTAGATCTCGCCCGGCGGCACGCCGTCCGCATAGAGCGCCCATTCCAGGTTGGCGACCGGGCGGTCCCGCAGGGCACGACGGCCCGGAAAGCTCTCGACATCGAAGAAATCGGCGATCGAGCCCGGTTGCCTGTCGGGCGGGAACATCGTCCGGTTGAAGGCGATCGTCGTCGCGTGGACACCGGCGGCGACGAAGCAGTTGCCGAGCGAGCCCGGCTGGAAGTCCAGGCTGGCCGGCGTTCCGTCCGGCGCCGATGCCAGCATCGTGTCCGGGTCGATCTCGAGCAGCACGCCCTCCTCGCAGAGTGGTGCCGCGTCGGACGGCAGCATGTGGACGAGATCCCAGCCCACCCGGCCGGCCGCCGACTGGGCGCGCAGCGCGTCCGGCGCGTCGGCCGGGCTCTCGATCTTGCGGATCTCGACGTCCGGATGCAGCGCCGTGTAGGGATCGCGATAACCCGGCTGCCGGCTCTCCGCGTAGGCGGCGCCCCCTGTGACGACGGTGAGGATCGTGTCGGCGGCTGAAAGATCGCCGGCGCAGGCGAGGACCCCGAGGAGCGCGCCGAGGACGATGCGCGGCATCTCGACCTTGCGCATCAGCTCGGGACCTTGCGCATCAGCTCGGGACCTTGCGCATCAGCTCGGGTCGAGGGCGCGGCAATCCTCGGCCTGCCAGCCCACCCGGATGGCGTTGCCGCGCTCGAGCGTCGGGTGCTCGCTGGCGTTGGGCACCTTGACGATGAACTCGTCATTGCCGCAGACGGCCATGCGGGCGCGGATGTGGTCGCCGAGATAGATCAGCTCCAGAACCCGTGCCTCGAAGACATTGGGGCAGCTGCCGGCGGGGGGGTCGACCACGACGCGCTCGGGGCGGAGCGACAGGGTCGAGCGGCTGCCGATGCCTTCGATGTTCACCGGCAGGGCGCGAATCGGGGCACCCTCCACCTCGACGACGCAGTGGCCATCGGCGATCTCGCGCACCTCGCCGACGAAGCGGTTGTTCTCGCCGATGAACTGGGCGACGAAGGCGT
This sequence comes from uncultured Geminicoccaceae bacterium, assembly GCA_964393275.1. GTDB lineage: Bacteria > Pseudomonadota > Alphaproteobacteria > Geminicoccales > Geminicoccaceae > SLRI01. The sequence continues at coordinate 67,407 of CAYMTA010000013.1, read as the reverse complement.
TCTCCGGCTTCTCGTAGAGCACCGGCGGCGTCGCCAGCTGCTGCACGACGCCGTCGTTGAAGACGGCGACGCGGTCGGACATGGTCAAGGCCTCGCTCTGATCGTGCGTCACGTAGACGACGGTCACCGCGAGATTCTCGTGAATGTGCTTGATCTCGTACTGCATGGTCTCGCGCAGCTGCTTGTCGAGGGCACCGAGCGGCTCGTCCATGAGCACGAGCCTGGGCTCGAAGACGAGGGCCCGGGCCAGGGCCACGCGCTGCTGCTGGCCGCCCGAGAGCTGGGCCGGGCGGCGGGCGCCGAAATCGCCGAGCTGCACCATGTCGAGCGCATGGCGGACCCGCCTTTCGATGTCCGCCTTGGCCATCCGCCGCACCGACAGGGGAAAGGCCAAGTTCTCGGCCACCGTCATGTGCGGGAAGAGCGCGTAGTTCTGGAAGACCATGCCAATGTCGCGCTTGTGCGGGGCGACGTTGTTGATCTCGCGACCGTCCAGATAGATCTCGCCGTTGGTGGCGGTCTCGAAGCCGGCGAGCATCATCAGGCAGGTGGTCTTGCCGGAGCCGGAGGGCCCGAGCATGGTCAGGAACTCGCCGCGGGCTATGTCGAGGTTCAGGTCTTTGACGACGAGCGTCTCGCCGTCATAGCTCTTCTGCACCTCCGCGAAGCGGACGAAGGCCTCTTCCTCGTTGCTCATCGGCTCTTTCGATGCTCTTGGCGATGCTCTAGGCGATGCTCTTGGCAGGTCGTCGCGATCTCGCCGGAGCGCCCCCCACCGCGTTGACCGCGATAGAGCTAGACAGGATACCGGCGAGTGTAAAGACGGCCCCGTTCCAGAGGGGCAGACGATCATCGGCATGGAGATGCGGCAATGACCACCGAGCTTTTTCGCGACGACGCGTATCTGCGCGACTGCCGCGCCGTCGTCATGGAGGTGCGGGAGAACGGGATCGAGCTCGATCGGTCGGTCTTCTATCCGAGCGCCGGCGGCCAGCCGGGCGACACGGGCTGGCTGGTGGCGGAGGGGGAGCGGCTGGCGGTCACCGACACCGTCAAGGGAGCGGCACCCGGGGCGATCACCCATGTGCTGGAGCGGCCGGGCGGGTTGCTTCCAGGCATGGCGGTGCAGGCGGTGCTGGACTGGGAGCGGCGCCATCGGCTGATGCGCATGCACACCTGCCTGCATCTCCTCTGCCGGGCCGTCGACGGGGTCGTGACCGGCGGGCAGATCGGCGACGGCAAGGGGCGGCTGGACTTCGACATTCCCGAGCCCTCGCTCGACAAGGCCGCCCTCGAAGCCCAGCTCAACGCCTGGATCGCCGACGACCGGCCGGTGACGGCGCGCTGGATCGATGCCGACGAGCTCGATGCACGGCCGGAGCTGGTCCGCACCCTCTCGGTCAAGCCGCCGCGCGGCGACGGCCGCGTCCGGCTGGTCGAGATCGACGGGATCGACCTGCAGGCCTGCGGCGGCACCCATGTGCGGCGCACCGGCGAGATCGGGCCGGTGCGGGTCGCCAAGATCGAGAAGAAGGGCCGGCAGAACCGCCGCGTGCAGGTGGTGCTCGGGGACGACGGCGACGCAGGTGGTTGATCCGGGCCCTTCCGACCGCCACATGCCGCACTGCACGACTGCACTTGGCTAACTCGAGGAGCGCTTCATGGCCGAATCCTACCATACCGACCTCTACATCGACGGGGCCTGGCATCCGGCCATGGCCGGCGGCCATATCGACATTCTCGACCCCGCCACCGAGGAGGTCGTGGCGACCGCGGCGCAGGCCGAGCGGGCCGATGTCGAGGCGGCGATCGCTTCGGCCCATCAGGCCTTCCAGACCTGGCGCCACGTTCCGGCCTGGGAGCGCTCGAAGGTGCTCCGCCGGACGGCGATGCTGGTCGAGGAGCGGGCCGACCGGATCGCCCGGCTTTTGACGCTCGAATGCGGCAAGCCGCTCGGCCAGTCGAAGGCGGAGGTGCTCTCGGCGGCCGAGCTGATCGACTGGTACGCCGACGAGGCGCGCCGGATCTTCGGCCAGACGCTGCCCGGGCGGAACGCCGACAACCGCTTCATGACCCTCTTCGAGCCGGTCGGCGTGGTCGGTGCCTTCACCGCCTGGAATTTCCCGGTCGTCCTGCAGGCGCGCAAGATCGCCCCGGCGCTGGCGACCGGCTGCACCATCGTCACCCGGCCGGCCGAGGAGGGCACCTCGTCGGTGGCCGAGCTGGTCAAGTGCTTCATCGACGCCGGAGCACCCAAGGGCACGGTCAACCTCGTGACCGGCAAGCCCGAGGTGATCTCCGAGGCCATCATGGACAGCGACCTCGTCCGCAAGGTGACCTTCACGGGCTCGATCCCGGTCGGTCAGCACCTGATGCGGCGGGCCGCCGACACGGTGAAGCGGATGTCGATGGAGCTCGGCGGGCACGCGCCGGTGATCATCCACGAGGATGTCGACCCGGTGAAGGCGGCGCTCGCCTCGGCCGCCGGCAAGTCGCGCAACAACGGCCAGGTCTGCGTCTCGCCGACCCGCTTCTACGTCCACAAGAAGCACGAGCGGGCGTTCACCGACGCCTTCGCCGGCGCGCTCTCCGGCATGAAGATCGGCCACGGCCTCGAGGCCGGCACCGAGATCGGCCCCCTGGTCAACAGGAAGCGCCTCGCCTTCATCGAGGAGATGGTCGACCAGACCAGGGCCGAGGGGGCCAGGGTGGTGACCGGCGGCCAGCGGCCGGCGGACATGAACCGCGGCTTCTTCTTCGAGCCGACCGTGTTCAGCGACGTGCGCGACGACATGCGGGTGATGAACGACGAGCCCTTCGGGCCGATCGCCCCGGTCACCACCTTCGAGACCTTCGACGAGGTGATCGGCCGCGCCAACAGCCTGAGCTACGGCCTCGCCGGCTACGTCTTCACCGGCAACCAGAAGCTGGCCCAGGCGACCGCGGAAGCCTTGCGGACCGGCATCGTCGGCGTCAACACCTTCGCCGCGGCGACGGCCGAGATGCCGTTCGGGGGGGTCAACCACTCCGGCTTCGGTCGCGAGAACGGCAGCCAGGGACTCCATGACTACCTGGACGCCAAGTTCGTCAACATCGCCTATGGCTGAGGCCCTGGGGCCGAGGCGCAGCCAGCGATGACGGAGCCGCGCCCGCGGTTCACCGACCTCGTCCAGGGTCTGCCGGCGACGATCCCGTTCGTCGGCCCGGAGGCCCTGGAGCGGCGGCGCGGGCGCCTTTTCGAGCTGCGCCTCGGCGCCAACGAGAGCGCCTTCGGCCTCTCGCCCCTGGCCGCCGAGTCCATTCGAAGGGAGCTCGGCCGGGCCGCCTGGTACGGTGATCCGGAGGCCTTCGAGCTGCGTGAGCGGCTGGCGGCGCTGCACGGCGTGGAGGTTGGCGAGATCGTCATCGGTGCCGGCATCGACGAGCTTCTGGGCGTGCTGGTCCGCTCCGTCACCAGCCCCGGCGACCCCGTGGTCACCTCGGCCGGGGCCTATCCGACCTTCAACTACCACGTCGCCGGCTTCGGCGGGCGGCTGGCGGCGGTGCCCTACCGGGACGACCGCGAGGACCTGGACGGGCTCGCGGCGGCGGTCCGGCGGGAGGGGGCAAGGCTCGTCTATCTCGCCAACCCGGACAACCCGATGGGCACCTGGCACGAAGCGCCGGCCATCGCCCGTTTCCTCGCCGGGCTGCCTGCCGACGTGCTGGTGCTGCTCGACGAGGCCTATATCGAGTTCGCCCCGCCGGCAGCCGCACCGCCGATCGACACGGCCGACCCCCGGGTGGTGCGCCTGCGCACCTTCTCCAAGGCGCACGGCATGGCCGGCCTCAGGATCGGCTACGCCATCGCCCACCTCGAGGTGATCCAGGCCATGGGCAGGATCCGCAACCATTTCGGCGTGAGCCGCGTGGCCCAGGCGGCGGCGCTCGCCTCGCTCGACGATTCGGCCTTCGTCGCCGGCGTCGTCGCCGAGGTGGCGCGCGGCCGGGACGAGTATGCGGCGCTTGCCAGGGAGCTCGGCTTCCGCGCCCTGCCATCAGCCACCAATTTCGTCGCCATCGACGTCGACCCCGAAGGCGGCGGACCCGAGCGCGGCAAGGCCCTGCTCGAAGCGCTCGCCGCCGCCGGGGTCTTCATCCGCCGGCCCAACGTCGCCCCCCTCGACCGCTGCATCCGCGTCTCCGTCGGCACCGCCGCCGAGCGCGCCCGCTTCGCCACGATCCTCGGCGCGATCGTTCGCGCATCCTAGACGAATGTCGCGCCGGCGGCGGGGCCCCGACCGGGATCCCCGTGAACGGCCAGACAAAGGCTTGCAACGCCACCAGGATCCCCGTAGTTTTGAATCGTTCTCATCGACGATTCCGCCGCCGGACATCCTGGCGGCCCGACCGGTGGGACGGGTGGCGGGAGAGACGACCATGCGTGGGTTGATCGCGACGGTGACCGTGCTGTTGTCGGCGGGCTCCCTGGCCCTGGCCCAGGACGGGCCTTCGCCCACCAAGAAAACGCCGGCCTGGGTGAGCTTCGATCTTCCGACCATCGATTTTGCGACGGCCGGTGGCTTCGCCGGGCCCCAGCCCTACGCGGACGAGCGTGGCTTTCGGGGAGCGCCGGACGAATGGCAGCCCGAGAAGGAGGTCTCCTGGCGGAGCGGCGCCCTGGGCCTCGGGCTCCGCGAGGAGAATGGGCGGATCAAGGGTGGACCCTATATTGAGGCCGGGGACTGGCGCCTGGACCTTCGTCCGCTCAGCAGCGACAACGTTCTCGACATCGACGGCATGACGCTGCGTCTCACGACCAGGTTCGGCGACTAGTCGCGCCCGGGGTTGCCGGCGGCTGGTGCGGCGGCCCGGACCAGGAACAGCTCGGCCATCACGCCAGCGTGGTTTGAAACCGCAGGTTGCGTGGGATCGACCTCCGGGTTGAACACGGTCCGATGGCTGGCGATCCCGCCCACATTGCGCACGAACAGGTAGTCGATGCGCCTCGAATGCGGCCGCACGGGCTCGGCGACGCCGACCGTGCAATAGGCATCCGGCATCGCCGGCTGCGCGCAGAGCCGGTCGACCGCGCCGTTGCCCGCGGTCGCGGTGTCGCGCAGGCCGGCCCGCGCGATCAGGTCGTAGAGCGCTCTTTCGGCGCCGTCGTCGCGCTGGAGGTCGAGATTGAGATCGCCGCCGAAGATCACCGGCCGCGCGCCGCCGTGCTCGTTGGCGCCGATAAAGGCCAGCGCCACGGCGAGCTGCCGGCGCCTCTCCTCGACCGTGCAGCGGGCGCAGAGGTGGGTGTTGTAGACGCTGATCTCGCCGATTTCCGGAACGAGCAGGCGGACCATGACGACATTGCGGCCCAGCCGGAAGCGCCCGCCCAGAATCTCGAGCTCGGCGATCTCCGGCAGCGCCACCTTTCGCGTGGCGAGCACCGAGCAGCGGCTCAGGACGGCGTTGGCGACGGTGAGCAGGCCGGGCACACCGTCCTCGATCGCCGTGCCAGAGTCGAAGACGAGCCCATGCCGATCGCGCAACAGATCGCGCAGATCGAGGCCCGTGCCGCGGCTGCCGGCCAGGACACCACCGACGACCTCCTGCAGCAGCACGACATCGACGCCCTCGGCGGCGATGAAGTCGCTGATGTCGCGCAGGCGACGAGCGCGTTCCTGGATCTCCGAGAAGAACAGATTGATGGTCAGGGCCCGCAGGCTGCCGCGCTCGGCAAGGTCCTCGCAACTCGCCCGAACGTCGGGGTGCGGCGAACGGTCGAGGTCAGGATCGGCAGGCGAGCAGCCCGCCATCGCGACGGCGACCATGCAGACACCGAGAAAACCCGCCAGCCGACTCATGGGGACGTGCCTCCACCCTCCGCCGGATTCAACGGCGTTCCCTGGGGCTTCGGTCACTACCCCCTCGATGCCACCGCGGCCCCGAGTGACCTCGGGTCCTCGCGCGCCCGGGCGCATCGGGCAACGCTAGCACCGTGACCGACCGCTGGCGAGACTGTCGGCGGTGGCCTGGCGCCCGAATGCCCCGAGCGGCTTGCCGGGATGGGGTTTGGAAAGCGGTTCGTGGCCCGACTTCTCGAGGCTGGATGGCGGCAAGAGCACGGGGAGGATGATCATCCCCGCCGGCCCCTCCGGCACTTTTGCGTGGGTGAAGGCCGGCGTGGCGGCGCGGCAAGCCTTCAGGAAGCCGGCGTCGCCGAGGTGGAGGTTTCCCGTGCCGCCGCGCCCGCCAACAGGCGTGCTTCCTTTGCCAGGGCCTCGGCGAGGAAATCGAGAAAGGCGCGGATGCGCGCGGTTCGGCGCAGGTCCTCGTGAGTCAGCAGCCAAAGGTCGAGCGTGAAGGTCTCGGGCAATTCCCCGATACGCACGAGATCAGGCTCAAGATCGGCGAGGCCGCAAGGCAGGGGCGCGAGGCCGATGCCCGCCTTCGTGGCCGCGATCGCCGCGGCTACCGAGTTCACGCGGTAGACCGGGCGCACCTCGGGCAGGAGCTCGGCGAAGCGGCGGGCAAGGGCCGCGTGCTCGGTATCGAAGCCGATCCAAGGCTGTTCCGGCAGCGGTGCCTCGGTGTCGTGCGAGCACCTGGTGGCGGAACGGTAGATGGCGAAGGCGAGGCGTCCGACGCGGCGGCCGACCAGTGTCTCCGGCGGCTGGTTGTCGACGCGCAGCGCCACGTCGGCCTCGCGCCGGCTGAGGCTCAGCGTGGCATTGCCGACCATCAGCTCGATCTCGATGCCCGGATAGGCCTCCCGGAAAGCCGCGAGATGCCGCGGCAGGAGCCACAGCGCCAGCATGTCGACGGTGGTGATCCGCACCGTTCCGCTCAGTCTCAGATCCTGGCCGGTGACCTTGCGGCCGAGGGCGGCGATCTCCTCCTCGATGCGCAAGGTGCTGTCCCGCATCTCCTCTCCGGCCGCGGTGAGCATGTAGCCGTTCGGCAGCCGGTCGAAGAGCCGCACGCCGATCGCCTCCTCGAAGGCGCCGATGCGGCGGAACACCGTCGAGTGGTTCACCCCCAGCGCCCGCGCCGCCCCGGAGAGCGAGCCTGCGCGCGCCACGGCAAGAAACAGGCGAAGGTCGTCCCAGTTTTCATGCTGTGCATCCATGCAAGACGAGCTTTCACTTATCGCCAATCACTTTCTTAGTTTGACAGCATAGCTTGTCTATCAAGGCAAGGCGCCAAGGCAGCCGCGCCAAAGAATGGCAAGCAAAAGGAGCATTCCCATGCGTAGACTACTCATGACCACCGCAGCCCTCGGCCTTCTCGCCAGCCCGGCATTCGCCCACTGCGACAGCATCGGCGGTCCGGTCGTCCAGGACGCGCAGCGCGCACTCGAGGCGCAGGACGTGACCCCGGTCCTCAAGTGGGTCGCCGCGGAGGACGAGGGCGAGATCAGAAGCGCTTTCGATATGACGCTGGTGGTTCGCGATGAATCCGACACCGCCAGGGCCGTTGCCGACCGGTATTTCTTCGAAACCCTGGTTCGGGTCCACCGCGCGACCGAGGGCGAGGGCTTCACCGGGCTCAAGCCGGCGGGCAGCGTCGAGCCGGCCATCGCCGCCGCCGACCAGGCTCTGGAGGACGGCAACATCGATCCGCTGGCGGACGAGCTGGCGTCGGCGATCCGGCACGGAGTCGAGGAACGCTTCGCGGTGGCTTACGAGAAGCGCCAGACGGCGGAGGACTCCGTCGAGCAGGGCCGCGAGTACGTCGACGCCTACGTGCAGTTCACGCACTTCGCCGAGCAGGCAAGCCAGCTGGCCGAGGCCGGGGCCAGTCATCAGCACCGCGAGACCCTGGCCGGGAACTGACCGGAGCCCGAGCACCGGCCGATGCGAGACGTGGGGCGGCGGAGCGTGACTGCGCTCCGCCGTCACGCGTCAGCGCGCGCTTCGCCACGCCAGCAACCGCCGAGGCTTGGCATTCATGCAGGCCAAGCTTTCAGGTTTCCCCGATCGCAGTGCGCAGGGGAGCAACATAGATCCCCGGTAGAGGCAGGGCTCACCGAGAGCCCGACCGGGAAAGGAGAACATCATGGCCAATGACAGCATCACGAAAACCATCCTCCGCAGCGACGAGCTTTCCTGCCCGTCCTGCGTGCCGACGATCGAAAAGGCCCTGCGCGACCTGCCCGGCGTCGAGGGAGCCAAGGTGCGCTTCAACACCGGCAGGATCGAGGTCGAGCACGACCCTGACCGGTCGAGCGTCGATGCGCTGGTCGAGACGATCCGCGGGGTCGGCTACGCGGCGCGGCCTTCGGCCTTCTGACCTCCACCGCAAGCCCGCCGTGCCGCAACCCGGCGCGGCGGTTCCCGTGTGGAGAGGATGGTGAAAAAGGAGAGACGGGATGAGCAGGCTTGTCACGAGCATCAGTGGCGCCCTCGCCAACCCCGCGCGGCGGCGCTTCTGGCTGACAATCGGCAGCGGCAGCCTGATCGCGGTCGGCCTGATCGCCCGCTACGGCTTCGGCATGATCGATCTCTGGTGGGCGCTGATGGTGGCGGCCGCCCTGCTCGCCGGCTCGGACATCGCCGTGCGCGCCTGGCGGGCGCTGAAGGTCAGACATCTGAGCATCGAGCTGTTGGTGACGGTTGCCGCCGTGGGCGCCCTGGTGATCGGCGAAGTCTGGGAATCGGCCGCCGTCACCTTCCTCTTCATGCTGGGCGCCTGGCTGGAAATGCGGACCATGGGTCAGACCCGCGGCGCGCTGAAGGCACTGCTGGACGCCGCCCCGGCAACAGCGATCGTCCTGCGCGATGGCGAACCGGTCGAGGTTCCGGCCTATTCGGTCCAGCCGGGTGAGATCTTGCTGGTCAAGGCCGGTCAGCGAATTCCGGTTGACGGCGAGGTGACCGAGGGCACCGCCGCAGTGAGCGAAGCCGCCATCACCGGCGAGCCGATGCCCGTCGAAAAGGCCCCGGGCGCGCGGGTCCACGCCGGGACCATCGCCGAGAACGGCCTGCTGCGCATTCGCGCCACCAAGGTCGGCGCCGACACCACGTTGGCCCGCATCATCCAGCGCGTCGAGGAAGCGCAGGAGGAAAGGGCCCCGAGCCAGCGCATGATCGAGCGTTTCGCGCAGTGGTATACGCCCTCGATTGTCGGGCTTGCGGTCCTCGCCTTCGCCTTCACGCAGGATATCCGGCTGGCGCTGACGCTGCTGGTCGTGGGCTGCCCCGGCGCGCTGGTGATTTCGACGCCGGTGTCGATCATCGCCGGCATCGGCCGGGCCGCGCGCAGCGGCATCCTCATCAAGGGCGGACAGCATCTGGAAAGCGCGGGGCGGATCGACACGCTCGCCCTCGACAAGACCGGCACGCTGACGGAAGGAAAGCCGCGTCTGGTCAGCTTGGTCGCGCTCGACGGCACGACAGAGGACGATCTGTTGCGCCTGGCCGCGTCGGCCGAGGCCGGCTCGGATCACCCGCTCGGCCGTCCCATCGTCGAGGCTGGCCGCAAGCAGGGTTCGCTGCCCACGCCCGAGGCGCTGGAGGAGCACGCCGGCATGGGCATAAGCGCTCGCATCGAAGGACGCCTGGTCGCCGCCGGCAACCGTCGCCTGATGGACCAGCTCGGCATCCCGCTGGGCACTGATGGCGAAGCCGGGCTGGACCGATTGCTGTCAGCCGGTCAGACGCCGATTCTGGTGGCGGCGGACGGACGGCTGATCGGGCTGCTGGGTCTTTCCGACATGGCTCGCGAGGGTGCCAGGGACGCGATCGCCCGCCTGCGCGCCATCGGGATCCGCCGCGTCGCGATGCTCACCGGCGACCAGCATGGGGCGGCCGAGGCCATCGCCCGCGAAGTCGGCATCGACGAGATCCACGCCGGCCTGATGCCCGAGGACAAGCTGGAGCTTATCCGCAAGATGAAGGCCGGCGGCGCACATGTCGCGATGGTCGGAGACGGCATCAACGACGCTCCCGCGCTGGCGGCCGCCGACACCAGCATCGCCATGGGCGCCGCGGGCAGCGACGTCGCCATCGAGACGGCCGACATCGCCCTGCTCAAGGATGATCTGGGCAAGATCCCCGAGGCGATGGCGATCTCGCGCGCGACGCTGGGCAACATGCGCCAGAACCTGGTGATCGCGCTGCTGACGGCGGCGGGGCTGCTCGCAGGCGTCTTCAGCGGCCATGTCCACATGGCGGGCGGGATGCTCGTGCACCAGCTCTCGGTGCTGATCGTCATTGCCAATGGCATGCGGCTTCTGCGGGTGCCCGGAGTGTCCAAGCCTGCCGCTGACGGTCGCGGCGGCCGGGGACGGGCCGCCCACGGGCCCGCGGCCGCCACCGCAAGGACGTGAGCGCCTGTTCATTACCGGGAGTGCCCGCGCCGGCGCGCGGGGGCTTTGCGAGTTCGCGCGATGGCAGCCATCGACAGCATGAGGGACATTCGAGGGCGATGGGACGCATGGGCGGCCGGCCCAAGCGCCTGGCGAGCAAGCGCGCTCCGGCATCCGGCTCGACCTCGCGGCAGGATGGCCCTGGCGACCTTGGCCCGCCGCGGGTCTATTCGACCCTCGTCCAGTCCTGGCCGCTGCAGAGAAACAAAATGCAACCCTCGACATCGAGCGTGTCGCCTTTGAGGGTCATCTTGGAGTTGTAGGTCTTGTCGCTCTCGGGATCCCAGATCGTGCCGTCCGTGTAATTGCCGGCACCGTCGGATTTCATGTTCTCGACGATCGGCTTGCCAAGATTCACGTAGCCAGGATCCTCGCCTGCCTTCGTGACCGCCTTGGTGATCGTGCCGCAGGCGAGCGAGGCGTCCGCGGCGCAGGGGGCGATGGTGACCTCGAGCCAGGCGCCGTCGTCGTTCGAGGCCGTCCTCCAGACGCCGTCGGCCCCGGCGGCCGCGGCCACGAGGGGCAGCGCCGCGAGAGCGGTCGCGATCATCAGCTTGCGCATTATTGGTTCCCTTTCCATTGGGAGCCTGTCCGAGAAATTTATGGGGCATTTCATTGGCTTACGATCGACCGTCGGCGCGAAGCCGGCGCCGGTCGTGAGCCAACCGGAGGTGAGCTTGGCAGCGGCACCTGCTTCGTCGTTGATCGTCCGACGATGCGCTGCATCGACGGCCGATCAACTCCTCGCATCTGCTCACTGCCAAGCAGTGAAATGCCTCATAAACTTCTCGGACAGGCGCCAAGGCCCGCACGCCGCGAGCACAGTCGCTCCCGGCGTGCGGGCGTGAAATTTCAGGGCAGGTAGGTGATGCCGTTCGGCCCCTTGCCGACCGGCACCCGCGCTACGACGGTTTGTGTTGCCACATCGATCACGGCAACGGTTGCATCAATGATGTTGGTCACGAAGACATTCGCGCCATCGTCGCTGACCACCACGCCATGCGCTCCGCGCCCGGTCTGGATCGTCGCCACGACGCTGTTTGTCGAAACCTCGATCACGGAAACGGTGTCGTCGGGGTTCGCCTCGGTGCCCTGATTGGCCACATAGACAAACCGCCCATCCGGGGTCGCAAAGACCTGGATAGGGTTGCGGCCCACGTCAACGGTAGCGACGACCGTTCGCGTTTCCATGTCGATCACCGCCACCTGATTGACATCGCGCAGCGAGACATAGGCGAGGCTGCCGTCCGGAATGAATCCCACCTGCACCGGCGTGGCGCCGACCGCAATTCTGGCCAGCTCTTGCAATGTGACCGTATCGAAAACCGAAACCGTGCCACCATTCACGTTGGCAACCAGGAGCAGGCTGCCGTCGGGGCTGGATCGTTGACCGTGCGGATATTCGCCTGTGGGCCGAGTGGCGACAACAGTGCGCGAGGCGAGGTCGACGACGCTGAGCGTATCGTCCCCGGCATTGGTCACGAAGGCACGTTCCCCGGCACGGTCAGTAGTGACATGGGCAGGATGCATCCCGACGGCAATTCGTGCGACCGGGCCAGCCTCCATATCTTGCGGATCGAACAGAACAAGCTCGCCAGGAACTTCGCTGCCAGCCATTTCCGCCATGGCATGACCATTGCCATGGCCGCCTTGCGCCGCACCATCGTTCGACATGGCGTTGCCCACAGCCAGCAGCACCGTACCATCTGGCGAAATCTGGATATTGTGTGGCTGTATCGTCGCAGGGACGGTCACGACCCCGCCGGTCGCCAGATTGATCCGGCTGATGCTGGAGCCGTATTCGTCGGCAGTAAAGACAACGCCGTGGGTCAGGGCTGGCGAAAGTTCCTGCGCGTTTGCTGCGCCGCCTAGAACGAGGACAACAGTTGCGAGTGCCAGGAACAGGCCGTTCCGGAAATGCGCCCAATTCATCTGAACGGTTAGCGCCTTCGCGACCCGCCGGGGTTGACTTGCTCGTTTCATGCTCGATCGTCCTTCTTTGTTTGTGGCCGATTGATGGTGGTATTCGGCCAAGGAATGGGCTTTCGACATCTTGATGCAGGCTCTAAGAGCCCCTTCGAAAAGTCGTCTTTTGAGGTCAAGTAGTTGCGAGTTTCCTTGCGAGGAGCTGTGCGGTGGCGACGGCGATCATGGCGGTGCTGGTTTCGATCAGGCGCTCGACGTCCTTTGCCAATCTCCGATTGCGCCCGAGCCATGCGAAGGTGCGCTCGATCAGCCATGAAAGGCCAGGAGGCCTTTCATCCGAGTCCCGCAGGGAACGCGGTCAGCAGACCGCGGAGGGGTTTGGGCAGGAGCTGGAAACCTCTGGCGTCGGGGGGACGCTTGACGATCTCCAGCCTGAGCCCTTCCCGCGCGGCGGCGCAAGCGGCCACATCGCCTTGATAGCCGGCATCGGCGAAGAGCAGGCGGAGCCACGGAAAGCGTCGGCGGATGCGTTTGCAGGCGAGAGCGAGGCCGTCCCGGTCCTGGATGTCGGCGGCATGAACGACGAGCACGAGCGGCAGGCCGAGCGTGTCGGCGACCAGGTGCCGCTTGCGCCCGGCGATCTTCTTGCCGGCGTCGAACCCCTTGATGCCGCCCAATTCCGTCGTCTTGACGCTCTGGCTGTCGATGATCCCGGCGGTCGGCGAGGCTTCCTTGCCGGCCTGCTCTCGCGCGTCCATCAACAGGGCCGCCCAGATCCGCATCCAGATGCCCTCTTGCCAAAAACGCCGAAAATAGCCGTAGACCGTGCTGCGCGGCGGAAAGCCTTTGGGCAAAAGCCGCCACTGGCAGCCGCTACGCAGCAGATACAAGAGCGCGTTCAGCACCTCGCGGATATTCGTCGTCCGCGGTCGACCACCACGCCTGGCTCGCGGCAGATGCGGCACGATCAGCGCGAACTCCTCGTCCGTCAAATCCGTTGCGTAGCGTCGTCCCAGCCGCTCATACTGCCGGCGAGCGGAAGCAGTCCACATGACCCGTGACCTCCTCGTTCTCGGCCGAATCAGGAGTGTCATAACCGATTGTTTCCGCTCAGCAACTTTTCGAACGGGCTCTGAGAAGTTGGACCAGGCCGCGAGATGGCGTCGCCGGCGATGGCGGTGATCAATCGAGGGAGTGCTCAGGCGGCCGGGCCGGCAGGCTGGCAGCGCCGCTCGAGCCGGGCGAGCCAGGGGCCGAGCCGGTCGATGGCCTGCTCGATCGTGGTGCGCGCGCCGGCGAAGGAGAGGCGGACGTAGCGGTCGCCGCGGACGGCGTCGAAATCATTGCCGGGGGTGATGGCGACACCGGTCTCGGCGAGCAGGCGGGCCGAGAAGGTGACCGAGTCGAGGCCGAAGCGGCCGATGTCGGCATAGAGGTAGAAGGCGCCGTCGGGCGGGACGAGGCGGTCGAGGCCGATTTTCGGCAGGGCGTCGAGCAGAAGCGCGCGGTTGGCGCCGTAGCCTTCGACCCTGGCATCGAGCTCGGGTTTTGCTGCCAGGGCGCCAAGGGCCGCGTGCTGGCCCACGGCCGAGGGCGAGATGAACAGGTTCTGCGCCAGGCGCTCGACCGGATCGACCAGCTCATCGGGCAGCACCAGCCAGCCGACCCGCCAGCCGGTCATCGCCCAGTACTTGGAGAAGCTGTTGACGATGATCGCACGGCCGGAGCTGGCGAGGGCCGTGCTGCCGGGCCGCTCATAGGTGATGCCGTGATAGATCTCGTCCGAGATCAGCCGCACGTCACGAGCATCGCACCAGCTGGCGATGGCGGCGAGCTCGGCCGCGTCGATCAGGGCGCCCGTGGGGTTGGCCGGGCTCGCGACGATGACCCCGTCGAGGGGGCCCGAGATGGCCTCGAGGTCGGCCACGGTCGGCTGGAAGCCGGTGGCCTCGGAGGTGATCAGCTGCACGACCTCGATGTCGAGGGCTTTGAGGATGTTGCGGTAGGCGGGGTAGCCGGGCTCGGCCACGGCGACCCGGGCTCCGGCATCGAAGGCGGCGAGGAAGGCCAGGATGAAGGCGCCGGACGCCCCGGCGGTGATGGCGATGCGCTCGATCGGCACAGTCAGGCCGTAGGTTCGCTCGATGTGGCGGGCGATGGCGGCGCGGAGCGGGCGCAGGCCGAGTGATTCGGTATAGCCGAGGGCGTTGCCGTCGAGGGCGGCGCGGGCGGCATCCAGGGCCGCCTTCGGCGCCCCGCCGGAGGGCTCGCCCACCTCGAGATGCAGCACGTCGCCGCCAGCCGCTGCGCGACGGTTGGCGGCGGCCAGCACCTGCATGACCAGGAAAGGCTGAATAGCGCTGCGCTCGGAGACGCCCGAGCGAACCGGCTCCTTGGGTAGTCGCATGCTTCACCTCGCTGCACGCCGGCCGGCTGCCGGCATGTCGTGTCCGTAGCAGAGATTGCCCGAGGCGGGGCGAACGGCGAGCCCGGATCGAGCGTTCTTGATGCAGGGTGAGCGGCTCGCTCACGCCTTGCAGAGCTTCCAGGGGCCGATGTCGACGTGGATGTGGTCGCGATGCGCCCGGTCGTGGCTGGGGGTGAGAACGACGTTGAAGTGGCGGCAGGCGGCCTGGGCCACGTCGTGCAGGAACAGGCTGGCGGCGCCGCTGCGGCGCGGCCAGTCGTCGGCCACGCTGATGCTGCGGCCGTCGGCGGTGGTGAAGCCGGCGATGTCGAGCGCCTCGCCGGTGCCGTGCAGGCTGATGCGCCGCCGGTTGCCGGTCATCTGGCGGCAGTTGTAGGAGCCGTAGTGGCGGATCTCGGCGATGCGGCTGCCGAGGTCCTTCAAGGCCAGGCGCTGCAGCTCCGGCTCGAACCGCGCCCAGGCCAGCAGCATCGGGCAGCTGGTGCGCAGGGTCGGCTCGATGGCGGCGCTCGTCCGGGCGACCTCGACCGGTGCCGGCACGGTGCAGGCACCGCCGGAAGGGGCGCCGGCCCAGGGCGTGAAGCGGACGTTCAGGGCGGCGAGCTGGGCCCGGCAGGTGGCCGGCTCGCTCGGCCAGACCGTCGCCGCCGGCCGGAGTGGCGGCGCGCTCGCGCAGGCGGCGAGCAGGAGGCCGGCAGCGGCGAGGAGGGCTGTGCCCCTGATCAGGCGGCGGGCTCCCGCGCCGATGCCGCGACCGCCATGTCCGGCTCCTTGATCGCCATCTTGCGCTGCCAGAGGAAGACGGCGCCACCGAGGGCGATGCCGATCAGGTCGGTGATGAGGCCGCCGGTGATCATCAGGAGCGCCGCGGCGCCGATCACGAGGCGGAGCAGGATGCCGGCGCGGCCGAAGAACCAGCCCTGCACGGCGGCGGAGAGCAGGAAGACGCCGACGCAGGCGGTCGCAGCGCTCTGGATGATGACCGGCCACGAGCCCATCATCATCAGGCTCGGGCTGTAGAAGAACATGAAGGGCACGATGAACGCGGCGAGGCCGAGCTTGAAGGCGGTGAGCGAGGTCTCGAGCGCCTTCGAGCCGGCGATCGCCGCCCCGGCATAGGCGGCGAGCGCCACGGGCGGGGTGATCGCCGAGATGACGGCGAAGTAGAAGACGAAGAAATGCGCGATCAGCGGCTCGATGCCGAGGCGGATCAGGCCGGGGGCGACGACCGAGGCGGCGACGGCGTAGGCGGCCGTCGTCGGCATGCCCATGCCGAGCAGGAGCGAGATGCCCATGGCGAAGAGCAGGGCCAGGAACTGGCTGGTCGCGGCCACGGTGAGCAGCATCGAGGAGAAGCGCAGGCCGACGCCGGTGAGGCCGATGACGCCGACGATGATGCCGGCGCAGGCGCAGACGGCGATGAGCTGGACCGCCATGTGGGCGGTCAGGTTGAGCGCTCTTATGATGCCCATGGGGCCGAGCCTGTGGGGGGTGAGCCAGCTCACGACGATGGCGGCGACGAGCGAGAGCGTGCCGGCGCGGATCACCGAGTAGCCCAGGAAGAGGGCCACGATGAGGATGACGATCGGCACGAACAGATAGGCCTGCCGGGCGAGGGTGCCAAAGCGCGGGAGCTGGTCCCGGGGCAGGCCCTTCATGCCGGTGCGCTGGGCCTCGAGGTCCACCATGAAGTAGACCGAGATGAAGTAGAGGGTCGCCGGGATGATGGCCGCGACGGCGATCTCGGTGTAACGGATGCCGGTGATCTCGGCCATGATGAAGGCGCCGGCACCCATGATCGGCGGCATGATCTGGCCGCCCGTGGAGGCCGCGGCCTCGATGCCGGCGGCGCTCCGCGCCCGGTAGCCGACGCGCTTCATGAGCGGGATGGTGAGCGAGCCCGTGGCCACCACGTTGCCGGCCGAGGTGCCGTTGATCATGCCCATGAGGCCGGAAGCGAAGACGGCGACCTTGGCCGGGCCGCCGCGCGCGTGGCCGGCGGCGGCGAAGGCGAAGTTGACGAAGTAGTCGCCGACCTTCGACGCCTGGAGGAAGGCGGCGAAGCAGATGAAGAGGATGATGTAGGTCGAGGAGACGGCGACGGTCGGCCCGAGGATGCCGTTGTCGGTGTAGAGGTAGGTGAAGAAGCGATCCGGGGAGTAGCCGCTGTGGGCGAGAAAGCCCGGCAGCCAGGGGCCGACGAAGGCGTAGAGGATGAAGACGACGGAGATGACGACGAGCGCCAGGCCGGCGAGCCGCCTTGTGCATTCGAGGATCAGCGCCACGCCGACGAGCGTCACCAGGAAGTCGGGGCGGGTCGGCATCACCCCGGCGCGGAACTGCAGGGCCTGGAGGTTGAAGAGAAGGTAGGCCGCGACCGCCACGGCGGCGGCGGCCATGGTCCAGTCGGCCGGGTCGATGCGGCTGGTGTCGGCCGGGGTCAACCAGGCGAGGAGCATGGCGAGGGCGGTGCCGACGAGCAGCGCCGGGGCGGCGAGGTCGTAGAGCCAAAGCGGCGGGTTCGGCAGGCCGGCGAGCGCCCGCAAGGCGAAGGGTGCGAGCATGGCCACGAGGGCGAAGCCGACGAGCACGGCGGCGACGAGACGCAGCGGGCGAAGAAGCTGCGCCGGCAGGCCGCCGCCCACGCGGTCGAGCCGGGGCACCGCGTGGGTCGCGACCAGGAAGCCGATGCCGAGGCCGCCTGCCACGTGCAGCGTGCGGAAAGCCCAGGTCTCGAGCGGGAAGACGTTGAGCACCAGAAGGTGCCAGGCGGTGTAGGCGACGCAGAACCAGAAGACGAAATGATGGCTGAAGCCGGTGAGGCTCCGCTGGTTGCCGGATGGTGGCTCGTCGTCGACGTCCCGGGCGATGATCAGCTCGCCGTCCGCCCCATTCGTCATTGGCCGCCTCCCAGACTGGCCTTCTTATGGCGGAAGGGCGGGGCCATGGCCCCGCCCCCGATCGCTCAGCCCTCGTATTCTTCCGGGATCAGGTTCTCCGGGATGTCGAAGCCCTTCTCCTTGTAGTACTGCACGGCCCCCGCGTGGAACGGCAGGAAGGTGTTGTGCACCCAGTTCTCGGGCAGGGTCTCGGCGGCAGCCTGATGGATCTGCATCATCCGGTCGTGGTTGTCGAGCACGACCTTCATGACCTCGTAGACGAAGCTCTGCGGCAGGCTCTTGTTGGCGATACCGAAGTTCCACATGGCGACCGAGTGCTGCGGCTCGGTCTGGCTGGTGTAGGTCTCGGCCGGGATCTCGAAGGCGCTGACCGGGAACTTCTCGATCAGCTTCGCCTGCTCCTCCTCGGTGAAGGCGAAGATGTTGACCGGGTTCTGCGCCTCGAGCTCGCTGAAGGCGGCGATCGGCAGGCCGGCGCAGAAGGCGAAGGCGTCGATCAGCCCGTCCTTGACCTGGCCCGCGAGATCGGAGGCGCCGCCGAACTGGTCGTTGGTCTCGACCCCGAGCGCGTCGAAGAACTGCGGGAAATAGGTGCCGCAGGTGCCGCCCCTGGGCCCGTCGCCGACCGTCTTGCCGTCGAGATCGGCGACCGTCGAGATGCCGCTGGACTTGAGGGCGATGATCTGGAAGGGGGTCTGGTACATCGGGAAGGTGGCGCGCACGTCGCGCATCTGCACGCCCGGGGCGATCGGGCTGTTGCCGTCCCACGCCTCGCGCGCCGGGCCCATGGTGGTCATCGCCATCTGGATGTCGTTGGCCTGGGTCAGCGCGAAGTTCTGCACGGGGCCGCCGGTCACCTCGGAGCTCGCCGCGACACCCAGCTTCTCCTGGATCATCCCGGCCCAGCCGGCGCCGTAGATGAAGAAGGTGCCGCCCTGGGACGCCGTGCCGACCTTGATGGATTCGGGCCAGCCGGTCTTGTCCTGGGCATGGGCCGGCGCGGCGGTGAAGGCGAGGACGCCGGCCAGCGCCATTGTGCCGAGACTGGTGAGGCAGGTTCTCATCATGCGATATCTCCCTGAAAGGCTGCGGTGCCGCACCTGGTGGCGGCCGGATTCGCCCAAAGCTAGTCCATGCAGCGCAACCGGCAACCGGGCATCATGTCGCCGGCCCGAGCTACCATGCTCAGGGCGTATCCCCGAGCAGCCGATCGAGGAAGGCCGCGATCTCCGGGGCGTTCCAGTCGGCATAGCCGGCGTGGCGGAAGACCTCGTTGCCCTGGCCGTCGATGACCAGGGTCACCGGCAGGCCCGGGACGTCGAGCGGCCGGCTGGTGGCCATGGTCGGATCGCGCCAGATGGTCAGGCTCTCGGCACCGACCTCGGCCATGAAGGCCGCGAGGGCGTCGGGGCCGGCGCCGTCCATGGCGAGGGTGACGACCCGGAGCGGCCGGCCCTCGAAGGCTTCCTGCAAGGCCGCGAGCGTCGGCATTTCGCGCTTGCAGGGCGCGCACCAGGTGGCCCAGAAGTTGAGCACAGTGACCTCGCCGGTGGCGACGGCCGAAGCGAGATCGAAGCCTTGACCCGCCATGTCCTGGACCTCGACCGACGGCACGGGCACAGGCTCGCCGACCTCGGGAGCGAGTGCCGCCGCCGGTGCCGCGAGGCCGAGGAGCAGGGCGAGAGCGGCTGTGATACGGAGCATGGGCGCGGGTCTCACGGGCATTTCTTGGATGGAACGGGGTCTGGACGGGTGATGACGAAGGAGACGAAAGCGGCGCGCGACCTCTGGGGCGGACATTTCGCGTCCGGCCCAGCGCCGCTGATGGAGGAGATTAACGCCTCGATCGGCTTCGACAAGCGGCTCTGGCCGCAGGACGTGCGGGGCTCGATCGCGCATGCCCGGATGCTGGCCGACCAGGGCATCATCGCCGCCGCCGATCGGGACGCCATTCTGGGCGGGCTCGAGGCGCTCGCGGCGGAGCTCGAGGCCGGTCGATTCGTCTTCGATCCCAAGCTCGAGGACATCCACCTCAACATCGAGGCGCGCCTGACCGAGCGGATCGGCGAGCCCGGAAGGCGCCTGCACACCGCCCGCTCGCGCAACGACCAGGTGGCGACCGATTTCAAGCTCTTCGTCCGCGACGCCATGGACCGTGCCGTGGACCTGCTGGCGGGGCTGGTGGCCGTGCTGGCCGACCGGGCGGCGGCGGAGGCGGCGACGGTGATGCCGGGCTTCACCCATCTGCAGGCGGCGCAGCCGGTGACCTTCGGGCATCACCTTCTGGCCTATGGCGAGATGTTCATGCGCGACGTCTCGCGCTTCTCGGACGCACGGGCGCGGCTGAACGAGTGCCCCTTGGGTGCCGCGGCGCTCGCCGGCACGAGCTTTCCGATCGACCGCGAGGCCGTGGCCACCGCCCTCGGTTTCGACCGGCCGGCGGCCAATTCGATCGACGCCGTCTCGGATCGCGACTTCGCCCTGGATTACCTGGCTTCGGCCGCCATCGCCGCGATCCACCTCTCGCGGCTCGCCGAGGAGCTGGTGCTCTGGTCGACGCCGCAGTTCGGCTTCGTCCAGATGGCCGAGGCCTTCACCTCCGGCAGCTCGATCATGCCGCAGAAGCGCAACCCGGACGCGGCCGAGCTGGTGCGCGGCAAGAGCGGGCGGCTGATCGGCCACCTGCAGGCGCTGTTGGTGACCCTGAAGGGCCTGCCGCTGGCCTATTCCAAGGACATGCAGGAGGACAAGGAGGGGGTGTTCGACGCGGTCGACACGCTCGAGCTCTGCCTCGCCGCCACTGCCGCCATGCTCGCCTCGCTGACGGTCGATCCGGCCCGGATGCGGGCCGCGGCCGGAGTCGGCTACACCACGGCGACCGACCTCGCCGACTGGCTGGTCAGGGTCGAGGGGGCGGCCTTTCGTGACGCGCATGGCAGCGCCGCCCGGGCGGTGAAGGCGGCCGAGGAGCGGGGCTGCGGGCTGCACGAGCTCGATGCGGAGACGCTGCGCGCCATCGATCCGCGGCTGAAGCCGGCAGCGCTCCTCGACGTCGACCAGTCGGTGGCGAGCCGGACGAGCCAGGGCGGCACGGCGCCGGGGAGGGTCGAGGAGGCGGCCAGGGCGATGCAGGCACGGCTTCTGGAGCTCGGCCGATGAGGCGGCGGACCCTGCTCGGGCTCGTGGCACTCGCCTCGCTTGCCGCTTGCGGCCGGCGTGGCCCGCCCCGCCTGCCCGACGCGCCCAAGGAGGAGGAGCAGCCGCCGCCGGCCGAGCCTGCGCCCGAGACCGAGACCGGGAAGGGCATGTCCGGGTGAAGGCCTTCACCTATTGCGATGGCGGTCTCGCCTGCGAGAAGGTGCCACTCGAGGCGATCGCCCAAGTGGTCGGCACGCCCTTCTACGTCTACTCGGCCGGCGCCATGCGCGCCCGCCTCGTGGAGTTCCAGGAGGCCTTCGCCGCCCGGCCGGCGCTCTTCTGCTACGCCATCAAGGCCAATCACAACCTCGCCGTGATCCGCACCCTGGCCCGGGCCGGGGCCGGCGCCGACACGGTCTCGGGCGGCGAGATCGAGCGGGCGCTCAGGGCCGGGGTCGACCCGGCGCGGATCGTCTTCGCCGGCATCGCCAAGACGGATGACGAGATCCGCTTCGCGCTCAGGACCGGCGTGCTCCAGCTCAACGTCGAATCGGTGCCGGAGCTCCTGCGCATCGACGCCGTGGCGCGGGAGCTCGAGATGCAGGCGCCGGTGGCGTTCCGCATCAATCCCGACGTCGACGCCGGCACGCTGAGCAAGATCTCGACCGGCCGCAAGGGCGACAAGTTCGGCGTGCCGTTCGAGGAGGCGGGCGATCTCTACGCGCTGGCCGCCAGCCTGACGGGCATCCGGCCGGAGGGGCTGCATCTGCATATCGGCTCGCAGATCACGCGGCTCGAGCCTTTCGCCGTCGCCTATCGGCGCGGCATCGAGCTGTTGCGGACGATCCGCGCCGCCGGCATCCCGCTCCGCCGGCTCGATCTCGGCGGCGGCTTCGGCGTGCGCTACAGGGACGAGGAGCCGGTGCCGCCCTCCGCCTTCGCGGCCCTGGTCCAGGGGCTGACGGTCGGGCTCGACGTCGAGCTGGTGTTCGAGCCGGGCCGGGCGCTGGTCGCCGAGGCCGGAGCGCTCGTGGCCTCCGTGATCTACCGCAAGGAGAGCGGCGGGCGGCGCTTTTTGATCCTCGACGCGGGCATGAACGTGCTGATCCGCCCTGCCCTCTACGATGCCTGGCACGAGGTGCTGCCGCTGGCCGAGCCCGCCCTGGAAGCACACATCGAGCCCATGGACGTGGTCGGCCCGATCTGCGAGAGCAGCGACATCTTCGGCCGCGACCGCTACCTGCCGCTGCTCGATGCCGGCGACCGGGTCGCCTTTCTTTCCGCCGGCGCTTATGGTTCGGTAATGTCTTCGGACTATAATTCGCGGGTAAGCGCCGCCGAGGTGCTGGTCGATGGCGAGCGCTGGGCCGTGGTGAAGCCCGCCCGGGAGCCGAGCCGGCAGCTTGCCGACGAGACGATTCCGCGCTGGCTCGAGGCGGCGCCGGAGGAACATTGAAAGTGGTCCGCCAGGGTGGGCCGCGGGCGAAGGACGAGCGCATGGTCGAGCGCGTTGACCCCCTGTCGAGCCGGAGCTTCGGGCGCAAGCTCGGCCTGGCGCGGCTCGCGGTCAGCTTCGAGCGGCTCTATCCGGCCCTGTTCCCGGCTTTGCTCGTGCTCGCCGGCTTCCTTCTCGTCAGCCTCCTCGATCTCTGGCGCCTGGCCCCGGTCTGGCTGCACCTGGCGGGGCTCCTGGCCTTTGCCCTGGCGCTGGGCTGGTGCCTTTACCGGGCGCGGGACCGCTTTCGCCTCGCGCCGCGCGACGCCGGGCTCGCCCGGCTCGAGCGGGACAGCGCCGCCCGCCACCAGCCGCTGCGGGTGCTGGAGGACCGGCTCGCCGACGACTGGCGGGACCCGGCGGGCCAGGCGCTCTGGCGGCGGCACCGGGAGCGCGTGCTGGCGGCCCTCGGCCGGGTGCGCCTTGCCCCGCCGCGCTCGCTGCTGCCGACGCGCGACCCCTGGGCGGTGCGCGCCCTCGTGCTGCTGCTCCTCGTGGTCGGCCTGGTCGACGCCAGGTCCGATCTGGGCCCGAGGCTGGTGCGCGCCTTCGTGCCGGGCACGGTGGGTGCCGCGGTCCTGCCGGTCGAGGTCAGCCTCTGGGTGACCCCGCCGCCCTACACCGGCCGGCCGCCCTTGACGATCGAGCAGACGCGGCGCCTCACCAAGCTCGACGTGCCGATCGGCAGCGAGGCGGTGCTGCAGCTCCACAATCTGCCGCTCGCCGATGGCGCACGGCCGCTGGTCGCGTTCAATGGCGAGGCGCTGCTGCCCGAAGCGCTCGGCGAGCGGAGCGGCGAGGTCCGGCTCGTCCTGGCCCGCCCCGGGCTGCTCGAGGTGCACGACGCCGGCGGCGCGCCGCTCGCCGGCTGGCAGGTCTCGGTCCTGGTCGATCACCCGCCGTCGATCGCCTTCGCCCAGCCGCCCCGGCCGACGCATCGCAGCGTGCTGGAGCTCGGCTACGCGGCCAGCGACGATTACGGCATCGCCCGGGTGGCGCTGGACTTCGCGCTCGTCGAGCGGCCGCTCGAGGTGGACCGGGCGGTGCTGGCGGAGCCGGCCAGGGCACCTGCCGAGGTCGAGAGCACGACCTATCTCGACCTGACCGCCCACCCGCTGGCCGGGCTCGAGGTCGAGCTGACCCTGGTCGCCGAGGACGGGCTCGGCCAGGTGGGGCGGAGCGAGCCGGTGCGGATGGTCCTGCCGGAGCGGGTGTTCGAGCATCCCCTGGCGCGGGCGGTGATCGCCCTGCGGCGGCGGCTGGTGCGGGAGCCGGGCGAGCGGCGGGCGGTGGCCGGGGAGCTGGACGATCTCGCCGAGAGCGACCTCGCCGCCGCGGCCGGGACGACCGTCCAGCTCGGCCTCGCGGTGGCGACGGCCCGGCTGCGGGGCGCGCGCGAGGCGGAGGAGCGGCGCTCGGTGGTCGATCTGCTCTGGGAGCTGGCGCTCCTGATCGAGGATGGCGGCCTCTCGATGGCCGAGCGGTCGCTGCGCGAGATCCAGGATGCGCTGCGGCAGGCCCTCGAGGAGGGGGCGAGCGAGGCCGAGCTCGAGGCGCTGATGGACGAGCTGCGGGAAGCCATGGACCGCTATCTCGAGGAGCTGACCCGCCAGGCGCTCGAGCAGATGCAGAACATGCCGCCCGAGACGCAGATGCAGCCGCTCGACCCGTCCCGGATGGTGGACCGCCAGTCGCTGCAGGAGATGATCGACCGGGCGCAGGAGATGATGCAGAGCGGGGCGCGCGAGCAGGCCCAGGCGATGCTCGAGCAGCTGCAGCGGATGCTCGAGAACCTGCAGGCCGGCGTGCCGCAGATGCAGCCGCACCCGGGCGAGCAGGCGGTTTCCGATCTGCAGCGGATGATCGAGCTGCAGCAGAGCCTCCTGGATCGCAGCTACCGGATGCAGCAGGGCCAGCCCGGACAGCCCGGTCAGCAGGATCAAGGCCAGCAGGGTGAGCCCGGCCAGCAGGGGCAGAAGGGCCAGCAGGGCAGCGGGCAGGCCGCGGCCGAGCAGGATGCGCTGCGCCGGGCGCTGGGCGAGCTGATGCGCCGCCTCGGCGAGGCCGGCATGGACATTCCCCGGGCCCTCGGCCAGGCCGAGCTGCAGATGCGGGGTGCCCGCGACGCGCTGCAGCAGGACCAGCCCGGCCAAGCGGTCGGCCCGCAGGGCGAGGCGGTCGACCTCATGCAGCAGGGCGGCCAGGCGATGCTCGACGAATTGCGCGAGCAGATGGCGAACCAGCCGGGCGGCAGCCAGGGCCTCGGCCAGGGGCAGATGGGCCCGCCGCGCGAGGGCCGCGATCCTCTGGGCCGGGCGACCCAAAACGAGGGCGGCTGGGACAGCGAGGGCACAAAGGTGCCGGCCGAGAACGACCTCGGCCGGGCCCGCGACGTGCTCGAGGAGCTCTACCGCCGCTCGCGCGACCAGGGTCGGCCGCAGCAGGAGCTGGACTATTACGACCGGCTCTTGGAGCGCTTCTGACGCCGGCGATCCGCCCGCTGCCGTCGCCCAACCATGACGCCCGGCCGGCGGGCGCGGCGGTGGCGCTGGTCGTCCTGCACTATACGGGGATGCGGTCGGCGGCGGCGGCCCTTGCCCGGCTGACCGATCCCGGGGCCAAGGTCAGCGCGCATTACGTGATCGACCGGGACGGCGCGGCTCTGGCGCTGGTGCCCGAGGACCGTCGGGCCTGGCATGCCGGGGTGGCCGGCTGGGGGGCGATCTCGGACGTCAACGGCCACTCGATCGGCATCGAGCTGGTCAATCCCGGCCACGACTGGGGCTATCGGCCGTTTCCGCCGGCGCAGATCGAGGCGCTGGTGGCGCTTTGCCTGGCGATCCGCGCCCGGCACGGCCTGCCGCCCAGGGCGGTGGTCGGGCACAGCGACGTGGCCCCGGCCCGGAAGATCGATCCGGGCGAGCTCTTTCCATGGCGCCTGATCGCCGGCCACGGGCTTGGGGTCTGGCCTGCGGCATGGACGAATGCGCCGCCGGACATCGGAGCGGCGCTCGAAGGGCTGCGCGCGATCGGCTATCGGCCGGACCTGCCGGATACCGGCCCGGCCAAGGTGACCGCCGCCTTCCAGCGGCACTGGCGGCCGGGGTCGATCGATGGCCGGCTCGACCCCGAGACGATGGGCCTGATCGCCGCCGTGCGGGGTTCGTCCGTCGTGCCCTGCTTGTACGGGGCCGCGCCGGGGGCTACATGAGGCGCGGGTGCGTGGCGGACGGGTGACCGCTCGCGACCGGACGGGGCGACCCGGAAGGCCGCGGGAGGAAAGTCCGGGCTCCACGGAAACACGGTGCCGGGCAACACCCGGCGGGGGCGACCCCAGGGAAAGTGCAACAGAGAGCAGACCGCCCGCCGGGAGAGGCGGCCTTCGGGCCGGCCGCTCTGCGGGTGACGGTGAAAGGGTGCGGCAAGAGCGCACCGCGGCGCCGGCAACGGCGACGGCACGGCAAACCCCACCGGGAGCAAGACCGAATAGGAGCGGCGGCATCCTCGGATGCGACCCTGTTTCCGGGTAGACCGCTCGGGTAGGTTGCGCGAGGCGTGTGGCGACACACGTCCCAGATGAATGGTCACCCCTCGGCCCCGATCGAGGACAGAACCCGGCTTACAGGCCGCCCGCACCCACATTCTACCCAGCGGCGTACACCCAGGCCGCTCCGGCGAGATTTATGCAGGACTTGTCCACAAGCAGGAGGGGATTGCAGGCAACTTATCCACAGAAATATTCTTGACAGGCCTTTAACGAAGGGTTTCAGATCGTTAGAAGGCGTTTTGAGTGTGC
Organism: uncultured Geminicoccaceae bacterium; assembly: GCA_964393275.1. Classification (GTDB taxonomy): domain Bacteria; phylum Pseudomonadota; class Alphaproteobacteria; order Geminicoccales; family Geminicoccaceae; genus SLRI01. The sequence continues at coordinate 41,379 of CAYMTA010000013.1, read as the reverse complement.
TCTTTCAGCAACGAACGGTTGACCGGGAGGCCTTGCCGCGGATAGTCTTTGCTGACTCCGACAGACCAAAAAAGTGCTGCCTGTGCAAATCGATGGCTGTTCGAGTTAAGTTCTCGTCCGACGACGTGGCGCGTTTGTCTGTTCGCCCCGAGACGAGAGGCTTGCACGGTGAGGTCGCGCATTGGTAGAAATGCGCGTTGGGTCGGGATTGCCATGCGGCACCCCCGGGCGACAGCAGACGGACGGCGAGAGCAGTGCGGCGAATTCGGACCAGCAGCGAAGTTTTGTTTTCAGCGCCGGGCTCGTTTCGGGCGGTGATCGGGTCCCTCTGTGGAGGGGCGCGGTCGCTGGCGGGTCGGCCGGTCCTCCGTCACCGGCCTGTGGATCGAATTCGGGGGCAGCACCTTGGCTCATGAGCCCGTCCTGCTCGACGCCGTGCTCGACACCCTCTCGCCCGGGGCCGGCGAGACGCTGGTCGACGCCACGTTCGGTGGCGGCGGCTACAGCCGGGCCATCCTCGCCGCCGCCCCTTGCCGGGTGATCGGCATCGATCGCGATCCGGCGGCGGTCGCCCGGGGCCGGGCGCTGGCCATGACCGAGCCCCGCCTCACCATGCTCGAGGGAACGTTCGGCGAGCTGCCCCGCCTGCTGGACGAGGCAGGGGTCGGGCTTGTCGACGGCATCGTCGCCGATCTCGGCGTCTCCTCCTTCCAGCTCGACGAGGCGGCCCGCGGCTTCTCCTTCCAGGCCGACGGACCGCTCGACATGCGCATGGGCAAGAGCGGCGAGACCGCGGCCGAGCTGCTCGCCCGGCTGGACGAGGCCGAGCTCGCGCTGCTCCTGCGCGAGCTCGGCGACGAGCCCGAGGCCGGCCGGGTCGCCCGGGCCGTGGTCCGCCGCCGGGCGGAGCAGCCGGTCACGACGACCGGCGAGCTCGCCTCGCTCGTCGCCGCGACGAAGCGCAAGACCAAGCCCGGCCGCTCGCCGGCGACGCAGGTCTTCCAGGCGCTTCGCCTTGCCGTCAACGACGAGCTGGCCGAGCTCGACCGGCTGCTCGAGGCGGCACCCGATTGCCTGGCCCCGGGCGGGCGGCTCGTGCTGGTCGCCTTCCACAGCCTCGAGGACCGGCGGATCAAGCGCTTCATCGACCAGGCGGCGGGTCGCGTCGCCCGGCCGTCGCGCCATCTGCCGCCGGCCACGGAAGCGACCAGGGCCCGGCTGCGCTGGCTCGAGCGGAAGGTGGTGCGGCCCGGCGAGGCCGAGGTCGCGACCAACCCCAGGGCCCGCTCGGCGCGCCTGCGGGCGGCGGTCAAGCTGGCCGAGGAGGGCGAGGCGCCGGCACCCGGGGGAGCCCGCCCGATGCGGCGGACCGGTGCGGGGGTGCAGGCCGCGGGCCTGGCCTGGAGGCTCGCCGCATGATCCCGCGCTACGTGCCCGTGCTTCTGGTCCTGATCCTGGTGGCTGCCACCGGGCTCTTCCGCGTCAAGTACGCGGTCGTGTCGGCCGAGGGCGAGATCCGGCGCATCGAGCGCGAGATCGAGGCGGAGCGCTGGCGGCTGCGCACGCTCGAGGCGGACTGGGCCTATCTGGCCCGGGCCGACCGGCTGACCGCCCAGGCGAAGGCCCTGGGCATGCAGCCCTTGCGGCTCGGCCGGGTGGTGCAGGCCGAGCAGATCGGCAACTACCGCAATCTCGAGCTGGCGCGCGAGGCCAGGGGCGCTCTCCTGCCGGACGGCGAGGCCATCGAGTTCCGGGTGAAGCCGGTCGCCACCTTCGACCTCGGCGTGCTCCAGTCCGACACCGATACGCTCGGAGCCGAGTGGTGAGCCGGCCCGCTTCCGGCGCCAGCGCGCTCACCACGGCACGTCTCAGGCTGCTCGCCCTGTGCTTCGTGCTCGCCTTCGTCAGCATCGGCATCCGCCTCGTCGACATGGTCGGCGGGCACCCGGCCGAGGCGGCCTTGGCCCCGCCGGGCGGCGACGACGCGCCGGACCCGCGCCGCGCCGACATCACGGACCGCAACGGTGCCCTGCTCGCGACCAACATCGCCACGCTCTCGGTGATCGGCGATCCCATGCGGATGAACGATCCCGATGCCGCGGCCGCGGCCCTCGCACGGGTGCTGGACGGGGTCGATGCCGCCGAACTCGGGGCCCGTTTCGCCCGGGGTGGGCGCTTCGTCTGGGTCAAGCGCCAGATCTCGCCGACCGAGCAGGCGGCGGTGCTCGATCTCGGCCTGCCGGGCGTCGAGTTCCGGCTCGGCGAGCGCCGCATCTACCCGCGCGGCGAGGAGGCCAGCCACGTGCTCGGCTTCGTCGACATCGACAACCAGGGCCTCGCCGGAATCGAGTACGGCCTGCAGGACGAGCTGGTCGGCGGCAGCGAGCTCGGCAAGGCGCCGGTCAGGCTCGCCATCGACCTGCGCATCCAGCGCGTCGCCCATGCCGCGACCTCGGCCGGGGTCAGGCGGTTTCGGGCCGATGGCGCCTGCACCATCGTGCTCGACATGGCGACCCGCGAGGTGGTGTCGCTGGTCAGCTTGCCGGATTTCGATCCCAACCGGCCGGAGCAGGCCTCGCCCGATCAGCGCCGCAACCGCTGCACCAGCAGCGTCTATGAGCTGGGCTCCCTGTTCAAGGTGGTGAGCGTCGGCATGGCGCTGCAGAGCGGCGCCGTCTCGCTGCACGACCGCTTCGACGCCTCCGAGCCCCTGCAGATCGGCCGGCATCGGGTGCGCGATTTCCACGGCCATTCGCGCTGGCTCACGGTGCCCGAGATCCTCGCCTTCTCCTCGAACATCGGCACGACCCGGATGACCTTCGCCGCCGGCGGGTCGGACGCCCAGCGCGCCTTCCTGAAGGCGCTCGGCCTGCTCGACCGGCCGGTGCTCGAGATCCCGGAGACGACGGCCCCCCTCGTGCCCGACCGCTGGCCCGACATCGTCACGGCGACCGTCTCCTACGGCCACGGCGTCGCCGTCTCGCCCATGCAGTTCATCGAGGCGGTGACGACGCTGGCGGGCGACGGCCGGCGGGTGCCGGCGACGCTGCTCGAGCGGCCGGCCGATGCGGTGCCGGATGGCCCGAGGATCGTCTCGGCTGCCACGGCCAGCGACCTGCGCTGGCTGATGTGGCTGACCGTCGATCGCGGCACCGCCACCCAGGCGGCCGTGCCGGGCTACCTGATCGGCGGCAAGACCGGCACCGCCGACAAGCCGACCGCCGGCCGGCGCGGCTATGACGGGCAGGCGGTGCTCTCTTCCCTGGTCGCGGTGTTCCCGATCGACGCGCCGCGCTATGCGGTCCTGACCGTGCTCGACGAGCCGAAGGGCGATGCCAAGACCTACGGCTACCGCACCGGCGGCTGGACCGCCGCGCCGGTGGTCGCCCGGATCATCGCCGAGGCCGGCCCGCTGCTCGGCGTGCCCCGCGCCTCGCCGGAGAGCGAGCTGACCCTGCACGACCGGCTGCAGGTCGTGCCGGTCATGAACGGACGGACCCGGCGGATGGAGGACGGCTTTGCGGCTGCCAGCCTTACTCGCTGAGGAAGCCCGCCACGAGGCGGCGCGGGGGCACCAGCCGGCGACCGCCGGCCGGGTGTTGAACCTCGCGCCCGTGACCATCACCGGCATCGCCTTCGACAGCCGCAAGGTGGAGCCGGGCAACCTCTTCGCCGCCCTCTCGGGCACCGTCGCCGACGGGCACATCTTCATCCCGGAAGCCGTCGAGCGCGGTGCCGTGGCGGTGCTCGGCACGACCGCCGCCGAGGCCTATGCCCGGCTCGTGCCGGTGATCATTGACCCCGATCCGCGGCGCCGGCTCGCCACCCTCGCCGCCGCCTTCTATCTGGGCCAGCCGGCCTTCGTCGCCGGTGTCACCGGGACCAACGGCAAGACCTCGATCGCCAGCTTCACCCGGCAGATCTGGGACCGGCTCGGCATGCGCGCCGCCAGCCTCGGCACGCTCGGCCTCGAGGGCCGGGGCCGCTGGCCGAGCGTCTCGCTGACCACGCCGGACGCGGTGACCCTGCACAGGGTCGCATCCGAGCTCGCCCGGGGCGGGGTCGACCATCTGGTCGTCGAGGCCTCGAGCCACGGCCTCGACCAGCAGCGCCTCGCCGGGCTCGACGTGCACGCCGCCGCCTTCTCCAACATGAGCCGCGATCATTTCGACTATCACGGCAGCTATCACGACTATTTCATGGCGAAGCGGCGCCTCTTCACCGAATGCCTGGTGCAGGGCGGCACGGCGGTGCTCAACGCCGACAGCCCCGAGTTCTCGACCCTGGTCAAGATCTGCGGCAAGCGCGGCTGTCCGGTCGTCGCCTTCGGCGAGGCCGGAGCGGACCTGAAGCTCATCGGCCGCGAGCCGCATCTGACGGGGCAGGTGCTCGAGATCGCCGTTCATGGCCGGACGCATCGCCTGCGCACCCGGCTGGTCGGCGCCTTCCAGGCGCACAACCTGCTGGCGGCCCTGGGTCTCGCCGTTGCCGGGGGCGCGCCGCTCGAGCAGGCGATCGAGGCCCTGGTCGAGCTTCGGGGCGCTCCGGGGCGGATGCAGCTCGTCGTCCGTCATCCGTGCGGGGCGCCGGCCTTCGTCGACTACGCCCACACGCCCGACGCGCTGGCCAAGGCGCTGGAGGCGCTGCGGCCGCACACCAAGGGCCGGCTGCACGTCGTCTTCGGCTGCGGCGGCAATCGCGACAAGGGCAAGCGGCCCCTGATGGGCGAGGTGGCGGTCGAGCGGGCAGATCGGGTGTGGGTCACCGACGACAACCCGAGGAACGAGGACCCGGCCTCGATCCGCCGGCAGATCCTGGAGCCGCTTGCCGGCCGGACCGGCAACGTCGTCGAGATCGGCGACCGGGCGGCGGCGATCCAGACCGCCTTCGCCGCCCTCGAGCCCGGCGACGTGCTGATCGTCGCCGGCAAGGGCCACGAGCAGGGCCAGATCGTCGGCGACGAGACCCTGCCCTTCGACGACGCGACCGAGCTTCGCTTGGCGCTGGCCGGGCTGGAGAGCGTCGCATGAGCACGGTCGAGGCGCGACCCTTGTGGGAAGCGGTGGATGCCGCCGCCGCGACCGGCGGGCGAAGCCGCCGCGACTGGCAGGCCACCGGTGTCTCGATCGACAGCCGGAGCGTCGGCCGGGGCGATCTCTTCGTGGCGTTGACCGGCCCCAACCGCGACGGCCACGGCTTCGTCGCCCATGCGCTGCGCCAGGGTGCCGCCGCCGCCGTCGTCACGCGGCGCCCCGACGATGTCGACGAGGACGCACCGCTCCTCGTCGTCGACGACACGCAGGCGGCGCTCGAGGGGCTCGGCCGGTTCGGTCGGGCGCGCAGTGGCGGGAAGATCGTCGCCATCACCGGCAGCGTCGGCAAGACCGGCACCAAGGAGGCGCTCCGCCACGTGCTCGGCGGCTTCGGCCGGGTCCATGCGAGCGCGGCGAGTCACAACAACCACTGGGGCGTGCCGCTCACCCTCGCCAATCTTGCGCCCGCGGCCGAGTTCGCCGTGGCCGAGCTCGGCATGAACCATGCGGGTGAGATCAGGGCGCTGACCGCCATGGTCCGGCCGCATGTGGCGGTGATCACCACGATCGCCCCGGCGCATCTGGCGTTCTTCGAGGACACGGCGGCGATCGCCCGGGCCAAGGCGGAGATTTTCGAAGGACTCGAGCCCGGCGGCACGGCGATCCTCAATGCCGACGCGCCGCATGCCGACCTCCTGGTCGAGGCGGCCCGTGCGCGGGCGGCGAGGGTGATCCTGTTCGGCGCCGCCGGCGAGGCCGACGTGCGGCTCGCCGCCCTCGATCTGGAGGCCGGCGGCAGCCGCCTCACGGTCGCCCTCAATGGCCGCCGGCTCGAGCTGGCCCTCGCCGCGCCGGGCCGGCATTGGGCGATGAACAGCCTCGCCGTGCTCGCCGTCGCCGATTGCCTCGGCCTCGATCTGGCGCAGGCGGCGGCCCGGCTCGGCGAGGTGCGGCCTTTGGCCGGCCGGGGCGGCCAGCGCCTGCTACCCTGGCGAGGCGGGCGGATCCGGCTTCTGGACGAGAGCTACAACGCCAACCCGGCCTCGGTGACGGCAGCGCTCGACGTGCTCGGCAGCCAGGCAGGGCGGCGGATCGCGGTGCTCGGCGACATGCTGGAGCTGGGCCCCGGAGCCGAGCTCCTGCATGCCGGGCTGGTCCATGCGGTGCTGGCGGCGGACGCGGCCAAGGTCTTCCTGGCAGGACCCCTGATGCGGGGGCTCTTCGCCGCCCTGCCCGCTGCCCGGCGCGGCGCCTGGGCGGAGACGAGCGAGGCGCTCGCCCCTCTGGTCACGGCCGCCCTCGAGCCCGGCGACGTGGTCCTGGTCAAGGGCTCGCTCGGCAGCGCCATGCGGGTCGTGGTCGAGGCCCTGGAGAAGGCGGCCGCCCCTGGCGCGGCGCCGGCGGAGGGCCGGGGCCGATGATCCTCTATGTGCTCCTGCCGTTCGCCGACGAGATCACGGTCCTGAACGTCTTTCGCTACATCACCTTTCGAAGCGGCGGGGCGGCGATGACCGCGCTCCTGATCAGCTTCGCCTTCGGCCCCTCGGTCATTCGCTGGCTGAAGAAGAAGCAGCGCGAAGGCCAGCCGATCCGCGAGGACGGGCCGGAATCGCATCTTTTGACCAAGAAGGGCACGCCCACCATGGGCGGCATGCTCATCCTGATCGCGATCGCCGTCTCGACCCTGCTCTGGGCCGATCTCGCCAACGGCTATGTCTGGGTCGTGCTCGTGGTGACGCTCGGCTTCGGCGGGATCGGCTTCGCCGATGACCTGATGAAGCTGACCAAGCGCTCCTCGGCCGGGATCAGCGGCCGGATGAAGCTCTTCCTGCAGGGCACGATCGCCCTGGTCGCGGCGGTGGTCCTGGTCCGGCTGACGCCGGAGCCGCTCGACACCTCGCTGGCCCTGCCGTTCTTCAAGGATCTCCTCATTCCCCTCGGCATCCTGTTCCCGCTCTTCGGCATGCTGGTCATCGTCGGCGCCTCCAACGCGGTGAACCTCACCGACGGCCTCGATGGGCTCGCCATCGTGCCGGTGATGATCGCCGCCGGCTCGTTCGCGCTGATCGGCTACCTGGTCGGCAACGCCATCTTCTCGGGCTATCTCGGCATCCCTTTCGTGCCGGGCTCGGGCGAGCTTGCGGTCTTCTGCTCCGCCATGGTCGGGGCGTCCCTCGGCTTTCTCTGGTTCAACGCGCCGCCGGCCATGGTCTTCATGGGCGACACGGGCTCGCTCGCGACGGGCGGTGCCCTCGGCACCGTCGCGGTCGCGGTCAAGCACGAGCTGGTGCTGGCGGTGATCGGCGGGCTCTTCGTCCTGGAAGCCGTCTCGGTGATCGTCCAGGTGGCGTCCTTCAAGCTGACCGGCCGGCGGGTCTTCCGCATGGCGCCGCTTCATCACCATTTCGAGAAGAAGGGCTGGATGGAGCCGACCATCGTCATCCGCTTCTGGATCATCGCCACCATCCTCGCGATGATCGGCCTTTCGACGCTGAAGCTGCGGTGACGGCGATGGACGAGACGCGGCGCATCGGCATTCTCGGCATGGCGCGGAGCGGGCGCTCGGTGCTGCGCGATGCGCTGGCGCGGGGCATCGAGTGCCTCGTCTACGACGACCGGCCGGAGAGCCTGGCGGCGGCCGTGGCCGAAGGCGGGCGGGCCGGCTCCCTGGGCGACGTGGCCGGGCTCGATGCCCTGGTGGTGAGCCCGGGCGTGCCGCTTTATTTCCCCAGGCCCCACGCCCTGATCCTGGCGGCCAAGGCGGCCGGGGTTCGGCTGACGAGCGACATTGATCTCTTCGCCGAGCGGCTGGCCGGGCGCGAGGTGATCGGCATCACCGGGACCAACGGCAAGTCGACGACGACGGCGCTGGTGCATCATCTCCTGCGCGCCGCCGGACGGGACGCCGAGCTCGGCGGCAATATCGGCCGGCCGGCGCTGGACCTCGAGCTCGGCGGGCGCGAGCGGCTGTTCGTCCTCGAGCTCTCCTCCTACCAGCTCGATCTGGCCCAGACGCTCGCCTGCCGGATCGCCGTGCTGCTCAACCTGACACCCGACCATCTCGACCGGCACGGCACGTTCGATGCCTATGTGGCGGCCAAGCGGCGGCTGTTCACCTTGCAGCCGAAGGGCGGCATCGCCGTTCTCGGCGTCGACGACGCACCGTCCCGGGCGCTTGCCGACGACCTCGAGGCCGAGGGTCGGCGGGTGATCCGGATCAGCGCCACAGGTCCTGTCGCGGGCGGCGTCTGGGCGGATGGAACGCGGCTCATCGACGACACCGGCGGGGCGGCGGTCGAGGTCGCCGATCTCGCCGGCATCGAGGCCCTGGAAGGGCGGCACAACCGGCAGAACGCGGCCGCGGCCTTCGCCGTTCTCCGCGCCGTCGGCGTGGCACCCGAGGCGGGGGTGCGGGGCTTCGCCGGCTTCCAGAGCCTGCCGCACCGGATGCAGACGGTGGCCCGGGCCGGCGGCGTGCGGTTCGTCGACGACAGCAAGGCGACCAATCCCGAGGCGGCGATCCCGAGCCTCTCGAGCTTCGCCGACATCTTCTGGATCGCCGGCGGCAAGCCCAAGCCCGGCGGCTTCGCGGCCCTCCTGCCGCATCTGGCCGCGGTGCGCGGCGCCTGGCTGATCGGCGAGGCGGCGGCCGAGATCGGGGCCGCGCTGCCGGCGGGCCTGCCCCGGCACATGGCGGGCCGGCTCGAGCTGGCGGTGCCGGAGGCCTTCGCCGCGGCACGGGCCAGCGGGGTGGTGGAGCCCGTGGTGCTGCTGGCGCCGGCCTGCGCCTCGTTCGACCAGTTCACCAGCTACGAGGCGCGCGGGGCCGCCTTCGCCACGCTCGCGCGCGGGCTCGAAGCCGAGTCCGCTGTGGGGGTTGGCGCATGAACGCCTTCGCCCGCACCGACCGCTCACTGCTCGGCCAATGGTGGTGGACCGTCGACCGTTTCCTGCTGATCGGCATCGGCCTCCTGATCCTTTTCGGGATCATCATGGTGCTGGCCTCGAGCCCGCCGATCGCCCGCAACCTGCACCTCGGCGAGATGCATTTCGTGGTCAAGCACTTCACCGTGCTGGTGCCGACGGCGCTCGGCCTCTTCGGCGTCTCGCTCCTGGCACCCCGGGGCGTGCTCCGGCTCGCGGTCGGCGTGCTCGGCATCTTCGCCGTTCTGACCCTGGCGACGCTCTGGTTCGCGCCGGAGATCAAGGGGGCCCATCGCTGGCTGTTCATCGGCGGCCAGCAGATTCAGCCGTCGGAGTTCATGAAGCCGGCCCTGGCCGTGGTCACCGCCTGGCTGCTCGCCAGCCGGCCCGGCCTCGGCGGGCTGCCGGCAGCGCTCATCCTGGTCGGGCCGACCGTGGCCCTCCTCCTGCTGCAGCCCGATCTCGGCATGGCGACGGTGATCGTCGCCTTCTTCTCGATCCAGCTCTTCGTCGCCGGCCTCGCCTGGCTGCCGATCATCATCCTGGGGGTCGCCGGCGTGGCCGGCTTCTGGGGCGCCTACCAGCTCCTGCCGCATGTGCGGGACCGGGTCGACGGCTTCCTCGATCCGACGGCCGAGGTCTACCAGGTCGAGCGGGCGCTGAGCGCGGTGCAGTCGGGCGGGCTCTTCGGCCGGGGGCCGGGCGAGGGCGTGGTCAAGTTCCGCCTGCCCGAGGCGCATTCCGATTTCGTCTTCGCCACCGTCGCCGAGGAGTTCGGCATCATCGTCTGCCTCGTCCTGGTCGCCGTCTTCTGCGCGCTGGTGCTGCGCGCCTTGTGGCGCACCCAGCTCAACCCCAATCGCTTCGTCCAGCTCGCCGCCACCGGGCTCATCGCGCAGTTCGGCCTGCAGGCGCTGATCAACATGGCGGTCAATCTCAACCTCGTGCCGACCAAGGGCATGACCCTGCCCTTCATCTCCTATGGCGGCTCGTCGCTGCTCGCCGTGGCGCTGACCATGGGCATGCTGCTCGCCCTCACCCGGCGCGGCGCCCGGCTGGAGCCCGTGCCATGAACGGGCCGGTCCTGATCACCGCCGGCGGCACCGGCGGCCACATGTTCCCGGCTCTGGCCCTGGCCCACGAGCTGCGGCGGAGGGGCGAGCCCGTCGCCATGGTGACCGACGGCCGTGGCGCCCGCTTCCTGCCGGACGATCTGCCGGGCTACCAGATCCGCGCCGGCAGCCCGTCGGGCGGGCTGCGCCAGCGCCTCGCCGGCATCCTCGCCCTCGTCGCCGGCACGTTCGATGCCTGGCGGCTGGTGCGCCGGCTGCGGCCCAGGGCGGCAGCCTGCTTCGGCGGCTACGCCTCGGTGCCGGCAGCGATCGCGGCCCGGCTCGCCGGACGGCCGCTTCTGCTGCACGAGCAGAACGCGGTCTTCGGCCGCGCCAATCGGCTGCTCGCCCGCTTCGCCCGGGTGATCGCCTTGAGCTTCGTGGCGACCAGCGCCGTGCCCGAGCATGGCCAGGCCCGCCTCGTCGTCACCGGAAACCCGGTGCGGCCCGGCTTTCTGGCGGACCCGGCCGGCTACCGCGCCCCGGCGGCGGGCGAGCCCTTCCGCATCCTGGTCATCGGCGGCAGCCAGGGGGCACGCATCTTCAGCGACGTGATGCCGGCGGCCGTGGCGCTGCTGTCGGCGGAGCTGCGCTCGCGCCTGCGCATCGAGCAGCAGTGCCGACCGGAGGACCTGGCCCGGGTCGCCGACGCCTACAAGGCGCACGACATCAAGGGCGAGGTGACCGGCTTCTTCACCGACATGCCGGCGCATCTGGCCAGGGCGCAGCTCGTCATCAGCCGGGCCGGGGCGTCGAGCCTGACCGAGATCATGGCCATGGGCCGGCCCTCCATCCTGGTCCCCTATGCCGCGGCCGCGGACGACCACCAGCGCGCCAACGCGGAGGCGCTGGCGCTGGCCGGCGGCTGCGTGCGCATCGTCGAGGCGGCCTTCACCCCGACGGCCCTCGCGGCCGAGCTCACCGCCCTGGCGGCGTCGCCCGAGCGGCTCGAGGCGATGGCGGCGAACGCCCGCGCCACGTTCCGCGCCGACGCGGCGGGGCGGCTCGCCGATGCCGTGCTGGCGCTGGCCACGGCAGAAGGGGGGAGCCGATGAGCCCGGTCCGCAGCCTGCGCATCCAGCCGCTCGACTGCGGCGTCATCCATTTCGTCGGCATCGGCGGCATCGGCATGAGCGGGATCGCCGAGATCCTGCACGGCATGGGCTACGCGGTGCAGGGCTCGGACGTGGCCGAGAGTGCGAATGTCCAGAGGCTGCGCGCCATGGGCATGGCCGTCGCCATCGGCCACGGGGCGGACAATCTGGGCGACGCCCGCGTCCTGGTCGTCTCGACCGCGATCAAGGCGGACAACCCGGAGCTGGTCGAGGCGCGCCGCCGGCGGCTGCCGATCGTCAGGCGGGCCGACATGCTCGGCGAGATCATGCGCCTGCATCCTTCGGTCGCGGTCGCCGGCACGCACGGCAAGACCACGACCACGGCGATCGTCGCCGCCCTCTTCGACGCGGCCGGGCTCGAGCCCACGGTGATCAACGGCGGCATCATCAACGCCTACGGCACCAACGCCAGGCTCGGCCAGGGCGAGTGGATGGTGGTCGAGGCCGACGAGAGCGACGGCAGCTTCCTGCGCCTGCCCGCGACCATCGGCATCGTCACCAATATCGATCCCGAGCACATGGAGTTCTGGGGCAGCTTCGACGCGGTCCGGCAGGGTTTTCGCGACTTCATCGAGCGGCTGCCCTTCTACGGCCTCGCCGTGCTCTGCATCGATCACCCGGAGGTCCAGGCGCTGATCGGCCGGATCGTCGACCGGCAGATCCGCACCTACGGCTTCAGCGCGCAGGCCGACATCCGCGCCACCGAGCCGGTCTCGAACGCCAAGGGCTCGACCTTCGACGTCTTCATCCGCGACCCCGCCACCGGCCTGACCCGCCGCTTCGTCGATCTCCATCTGGCGCTGCCCGGCTACCACAACGTGCAGAATGCCCTGGCCGCCATCGCCATCGCCGACCAGCTCGGCATGGAGGAGGCGGTGGTGCGCAAGGCGCTGGCCGGCCTCGGCGGGGTCAAGCGGCGGTTCACGGTGACCGGCGAGGTCGGCGGGGTGACGATCGTCGACGATTACGGCCACCATCCGGTCGAGATCAGGGCGGTGCTCAAGACCGCCCGGCAGGCGACGGACGGCCGGGTGATCGCGGTCGTCCAGCCGCATCGCTACAGCCGGCTCGAGGCGCTGTTCGAGGGCTTTTGCACGGCCTTCAACAATGCCGACAGCGTGCTGGTGGCCCCGGTCTACGCCGCGGGCGAGACGCCGCGGCCGGGCGTGGACCACGAGGCCCTGGTGGCCGGACTGATCGGCCACGGCCAGCGCGAGGTTGCGGCGATCGAGGGGCCGGACGAGCTGCCGGCGCGCATCACCGAGCTCGCGAAGCCGGGCGATCTCGTCGTCTGCCTCGGCGCCGGCAGCATCACCCAATGGGCCAACGCGCTTCCCGAGCGTCTCAGGGAGCTGCGGGCATGACAGCGCTGCGCGGCACCATGCGCGAGAACGTGATGCTCGCCCCGCTCACCTGGTTTCGGGTGGGTGGCCCCGCGGCCCGGCTCTTCCAGCCGGCCGATGTCGAGGATCTCGCCGCCTTCCTCGAGGCGACACCGGCCGACGTCCCCGTGCTGGCCATGGGGGTCGCCTCCAACATGCTGATCCGCGATGGCGGCATCCGCGGAGTCGTGGTCCGCTTCGGCGGGCCGCTCGCCCGGATCGAGGTCGACGGCACCACGCTGATCGCCGGGGCCGGCGCGCTCGACCAGAGGGTGGCGCAGGTGGCGGAGAGGGCCGGGCTCGCCGGCATCGAGTTTCTGATCGGCATCCCGGGCACGATCGGCGGGGCGGTCCGGATGAATGCCGGCGCCTTCGGCGGCGAAACCAGGGATCGGCTGGTCTGGGCCGAGGCCCTCGACCGGCAGGGCGGGCTGCACCGGCTGACCAACGCCGAGCTCGGCTTCGCCTATCGCAAGAGCGCGCTGCCGGACGACTGGATCGTGGTGCGCGCCGCCTTCGCCCTCGAGCCGGGCGAGCCCACGGCCATCGGCGAGCGCATGGCGGCGATCAAGGCCGAGCGCGAGGCGGTGCAGCCGATCCGCGTCGCCACCGGCGGCAGCACGTTCAAGAACCCCGATGGCGAGCGTGCCTGGCAGCTCATCGACGCAGCGGGCTGTCGCGGGTTGCGCCACGGTGCTGCCATGGTATCGGACAAGCACTGCAACTTCCTCATCAACACCGGTGGTGCCACGGCAGCCGAGCTCGAGGCCCTGGGCGAGATCGTCCGGGACCGGGTGGCGACCAGAAGCGGCATTCGCCTGGAGTGGGAAATCAAGCGGTTGGGCGAGGCGTCGCCGGATGTCGTGCCGGCCGAGCCGCGCCAAACCGTTGGAGAGCATCGATGAATCGTCATGTCGCCGTCCTGATGGGTGGGCTGTCGGCCGAACGCGAGGTCTCGCTCGTCTCGGGCGAGCACTGCGCCACAGCCCTCGAGGAGCGGGGCTACCGCGTGACCAGGGTCGATGCGGGGCGCGACCTGCCGATGGTGCTGGCCGGGCTCGAGCCCGACGTCGTCTTCAATGCCCTGCACGGCCGCATGGGCGAGGACGGCCGGGTGCAGGGCGTGCTCGACCTGATGGGCATCCCCTACACCCATTCGGGCGTGCTCGCCTCGGCGCTGGCCATGGACAAGCCGATGGCCATGCGGCTCTTCCGCAGCGCCGGTTTGACGTGCCCCGAGGGCTTCGAGATCGAGTTCGAGGACCTGCAGGACGGGCCGCCGCCGATGGACCCGCCCTTCGTCGTCAAGCCGGCGGCCGAAGGCTCGAGCGTCGACGTGGTGATCGCCCACCAGGGCGACATCAAGGCGCTCGTCGGCCGCGAGGACATCCCGCCCGACACCCGGTTCCTGGTCGAGCGCTACGTGCCGGGCCACGAGCTGACCTGCGCCGTGCTCGGCGAGGAGGCGCTGACCGTCACCGAGATCAGGCCGAAGAAGAAGGGCGGCTTCTACGACTACCGGGCGAAGTACACCGAGGGCGTCGCCGAGCACATCGTCCCGGCCCCCCTGCCCCGGCCGATCCTCGACAAGGTCTGCGACTGGGCGCTGCGAGCGCACTGGGTGCTGGGCTGCCGCGGGGTCAGCCGCGCCGACTTCCGCTTCGACCCGGCGAAGGGCATGGACGGCCTCGTGCTGCTCGAGGTCAACACGCAGCCCGGCATGACGCCCCTGTCGCTGGTGCCGGAGCAGGCGAAGCACCGCGGCATCGACTTCGGCGACCTGGTCGTCCGGCTGATCGAGAGGGCCAGATGCGACAGATGAGGCAGCTCGCCTACCGCACCCGCCACGTGCTGCGGCAGCCGCCGAAGCCGCGCTGGCGGGGGCCGCTGATCAATGGCCTCGTTGCCGCCGGCTGCATCGCCGTGCTCGGGCTCACTGTGCATCTGGCGCGGGCCAGCGGCCTGACCGACCGCGCGCGCTTCGCGTTCAACGACGAGATGGTCGCCCTGACCGATGCCATGGGCATGCAGGTGCGCGAGATCTTCACCGAGGGTCGCCAGCGCACCACAACCACCGAAATTGTCCGGATACTAGAACCGTATTATGGACAAAATATACTTTCGGTTGATATTGCGGCCCTGCAGAAGCGCCTGGAGAGCCTGCCTTGGGTCCAGCACGCCACCGTCACCCGCCAGCTTCCGGACCAGCTTCGGACCCGCCTCGTCGAGCATCGGCCGATCGCGCTCTGGCAGACCGCCAATGGCCCGGCGCTGGTCAGCATCGAGGGTGACATCATCCAGGTCAGGGTCCTTTCGCCCTATCGCCACTTGCCGATCCTGAGCGGTGCCGGAGCGCCCGCGGCGGCGAGCGAGCTGATGCGGCTGGTGGCCAGCGTGCCCTCGCTCGGCGAGCGGGTGAGCGGGGCCCAGCGGGTCGACGGCCGGCGCTGGAACGTCTTCGTCGACGGGCGCATCGAGGTGCGCCTGCCGGAGCGGGGCGCCGCCGCCGCCTGGGCGCGGCTCGCCCGGCTCGAGGCCGAATCGGCGCTGCTCGCCCGGGCGGTCGAGGCCGTCGATCTCCGCCTGCCGGACCGGGTCGTCGTCCGCCTCGACGAGGCGATCCTGCAATCCGCGGCCCACGCTACCAGAGGACAGTCGACATGAACGCCAAGGCCGAGATGGCCTGGCAGCGCCTGCTGCAGAACCAGCGTCGTGCCGCCCGCAACGCGCCCTTCGGCCTGCTCGACGTCGGCAGCTCCAAGCTCTGCTGCTACGTCGTCCGCGCCCGCAGTGGCGGCGGCTTCCAGCTCCTCGGCCGCGGCTACCAGTCGGCCGACGGCTTCCAGGCCGGCGAGGTGACCGACGCCGAGGAAGCCGAGACCTCGATGCTGGCGGTCCTGCACGAGGCCGAGGAGGCGGCGGGCGAGACCTTGCGCGAGATCGCCGTCACCTGGTCCGGCGGGTCGCCCCGGGCGGCGCTGGTCAGCATCGAGCGCGACCTGGGCGGCCGGGTGATCGACGACGACGATCTCGACCGGGCGCTCGAATCGGTGCGCGCCACCATGGTCGGCAGCGACCGCGAGATCCTGCACATCCTGCCGGTCGAGATGCGGCTCGACGGCGGCCGGCCGCTGGCCGACCCGCGCGGTCTGGCGGGCCAGGCGCTGGAGTTCACCGGGCTCGTGGTGAGCGTCGCCAAGCCCGCCCTGCGCAACCTCACGGCCTGCATCGAGCGCTGCCATCTCGACGTCATGGAGGTGGCGAACGCCGCCTATGCGGCCGGCGTCGGCTGCCTGACGCTCGACGAGATGAGCCGGGGCGTGCTTTTGATCGAGCTCGGCGGCGGCAGCACCAGCCACGCCCTCTTCCAGGGCGGCGCCCTCTGCCATCTGGGCCAGGTGCCGTATGGCGGCGAGCACGTGACCCGCGACCTCGCCTATGGGCTGAAGACCAGCCGGGTTTTCGCCGAGCGGCTGAAGAATCTCTATGGCGGCGTGCAGTGGCGCGCCTGCGACGACAATGTGCGGATCGAGGTGCCGCTGATCGGCGACCACCACGAGCAGCCGACCGGCGAGGTGCCGCGCACGCGCCTGACGCAGATCATCCGCGCCCGCGTCGAGGAGACGCTGGGCCTCGTCCAGGAGCGGCTCAAGGACGACTGGGAGCTGGTCCAGTCGCGGCCGCCGCGCAGCATGGTGCTGACCGGCGGGGCGGCGCAGATGGAAGGCATCATCGAGCTGGCCGAGGAGCTTTTCGGCCTGCCGGCCAGGATCGGCCGGCCGGGTGCGGTGCGCGGGCCTTCCGGCGTCGAGGAGCAGCCCTGCTGCAGCGCCGCCGCCGGCGGCCTCGTCCTGGTCACCGGTCGGGATGGCGGGCTCGGCTGGAAGCAGAGCACGGAGGTTCCGGCGCTGACGAACGGTTTGGCGAGGCTCGGTCACTGGCTCAAGCAGAACTTCGTGAGCTGAGCCCATGGAGAGCCAGTGACCTGGCGAGAAGAGTTTTCCCGGCCGCCCCCTGCCCAGGGCAAGGCCACTGCCCGCGGCGCACGAACCGAAAACGGTCGGCGACCGCACCCAACGAAGGAGGAGAAGAAGATGACAATTAGCTTGAGCATGCCGGTAACGCATGAGCTGAAGCCGCGCATCACCGTGGTGGGCGTCGGCGGCGCCGGCGGCAATGCCGTCAACAACATGATCACCTCGCATCTCGAGGGGGTCGAGTTCGTCGCCTGCAACACCGACGCGCAGGCCCTGGCCAACTGCCTGACCGATCGCAAGATCCAGCTCGGCCACGCGATCACCCACGGGCTCGGCGCCGGTGCCCGGCCCGAGGTCGGCCGCGCCTCGGCCGAGGAGAGCCTGGACGAGATCCTAGATCTGCTGCAGGGCTCGAACATGGTGTTCATCACCGCCGGCATGGGCGGCGGCACCGGCACGGGTGCGGCACCGGTCATCGCCCGCGCGGTGCGCGACATGGGCATCCTGACCGTCGGCGTGGTGACCAAGCCCTTCCACTTCGAGGGGGCGCACCGCATGCGCCTCGCCGAGGGGGGGCTCACCGAGCTGCAGCAGTTCGTCGACACGCTGATCGTCATCCCCAACCAGAACCTCTTCAGGCTGGCCAACGAGCGGACGACCTTCGCCGAGGCCTTCCAGATGGCCGACCAGGTGCTGCACATGGGTGTCCGGGGTGTCACCGACCTCATGGTCATGCCGGGCATGATCAATCTCGACTTCGCCGACATCCGCACCGTCATGTCCGAGATGGGCAAGGCGATGATGGGCACCGGCGAGGCCGAGGGCGAGCGCCGGGCGATCGAGGCCGCCGAGGCCGCGATCTCCAACCCGCTGCTCGACGAGGTGTCGATGCGCGGGGCGCGCGGCGTCCTGATCAACATCACCGGCGGCACCGACATCACCCTCTTCGAGATCGACGCCGCCGCCAACCGGATCCGCGAGGAGGTGGACCCCGAAGCCAACATCATCTTCGGCTCGACCTTCGACGAATCGCTGCAGGGGGCGCTGCGGGTTTCCGTCGTCGCCACCGGCATCGAGACGCCGGCCGAGCGGGCCAAGATGGCGGCGGCCGAGAATGCCCAGGCCACCGAGGCGCCGGCCCAGGCCGGCGGCTGGTTCCCGCAGGCGACCTACCGCCCGCAACCCTATCCGGCGGTGCAGAAGCCGGCGCAGCGGGCGCACGAGGCCAACCCGACCCTGCATTTGCGGGCGGCCACCGAGGCGCGGCGCGAGCCGGCACCGGCGACCGAGAGCCAGTATCCGAGCTTCGTGCCACCGCCGGCGCAGGGGACACCCTACCGCGCCGAGCAGCCGGCCGACGGCTACGACGCCGTGGCACGGCGGGTCGGGCCGAGGCCGGAGGACCGGTCGATCGGGCGCGGCATCTTCGAGCGGGTCAAGGGGATCGCCTTCCCGCGCGGCTTCACCGGCCACGGCCCCGATCTGGGCAGCGGCCAGCAGCCGTCGGCGCACCCCTCGAGCCAGTCGCAGTTCCGGCGCGAATCGGTGCTGGCGTCGGCGCGCGGCCCGGCCGAGCCGGCCTATGACGCACCGGCCGCGGCGGAGAGCCAAGCCCCGGGTCATGCCCAGGGTCATGTAGAGCGTGGCCGAAACGGCACGCCGAGCCAGGACGAGCTTGGGGACATCCCGGCGTTCTTGCGCAAGGAGCGGGTTGACGGCTAAAACGACGCCTGTTGAGAGGTTGCTTTGATCTCTCCTCCTAAACAGGCAGTTTGAAATCACTATTTGGTTTCCCCGTTTTTCTGGTAAGGTTGCCGGAAGGCGGGGAAACCAACCTTTTTGGCGAGTGCCCCCAGCACCTGCGAAAAAGGGCGGCTTTTCGAGGGAACAGCACCGCCTGGCCAGCACCGGTCGACGCCAATGAGGCGGTCCGACCGGGACCAGCGAGGAGCGGGGCCATGAGCAAGAATCGAGACGACCGGGCATCGATGCTGGCGGACGAGCCGGCATCCTCCGTTCAGCGCACGCTGCGCCATGCCATCGGTTGTGTCGGCGTCGGCCGGCATTCCGGGGCCCGCGTGGCGCTGACCCTGCATCCGGCCCCGGCCGGCAGCGGGATTTCCTTTCGCCGCACCGATCGGGCGGGCACCCAGCCTGTGCCGGCCGCCGCCCGGCATCTCGTGCCGAGCGACCACGCCTTCGTCCTGGCCGGCGAGGATGGCAGCCGCGTCGCCTCGATCGAGCATGTCCTGGCCGCCCTGGCGCTCACCGGCATCGACAACGCGCTGATCGAGCTCAACGGGCCCGAGGTGCCCGCCATGGATGGCAGCGCCCAGCCCTTCGTCTTCCTGATCGAGTGTGCCGGCGTGGTGGGTGACGAGGGCGTGGCTGCCACCGTCCCTGTCCTCGTCGAGCCGGTCGAGGTCCGGCGCGGTGCCGCCTGGGCAAGGCTGGCGCCGGCCGGGCAGCCGAGCCTCGCCAGCACCGTGACCCTGCCGGAGCGGGGCAGCTTCGCGCATCGCGTGGCGCTGCGCTCCGACGCGCTCCGCCACGACCTGGCCGGCGCGCGCTACTCGGCCAGCCTTCCCGACACCCTGGCCGGGCAGGAGCGCGGCCTCTGGCGTGGTGTGTCGGCCCGCAACACGGTGCTGTTCGAGGGTCCGTCCGTCACCAACGAGGAGGGCCTGCGCTTCGCCGACGAGCCGGCCCGGCACGGCAATCTCCTGGCGCTCGGGGCGCTCGGCCTGCTGGGCGGCCGGCTGGGGGTCCTGCCGGCGGTCGAGCTGGTCACGGAGGAGCCGGATTGCGGGCTGCTGACCGAGCTGCTGCGGCGAGCCCTGGACCTTGGGGCGCATCCGGCGGCTGGGGCGACAGCCGGCCAGCCGCTCGCCCGCGAGCCGCTCGGCGCCCGCACGAGCTGAAATAATCTGGAAGTCATTCGCCGGCCAGATTACAAAGAAGGCTGGCGCGCGAATTCATTGGACGTCGATCGCGCGCGCTTGCAGTGTCCCGATGCGACACGGCGACGGTGACCGAAAGGCCGCCCGATCTTCGTCCGGCCGATGAGGCCGGGCGGGGGATGGTGATGCGCCGACGCCAAGAAGGATCGTTCAAGGAGAGCCCGTAAGCATGGCCGATCCGCGCGCTGAGAACGGATGGCAGTTCAGGGATGATCCTGGTCGGCACAACGGTTTCGGCCCGGCCGGGCGCGGGGGTGGCGGCCGGCGCGGGTTGCTCCTCGTGCTCGGCCTTCTCTGCATCGCCCTGATCGCCGCCCTCGGCTACGGCTATCACGTCTACAGGGAGCAGGGCGCGCGCCTCGCCTCGCTCGAGCGAACGGCGTCATCGGCCGAATCCGCGACGGTCGTGACCACCCTGCCTACCGACGACGGCGTCGCAATCGCCGCGCCGGATGCCCGGCCCGGGGAATCGATCGAGGCGCTGGCCGACGAGGTCGCCCGACTGGAGAGCGAGCTCGCGTCGGCCACTGGCCGGACGACGGCCGCGACCGAGCAGGCGGCCCGCGAGGTGGCGGCGGTCCAGCTCAAGCTCGCTCATGCCGAGGAGGCGCGGGCCGCTGCCGAGGCCAGGCTTGCCGCCGCCGGGTCGCGGATCACGGCGCTCGAGGCGGAGCTGGGCGCGGATGGGGCGGTCGAGGCGATCATCGATGCCGCCGGCCAGCCAGTGGTCGCGGCCGAGGCGGTGACCCCGGACCAGCTCGCCCAGATCGGCATGGAGCTGCGGCTGGTCGAGCGCGAGCGGGACGCGGCACGGCTGCAGCTCGATCAGGCGCTGCAGCGGATGGCCACGCTCGAGGCCGCCGGCCCGGTGCGGGCCGCTGGCGCCGCCTCGGCCGAGCCCGGCGGCGACCCGGCGTTGTCGGCCCGACTGGGCCAGCTCGAGGATCAGAACAAGGCCCTGGCCGCCGAGAAGGCCGTGCTCGAGGCGGCGCTCGAGCGCGGCCGAGCGCAGCAGGCCGAAGCCGTGGCCACGCTCGAGGCAAGCAAGGGCGATCTCCAGGCGCGGCTGACGGCGGCCGAGTCGCAGCGGGTCGAGATCGAGGCGGAGAACGCGCAGCTCACCCGCGATCTCGCCAGCGCCGCGGAGGCTGATGCGGCGGCAACGCGGCAGGGCGAGAGCGCCGCTGCCCGGCTGGCGACACTGGCGGGCGAGCGCGACACGCTGGTCGAGCATCTGGCCAACGCCGAGGAGGAAAGGGCGGCGCTGGCGCAGCAGCTGGCGGACGCGACCGCCCTGGCCGAATCCTTGCGCAACGGCAGGCAGGATGCGGAGAGCCGGGCGCAGGCGCTGGCCCAGGAGAAGGACGCGCTCGGGGCGGAGCTGACCACCGCCACCGCCGAGCGCGACCGGCTCGCGGCCGAGCTGCAGACCGGCCAGGAGCTCCTGGCCGCGCGCGACGCCGTCCTGACCGAGCTCGGCGACCGGCTCACCCGGCTCGAGGCCCAGGCGACCGATGCCGAGAACCGCACCACCGCTCTCGCCGCCGAGCGCACCGCGCTGCAGGCCGAGCTCGCCCTCGTGCGCACGGCGCCACCGGCCGAGGACGACGCGGCGGCGACCACCGAGCTGGCCGCAATTCGGGCCGAGCGCGATGCGCTGCAAACCGATCTCGCCGCCGCCAAGGCGACCGCCGAGACGGCCACGGCACGGCTCGACGAGCTGCAGGCGGCGGCCACGGCCGGATCGGCGGCAACGGAGCGGGCGAAGGATCGGGCCGGGACGCTCAGCGCCGAGCTGGCGGCGGCCCGGGACGCGCTGGCCCAGGCCGAGCGGCAGGCGACCGCGCTCAGGGCCGAGCGCGAGAGCATGGCCAAGGCGAGCTCGGCGGCGCTCGATGCCGCGGCCGAGGCGCACGCGGCCGAGCTGGCGGAGCTCGACGCCAGGAACGCGGCGTTGCAGCTCAAGCTCGACACGCGGCCGGCCGCCACCAGCGCCATCACGCCCGAGGCCTATGCCGCCGCCAATCAGCGCATCGCCGAGCTCGAGGAGGAGCTGCGGACCATGGCCCGGCTCGCCGCCGAGCTCAGGCCGACGGATGGCGTGGTCTCCGACACCGCCGAGCTCGAGACCGAGCTCGATCGCCTCAAGGGGGTGGAGGAGGAGCTGAGGCAGACGCGAGCCCGCCTCGACGCCCTGCAGACGGTGCATCTCGACGTGGCCCCCGCCCCACCCCAGCCGGCGCCGCGCTGAGGAGCGGCGCCGGCTGGACGTCGGTCGGCAGCCGCGCTCGACAGGCCCCTTCAGTGGGCCATGAGCACCGGGATCGGCATGTGGTCGAGCAGGCTCTGGGTGGCCCCGCCGAGCACCAGCTCGCGCAGCCGCGAGTGGCCGTAGCCGCCCATCACCACGAGGTCGGCGCCGGCATCGCTGGCCTGGCCGATGATGACGTCACCGGTCGCCAGCCCGCCGCTCGCCGCGGTCCGCACCTCGACCTTGATGCCGTGCCGGGCGAGATGGTTGCCGAGATCGGCGCCGGGCTGCTCGCCGATGCGGCCCCTGAGCTTGCCCGGGTCGACGACCAGCACCAGAACGTTCTGGGCCTTGAGCAGCAGCGGCATGGCGTCGCCGACCGCCCGCGCCGCCTCGCGCGACCCGTCCCAGGCGACCAGGACCTGCTTCGGCGGCAGGCTGCGGGCGCCGATATAGGGAATGACGAGCGACGGCCGGCCGCTGTCGAGGAAGCTCGCCTCGACGACCAGCTCGGCATCGACATCGCCCTCGGCCGGGTCCCCCTGGCCGACGATGCTGAGGTCGGCATACCGCGCCTGGCGGGCGAAGGCCGTGCCGAAATCGTCGACCTTGACCAACTCGCGGCGCACCTCGAGCCGGCAGCCGGCCTTCTCGGCGCGCTCCTTCGCCTTGGCGAGCACGGCCTCGGAGCGCTGCACCGCCGCCTCGCGCTGGTCGCGCAGGATCTCGGCCGGGATGCTGACGCCGATGGCGGCCGGCACATAGGGCTCGGCGACCAGCATCAGGCCGACGAGATGCGCGTCGAAGGCGAGCGCCAGCTCGACCGCCGCATCGAGCCGCTTGTCGCTGCTCGGCTTGTCGTCGATATGCACCAGCAGGTCTTTCAGGCTCATGACATCCCCTCCAGGGCCCCGATCCGGCCAACCGGCGTCCGATGTAGCCGGTCGACGACCGTGCCACATTGATCTGGGTCAGCGACAACGAAGGCCGATCCTAGCAGAGAAGAGGTGGGATGGACGAGGGTCAGAGAGAGCAAACCGTTGGCCCGACACCTCGAGCAGCGGAGCCCCCAGTCGTGCGCGCGCCATCGAGCGATCGTGAGATCGAGCTGAAGCTCGCCGTCGACCCTGCCGGTCTCGCCGGCCTCGCCGAGCGCCTCGGGGCGAGCCCGATCGCGTTCACGAGCCCCGAGGTGCAGGCGCTCGAGAGCCGCTACTTCGACACGCCGGAGCTGCGCCTCCAAGCGCGGAAGGTCAGCCTCCGGGTGCGCCGGGTCGGCGACCGGTTCATCCAGACGATCAAGACCGCATCGGTCGGCGGGGCCGCGCACACCGTGCGGGGCGAATGGGAGCGCGCGGTCGCTGCCATGGCGCCGGAGCTGGATCTCGGCGACCCCGCGGCGCTCGAGGCGCTCGGCCTGGTCCTGCCCGAGGAGCTGGCGCCGGTTTTCATCACCCAGGTCGAGCGCCGGCTGATGCTGGTCGAGCAGAAGCTGGAGGGTGGTGGCACGGCAATCATCGAGGTCGCCTTCGACCGCGGCACGATCGAGACAGGCGTCCCCGAGGCCCGCAAGCCAAGGCGCAAGCGGCGGATCGAGCGGATCGCCGAGGTCGAGCTGGAGCTCAAGGCGGGACCGCCCGAGGCGCTCTACCTCCTGCTCGAGCTGCTGCGCGGCTGGGCGCCGCTCAGGATCGTCATGGCGGCAAAGGCCGAGCGCGGCTACCTGCTCGCCACGGATCGTCCGCCGCCAGCGCGGAAGGCCACTCACCCGGCGCTCGATCCGGCGATGACGGTCGCCACGGCCATGGGCACGGTGCTGGCGAGCTGCCTGCAGCAGCTCCTGCAGAACGAGGCGGCGGCCCGGGACGGCCGGGCGGTCGAGGGCGTGCATCAGTTGCGCATAGCGCTCCGCCGCACGCGCTCGGCCCTCGCCCTCTTCGCCTCGGCCCTGGCCCCGGCCGGGCGCGAAGCCTGGGAGGCGCGGCTGAGGACGGCGATCGAGGCGACCAGGGCGGCGCGCGAGCTCGACGTGCTCCTGACCGAGACACTGCCCGAGATCGCTTCGGGCCTTCCCGGGGAGCAGCCCGCGCTGGCCGTGCTGGCGGCCACGGCCGAGGCGGCGCGGAGAGACGCCTACGAGACCCTTCGCACCTATCTCGATTCGCGCGAGCATGCCGATCTGGTGCTCGATCTGGCCCTCTGGGTGGCGCTCGAGCGATGGCGGGACGACGCCACGGAGGAAATCGCCCTGGCCCAGAAGACGCCGGTCATCGAGCTCGCCGTTCCCTTGCTCGATCGGCGGCACAAGCGCGTCCGCCAGCGCGGCCGCGGGTTCCGGCGGCTCGGCGACAGCGAGCGGCACGAGGTTCGCCTCGCCCTGAAGAAGCTGCGCTACGGCGTCGAGTTCCTGAGCGACCTTTCCCCCGGCAAGGCGGCGAAGCACTATGCTCGGGCTGCGGCCAGGCTGCAGGAGCGGCTCGGCCGCCTCAATGACCAGATCGAGACGCGGCGTCTGCTCGAGGACCTGTCGGCGGCGGCGGGAGCCGAAACGGATCGGCCGGCGCTCGAGCGCGGCATCGGCCTCGTCATCGGCTGGCAGGCCGAGGCGGTCGTGGTCGGGCGCCGCGAGGCGGCCAAGGGCTGGCGCGGCTTCAAGGCGCAGCAGCCGTTCTGGCACGCGCCGGACCAGGCATCGTGAGCCTTTCCGTGCTCGTCACCAACACCAAGGGCGGCTGCGGCAAGACCACCATCGCGACGACGCTGGCGACCGCCTTCGCCGCGGCGGGCTTCGAGACGGCGCTCGCCGATCTCGACCGGCAGCGGAGCAGCCTCGGCTGGCTCGCCACGCGGCCCGAAGCCGCGGCACCGATCGCCGGGCTCGACTGGCGCAAGGCCATCGGCCCGCTGCCCGCAGGCACGCAACGTCTGGTCATCGACGCGCCGGCCGGGCTCAGGGCCGGTCGTGTCGAGGAGCTCCTGAAAGCGGCCGACATGGTCATCGTGCCGGTGCTCGCCTCGATCTTCGACGAGCGCAGCACGAGCCGGTTTCTCGAGAAGCTCGACGAGGTCAAGCCGATCGCCAAGGGGAAGAAGGCGGTGCTGCTCGTCGCCAACCGATTGCGGCCACGGCAGAAGGCGGCACGGCACCTGCTCGACCACCTCGCCAGGGCCGGCGCCGAGCCCGCGGCCCAGCTCGCCGAACGCGCCCTCTACGGCGAGCTGGCGACGGCGGGCCTCGGGCTTTTCGACCTGGATCGGCGCCGGGGGTGGGGCCGGACGGCGGCGGCGCGCGAGGACTGGCTGCCGCTGCTCGCCGCGATCGAGCGGGCCGCTGCCCCCGACATGCTGGATAGGCTTCCGTCCGGCCCGACAAACCGGTAGCTTATCGCGCGCTGCGCGCAGTCGGGGTCCCCCCGTCGAACGGGCCGGCTCGCCATGTTCCGCCAGTTCCATCGCCCACCGAGTGACGGGTGGGTGAGAGGCGGCTACCGGAAGGGTATCGATGTTCGTTTCCACCACCGGGTTTGAGATGATCGGCCGCGTCCCCGCACGCCGTTGGCGTGCCAGGCTGCCGGGGATGGTGTTGGCGCTGCTCCTCGCCTGCATGCCGCTGCTCGCTGCCTGCAACGGCAAGAGCAACGAGGACAACTATGTCGAGCGGACGGCGGAGGAGCTGTTCGCCGAGGGCGAGCAGCAGATGGCCGCCGGCAATTTCGAGGATGCGGCGAAGGCCTACGAGGAGGTCGAGCGCCAGCACCCCTATTCGCAGCTCGCGGTGCGCGGCCAGGTCCTGGCCGGCTACGCCTATTACGAGGGTCAGCTCTACGAGGAGGCGATCGCTGCCCTGCGCACCTTCATCGAGCTGCATCCGGGCAATCCCGACGTGCCCTATGCCCATTATCTGATCGGCATGTCCTATTACGAGCGGATCTCCGATGTCGGCCGCGACCAGGAGATGACCCAGGAGGCGCTCGAGGCGTTCGGCGAGCTGGTGCGCCGCTATCCGGACTCCGAGTACACGCGCGATGCCGAGCTGAAGATGGACCTCGCCTTCGACCACCTGGCCGGCAAGGAGATGGAGATCGGCCGCTACTACCAGAAGCGCGGCGAGTACGTGGCGGCGATCAACCGGTTCCGCAATGTGGTCGAGAACTACGACACCACCACGCACGTGCCCGAGGCGCTGCACCGGCTGACCGAATCCTATCTCGCCCTCGGCGTCTACCAGGAGGCGCAGGAGGCGGCAGCGGTGCTCGGCTACAACTACCCGGACAGCGTGTGGTACGAGCGCTCCTATGCCTTGCTGGAGGGCCGTGACGCCGGCTCGACGACGAGCGAGGGCTCGTGGCTGAGCGGGTTCTTCTGAGCACCCCTCCGCGCGGCGCCCGGTGCCGGGTCGGACCATGCTGCTGAGCCTCGCCATCCGCGACATCGTGCTGATCGAGGGGCTCGATCTCGAGCTCGGCGCCGGCCTCACCGTGCTGACCGGCGAGACCGGCGCTGGCAAGTCGATCATCCTCGATGCGCTCGGCCTGGCGCTGGGCGAACGGGCGGATCGGGTGCTGCTGCGCTCGGGCGCGGCCCTGGGCTCGGTCGTGGCGGAGTTCGAGCAGCCGCCGGGGCACGCGGTCCTGGCGCTGCTCGAGGAGCAGGCGCTGGGCGGCACGGGGGGCGAGCTGGTCCTGCGCCGCACGCTGGCCGCCGACGGCCGCAGCCGGGCCTTCGTCAACGACGTGCCCGTGAACGGCGCCAGCCTGCGCGAGCTCGGCGATCTTCTGGTCGAGGTGCACGGCCAGATGGACCAGCGCGGCCTGCTCGACACCAAGAACCACCGGGCCGTGCTCGACGCCTTCGCCGGCCATGGGGACCAGCTCGCCGCAGTCCGTGCGGCGCACGCCGCCTGGCGCGGCCTCGAGGCGGAGATCCGGGAGCGCCGGGCCCTAGTCGAGCAGGCGCGACGCGAGGAGGACTACCTCCGCCATCGGCTCCTCGAGCTGGAGGCGCTGGCACCGTCGACGGGCGAGGAGGAGCAGCTCGCCCAGGAGCGCAGCCGGCTCCTGCACAAGGAGAAGCTGGTGGCCGCCCTCGAGGAGGCGCTGGCGCTCGTCGCCGGGCCCGAAGCGGCGCTGGCGAGGCTGGGCTCGGCCGAGCGGCGGCTGGCCCGGGCACCGGAGGTGGCGGCGGCGCTCGTCGAGCCGGCGGTGGCGGCGCTCGAGCGGGCGCTGATCGAGGCCGGCGAGGCCGAGGCGCAGATCGAGGAGGCGCTGCGCGCCGTCGCCGCCGAGGAACGCGGCCTGGAGGCGGTCGAGGAGCGGCTGTTCGGGCTCCGCGACGCCGCCAGGAAGCACCGGACGGCGGTCGACGATTTGCCGGCGCTGCTGGAGCGGACGCGGCAGGAGATCGAGGCGCTCGACGCGGGAGCGGAGGTGCTGGAGGGACTGGAGCGGGCGGCCCGGGCGGCGCGCGAGCGCTATCTCGAGGTGGCGCTCGCCCTGCGTCGCAGCCGCGAGGCGGCGGCCGGCGGGCTGGAGCGGCTGGTGGCGGCCGAGCTGCCGCCCCTGAAGCTCGAGAAGACCCGCCTCGCCGTCCGGCTCGAGCCGCTCGACGAGGCGGCCGGCGGCCCGGAAGGGCTGGACCGGGTGGCCCTGCTGGTCGCCACCAATCCGGGCCAGCCCCTGGGGCCGATCGCCAAGATCGCGTCGGGTGGCGAGCTGTCGCGGCTGATGCTGGCGCTCAAGGTCGTGCTCGCCCGGGATGCGGCGAGCGGCACCTTGATCTTCGACGAGGTCGATGCCGGAATCGGCGGGGCGACGGCCGATGCCGTGGGCGAGCGGCTGGCCCGGCTGGCGAAGGAGCGGCAGGTGCTGGTGGTGACCCACGCGCCGCAGGTGGCGGCCCGCGCCGATCATCATCTGAAGGTCGAGAAGCTGACCGACGCGGAAGGGGCCAGGGTGGTGGTGCGGCCGCTCGATGCCGCCGAGCGGCGCGACGAGATCGCCCGCATGCTGGCCGGGGCCGAGATCACCCCCGCCGCGCGCGCCGCCGCGTCCAGCCTCCTCGATGCGGGGGGTGTGCGATGAGCCAACCGACCGACCGGCCGCCCGACGAGCTGGACGAGGCCGCGGCCGAGGCGGAGCTCGCCCGGCTGGCGCGCGAGATCGCGCATCACGACCGGCTCTATCACCAGCAGGACGCGCCGGCGATCAGCGACGCCGACTACGACGCGCTGGTGCGGCGGAACCGGGCGATCGAGGCGCGGTTCCCGGCGCTGACGCGGCCGGACAGCCCGAGCCTGCGGGTCGGCGCAGCACCGGCCGAGGCGTTCGGCAAGGTGGTGCATCCGGTGCCGATGCTGTCGCTCGACAACGCCATGGAAGCGGAAGCCGTGGTCGAGTTTCTGGCGCGCATCCGCCGCTTCCTCAATCTCGCCGCCGACGCTCCGGTCGACCTCATGGCCGAGCCCAAGATCGACGGGCTCTCCTGCGCGCTCCGCTACGAGGCGGGGCTCCTGGTCAGCGGCGCCACGCGGGGCGACGGCACGACCGGCGAGGACATCACCGCCAATGTGCGGACCATCCGCGACATCCCGCAGCGCCTGGACGCGAAGGACCCGCCGCCCGTGCTCGAGGT
This sequence comes from uncultured Geminicoccaceae bacterium, assembly GCA_964393275.1. GTDB lineage: Bacteria > Pseudomonadota > Alphaproteobacteria > Geminicoccales > Geminicoccaceae > SLRI01. Next base: position 12,995 of record CAYMTA010000013.1, on the reverse strand, counting down.
CCGGGGCGAGGTCTTCATGGAGCTGAAGGAGTTCCAGGCCCTGAACGAGCGTCGGGCGAAGGAGGAGCTGCCCCTTTTCGCCAATCCGAGGAACGCCGCGGCGGGCTCGGTTCGCCAGCTCGACAGCACGATCACGGCGTCGCGGCGCCTGCGCTTCTTCGCCTATGGCTGGGGTGCCGCGGAGCCACCGATCGGCGGCAGCTACCAGGGCTTTCTCGACATGCTCGCCGGCATGGGGCTCAGGGTCAATCCCCTGAACCGGCTCTGCCGGAATGCGGAGGATCTCCTCGCCTATCACGACGAGATCGGCGGGCGGCGGGCCGGGCTCGGCTACGACATCGACGGCGTGGTCTACAAGGTGAACGACCTGAAGCTGCAGCAGCGCCTCGGCTTCGTCGGCCGGGCGCCGCGCTGGGCCATCGCCCACAAGTTCCCGGCCCAGCAGGCGGTGACGGTGGTGGACGACATCGTCGTCCAGGTCGGCCGCACCGGCGCGCTGACCCCGGTGGCCCTGCTCGCCCCCATCACGGTCGGCGGCGTGGTGGTCGGCCGCGCCACGCTGCACAACCAGGACTATATCGAGGAGAAGGACATCCGGGTCGGCGATCAGGTGGTCATCCAGCGGGCCGGCGACGTCATCCCGCAGGTGGTCGAGGTGGTGCTCGACCGTCGCCCTGCCGACGCCGCGCCCTATGTCTTTCCCGAGCATTGCCCGGAATGCGGCAGCCTCGCGGTGCGGCCGCCGGGCGAGGCGGTCCGGCGCTGCACGGGCGGGCTGATTTGTCCGGCGCAGATGGAGGGGCGGCTCGAGCACGTGGTCGGCCGCGACGCCTTCGATATCGAGGGATTGGGAAAGAAGCAGGTGCCGCAACTGATCGAGGCCGGCCTCCTGAAGTCGCCGGCCGATATCTTTCGGCTGGCCAGCGATTCCGCCCGGCTCGAGGCGCTGGCCGGGCTCGAGGGCTGGGGGCAGAAGAAGATCGAGAATCTCGTGGCGGCGATCGAGGCGCGGCGCCGGGTCCCGCTCGATCGCTTCATCCTGGCCCTCGGCATCCGCTTCATCGGCGAGGCGAACGCGAGGCTGCTGGCCCGCCATTACGCCACGCTCGACGCCTGGCGGCGGGCGATGCTGGCCGTCGCCGCGGGCGACGAGGAGGCCCGGGCGGAACTCGCCGATATCGACGGCATCGGGCCGAAGCTGGTGGAGGCCATCTCCGAGTTCTTCCAGGAGCGGCACAATCTCGAAGCGCTCGACGATCTGGCGGGCGAGGTCACGGTCGAAGCCGTGGAGGCACCAGCGAAAGGTGGCTCGCCCCTCGCCGGCAAGACCGTCGTCTTCACCGGCAGCCTGGAGCGGATGACCCGGGCCGAGGCCAAGTCGCTGGCCGAGCAGCTCGGGGCCAAGGTCGCTGGCTCGGTCTCGGGAAAGACGGATTATGTCGTGCTCGGCGCCGATGCCGGCAGCAAGGCCAAGAAGGCGGCGGAGCTCGGCGTCGCCACCCTCGACGAGGCGGCCTGGCTCGCCATGGCGGGCGTGACATGACCCGTTATTTGATGCTCGGCCTCGGCTACGGGTTCATCGGGCTCGGCGTGCTCGGCCTCTTCCTGCCGATCCTGCAGGGCGTGCTCTTTCTCGCCATCGGCCTGATCATTCTCTCCCGCCAGGCACCCTGGGCCGAGCGCCTGCTGGCCCGGGTCAAGGCCCGCCATCCGCGCATGGGCGGCATGCTCGCCAGAGCGGAGCATCTGGCCGAGCGCTGGGTCCACAAGCTGGGGCGGCTGGTCCGGGGATCCTGAGGGGGGCGATCACGCACCGGCGGCGAGCGTGAACTCCACATGCACCCGGTCGTAGGGGAAGATCACCTGCCCGGTGGTGGTGCGGTCCAGCACGCCCGCCGCCAGCAGCGCGTGCACATCGCCGTGCACGGCCTTGACGTCACGACTGACCCGCCGCGCCACCTCGCGGATCGCCAAGGGGCCGCTGCCGGCCATGGCCTGCAGAATCCGCCAGCGCTTCGGTGCCAGCATTTGCCAGAGCAGCTCGATCGAGGCGAAGTCGATCCGCTCCCCTTGCGGCTGCCCCTGAAAGGCCGCCGCCAGCTGCTGCTTCGTGTCGCCGATCGAGGCGAGGCCGAGGGTTACGGCGGTCATGCTTCCTCCAGCCGGCTTTGGACATCGGCCTGCAACGCGCCAGGTCCTTCTCCCCTCGACAACCCATTAACTCCGGCCTATGTTATGGCATATGCCAAAAAAAGGCGAACGAACATGACCGCTGCCCGTCACGTCAAGCTCTTCAGAAACGGCCGCAACCAGGCCGTGCGCATTCCGCGCGAGCTGGAGCTGCCCGGCGAGGATGCGCTGATTCGCAAGGACGGCGAACGGCTGATCATCGAGCCGGCGCCGGCACGCTCCCTGCTCGCCTGGCTTCGGACACAGGCACCGGTCGACGAGGAATTCCCCGAGATCGACGACCCGGCGCCGGAGCCCGTCCGGCTCTGAGCCGGCGATCGCCAGCATGCGCTATCTGCTCGACACCAACATCCTTTCCGATCTCGTCCGCCACCCGCAAGGGCGGATCGCGGCGCGCATCGGGGTGGTGGGCGAGGCGGCCGTTTGCACCAGCATCATCGTTGCGGCCGAGCTGCGGTTCGGCGCTGCCCTGAAAGGCTCCCCGCGTCTGACCTCTGTCGTCGAGGGCATCCTCGATCGGCTCGAGGTTCTGCCGCTCGAGCCGCCCGCCGACCGCGTTTATGGCCGACTGCACGCTCGCTTGCAGAGCATGGGCAGGCCGATCGGCAGCAACGATCTCTTGATCGCCGCCCAGGCTCTGGCGCTCGGCCATACGCTGGTCACCGCCAATGAAACCGAGCTCAGCCGGATTGCCGAGCTGCCTTTGGAGAACTGGCTCGCGGCCGACTGAGGGTCGGCTTCACCTCTCCCCGCTCTTCCCGCTGGTGTCGTCGCCCTCCTCCTCGTCGTCATCGAAGAGAATGCGCTCGGCGGCGCCGTCGAGATCGTCGAACTGGCCGGAGCGAAGCGCCCAGAGGAAGCCCAGCAGGCCGAGGAAGCCGAGGAAGAGGGCGATGGGGATGAGGTAGAGGAGGCCGGACACGGGCTCAGGTCAGGTCGCTGGTCAGGGCGAAGGTCTCGAGCTTCGGGGCCGGCCCATCGGTCGGGCGGTTGCGGCAGGTCTCGAGCCACTCCTTGGACTGCATCTCCATGAGCCGGCTCGAGGTGCGCCGGAACTCGAAGGCGCCGTCGCCCTCGGGGTAGAGGTCGGCGGCCGGTGCGGCGGCCGAGAGGAAGAGCATGACCCGACATTCGTAGAGGGCATCGACGAGGGTCATGAAGCGCCGCGCCTCGTTGCGCCGGTCGGGGGTGAGCAGCGGCACGCCGTCGAGGACGACGCTGTGATAGTGGCGGCCGATGGCGAGATAGTCGGCGGGGCCGAGCGGCTGGGAGCAGAGATCGGCGAAGGCGAAGCGGGCGACGCCCACGGCCGATCTCGGCACCACGAGCCGGCGCAGCCCGACCTCGAGCTCGGCCGAGGCCGGCTCGGCGCCGTCGGCGAGCGCCTGGAAGATGCCGTCGAGGGCGGCGGTCGCCTCGGGGCCGAGCGGGTAGTGGTAGACCGGCAGGTCGCGCAGCAGGCGGAGGCGGTAGTCGATCGGGCCGTCGAGCGCCACGACCTCGAGCCGCTCCTTGAGGAGGTCGATGAAGGGCAGGAAGCGCACCCGGTTGAGGCCGTCCTCGTAGAGCCGGTCGGGCGGCCAGTTGGAGGTGGCGACCACCACCACGCCCTGGTCGAAGAGCGCCTCGAAGAGACGGCCGAGGATCATCGCGTCGGCGATGTTGACGACGTGGAACTCGTCGAAGCAGAGGAGCAGGGTCTCGGCGGCGAGGTCGAGCGCCACCTGGACGAGCGGATCGCTCTTCCCGCTCGCCTGACGCAGCGCATGGAGGCGGGCCTGCACGTCGAGCATGAAGGCGTGGAAATGGACCCGGCGCTTCGCCTCGATTCGCACCTCGGCGAAGAAGAGATCCATGAGCATCGACTTACCGCGACCGACGCCGCCATGGATGTAGAGCCCCTTCGGCGCCGGGCCGACGGGCTCGGCCGTCCGGCCGAGGAGCCGGCCGAGGAGGCCCCGCGCCGGCTCGGTCACCCGTGCTGGTTGCCGCTCGAGGGTGCGGGCCAGTGCGCCGAGTCGGGCCGCGACGTCGCGCTGGACCGGGTCCTGGACGATCGTGTCCGCGTCGAGCAGGGCCTGGTAGCGTTCGAGGAGCATGGTAATTGTCTGGAATTCCGGCCGTGCGCGCGTCGGGGCCTCTTTAGCAGCCGTTCCTTCGTGATGCATCCGTTGCGCGGCGTTGCGTCCGCGGGGTCATATGTCCCGCGTCAATAGCGCGCCAGCACCCGTCCCGTGAGCAGCGAGACGTAGCCCGCGCCAACGATGGCGCCGTCCTTCCCGGTGAAGACGAAGAGGGCGACGGCGGGGTCGCAGGCGGCGCGCAAGGGTGCCAGGCCGAGGATGGGGAGCGCGGGCTCGGTCCGGGCGACCAGGACGCGGCGGGCGGCTCGCCAGTAGTCGGCGTAGAGCCAGAGGAGGCGGTGCATGATCCGCTCCAGCATCGGGCCGCCGGCTTCGATCATGGCGGCGTCGAAGGGCTCGGATGGGGCGAGGGTGAGGACCGTGTCGGTGGCGGTGCTTCGGAGCGCCGGCTCCAGGGCGAGCGCTTTGTCGTGGTCCCGGGCGAGGGCTCGCGCCTCACCCCGGTCGGGCTCGAAGATGCCGGGGATCGGTTCTGGCGGGACGAAGAGGCAGAAGGCCTCGCCTTGGTAGGCGGCCGCGAGGTCGTGGGCTTCGTCGGCGCCGGCTGTCGGGCCGCAGAGGCCGAGGCAGAGAAGAAAGTAGGTGGCTAGCCTGGAACCCAGCCCCGGATCTCCCGCTCGGCGAGGACCGCCAGGAAGTCGATGTGGGCGTCGTCGTCGTTCAGGCAGGGAATATAGGTGAATTTCTCGCCGCCGGCGGCGAGGAAATCGCCGCGGCCCTCCTGGTCGATCTCCTCCAGCGTCTCGACGCAGTCGGCGACGAAGGCTGGCGAGATGACGGCGATCCTCTTCACGCCTTCCTTCGGCAGGCGCTCCAGGGTCTGGTCCAGATAGGGCTGCAGCCATTCCTCGCGGCCGAAGCGCGACTGGAAGCAGAGCATGACGCGGTCCTCGTCCCAGCCGAGGCGCTCGCGCACGAGGCGCGTCGTCTTGTGGCACATGCAGTGATAGGGATCGCCGCTCAGGAGATAGCGCTTGGGCAGGCCGTGATAGGACATGACGAGCCTGTCGGGTGTCCAGTCGAGGGTCGCCAGATGGCGCTCGACGCTTCGGGCGAGGAGCTCGATGTAGCCCGGATCGTCGTGGTAGGGGCCCATGGTGCGGATCGCCGGCTGGCGGCGCATCGTCATCAGCGCCTCGAAGGCCTTGTCGTAGGCCGTGGCGGTCGTCGGTGCGGCATATTGCGGGTAGAGGGCCAGAAGCGCGATTCGGTCGCAGCCCTGGGCGGTCAGCCGGTCGAGCACGGAGCGGATCGAGGGCGTGCCGTAGCGCATCGCCCAGTCGACGACGATGTCCGGGTGCCGGTCGGCGAAGCGGGCCGCCAGCTTCTCCGCTTGGCCGCGGGTGATCGTCCGCAGCGGGCTCTCGTCCCGCTCCCTGTTCCAGATCGAGCGGTAGGCGGCGCCCGAGGTGAAGGGGCGCTTGCTCAGGATGACGAGCTGCAAGAGCGGCTGCCAGAGCCAGGCCGGATAGTCGATCACCCGCTTGTCCGAAAGGAACTCGCCGAGATAGCGGCGCATCGACAGGTAATCGGTGCCGTCGGGCGTGCCGAGATTGAGCAGCACGATGCCGATACGGCGGGCGGGGACCGGGGGATGGTCCCGCGGCAGGGGCGACGCGGCGGCGGACACAGCCTGCCGATCCGGCGCCTTCGCGATCACCCCGACCTCGTTCATCGACCAATCCCTTCGCTCTTGCCAGCGTCCCCCGTTCGGACATAGGCACCTTGCGGCAACGGGCAAGCGGCCCGGATTGTCGCGCCGTCAATTGCCGGATAGGATGGCCCGATCCGTTGTCCGTGGCGAGGCGCCCGCGCCGAGATCGAAACGGGGCATTCGCCGCTCAGCCAGGAAGCACCCTCATGACGATCGCCCCGAATTCGCTCGCCGCCCGCGACATCGCCTACAACATCCACCCCTACACGAATCTGCGGGTGCACGAGGAGAAGGGTCCCCTGGTCATCACCGGGGGCGAGGGCATCTACGTCAAGGACGACGACGGCAAGGAGTATCTCGAGGGCCTGGCGGGACTCTGGTGCACCGGCCTCGGCTTCAGCAACAAGCGGCTGGTCGAGGCGGCGCGGCGGCAGATGGATGAAATGCCCTATTCGCACCAGTTCGCGCACCGCTCGACCGAGCCGGTGATCGAGCTCGCCGAGAAGCTCATGGGCATCGCTCCCAAGCCCCTGCAGAAGGCGTTCTTCGTCAACTCGGGCTCGGAGGCGATCGACACCGCGATCAAGCTGATCTGGTACTACAACAACGCCCGGGGCAAGCCGGAGAAGAAGCGGATCATCGCCCGGCGCCGCGGCTATCACGGCATCACCGTGGCGGCCGGCCATCTGACCGGGCTGCCTTACGCGCGCGCCGGCTTCGATCTGCCGATGAGCGACCGCTTCTTCCACGTCACTCCGCCGACGCATTACCGCGAAGGCCTGCCCGGCGAGAGCGAGGCCGCCTTCACCGATCGGCTGGCGCTCGAGATCGAGACGCTGATCCAGGCGCTCGGGCCCGACACGGTGGCGGCCTTTGTCGCCGAGCCGGTGCAGGGGGCGGGCGGCGTGATCGTCCCGCCGGCGGACTACTTCAAGAAGATCCAGCCGATCTTGAAGAAATACGACGTCCTGATGGTCGCCGACGAGGTGATCTGCGGCTTCGGCCGCACCGGCCAGATGTTCGGCTGGAACACCTTCGGCATCGAGCCCGATCTGATGACGGTGGCGAAGCAGCTCAGCTCGGCCTATCTGCCGATCGCCGGGCTCCTGATGCGCGAGGCGTTCTACGACGTGCTGGCCGAGCAGTCGCAGAAGCTCGGCGTGCTCGGCATGGGCTACACCTATGGCGGGCATCCGGTGGCGGCCGCGGTCGCCCTCGAGACGCTCAAGATCTACGAGGAGGACGACGTGGTGGGCCACGTCCAGGCCGTCTCGCCCCGCTTCATGGAGCGGCTGCGGAAGGTCGGCGAGCATCCTCTGGTCGGCGAGGCGCGTGGCGTCGGGCTCATCGGGGCGATCGAGATCGTCGCCGACAAGCGGACGAGGGCGCAATACCCGGCGGCGGCCAAGGCCGCGGCGATCGTCGCCGGCAATTGCCAGGCGCGAGGGTTGATCCTTCGCCCGCTGCCGGGCGACGTGGTCGGCATCTGCCCGCCCTTGATCATCACCGAGCGCGAGGTGGATCTCCTCTTCGATCGCCTCGACCAGGCGCTCGACGACACGCTGCCGGCGATGCAGAAGGCGGCTTGAGGGGTCGTTCGGACAAGAGGGCCGCAGTCGGACGATGAAGCCGCATCCCTGGCTACGGCCCTTTTACCGCCGCGTGCTGGTGACGCTCTTCTGCGCCGCCTGGGCGGGGTGGGAGGCGTATTACGACGCCGGCTCGATCTGGTTCCTTTTGATGATCGGGGTCACGGCGTGGGCGATCTGGGACTTCTTCCTTTCGGGCAATTACGCGCCGAAGCCGGCCGCCGGCGAATGAGGGGCGGCACTGTCCTCCTCTGGGCGGTGCTGGCCATTGCTCCCTACGCGGCGCAGGCGCGCGACGTGCATGTCGAGTGGGAGGACCGCTGCGCCGAATGCCATGGCCACGCCGGCGCCTTCGCCCGCGAACGGCTCGCCGTCGCGGACGGAGTCCTGGTCTCCGACCATTGGGGGGCCGAGCTCGGGCGGTTTCTCGCCAATCATCACACCACGCCGGCGACGCTCGGGCCGATCATCGCCATGCTGACGGCGCAGGCGACCACGCCACCGGTCTATGCCGAGCGCTGCGCCGGCTGCCACGGGCCGGCCGCCGGCCTCGTGCGGCAGTCCATCGTGCGGCGGAAGGGCCAGCCGGTGATCGCCAGCAGTGGTCTGCCTCTCGCCGACGCCCTGCAACGGCACGGGCGGCTCGAGCCGGGCGAGCTCGACATCGTTGTCCAGACCCTCGACCGGCTGATCGACGAGACCCTGAGCCGCTGAGCGCGCTCGAAGCAGGCGGATCAGCTTTCGGCTTCGAGCTCGGCGAGCTTCCGGGCGAAGCCGGTGCGACAGGTGAAGCCGAGACGCTCGGCTGCATGGGTGGCGTCGTAGACGCGGTCGATGCTCTGGAACATGGTCCAGCCCAGGCGCCCGTAGATTTCGGGATAATCCGGGAAGTAGCGGGCGACGACAGCGGGAGCGTCGGTGATGAGCTGGGCGCAATCGCCGGGAGTGAACGGCGTCGGCGCCGAGACGATGAAGGTGTCGAAGCCGAGCCCCGCGCGCTTTCGCCAGCGCCGCCAGGTGGGCCGCCGCCGCGTCCTCGACGGTGAGGCGGCGGAACAGCAGCTCGTTCGCCTTGGTGTTGGCGTCGGCTTGCGGGATCGCATGCGCCATGTCGTCGGCCTCGGGAAAGAAGCGGGCGGTGCGCAGAGCGATGAGCGGCAGGCCGTGCCGCTCGTGGGTCAGGCGGCAGAGATGTTCGGCCGCGAGCTTGGTCACGCCGTAGATGTTGCGGGGCCGAAGGTCGGTCATGGCCTCGGTGAGCCAGGCGGCGCGGGTGGCCCCGCCGGCGGCTCCGGCGCGGATCTCGGCCGAGATCATCAAGGATGTGGTCGAGGTGAAGACGAAGCGGTCGACGGCCGAGCCCGGGGCGGAAGCGGCCTCGAGCAGGTTGAGCGTGCCCTGGATGTTGGTGGCGACGAAGTCGGACGGGCTGCGCGTCGCCACGTGCGGCTTGTGCAGGGTCGCGGCGTGGATGACGGAATCGATGCCGGCATCCGCGATCGTGCGAAAGACCAGCGAGCGATCGGTGATCGAGCCCGCGACGCGCGTGGTCGGGCCTTCTACGAGGTCGAGGCCGGTGACCGCGTGCCCGGCGGCCTCGAGCAGCGGCACCAGGGTCTGGCCGAGCCAGCCCGAGGAGCCGGTGACGAGGACGCGCATGGGCGTGCGCGGCGGTGGGTCAGCCGCCGCGGCGGCAGGAGACGGTCGGGGCGTCGGCCTCCTCGCCGCGCATCACGAGCTCCCGGGCATCGACCTTGAAGATCTCGGTCGTGCCGTCGGCGGCGAGCTCGCCGAAGGCGGCCATGGCCTGGTTGATGAACGCCGAGACACCGCCCGTGCTGCCGTCGGCGGCGCGCGTGGTGGCCTCGGTGTTCTCCGTCACCATGCGGTCGCCCTCGACCCGCCAGTCGGCCTTGATGGTCATGATCAGATCGCCGGCGCCCGCCATCTCCTGCTCCATCGGCAGGAGCGCCTCGCTGGTCAGCGTGCCGTCCGGACGGATGTCGAGCTTCGTCTCGATCGCCGGCTGGTCCGGGTAGGGATCGAGCTCGCGGCAGGTCCAGGTGCCGACCAGCTCCGCGGCGGAGACCATGGTGACCTCCTTGGCCACGGTGACCGGCGGCCGGGACTCGCTGGCGAACGGGTTCATGTCGCCCGTCTCGCAGGCGGCGAGCAGGCCGGCGGCGGCACCGATGACGAGGACGGCAGGCAGACGAATCGACACGGGCAGGCTCTCCAGTTTTTTGTCAGGCCAGTTTGTCAGGGCCGGCGCGAAACTGCCGCCCGTTCCGACACTTGGCAAGCCCGAGGAGTTTGTCCGAGCCTCAGCCCGCGTCGCGCTGGCAGCCGAGCGTGGCGACGCCCGCCTCGACCTCGCGCATGACCAGCTCGTCGGCGGTCACCCGCAAGAGCTCGGTCGGCACCGTCTCGGCCTGCTTCGAGAAGGCCGCGAGCACGGTTTCCATGAGCGGCCGTGGTCCGGCGGGCTCGCTGCCGTCGGCGGGTCGGCTGGTGCCGGTGACGGATTCCCTGACAATGAGATTGGCGTCGAGGCGCCAGCTTCCGTCGAGGATCAGGACCAGCTCGAAGGGCCCCGGCGTCTCGCCGTCGAGGAGGATGCGCTCCTCAGAATTGAACGTGCCGTCCGGGTCGAAGCGGAGGTCGGTCAGGACCGGCGCCTGATCGGGAAAGGGGTCGAGCGCGTGGCAGCTCCAGCGCCCGATGAGCTGTGCGGGTGTCGGGTCGACGGTATCCCGGACGATGTCGAGGGGCGGCCGGCGTGGCTGGCCCCAGGTGCCGTCATCGGCGATGGCGCAGGCGGCGAGCATGGCGCAGGTGCCGACCAGGGCGGAAGCGGCCCCCATCGATCGGCGGCACGCTCGCAGGCGCCGGACAATCCCTGGTGCCTCAGGCGGCGGCGAGGCGCTCGCGGCCATGCCGCTCGTCGTAGTCGATGACCGGGCCGAGCGGCACGATGCCGGTCGGGTTGATGGTGCCGTGGCTGCCATAATAGTGGTGCTTTATGTGCTTCATGTCGACCGTTTCGGCGACTCCGGGCCACTGGTGGAGCTCACGGGCATAGGCCCAGAGATTCGGGTAGTCGACGAGGCGGCGAAGGTTGCACTTGAAGTGGCCGACATAGACCGGATCGAAGCGCACCAACGTGGTGAAGAGGCGCCAGTCGGCCTCCGTGACCCGCTCGCCGGCGAGGTAGCGCTGGCGGGAGAGGCGGTCCTCGAGCCAGTCGAGGCTGGCGAAGAGGGCGGTGACGGCCTCCTCGTAGGCGTCCTGGGTGGTGGCGAAGCCGGCCTTGTAGACGCCGTTGTTGACCGTGTCGTAGACGCGCTCGTTGACCTCGTCGATCGCCGGCCGGAGCCTTGCCGGATAGTAGTCGCCGGGCACCGCACCGACGCCATCGAAGGCCGAGTTGAGCATCCGGATGATCTCGGCGGATTCGTTGGAGACGATGGTCCGGCGCTTCTTGTCGAACAGCGCCGGCACCGTCACCCGGCCGGAATAGTCGGGCACGGCCAGGGTGTAGACCTCGTGCAGGTAGTCGAAGCCGTGGAGCCGGTCACCGGTGGCGGCCTCGTCCCGCTCGAAGGTCCAGCCATGCTCGCCCATGTGCCAATGCACGACCGAAACGTCGATCAGCCGCTCCAGGCCCTTGAGCTTCCTGAAGATCAGCGTGCGGTGCGCCCAGGGGCAGGCGAGCGAGACGTAGAGATGATAGCGGCCGGGCTCCGCCTCGAACCCGCCCTCGCCCGTGGGGCCGGGGCCGCCGTCGGCGGTGATCCAGCTGCGGAACTGCGAATCGGAGCGGACGAACCGCCCGCCCGATGCCTTCGTGTCGTACCAGCGGTCATGCCACTTCCCGTCGACCAGCAACCCCATCTCATCTGCCTCCCAGGCGGTCGGCTTCCTTGCGATCTCGGCAACACGGCGGCCCTGGTAGCGGGCCATGCCGAGCTCCTACGCTGGCAGCACCGTCGGCGACGGCCCCCGCCATGGTTTCGATAGGGCCAGAGGCGCTGTAAGAGAGCATCAGAACCCTGGTCATGTCTCACGTCTCCCGTTCAATGCATGAGCGGAAGATAGGGCGTCGGGGCGGGGTGGACAGGAGGGGCGGCGAAAAGGCAGCTTCTCGCCGCTGGCAACGATGGCACGAAAGGACGGTCGATGAACGAGCCGAACGGGGCGGAGGCGCTGGTCCGACTGCTCGAGGCGCATGGCGTGCGGCATGTCTTCGGGCTCTGCGGCGACACCAGCCTGCCCTTCTACGACGCCTTCCAGAGGCTCGGCCCCGGCATCGAGCACATCCTGACCCGGGACGAGCGCCACGCCGCCTACATGGCGGACACCTATGCGCGGCTGACCGGCCGGCCGGGCATCTGCGAGGGACCGTCCGGCGGTGGCGCCACCTATATCCTGCCGGGCGTGGTCGAGGCACAGGAGACGGCGGTGCCGCTGCTCGCCATCACCAGCGACATCGCCACGACCAGCCGCGGCCGGTTCGCGCTGACCGAGCTGGATCAGGTTTCTCTTTTTCGCCCGTTGACCAAGTGGAACGCGACGCTCGACCAGGCGGCCCGGCTGCCGGCCATGATCCGGCGGGCCTTCCGCGAGATGACGTCCGGGCGGCCGGGCGCCGTGCACCTGGCCCTGCCCTTCGATACGCAGAAGGCGCCGGTGCCGGCGGGGGAGCTCTATGGCGACCCGGCGTTCGGCATGGCGCCGGCGAGCCGGCCGGCGGCCGATCCGGAGGCCGTGGCGCTGTTGGCGACGGCACTGGCCGAGGCCCGGCGGCCGATGGCGATCTGTGGCGGCGGGGTCCTGACCAGCGGGGCCGAGGCGGCGCTCGCGACCCTGGCCGAGCGGCTGGGCCTCACCGTGGCCACCACCATCACCGGCAAGGGCAGCATCGGCGACGATCATCCTCTGGCCTTGGGCGTGGTCGGCTCGAATGGCGGGACGGTGGAGACGCGGCAGCTCGTGGACGAGGCCGATCTCATCCTTTTCATCGGTGCGAGGGCCGGCTCGGTCACCACCGAGCGCTGGCGGCATCCGCATCCGGGCAATGCCCTGATCGCCCATGTCGATGTCGATCCCGCCGTGCTGGCCGCCAACTACCGGACGGCGCACAGCCTCTCGGGCGACGCGCGGACGGTGCTGGAAGCCCTCCTCGAGGCGCTCGGCGACCGGCCGGTCGGGGCAGCGGACCCGCGTTCCGCCATCGCCCGGGCCAAGGACCAAAAATTCACCCGCTTTGCCGAGCTGGCAGATAGCGACGCCCGGCCGATCCGCCCCGAGGCGCTGGTGGCTGCCGTGCAGGCCACCTTGCCGGATGACGCGGTCATCGTCGCCGATCCGGGCACGCCATGCCCCTATTTCTCGGCCTATTGGCGGCAGACGGGGGCC
>CAYMTA010000012.1:4838-102942 GCA_964393275.1 uncultured Geminicoccaceae bacterium | reverse complement strand
GCTGGCGCAACCCGCCGAGGAGCCTCCTGATCGGCAGCGAGCCCGCCGGCTACCGACCGCTGCGCGAGGCGCTGGCGGCGCATCTGGGGGCGGCCAGGGCGGTTCGCTGCACGCCGGAGCAGATCTTCGTCGTCTCCGGCGCCCAGCAGGCGCTCGACCTCGCGGCCCGGGTGCTGCTCGATCCGGGCGATCCCGTCTGGGTCGAGGAGCCGGGCTATCCGGGCCTGATCGGGGCTCTCCTCGCGGGTGGGGCCTCGATCGTGCCGGTGCCGGTCGACGAGGAGGGCCTCGATGTCGCCAGCGGTCGGCGCCGCGCCCAGGGGGCGCGGATGGCCTGCGTCTCGCCCTCGCACCAGTTTCCGCTCGGCGTCACCATGAGCCTGGCACGGCGGCTCGAGCTTCTGGAATGGGCGAGGGCTGCCAGGGCGTTTATCCTCGAGGACGACTACGACAGCGAGTATCGCTACACCGGCCGGCCGCTCGCCGCCCTGCAGGGCCTCGATGCCGACGGCCGCGTGATCTATGTCGGCACCATGAGCAAGGTCATGTTCCCGGCCCTGCGCCTGGGCTACATGGTGGTGCCGCGGCACCTCGTCGACGCCTTCGCGGCGGTCCGCCGGCTGACCGACACCCACCCCTCGATGCTGGTCCAGCCGGCGCTCGCCGAGTTCATCAAGGACGGCTCGCTCGCGGCGCACATCCGCCGGATGCGGGCCCTCTATGCGGACCGCCAGGCGCTGCTGCTCGATGCCGCGCGGCGTCACCTGGGCGAGCGGCTGACGTTGCGGCCGGCCGAGGCCGGCATGCATCTCGTGGGCCATCTGCGGACCGGCACGGACGACCTCGCTCTGGCCGCCCGCGCCCACGAGCTCGGGGTCGAGGTGACGCCGCTCGCCGCGCTCTACCAGGAGCGGCCGGATCGCAGCGGCCTGCTGCTCGGCTATGCGGGGCTCGCGCAGGGCGAGATCGAGTCCGGGATGAAGGGCCTCGCCCGCGCCTTCGATCCGGCGCTCGCCGCCTGAAGCATGATCCTTCGGCCGCTTACCGGCTCGCCGGCGTGGAAAGCCTTGGCAATGCGCCCGCCATGCCGCATGTCGATGCCGCTGTCGCCCTGACCCTCTCCAGCGAGACGGAGCGCTTGCCCATGGGCCGATCCTGGAATGCCACCCTCTTGGCCCTCGTCGTGTCGCTGGCGCTGGTCGGCGCCGGTCACGCCGGGACCGACCGCCTGACCATCGGGATGACGCAGTATCCCTCGACCCTCAACCCCGACATCGACAGCATGGCGGCCAAGAGCTACGTCCTGGGCTTCACCCACCGGCCGTTCACCCAGTTCGACGCCGACTGGAATCTGCGCTGCTATCTCTGCACGGCGCTGCCGAGCCTCGAGGGCGGGACGGCGGCGATCGTCGAGCACGCGGACGGCACCAGGGGGATCCGCACCACCTACACCATCGATCCGGATGCCCGCTGGGGCGACGGCACGCCGGTGACGACGGCCGATGTCGCCTTCACCCTCGAGGTCGGCAAGCATCCGGACACGGGTGTGAGCAATGCCGAATTCTACCGCCGCATCGTCGATGTCGAGCTGGTCGACGACAGGACCTTCATCCTCGAGGACGAGAAGCTCGGCTTTCAGTACGACGCGATCAACGATTTCCGCCTCCTCCCTGAGCATCTCGAGCGGCCGGTCTTCGAGGCCGATCCCAGGACCTACCGCAACCGCACCCTCTTCGACACCGATCCCACCAATCCTGGCCTGGCGCTCGGCCCCTATCGCATCGCCAGCCTCGATGCCGGCGCCTTCATCGCGCTCGAGCGCAACCCCGAATGGTGGGGTGAGCCGCCCGCCTTCGACGAGATCGTCATCCGCACGATCGAGAACACGGCCGCCCTCGAGGCCAACCTGCTCTCCGGCGAGATCGACATGATCGAGGGCAGCCTCGGCCTCTCCCTCGACCAAGCCATCGCCTTCGAGGCCCGGCACCGCGACCGCTTCCAGGTGCTCTACAAGCCGGGGCTGATCTACGAGCATATCGATCTCAACCTCGACAACCCGATCCTGGCAGACCGGCGGGTCCGCCTGGCCCTGATCCAGGGCATCGACCGCGAGGCGGTGCGCCAGCAGCTCTTCGCCGGCCGCCAGGCGGTGGCGCAAACCTCGGTCAACCCGCTCGACTGGGTCTACACGGCGGACGTGCCGACCTACCGGGAGGACCTGGACGAAGCGGGCGCTCTCCTCGATGCGGCCGGCTGGACCGAATGGCGGGACGGCATTCGCCACAACGCGGCCGGCGAGCCCTTGCGGCTGACGCTCATGACGACGGCCGGCAACCGCTCGCGCGAGCTCGTCCAGCAGGTGCTGCAGTCGATGTGGCGGCGGGTCGGGGTGGAGGTGCGCATCCAGAACGAGCCGGCCCGCGTCTTCTTCGGCGAGACCATGACGAAGCGGCGCTTCGACGGGCTCGCCATGTATGCCTGGATCTCGAGCCCCGAGAACGTGCCGCGCTCGACCCTGCATTCGAAGGAGATCCCGACCGCGGCCAATGCCTGGAGCGGGCAGAACTATCCGGGCTTCAGGAACGCGCGGATGGACGAGCTGATCGATAGAATCGAGATCACCCTCGACCGGGACGAGCGGGCACCGCTCTGGCACGAGCTGCAGCGCATCTATGCGACGGAGCTGCCGGTCCTGCCGCTCTACTACCGCGCCGACGCGCATATCTGGCCCCTGTGGCTCGAGGGTGTCGAGCCGACCGGGCACATGGGAGCGACCAGCCTCGGGGTCGAGCGCTGGCGGGTCGCCGGTGGTGGCTGAGCGGGCTCTCGGGCCGTAGCAGCGAAGGGGCGCCGCATGGCGTTCTACCTCGTCCGGCGGCTCGCCGAGACCCTCCTTCTCCTCCTCGTCATGTCGTTCCTGATCTACGGCCTGATCGGGCTGATGCCGGGCGATCCGATCGATCTCATGGTCAGCGCCGATCCGAGCCTGTCGGCCGCCGACGCCGTCCGGCTCAAGGCGCTGCAGGGCCTCGACGTGCCGCTGCCGGAGCGCTACTGGCGCTGGCTCTCGGCAGCGCTCGGGGGCGATCTCGGCTATTCCCGTCTCTATGCCCGGCCGGTGCTCGAGGTCATCGGGCCGCGCCTGCTCAACACGCTGCTCCTGATGGGCACGAGCCTCGTCCTGGCGCTCGTGATCGCCGTGCCGGCCGGCATCCTCGCCGCGCTCGACCCGCGCGGGCCGGTCGACAACACGATCAACCTTCTGGCCTTCGCCGGCTTCTCCATGCCGTCCTTCTGGCTCGGCCTCCTGCTCATCATCCTCTTCTCGGTCCAGCTCGGCTGGCTGCCGGCCGGCGGCAGCACCTCGATCGGCGAAAGCGGCATCCTCGACCGGCTGCGCTATTTGATCCTGCCGGTGACGACGCTCACCCTGCTCACCGCCGGCACGTTCATCCGCTTCGTCCGGGCGGCGATGATCGAGGCGCTGCGCGAGGATTTCATCCGCACGGCCCGGGTCAAGGGGCTCTCGACCACTGCCGTCGTCGTCCGCCATGCCCTGCCGCACACCGCCCTCGCGATGATCACCATCACGGCGCTGCATGTGGGCTCGCTCTTCTCCGGCGCCCTCGTGGTCGAGACCATCTTCGCCTATCTCGGCATGGGCAAGCTCATCTACGACGCCATCCTCGGCAACGACTACAACCTGGCGCTGGTGGCGCTGCTGCTCGCCACGCTGGTCACGCTGATGGCCAACCTCCTGGCCGACCTCGCCTATGGCTGGCTCGATCCCAGGATCGACCATGGCGGCTGACCGTCCGGCGGGACGCCTGCTGGTCGGGCGGAAGCGACGCTTCTGGCGACGATTCGCCAGCCACCGCCTCGCCACGCTCGCCGGTTGGCTGCTCCTTGCCCTCGTCCTTGCCGTGGTCGCCGGGCCGAGGCTCGCCGCCGCCGTGGGGCTGGACGGTGAGACCGTGAATCTCCTGGGTCGGCTGGCGCCGGCGAGCCTCGGGCATCCGCTCGGCACCGACGAGCTCGGCCGCGATCTCCTGCAGCGCCTGCTCGAGGGCGGGCGAATCTCGCTCTCTGTCGGTCTCGCGGGCGCCCTGCTCACCGCCCTGATCGGCACCGCCATCGGCCTCGCCGCCGGCTACGCGGGCGGCCGCGCCGACGCCGTTCTGATGCGGCTGACCGACGCGATCATCGCCCTGCCGCTGCTGCCGCTCCTGATCGTGCTCGCCGCCGTCGACCTGACCAGGCTCGGCCTGCCGGAGGCGCTCGCCGAGGGCGGGCTCGCCAGTGTGTTGCGCATCGTGCTGCTGGTGGCGCTCTTCGGCTGGACCACCGTGGCCCGGCTGGTGCGGGCCGCCGTGCTGAGCCAGAAGGAGCGCGACTATGTGCGGGCGGCGCGGGCACTCGGCGCCGGGCCCTGGCGCATTGCCGTACGCCACGTGCTGCCGAACGTCGCCTCGCCGATCATTGTCGCCACCACCCTCTCGATCGGCAACATCATGCTGACCGAATCGGTGCTGAGCTTTCTCGGCCTCGGCATCCAGCCGCCCTTGCCGAGCTGGGGCAACATGCTGACCAACGCCCAGGAGCTGATCTGGCAGGCGCCGCATCTGGCGGTCTGGCCGGGTGCGCTGATCTTCCTTGCGGTCATCGCCTTCAATCTCCTCGGCGACGGCCTGCAGGACGCCCTCGATCCGCGCGGCGACCCCGGACGCTGATGCTGTCATCGAATGATTACTTTAGGGTTAAGAAAAGAAGTTAAGAATCCATTTACCATTAATGGAAGACAACTAAGTTTATCTTGCAATTCGGGTCGCTGATTTGTTATAGATGCCAATGGTCAGGCAAGGGCCGGTCCGCGGCTGGCGTGCCCCCGCCCGGACGATTTCAGCAAGGATGGCCTCGACATGGCGAGAGAGATCACGCGATTTGCCGGGGGCGCCGAGCCCGAGCGGACCACATCCGGTGACGAGCTCGATCCGCGCGGCGTGCTGCGGGCCCTCTGGCGGCGCAAATTCTGGCTGGTCGGCACGATCGGCCTCTTCACCGCGGCGGCGATCGGCTACGTCCAGACGACGGTCCCGCTCTACCGGGCCGAGACCCTGGTCAGGATCCAGCCGGGTCAGCCGATGGTCATCGACCTGCCGGAGATCGGCAACTCCTTCGAGGCCGATGCCTCGACCATCGAGAGCGAGATCGAGCTCTTGACCTCGCGCGCCTTCGCCGCCCGCATGATCGACGATCTGGGTCTGATGGACGACGCCGAGTTCAACACCAGCCTCGACCCCGATCGCCAGCCCTTCTGGCGGACGATCGACTGGCTGGCCTATCTGCCGAAGCCGGTCGGCAGGCTGCTCCTCGGCGACGCCTTCGCCGAGCGCGAGGCGTTGGCGCTCGGCGATCGGCTGGAGAATGGCGAGAGCGATCGCATCCGCGCCATCGGCCGCTTCCGCGACAGCCTGTCGGTGGCGCAGATCAGCCGCTCCTATGTGCTCGAGGTCCGCTTCGTCTCGGAATCCGCGGACAAGGCCTACCGCATCGCCAACGCTGTCGCCGATTCCTACATCGCCAACCAGCTCGAGACCAAGTTCGCGACCGGCCAGCGGGCGACCGACTGGCTGCGCGAGCGGGTCGACGAGATGCGCGAGCGGGTGATCGCCGCCGAGCAGCGCGTCGTCGCGTTCCAGTCCGAGAATGGGATCAGCGCCGAGGGCCGGGCCGATCCTCTGGCCCAGCAGATCGCCAATCTGAATGGCCAGCTCTCGGCGGCGCAAGCCACCCGGGCCGAGGCCGAGGCGCGCTTCAACCAGGTCCGCAGCCTGCTCAGATCATCGGGGGGAGTTCGCGCCGCCAGCAACGTCCTGACCTCGCCTCTGCTCGCCAATCTGCGCCAGGAGGAGAGCCTTCTGCAGCGGCGCCTTTCCGAGCTGCAGGCGGTCTACGGCGAGCGGCATCCGCAGCGGATCAACGCCGAGGCGGAGATGGCGTCCTTGCGCAGCAAGATGATCGACGAGGTCGACCGCGTCGTCCAGGACCTCAGCAACGAGGTCGAGGTGGCCCGGGCCCGCGAGCGCGAGCTCGCCTCCAGCCTGCAACGGCTCGAATCCGACGTGCGTGGCCAGGACGTGTCGTCCGTGGCGCTGCGCGACCTCGAGCGCGACGCGACCAGCGCCCGGGGCCTGTACGAAAGCTTCCTGCAGCGCCTGCGGGAGGTGAGCGAGGTGCAGAACCTGCAGCAGGCCGACGCGGCGGTGCTGTCGGCGGCGGTGCTGCCGGTCGATCCCTACTGGCCCGACAAGAAGCTGATCGTGCTGCTCGCCTTCGGTGCGGCCTGCCTCGTCGGTGCCGTGCTCGTCTTCCTGCTCGAGCGCTGGGACAACGGCTTCGGCTTCCGCAGCGCCGAGGAGGTCGTGGCGTCGAGCGGGCTTCGGGCGCTGGCGCTGGTGCCCGACCTGACCCGGCGCGAGACCCGCGAGCTGACGCCCGAGGAGTACATCCTGAAGAAGCCGCAATCGGCCTTCGCCGAGGCCCTGCAGCGGGTGCGGACCAGCATCTTCCTCGCCGACCGGGAGCGGTCGACGCGCTCGGTCCTCATCACCTCCTCGGTGCCGGTCGAGGGCAAGTCGCTGATCTCGGCCGCCATGGCCCGGCAATCGGCGCGCTCCGGCCTGCGCACCCTTTTGATCGACGCCGACCTGCGCCGGCCCCGGCTGCACGAGGTGTTCCGGGTGGCCAACACGAATGGTCTCGCCGACCTCCTCTACGGCGACCTCATGATGGCCCAGGCGATCCGCACCGACGAGAGGTCGGGGCTGCGCTTCATCCCGGCCGGCCTCGCCCCGGTCAGCCCGCCGGACCTCTTCCGCAACGACGCCATGCGGCGCCTGCTCAAGGAGGTCACCCGCGACTACGATCTCGTGATCATCGACAGCCCGCCGGTCGGCGCCGTCTCCGACAGCCTGATCCTCTCCGGCCTGGTGGACAAGACGCTCTATGTCGTGCGCTGGCAGCAGACGCCGCGCAACGTGGCGAACGCCGGCATCCGGCAGATCCAGGAGGCGGGCGGCGATCTCGCCGGGGTCGTGCTCTCGCGCGTCGACGTCAAGAAGCACGCGCAGTACGGCTACGCCGACAGCGGCAGCTATGCCGGCACCTACGGCAAGTACTTCGTCAACTGAGCCGGGTGATGGCGGATCGGGCCGCCTTCCGCCCCGCGGTCGCCCGACCTGATGACCGGCCGCTCCCGGTAGATGGATCGAAGCGGCGGGTGGGACCTGGTCGGGGTTGGGCAGGGTGGTGCCTTGGCGGGAGCCGTGCCTCGGCGGCCCGGCAGGAGCTGTGCGGGGGGATTGGGTGATGGCGGCTTGAGAAGCCGGCGTACCGTGGCGGGTGCTCGAAGCCTGCCAGAAGCTCCAATGGAGCGATGCGCCTGTGACAGACGATACCACGGCCACCCCCTTCCACCCTCCTGGCTCGATCCTTGAGGCGTCGATGGAGATCGCCCGCGACGGGGCTCGACGCATGCTGATGGCGGCGTCGAAGGCGGCGGCCGGCGGCTTTGTCGCCATGTTTTCCGAGCACCTGCTTGCCGATGATCGTCAGCGCACCGTTCGGCATGGGGCGGGACCGTAGCAAGCTATCCAGACGGGGATCGGACCGATCGGGGTTCGGCGACGAAAAGCGCGACGGAGCGACTGACGTGCCCGCCGATGCGGCGATCCGACTCACCTCCGACATCCTGCCGAATTGGGTGCTGCGCTCGACAAGCCTCGATGGGTTGCTGCCCGTTCTTCATCTGCGTGGCATATCCACCGGTGATTTCCAGGAGGCGCTGTCGGCTCTGCTGGGGGCAGACGCGCCGAACCCGTCGCCAGGCGTGGTCGCGCGGCTCACGGCCGGCTGGCAGCATCGACTCGACGATCGGATCGCCGGCAAGGCCGGACACCTCGGCCCTGCTCGCCGTGGCGCGTTGAGGCAGTTGGGGCACACGTTCAGCGAAGTTGTGCGGGTCGGGGGTGCGGGGCTTTGCGGGCGCGGTCGTCCACGATAGCGTCGAGGCGATCCTGTTTGGTGGCGGGTGCATGCGGACCACTCTATGCATGGGGGAAGTCGCCGTCGTGACCATGAACGGTTTTCGTGCCGCAGCGTTGGCTCCGGCGATGCTCGCAGCAGGCCTCGCCATGGCCCACCCCGCATCCGCCCAGGAGAGCGCATCGGTGGAGGCGCTGCAGCGCCAGAACGAGGAGCTGCAGCGGCAGCTCGACGAGCTGCGGGCCCAGATGCAGGAGATCCGGCAGATGCTGCCGGCGGCAACGGCCCCGGCGGTCCCGGCGGCGAAGGCGCCGCCGGTCGCGGCGGAGGCGGCGCCGGCGCCCGGGCCAACCAGGCTGCCGGCGCCGGTGCTCGCGGGCGACAAGCCGGTCGTGACCTCGGGCAACGAGCGCGTCACGCTCGCCATCTCGGGGCAGGTGAACCGGGCCATCAACACCGCCAATGACGGCAGCAGCACCAAGGCCTACTTCGTCGACAACGACGCGAGCAACTCGCGCGTCCGCTTCGTCGGCACCGGGCAGGTCAGCGACGATTTCAAGCTCGGCTCGACGATCGAGCTCGCGATCGCCCCCAACGAATCGTCGCAGGTCAGCCAGAACGACGAGGACAGCGGCGATTTCTTCGACCAGCGCGTCGTCGAGATCTATGGCGAGAGCGAGAAGCTCGGCAGGCTGACGCTCGGCAAGGGCAGCACGGCCTCCGACAACACCGCCGAGGTCGATCTTTCCGGCACCAGCGTCGTCATGTACTCGAGCGTTGCCGCACCGATGGGCGGGCTGCAGTTCCGCACCAAGGAGGGCGACCTGACGGGTGTTTCCATCAGCGACTCCTTCAACAATTTCGACGGCCTGTCGAGGCGGGATCGGCTCCGCTACGACTCGCCGAATTTCGGCGGCTTCTCGCTCACTGCCGCCGCGATCTCGGATGGCCGCTACGACACGGGCCTCTTTTGGGCAGCCGAGCTCGGCGGCTTCAAGGCGGCGGCCGCCGCGGCCATCGCCTATCCCAACACCGATAATGTCGACTATCGCGCCGACGGCTCGGCCTCGATCCTGCACGTCGCGAGCGGCCTCAATCTCACCGTCTCGTCCGGCTTCGACGAGTCCGACGACGGCGGCAATCCCCGCAATTATTATCTCAAGGGTGGCTGGATCGCCGATTTCTTCGACTTTGGCTCGACCAATTTCGGCATCGATCTCACGCGCTCGGTCAACAACCCGACGCCGAGCGACGAGGGCTGGTCGGTGGGTGGTGCCGTCGTCCAGGACGTCAACGATTTCGGCCTGCAGCTCTACGGCCAGCTCCGCTACTACGAGCTCGACCGCAACGACAACCCGTCGGTCGACGGCATCACCGCCTTCACCGTCGGCACGAGGCTCAAGTTTTGAGGAGCCGATCGACCCCGCGGCTGCTCGCCGTGCTGGCCCTGCTGCTGCTCGTCTCCGCCTGCGCCAGCTACACGCCGATGGCGATGCCGGATGCGCGCGAGAACCCGCCGCTCGCCGGCATCTTCACCGGTCCGGCCGGCGAGTGGGTCATCTTCCGCAAGGAGGAGTGAGCGAGGCCTGGACCGACGGCACGTGCTCGTAGGCGTGCAGGATCTCGCAGCCCCGATCGGTCACCCGGATCATGTACTCGCTGCGCACGCCGCCGATGTCGGGATCGTAGCAGCCGGGCTCGACCAGGAGCACCATGTCGGGCTCGAGCACGGCCGTCTCGTAGGGCACCAGCCGCGGGAACTCGTGCACGGCGGTGCCGATCGAGTGGCCGCTGTGATGCGGGTACTTGAAGCCGTGGCCGCCGACGAAGGCGCGCAACTGCGCGTCGAGGTCCTTCGCGGTCATGCCGGGGCGGATGATCTCGAGCGCGTGGGTCAGGGCGCCCTTCGACACCTCGAAGAGCTTCATGAAGCCCGTGCTCGCCGGTCCGGCGCTGGTGGTGGCGCAGGAATCGCCCCAGTAGCCGTCGATGCGCGGGGCGAGATCGGCCATGACGGGGTCGCCCGGCTCGATGATCCGATTGATCGGCCAGCCGGTGAAGCCCGCGGTGCGCTGGGCTCCCGAGAGGAAATCGCCGGTGATCGGCACGCGGCAGCCGGCGAACTCCTCGATGGCGCAACGGATCTCGGCGAAGACCGCGAGCTCGCTCCGGCCCGGCCGCAACGCCTCGACGAAGCGCTTCTGGCCGATGGCGACCGCCTCGGCGGAGCGGCGAAGAGCCTGAAGCTCGAGGGCGGTCTTGGTGGCCCTCCGGCGGCGCAGGGCTGGCGTCAGATCGAGCGCCGTGTCGACCGGCAGGATGTCGCCCAGGATGTGCGGGACGTGGCCCCGCTCGCCGGCGAGTCGGCCGCCGACGCCGAGGCGCCGCACGAGCGAGCCCACGGCGGTCCGGTAGCTGTCAATGTAGTCGACGCCGTGGTCGAAGGCGTAGCCCTCGTAGGTCTCGACCTCGGTGACCCGAGATGCGGCCGCGGCTGCCGCCTCGACATTGGCGCAGACGAGGCCGGCCGTGCCGTGCCGGTCGATCAGGGCGATCGAGGGGCCGCCGGCGAAGGGCGAGGGGCCGGCCTCGATCGGCGCGAAATGTCCGGTCGCGTAGGCCACGCCGTCGACGCTGGCGAGGACGGCCCAATCGGCACCGACCTCGCGGAGCGCCTGCACCGTGCGCAGGAGACGCTCGTCCATGCTGCCGCCGCTCCTCAGCCGGCGCAGGGGTCCGGGGTGGTGCTGTAGTCGTAGAGCGGCGTGGCGGCACCCTTCTTGAAGTAGCCGTTCATCGCCGCCTCGCTCAGGGGCTCGACCGGGGCGACGGGGAAGATCGAGCCGGACTCGACGGTCATGCAGGGTGCCGCCCACTTGCCGAGATCCTCGCCCTTGATCTCCGGCACCGGCACCAGGATGGTGTTGACCAGGGGCTCCTGGCCCTCGAGCAGGCGGAGCGCCGCGCGGAAGGTGTTGTGCGCGGCGACGGTCGGCAGGATAGCGCCGCCGTAATACTTGAAGGTGTCCTTGTGGTCCTTCCAGTAACCGAGCGCGTCGCCGGACATGGAGCCGGTGATCAAGGGCTGGTCGCGGCCGGCCTCGGTGAAGGACTCGGCGATCACGCGGGTCTCGCTGCCAGTGGTCCAGACGGCGTCGATCGGCGACGGGTTGGTGGCGAGGAACTGGAGCACGACGTTCTTGGTGACGTTCGCGGTCCACATGCCGCTGACCTTGCCTAGGATGTTGATCTCGGGGTGCTCCTCGAAGGCGCGGTAGCCGCCCGAGTTCTCGTGCTCGACGATCGGGCTGCCGGGGATGCCCTCGACCATCAGGACGTTGCCCGGGCCGCCGAGATAGTCGGCGACGCCGATCCCCATGTCGTAGCCCCAGACATTGTGGTTGTGCTGAATGTTGAAGGCGTAGGGGCTGGTGACGGCGCTCGCCGTAGTCACGACCGGGATGCCGGCGTTGAAGGCGTCCGCGATCACGTCGTTGAGCGCGGTCGAGGAGCCGGCGATGGTGGTGATGACGCTGCAGCCCTTGTCGATGAAGGCGCGGATCTGGGCGATCTGCTGGGTGACGTCGCCATTGCTGTCGGAGAGCTCGAAGCTCTCGACCACGCCGGCGTCGATGGCACCCTGGATCAGCCGCTCGAGCTCGTTGGCCGCCGACACCCGCCAGGGATTGCCCATGTAGGATTCGGAATGGCACCATTTCCAGGGCTGGGCCGGCATGTCGAAGCCGTCATAGGCGGAGGGGCCGACCGGGATGCTCGCCGTGTAGAGCGCCTGGAGCTCGGCTGGCAGGACATCGATCGACTGCGCCGCGGCGGGCAGGGCCGCGAGCGCCGGCAGGGTCAGGCCATGCAGCAGAGTCCTGAGGACAGTTTTCATCTTTTGGCGCTCCTCCCCGAGCGAATGCGCGACCTCGACGCCGCCGTGTCTTGCATGAAAGGTCTGGACCGTCTAGCGCTTTCGCCCGGGGAAGCCGACCGATCGGGCAGGCTCTGGGTTCGACAATCGGGAAGAGTCGGCTGACCATTCTGGCGCTCGACGGGGTCGGAAAACGTTACGGCGAGACCGTGGCGCTCGATGGCGTGTCGGTCGCCTTCGAGGCCGGCCAGGTCCACACCATCCTGGGCGAGAACGGCAGCGGCAAGAGCACGCTGGTCAAGCTGCTGACCGGCGTGGTCGAGCCGAACGCCGGGACGATCCTGGTCGATGGCCTGCCGGTGCGCCTGCGCGATCCCCTGGAAGCGCGCGGCCACGGCATCGCCACGGTTTTCCAGGAGGTGCTCCTGGCACCCGACCGCAGCGTGCTCGACAACATCTTCCTCGGCTTCGACGGACTCTGGCGGCGGACGGTGCCTTTGGCCCGGCGCCGCGAGATCGCTTCGGCGACGCTGGCGCGGATCACCCGGACATCGCTCGACCTCGACCGGCAGGGTGCCCTGCTGCCGCTCGCCCAGCAGCAGCTCGTCGTGCTCGCCCGGGCCTTGGTGCGCGACCCGCGCATCCTGATCCTCGACGAGGCGACGGCAGCCCTCGACATGGCCGATCGCGACGTGCTGTTCGCCGCGATCCGCGACTTCGTCGCCGGCGGCCGGCTGGTTCTCTTCATCTCGCATCGGATGGACGAGGTGCAGGCACTCTCCGACCGGGTCACCGTGCTGCGCAACGGCAGGGCGATCGAGACCCTCGAGGGCGACGCGATCACGCCCGCCCGGCTGCTCGCCCTGATGATTCCCGATGCCCAGCTTCCGACAGCACGGCTGCCGGAAGCACGCTCGACGGTGCGGGCGCATGGCTGAAGGCATCATGCTTGAGGCGCGCGGCGTCCGGCTCGACGAGGCGGCGACGGCCATCGATCTCGCCGTGGAACGGGGCGAGATCGTCGGGCTCGCCGGGCTCGAGGGGCACGGGCAGGAGGAATTTCTCGAGACACTGTGCGGCCTGCACCGGCCGATCGCGGGTGCTGTCACGATCCGCACCGAGGGCGGCGGTGCGGCGGCGGTCACCAGCCTCGAGGGCGCCGTCCGGCTCGGTCTCGCCTATCTGCCCCGCGACCGGCGCGGCACCGGGATCTTCCCGGGCCAGTCGGTGTTCGACAATTTCGCCATCGCCGCCCTGCCGCGCCACGCCACCTTGGGCGTGGTCCGCCGCCGGGGGCTGCACGAGCGGCTCAAGGTCTTTCGCGAGCGGCTCTCCATGGTCTACGACCGTCCGGAGGCACCGATCGGCACGCTCTCGGGCGGCAACCAGCAAAAGGTGCTGCTGGCGCGCTGGCTCGCCTGCGAGCCCCGGGTCATGCTGCTGAACGACCCAACCCGGGGTGTCGATCTCGGCACCAGGATGAAGCTCTACGAGACGTTTCGCGACCTCGCCCGCAAGGACGGGATGCCGCTCGTGGTGCTCTCGACCGAGATCGAGGAGATCCTGCAGCTCTGCGACCGGGTGCTGGTCTTTCGCGAGCGGGCCGTCTCGCGCGAGCTGGGCTCGGGCGAGCTTTCGATGGACCGGGTGATCGCCGCCATGTTCGGCCAGACGGAGGTGGCATGAAGCGCCTGCTCGCCCGCCGCCCGGAGCTGCGCCTCGCCGGCGGGCTCTTCATCGTCCTCCTGCTCCTGAACCTCGTCCTCAATCCGGTGCGCTTCGCGCCGGCCAATCTCGGCGTGACGCTGGGTCTCGCCGCACCCCTGATCATCGCCGCCATCGCCTCGATGCCGCCGATCCTGGGTGGGCGCGGCGGCATCGACATCTCGGTGGCGCCGCTGATGGGGCTCGTCAATGTGGTGGTGGTCCGCCTGCTGGTGGAGCGGGCGGGGCTGGCCTCGCCCTTCGAGATCGTGCCGCTCGTGCTGCTGCTCGGCCTCCTGTCCGGAGCGCTCAACGGCTTTCTCGCGACGATTCTGCGCATCCAGCCGATCGTCGCGACGCTCGGCACCTACCTTCTCTATACCGGGTTGACGCTGACCATCTCGCCGTCCCCGGCGGGCACGGCGCCGGCCTGGCTCAAGTCGCTCGCCGGCACCGGCTCGATCCTGCCGATCCTCGCCGTCGCCGCGCTTTGGCTCTTGATCAAGCGCCTGCCGATCCACGAGCATCTCCTGTCGGTCGGCAGCGACGATCGGGCGGCCTTCACCTCGGGCATTCCGGTCACCAAGGTGCGCTTTCTGGCCTATGTCGCGGCCGGGCTCATGGGCTCGATCGGCGGGCTCTCGCTCACCGGGCTGATCGGCTCGGCCGACCCGAACGTGGCGAGCAACATGACGTTGCTCGCCATCTCCGCGGTGGCGCTCGGCGGCGTCAGCCTCGCCGGCGGCAAGGGCGGCCTGGTGGCCGCGGCGCTCGGCGCCATCGACATCTTCCTGCTGCAATCGGTGCTCACGCACTTCAATGTCTCGACCTTCCTCCTGCAGATGGCCTACGGCGCGGCGCTCACCATTGCCGTGGCCTTGAACTCGTCCCGCCTCGGCGCGCTCCTCTTTCGGGGCAGGCGGGCATGAGGGGGCACTTCCGCATCAGCGGTCCGCTCGCCACGCTGCTTTTGGCGCTGGTCGTCCATCTCGTCGGCATGCTCTTGATCAAGGGCTTCGGCACCACCTTCGGCATCCGCGCCATGCTGGTGCTGGCGGCGCTGCTCGCCATCGCCTCGATCGGCCAGACGCTGGTCATCCTGCTCGGCGGCATCGACCTCTCGATCCCGTTCGTCATCGGCTTCGCCAATGTCGCCGCGGCCCAGCTCTACGGCCAGGGCGTGCCGTTCGCCATCGTCCTGCCGGGCGTGATCCTGGCGGCCATGCTGGTCGGCGCCTTCAATGGTGCCTTGTCGTCGATCCTCGCCATCCACCCCCTGATCGTGACGCTCGGCACCGGCACCACGCTGCAGGGTGCCGTCCAGCTCTGGACCAGGGGCTTTCCGACCGGAGGTGCCCCTGCCTGGGTGCAGAAGTTCGTCTCGATCGGCGGCACCATCGGGCCCTTCCCGTTCCCCTGGCTGATCCCGTTCACCGGTGTGCTGGCGCTGGCCGTGGTCCTGCTCCTGTCGCGCACCGTCTACGGCCGGCGCCTCTACGCGCTCGGCAGCAACCCGCGCGCGGCGCGCCTCGCCCTGGTCGATCCGGTCCGCATGTGGAGCGTCACCTTCGCGCTCTCCGCCGGCTTCGCGGCCCTGGCCGGCATCCTGCTCTTGGGCTTCTCCGGCTCGGCCTACGCCGCCGTCGGGGCACCCTATCTCTTCCAGACCATCGCCGCCGTGGTCATCGGCGGCACCGCGCTGGTGGGCGGGCGCGGCGGCTATCTCGGCACGCTCGCCGGCGCCTTGTTCCTGATCGAGCTCACCACCGTGCTGGTCGGCCTCGGCCTGCAGCCGCCCCTGGTGCAGGCGACGCTGGGTGTGCTGATCGTCGCCCTCGTCGCGGTCTACGGCCGCGAGACCCGGGTGCGCGAGCTGATCTGACAGCTCAATCCAGCGTGGTCCGGTAGCGGGCCATGGCGAGGGCGGTCACCACGACCATGAAGATGCCGAGCGCGGCGAGGCTCGGCCAGGTCTGGGCGAGGCCGGCGCCCTTGAGCAGCGAGCCCCGGACGACGCGCAGGAAGTGGGTGACCGGGATGAGCGTGCCCAGCACCTGGGCCCAGTCGGGCATGCCGCGAAAGGGGAACATGAAGCCGGAGAGCAGGATCGACGGCAGGATGTAGAAGATCGACATCTGCATGGCCTGGAGCTGGCTCCTGGCCAGCGTCGAGAAGAGGAAGCCCAGGGCCAGGCTGCCGGTGATGAAGAGCGCCGTGCCGATCGCCAGCGCCGCCCAGCCGCCCTCGAACGGCACGCCGAAGAGGAGGCGGGCGAGGCCCAGGATGAGCACGGTCTGGATGACGCCGATGCCGACATAGGGGGCGAGCTTGCCGATCATCACCTCGATCGGCCGGACCGGCGTGGCGAGCAGCGATTCCATCGTGCCGCGCTCGCGCTCGCGGGTGACCGCCAGGGCGGTCATCATGACGAGGGTCATCGAGAGGACGATGCCGAGCAGGCCCGGGACGATGTTGAAGGCGGTGATGTTCTCGGGGTTGTAGCGGCGATGCACGGTGACGGCGAAGGGCGACCCGCCGCCCTGGATGGCGAGCGGGCCTTCGAGGTCGTGGACGAGGGCAGCCTCCGCCACGCCGCCGAGGGAGCCAAGGGCGCTGCCGACCGCGGTCGGGTCCGAGGCGTCGGCCTCGAGCAGGATCTCGGGTGCGTCGCGCTTGACGACGCGGTGGCTGAAATCGTTCGGGATGACGACGGCGAACTGCGCCGCTCCGGTCTCGATCGCGGCATCGACGTCGGCCTGCGAGCCGGCCTCGGCGACGAAGTCGAAATAGCCCGTGTTCTCGAGCGCCATGAGCACCGAGCGCGAGAAGGTGCTCCTGTCCTCGTCGAGCACCACGGTCGGCAAATGGCGCGGATCGGTGTTGATGGCGTAGCCGAAGAGCATGAGCTGGATGATCGGCATGGCGAGGATCATGGCGTAGGTCAGCCGGTCGCGGGAGAGCTGGAGGAGCTCCTTGATCATGATGGCGAGGATGCGGGTGCCGGAGATCACGGGAAGTTGTCCGGGGAGCCGCGCATCAGGTGGATGAAGACGTCCTCGATGGTCGGGCGCCCCTCGGTCCAGCGCACGCCGTTGCCCGGGTGGCGGGCGATCGCCCGCTCGAGGGCGTCGCGGTCCTGGCCGCTGACATGCAGCGCGGCGCCGAAGGGGGCGGCCATCTCCACCCCGGGCTCCTCCAGGAGCGCTGCCGCCAGCCGGTCGGCGCCGGGTCCCTCGCCCTTGAAGGTGACGAGGCCGGAGCGGTCGATCAGCTCGGCCACCTTGCCGCGCGCGATCAGCTCGCCATAGGCGATGTAGGCGATGTCGTGGCAGCGCTCGGCCTCGTCCATGTAGTGGGTCGAGACCATGACGGTGAGGCCGTCCGCGGTCAGCGCGTGGATCTGGTCCCAGAACTCGCGCCGGGCCTTGGGATCGACGCCGGCGGTCGGCTCGTCGAGCAGCAGCAGGCGCGGCTCGTGCAGCACGGCCGCGGCGAGCGCCAGGCGCTGCTTCCAGCCGCCCGAAAGGGCACCCGCCGGCTGCCTGCGGCGGGCCTCGAGGCCGAGCCGGGTCAGGGCGTCGGCGACCCGGCGGCGGCGGTCGTCCATGCCGTAGACCCGGGCGACGAAGAGCAGGTTCTCCTCGATCGTGAGGTCGTCGTAGAGCGAGAACTTCTGCGTCATATAGCCGGTGCGGCGCTTGATCTCGGCGGTCTCACGGCGGATGTCGAGGCCGAGGCAGGTGCCTTCGCCGCTGTCCGGCGTCAGCAGGCCGCAGAGCATCCGCATGGTCGTCGTCTTGCCGGAGCCGTTGGGTCCCAAAAAGCCCGTGACCTTGCCCGCCTCGACCGTGATCGAGACGTCGCGGACGACATGCTTGTCGCCGAAGCTCTTGTTGAGGTTCCTGACATCGATGGCGGCAGGCATCGGTCAGGGTCCGAGCGGATACACGTCGACGGGCTGGCCGGGTGCCAGGCCGGCAGGGTCGGCTGGCACGGCCTCGACCAGGAAGACCAGCTTCTCGCGGCTCTCCTGGCTGTAGATCACCGGCGGCGTGTACTCGACGCGCGGGCTGACGAAGGTGATGCGGGCCTTGCCCGGAGGGCCGCAGCCGTCGCAGGCGAAGGTGACCTCGCGGCCCGGTCGATAGGTGCCGACCACGGCCTGCGGAACGAAGAAGCGGATCTTGATCCGCTCGTCGGGGAGGAGCGACAGCACGGGCTGGCTCGCCGGCACCCACTCGCCGGGTCGAAAGAAGACATTCTCGATCAGGCCGGCGTCCGGTGCCGCCACCGTCAATTGCGCGAGCCGCACCTCCGCCTCGGTGACCGCCGCCTTCGCCCGCTCGGCTTCCGCCTCGGCGGCGGCGACCAGGTCCGTGCGGGCGCCGAGCCGGGCCGCGTCGAGCTGGCGCATGACCTCCGCCATTTGCGCGTTCGCGGTGCGCCAGGTGGCCAGGGCCTCGTCGAGGCGGGCACGCGAGGTGGCGCCCCGCTCGGCCAGGGGGCGGACCCGATCGAGATCGAGCTTCGCCTCGTCGAGCCGCGCCTTGGCCGCGTCGCGCTCGGCCTCGATCACGGCGATCTCCTCGGGCCGCATGCCCTTGTGCGCATCCAGGGCGCGGGCGGCGGCGGCGGCGGCGGCGGACCTCGCCTCCTCGAGCGTTGCCTCGGCGGTCCGGCTGTCGATCTTGAACAGGCTCTGGCCGGCGGTGACGCGGTCGCCGCGCTCGACCTCGAGCTGCTCGAGCTCGGCCGCGATGGGGGCTGCCAGATAGAGCGCCTCGCCCTCGACATAGCCGGTGAGCGGCGGCGGTGCCGTGACACGGGTGGCGAGCCAATGGTATCCGCCAGCGGCCACCAGGGCGATCGCCACGAGGAGCAGCAGGAGGCGGAGGAGCTGTCGCTTCATTTCACGCCATCCGGCCGCTCGATGAGCCCGTCCAGCAGGGTTCGGACGTGCTGGTCCGCCAGTTGCTCCAGATCGAAGGGCTCGGCGCCGCCCGGCACGAAGGTCTCGCGCCAGAGCATGCCGATGAGGATCGGGCTCGCCACCTGCAGGGCGCAGAGGCGGGGATCGCCCGGGCGGACCTCGCCCCTGGTCTGGGCTTCGGCGATGGCGCCGGCCAAGAGGGTCAGCATCGGCATCACCACCGTGTCGTGCCAGTGGCGGGCGAGCTCCGGAAAATTGCGGCTTTCGCTGATCACCGTCTTGGCGATCGGGCCGATGCTGCCGGTCGCCACGGTGCGTGCGAGGAAGCGGACGAAGATCGCAAGCAGCTCGGCGAAGCTGCCGTCGTGCGCCCGGGCGAGCGCGCCCACCCGCGCGAGGTCGGGTGCGACCGCCTGCGTCACCACCGCCCGAAAGAGGTCCTCCTTGGTGGCGAAATAGAGGTAGAGGGCACCCTTGCTCACCCCGGCGCGCGCCGCGATCTCGTCGAGCCGGGTGGCGGCGAAGCCCTTCTCGCTGAACAGGGCGAGGGCCGCCTCGACGATCTCGCCGGGACGCGCCTCCTTGCGCCGTCTGAACCTGGCCGTGGCCACGTTCCGTCGCCCTTGATGACCGGCTGGTCAGTTATATAGCGCCGGCCGCCGGCGATGTCGAGCCACTCGCCGCCCGTAATCCCGGCCTGCTAGGTTGCGCTGCGACATCGGGAGGGATGGGGAACATGGCATTGAACGACGAGGCCGAGGCGAAGGCCATCGCTTTGGTGAACGAGCGAATCGTGCAGGCTTTCGCCGACCGCGACGCGGCGGCCGCCGCGGCCTGCTACACGGCGGATGGCCGGTTGATGGCGCCGAGAGCCGAGCCGCATATCGGGCCGGCGGCGATCCGGGCCAGCATCGAGGCCGGCTTCGTTGCCGGCGTCGCCGCCTTGCGGCTGGAGACGGTGGTGCTCGAGGTGCTGGGCGACACGGCCTGGGAGGAGGGGATCTACGAGGTCTTCGATGCGGCCGGCAGCTCGCTCGATCTGGGCAAGTACATCGTCATCTGGAAGCGTCAGGGCGATGCCTGGCGCATCGCCCGCGATATCATGTCGAGCAATCGGTCCGCTGCCTGAACAAATGTAGCGTCTGGCCCTTGCCTGCCTCGCCACCCTCGGTATCGTGCCGGCCAAGGGGAGGGACGAACGATGGCGGCGCTGCTCGAAGGCAAGAAGGCTCTTATCACCGGGGCCGGCACCGGCATCGGCCGGGCGATCGCCCTGGCGCTCGTTCGCGAGGGGGCGATGGTGGCGGTGACCGACCTCGATCCCGTTCAGGCCGAACGGGTCGCCGCCGAGGCGGGTGGCCGGGCCTTCGC
Organism: uncultured Geminicoccaceae bacterium; assembly: GCA_964393275.1. Taxonomy (GTDB): domain Bacteria; phylum Pseudomonadota; class Alphaproteobacteria; order Geminicoccales; family Geminicoccaceae; genus SLRI01. The sequence goes on along the minus strand of CAYMTA010000012.1, from coordinate 83,020 downwards.
TCTCGACGTCACCGACGCCGCCGCCACGGCCCGCGTCCTCGACGAGGCGGCGACGGCCATGGGCGGCTTCGACCTGCTTTGCGCCAATGCCGGCATCTCCACCATGCGCGCCGTGGTCGATCTCGGCGAGGACGAGTGGGACGCCAACATGGCGGTCAACGCCAAGGGCGTCTTCTTGAGCAACCAGGCCGCCTGCCGCCGCTGGCTGGCCGACGGCACGAAAGGGGTGATCGTCAACACGGCGTCGCTCGCCGCCAAGCAGGGAGCACCGCTGCTCGCCCACTACTCGGCCAGCAAGTTCGCGGTCCTGGGCTTCACCCAGGCGCTCGCCCGCGAGGTGGCGCCGCAGATACGGGTGAACTGCGTCTGTCCCGGCTTCGTGCGCACCGGCATGCAGCATCGCGAGATCGGATGGGAGGCGAAGCTCCGGGGCATGAGCGAGACGGCGGTGCGCGACGAGTACGTCTCCTTGACCCCGCTCGGCCGGCTCGAGGAGCCCGAGGACGTGGCCGACGCGATCGTCTTCCTGGCGTCCGATCTCGCCCGCTTCATCACCGGCGAGGCCCTGAACGTCTCCGGCGGCGTCAGGACGGACTGATTCGCGATGCTGCGCCGGATCGCGACGCGTTTCCTGCCGCACGCCGTGCTCGTCGTCTTCTCGGCCGCGATCCTCCTGCCGCTGCTCTGGGTGCTCAGGGTGAGCCTCACCGACAAGCTCACCGCCTACCGCATCCCGCCGGAATGGACGCCGCCCCGGCTCCACAACTACATCGAGATCTTCACCGCCTACCGTTTCGCCGAATGGTTCAGCAACAGCCTCGTCGTGGCGCTCGCCTCCACGCTCCTGGCGCTGCCGCTGGCGGTCGCCATGGCCTACGCCTTCGCCCGCCACGACACCGGTGGGGCACCCTTGCGGCTCGGCGTGCTGGCGAGCCAGATGCTGCCGCCGATCGTGCTGGTGGTGCCGCTCTTCGCGCTCTTTCTCGGCGCCGGGCTGCTCAACACCTATGCGGCGCTGGTCATCGCCCATCTCACCTTCAACATCCCGTTCCTCGCCTGGATGCTGGTCGCCTTCTTCGAGGGCGAGGTGCGGCAGCTCGAGGAGGCGGCGCGGATCGAGGGTGCCACGCGCTTTCAGGCCTTCATGCGGGTCTCGGTGCCGCTCGCGGCGCCCGGCATCATGGCGGCGGGCCTCCTGGGCTTCATCCTTTCCTGGAACGAGTTCCTGTTGGCCCTCATCCTCTCGGGCCGGGCGACCCAGACCCTGCCGGTCGGCCTCTCCTCGCTCGAGACGCATCGCGGTGTGGAGATCGCCCTTCTCGCGGCGGCGGCGCTGCTCGCGATCCTGCCGGTCTTCGTGCTGCTGCCGTTCCTGCGGAAGTACCTGATCAAGGGGCTGTCCCTGGGTGCCCTGAAATGATGACTCGAGGCCGTGTCCTTGCGGTCTGCAACAACCAGAGGGAGGAACCTTCTCATGCGCAAGCTGCTGCTCGGCACGACGATCCTGGGGCTGGGGCTCGGCACCGCCCAGGCCCAGACCCTCAACATCCTGATGGAGAGCGTGCCGGATACCCGCTTCGTCGAGGAGCTGCTGCCCGAGTTCGAGGCGGCGACCGGCATCAAGGTCGATCTCGAGGTGGTCAATTATGCCGAGATGCACACCAAGCTGGTGCCGCAGCTCGTGGCGCCGACCGGTTCCTATGATGTCATCGTCGTCGATTTCTACTGGGTGGGCGAGTTCGCCAAGGCCGGCTGGCTGCAGCCGCTGGATGAGCGCATCGCGGCCGATGGCTTCGACACGGGCCCCTATTTCGACTCGCTGCAAAACCTGGTCGGCAAGGTCGACGGCGAGCAGCTCATGCTGCCCTTCTACAACTACGCCATGGGCCTGACCTACCGCCACGACCTGCTCGAGGATCCGGTGGCACAGGCGGATTTCAAGGCGAAGCACGGCATCGAGCTGCGCGTGCCGGAGACCTGGGACGAGTACCTGAAGCAGGTGGAGTTCTTCACCCGCGATACCGACGGCGACGGCAACAACGACTTCTTCGGCGTGGTGAACCAGGGGCTCCGGCCCGATCCGATCGCCATGGAATGGTCGAACTACCTCTTCGCCAATGGCGGCCGCTTCCATGACGAGAGCTGGCAGCCGCTGCTCGACAGCCCGGAGGCCGTCCAGGCGGTCGATGACTACAAGCGCAACCTGCAGGAGTTCGGGCCTTTGGGTGCGGCGAGCTTCGGCTTCGACGAGGCGTTCAACGTGGCGGCCCAGGGCAAGGCCTACAGCTATCTCACCTACAACATGTTCCGCACCGCCTATGACGATCCCGCGCAGTCGGCCGTGGTCGGCAAGATGGAGATCGTCGGCGTACCCGGCGGCGGGCTGAATGGTGCGTGGGGCTGGGCCATCCCCAATTCCTCGCCCGATCCGGACGCCGCCTGGACCTTCCTCCAGTGGGTCGAGAGCCCGGAGATCACCAAGAAGCGGGCGCTGCTCGGCGGCTCGCCGACCAGGAGCGACGTCTTCGCCGATCCCGACGTGCTGGCGAAATACCCCTACTACCCGGCGCTCGAGAAGCTGCTGGCCGAATCGCACAACTTCCCGGTCTTCACCTACACCCCGCAATTCGTCGAGGTTCTGGGGCGCGAGCTGTCGCTGGCGGTGACCGGCGAGAAGTCGGCCGAGGCGGCGATGCAAACGGCCAATGACGAGCTCAGGGACCTGCTGAAGCAGGACGGCAAGCTCTAGCGGTCGACGGGGGAGGGCGGCGGCGTGGCGGCGACGCTGGCGGCGCGCGACCGGCGCTTCGGCCAGCTGATGGCGGCACCCGGGCTCGCCGCCCTTCTCCTCGTCATCGTCTTTCCGGTGCTCTTCACGCTCTACACGAGCGCCTTCGACTTCACGCTCATCAACCCGCGGCACGACCATTTCGTCGGCCTTGCCAACTATGTTCGGGCCTTCGGCCTCGCCGAGTTCGGCAACGCGCTCTACGTCACCTTGTGGTTCGTCCTGGCCGTCGTCGTGCTCGAATTCGCCGTGGGCTTTCTCGTCGCCCTCATGCTCAATGCGGTCGAGCGCGGCAAGGCGGTCTACTACGCCATCCTGCTCTGCCCCTTGCTGATCAACCCGGTCGTGGTCGGGCTGATCTGGCGGATGTTCCTCCATCCGGAGCTCGGCATCGCCAACTACGTGCTCGGCCTCGTGGGCCTGGGGCCGGTCAACTGGCTGGGCGATCCCGTGAACGCCTTCTGGACGCTGATCGCGGTGGATATCTGGCACCAGGTCTCGTTCATGATCGTGCTGCTGCTCGCCGGGCTCGCCTCGTTGCCCAAGGAGCCCTACGAGGCGGCGCGGATGGAGGGGGCCGGCACGCTCGCCTGCTTCTGGCACGTCACCCTGCCGCTGATGCGCCCGGTCATCCTGGTCACCCTCCTGATCCGGCTGATCTTCGCCGTGCGCACCTACGATCTCGTCTACATCATGACCCGGGGCGGGCCGGGCCAGGCGACCGACCTGATCAGCTACTTCATCTACCGCCAGGCCTTTGTCGGGCTCAATATCGGCCAGGCCTCGGCCCTGGCCGTGCTGCTCCTGCTCATCGTCCTCGTCCTCACCGGCTATCTCTACCGCCACATGCGATCGCTTGTCTGACCCATGCCCGATATTCGTCTCCAGAACGTTTCAAAGGTCTATGGTGGCAGTGTCGTCGCCGTGGACGGCATCGACCTCGAGATCAAGGATGGCGAGTTCCTGATCCTGCTCGGCCCCTCGGGCTGCGGCAAGTCGACGACGCTGCGGATGATCGCCGGGCTGGAGACTATCACCCGGGGCGATCTCTTCATCGGCGAGCGGCGGGTCAACGAGGTCGATCCCAAGGACCGCGACCTCGCCTTCGTCTTCCAGAACTACGCGCTTTTTCCGCACATGACGGTCGAGGGCAATCTCGCCTTCGGCATGCGGCTGCGGGGGGTGCCGAAGGCGACCATCAAGAGCCGGATCGCCGAGGCGACGGCGCTTTTGGGCTTGGACGGCCTGCTCGAGCGCAAGCCGAAGGAGCTCTCCGGCGGTCAGCGCCAGCGCGTCGCGCTCGGCCGGGCGCTGTTGCGCGATCCCGTGGCCTTCCTGCTCGACGAGCCGCTTTCCAATCTCGATGCCAAGCTGCGCGCCCAGATGCGCACCGAGCTGGTCAAGCTGCACCGCCGCGTCGGCCGCACCATCGTCCACGTCACCCACGACCAGGTCGAGGCGATGACCATGGGCGACCGGCTCTGCATCATGAAAGGCGGCCGCATCGTCCAGGTCGGCAGGCCGATGGACGTCTATCGCAACCCGGCCGACACGTTCGTCGCGGGCTTCCTCGCGAGCCCGCCCATGAACCTGATCGACGGACGGATCGAGAACGAGCGGATCGTCGTGCCGGGCCTCGAATTGCCGCTCGTCGGGTTTGTGCCGAAGGCCCAAGGGATCGTGCTGGGCATTCGCCCGGAGGACCTGGCGGCGACACCTGTCGCCACGGGCGCCGTGCCCGTCGATCTTGATGTGGTGGCGATCGAGGCTTTGGGGCCGGAGCTCGTCGTCGTCGGTGCGCTTGGGCGAGACGGGCCGGAGATCGCCGCCCGGCTGCCGCCCGATTTCATGGTCGAGGTCGACGCACCCTGCCGGCTCTGGCTCGATCCGGCGCGAATCGCGCTCTTCGATGCGGCGACGACACGCGCCGTGGCGCGGGGCTGACGGTGCCGGCCCTTGGCGCTCGACAGCGGCCGGCGAGGTGGTACGGTCCAGGGGTGCCGCGAGCAACGGCGGCATCTCAGCGGGGGGAACAGGAAGGATGTCCAGGAACCGACTTTTGGCCTCGGCCAGCGTGGTGGCGCTCGGCCTCCTTGCGGCGGGCGGCGCCATCGCCCAGGACCTGAAGCCGACCAGCGGCGAGACCGTCTTCTTTCGCGGCTGGCAGTACAAGACCGACATCGTCCAGGACAATGTCGACCGCTACAACAAGGAGCTCGACGGCAAGGTCGACTATGCCACGGTCACCGGCGACTACCCGGCGATCATGGAGACCAACCTGATCGCCGGCGCGGATCTCGACATCCTCTATGCCAATCCCTCGCAGGCGGCGCGCTACTTCGACGGCGGCTGGGTGCTGACGGCCGAGAACCTGCCGAACATCACCGAGATCAAGGCCGACATGTATCCCAATATCCTGGATGCCTGGACCTACAAGGGCGAGCTTACCGGCCTCTCCTATTTCGTCAGCACGCGCGGTGCGATGCACGTCAACCTGAAGAAGTACAAGGAGCTCGGCTATACCGACGCGGACTTTCCGGCGACCTGGGACGAGCTCTACGACCAGCTCTACGAGATCCGCGACAAGGGCGTCGACCAGCCCTATCTGCCGCACTGGCTCTCCGAATGGTTCGGCATCTCCTGGGGCTTTGTCTTCGAGGTCATGAACCGGGGTGGTGAGATCGCCGATCCGGAGACGCACCAGCCGGTGCTGGATGTGTCCGAGGGCGGCCCTGCCTGGGCGACGCTCGAGGACTGGAAGCGCATCTTCAATGACGGTCTCGTGCCCGAGGAGGTGATGACCTACAACGAGAGCGGCTACATCGACGCCTTCGCCTCCGGCCGCTACGTCTTCAGCCCGCAGCAGCTCTACGATCTCGAGACCTTCAACCGGCCCGACCGCTCGCAGATCGCGGGCGAGGCGAGCCTTCTGCCCTATCAGGGCCAGAGCTGGGGCCTGATCGACAGCGCCGTCTATCTGATGACCTCGCGCCAGCGCAGCGATGCCTTGACCGATGACGTCAAGAAGTTTGCCTCCTGGTATGGCTTCAAGGACCAGAACGGCGACATCTTCGTCGGCCAGCGCTGGATGCAGGAATCGATGCTGTTCTCCGCCTACAAGTCGGTGATGGAGAGCGAGGCCACGGCCGAGCGCATGAAGAGCGCCCTGGCCAGGCCCGAGGACGTCCAGACGGTGCTCGACGTCTATGCGGCGACACCCTACCCGAAGGGCATCTGGAATGTCGTCTGGTCGGAGGAGTTCAACTCCTGGCTGCGCGAGGAGCTGCAGGCCTTCGTCCTCGACGACGGCGACATCGCGTCGATGCTCGAATCGATCAACGAGAAGATCACCGAGCTGAACGGCAAGTACGGCATCTGATCCTGCCGAGGGCGGCGGCTACCAGCTCGTGTAGCCGCCGTCGACCAAAAGGATGCTGCCGGTGGTGTAGCTCGAGGCCGGCGAGGCGAGGTAGAGAACGGCGCTCGCGATCTCCTCCGGCTCGGCGAACCGCCCCATGGGCGTCATCTCCGCCCAGGTCTTGGCCCATTCGGCGTTGGCGAGGCCGAGCCTGGTCATCTCGGTCAGCGTGTAGCTGGGTGCGACCGCGTTGACGCGCACGCCTTTGGGCGCCAGCTCGACGGCCAGCGATTTGGTCAGCATGTGCACGGCGCCCTTCGACGCGTTGTAGTGCGCCTGGGGCTGCGGCTTGTCGGCGATCACGCCCGAGTTCGAGCCGATATTGACGATGCTGCCGCCTCCGGCCTCGGCCATCCGCCGGCCGAAGGCGCGGCAGGACCAGAACATCGCATTGAGGTTGACGTCGATCACCTCGCGCCATTCGTCGTCCGGAATTTCCGTCACGGGCGTGTTGCGGCAGATGCCGACGCAGTTGACGAGCACGTCGATGCCGCCGGCCTCGGCCCAGACCGTCTCGGCCATGGCCTCGACGGCGGCGGGATCGCGGAGATCGAGGACCCGATGCCGGGCAGCGAGCCGGTGGGCTGCCGCCGCCACGAGGTCGGCCTCGCGGTCGACCAGCCAGAGCGTGGCGCCGGCCTCCTTCAGCGCCTCCGCCGAGGCGAAGCCGATGCCGCGGGCACCCCCGGTCACCACCGCCCGCCGGCCGTCCAGCCGAAACCGCTCGAGATAGCTCATGCCCCATTCCCTTTCGTCGCACTGTGTCCGGCGCGCGCTTGACGCCGGCCGACCGTGCCTCGAACATGGCGCCAATCCGGGGGCCGCGGCAACCCTGCCCGGTCGGCTCCAGGGACGAGGTCGGCGAGCCGGCCCAGCGAGGGGGGAGGCGTGAAGGAGCAGGTGACCAGCACCGGCCGGACGAGCGAGCTCTCGAACCTGCAGTTCGCGCTTCTGATGGCCCTGCCGGTCCTGCTCTTCCTCGTCCTCGTGGTGGCCTATCCGCTCGGCTACGCGCTCTGGATGAGCTTCCAGCAGATCGTCTTCTTCGGCGGCTACCGGACCAGCTTCGTCGGTCTCGCCAATTACGCGAAGATGATCGGCGACGACAAGTTCTGGTGGTCGATCTGGATCACCATCCGCTTCACCACCGAATCCGTCGTGCTCGCCATGGCGATCGGCCTCGCCCTGGCGCTCTTGCTCAACCGGCCAATGCGCCGGCCGGGCCTCGTTCGCACCATCATCATGCTGCCCTGGTGCGTCTCGCTCTACGGCACCGGCATCATGTTCTCCTACCTCGCCACTGGCCAGACAGGCTTCGCCACCGCCATCGCCTATTTCTTCGGCGCCGACCGGCCGGTCAGCTTCGTCAACCGGCAGTGGGTGATCGAGGTCCTGGCCATCGGCAATGCCTGGAACATGGCGCCGCTCGTCGCCTTCTTCCTGCTCGCCAACCTGAAGACCATCCCGACCCGGCTCTACGACCTCGCCGCGATCGACCGGATGTCGCCCCTCGAGACCTTCTGGAACGTCACGCTCCCGCCGCTCCGCTTCACGCTCTTCGTCTTCACCTGCATCACCACCGTGCTCTCGATGAAGCTCTTCGACTTCGTCTACGTGCTCTCGGGCGGCGGGCCCGGAACCGCCTCGGCGGTGATGACCTACCAGATCTACAAGATCAGCTTCCGCGACCTCAATCTCGGCTACGGGGCGGCGCAGTCCTTCGTCCTGCTCTTCCTCATCGTCGGCTCCACCATGCTGCTCTACGCCTTCTGGGGCCGGCGCGAGGCGGAACGCTGATGCGTGGGCGGATGACGCTCTGGGCCTGGCTCGGCATCGCGGTCGCGGTCGTCTGGACGCTCCTGCCGATCTACTGGTTTCTGAAGATGTCGCTCTTGACCCCGGACGAGATCGCCCGGTTTCCGCCGCCGCTCTATCCCTTGGAGCCGACCCCGGCCGCCTATTTCAACATCTTCGGCTTCGACTACCAGGTGACGCCCGACCTCGTGCGACGCGCCTCTGGCCAGGCGGGGCAGATCATCAATGGCCTGCTCAACAGCCTCTTCGTCTCGATCGTCGTGACCGCCGTCACCATGCTGGTTGTGGTGCCGCTCGCCTATGTCTTCGCGCGCCTCGATTTCCGCTTCAAGCAGGCGCTGCTCATCACCATCCTGCTCTCGGTGGCGCTGCCGCCGGTCTCGACCCTCATCCCGTTCTATGCCCTCTACGTGCAGCTCGGGCTCGCCGGCACGCGCTTCGGGCTGATCGTGGTGACGCTCACCATCACCATTCCCTTCGTCACCTGGATGCTGATCGGCTATCTGCGCAACCTGCCGCCGGTCGAGCGGCTCGCCCGGGTGGACGGCTACACGCGGCTCGAGACGCTGGTCTTCATCGTCATCCCGCTGGCCAGGAGCGGCATCGCCGTCGCCGCCGTCATCGCCTTCCTCTTCGCCTGGAATGAGTACACCTACGCGCTCGTGCTGGTGAACGGCACGCCGGCCAACACCCTGGCGACGGCGCTCTCGGGCTTCCTCTTCCAGCACCCCGAGCCCTCGCATCTGGCCGCGGCCCTCGTGGTCTCCATCCTGCCGCCGGTGCTCGTCGCCTATTTCCTGCAGCGCCACATCGCCGAGATGAACCTCGTGGATCCGATCCGTTGACGGCCGATCCGCTGAAGCCACCAGGGACCTGACATGGCCGGCATCCGCCTCGACCACCTGAAGAAGAGCTTCGGCGCCTTCACCGCCGTCCAGGATCTCGATCTCGACGTCACCGACGGCGAGCTCCTGGTGCTGCTCGGCCCCTCGGGCTGCGGCAAGACGACGACGCTCAACTGCATCGCGGGGCTCGAGGCGCCGTCCGCCGGCCGCATCCTCTTCGACGGCCGGGACGTGACCCGGGACCCGCCGCACAGCCGCAACATCGCCATGGTCTTCCAGTCGGCGCTGCTCTACCCGCACATGACGGCCAGGGCCAATATCGAGGCCAGCCTGCGCCACGCCAGGCTCACCGCCGACGAGCGCCGCCGGCGGATCGACGACGCCTCGGCCATGCTCGAGATCGGCGACCTCCTGGACAAGCTGCCGAGCGAGATGTCGGGCGGCCAGCGCCAGCGTGTCGCCACCGCCAAGGCGATCGTCCGCCAGCCCACCGCCTTCCTGCTCGACGAGCCGCTCTCGGCGCTCGACGCCGCCTTGCGCATGACTCTGCGCGCCGAGATCGTGAACCTGCAGAAGCGGCTCGGGACGACCACCGTCTTCGTCACCCACGATCAGGTCGAGGCGATGACCATGGGCGACCGGATCGCCGTCATGAACGGCGGCCGGCTCGAGCAGATCGGCACGCCGAGCGAGATCTACGAGCGGCCGGGGAGCCTCTTCGTCGCGGGCTTCGTCGGCTCGCCGCCGATGAACCTGATCTCGGGCGAGGTGGCCGATGGTGCTTTTCAGGCGGGAGCGCTCCGGGTGCCGATGGAGGCCCGGCCGGGCCCCGTCACCCTCGGCATCCGGCCGCAGCACCTGCATGTCAGGGACGCCGATCGGGGGGGTGCCCTGCCGTGCGCCATCTTCGCGCTCGAGCATCTGGGACGCGAGACCGTGCTGATCGTCGAGGACCAAGAGCGCAACCGGCTGCGGCTGCTGGTCGACCCGGCGTTCGTCGGCCGGGTCGGCGATCCGCTGCACGTCGCCCCCGATCCGGCGCGCTGCCTGCTCTTCGATGCCGGACAAGGCCGGATCCACGCACCGGGAAACTGAAGGAACCACAATGGCAAAGCTGCGCATGGGCGTCGTCGGCCTCGGCTTCATGGGCTCGCTGCACGCCCGCATCTGGCACGAATTGCCGGTGACCGAGCTGGTCGCCGTGGCCGACCTCGACCCGGCCACGGGCGAGCCCCTGGCCAGGAAATACGGCTGCGCCTTCCACGCCGACCCGGCCGAGCTCCTGGCGCGCGCCGACATCGACGCCGTCAGCATCGTCACACCCGACCGGCATCACGTGGCCCCGGCGACGGCGGCGGCCGCCGCCGGCAAGCACATCCTGCTCGAGAAGCCGATGGCGCATACCGGTGCCGCCGCGGCCGAGATCGCGGCGGCGGTCGAGAGGCATGGCGTGCGGCTGATGGTCGCCCACGTGCTCCGCTTCGATCCGCGCTACGTCCAGCTCCGGGCCGCCGCCGATCCGGAGACCTTCGGCGAGGCCATCCATCTGCGCGCCAAGCGCAACAGCGTGCGCGGCCTGGCGCAGCGGCTCGGCGCCAATTCCTCGATCCTCTACTATCTGGGCGTCCACGACGTCGACATGCTGCAATGGGTCGCCCGCTCGCCGATCATCCGGGTCTATGCGCAGAAGGTGCAGAAGCTCTCCAACGGCAACGAGGACGCGCTCTACGCCGTGCTCAACTTCGCCAACGGCGCCATCGGCACGCTCGACTATAGCTGGGCCTGGCCGGACGGCCTGCCCAACGGCTACTGGGTGCATCTCGAGGCGGTCGGCACGAAGAGCGCCGCCTTCCTCGAGGTCCGCGACCAAGGCCTGCACATCGTCTCGGAGAGCGGGACCATAGGCGCCGACACCCATCTCTGGCCCGAGGTCAACGGCAAGATCATCGGCGACCTGCGCGACGAGCTCCTGCACTTCGCCGAGGCGGTGCAGAGTGGCGAGCCCTTCGTCCAGGACTGGCGCGACGCGCAGGATGCGATCCGCGTGCTCGATGCGCTCTTCGCCTCGATCGACGCGGGGGCGCCGGTCGAGGTGAAGCGGTGAGCCGGCGCTCGGGGAGAGGGCGGAATGCTCGGCCCGAAGCGGGGATGGAGCAGCCGTCGATTTCGATGGTGGCACATTGACCGATTGTTAACTCTCGAGATGCTACGCTGCGGGTCGTGATGGATTGCGACGGCGCGGAGTTGCTGCGATGCCCGACGTTCAACTGCGCTTTCCGGTGACCATTCCGGCGAGCGATATCCGGCGCTTCAGCCCTTGACGGCGCCTGAAAGCAGGCCCTCGACGACGTAGCGCCAGACCAGGACGACCAGGAGCAGGGTCGGCAGGACGGCGATGAAGATGGCGCTGTTGAGCAGGCTCCAGGAGACGTCGGTGTTGCGGGCGAGGGCGGCCATGACGACCGAGAGCGGCCGCGAGCGGGCGTCGCCCGAGAGCACCATCGAGAACAAGAACTCGGTGTAGGAGAGCATGAAGGCGAAGAGCCCGGTGGCGCAGACCGCGGGCAGGGCCAGCGGCAAGGCCACCTTGAGGAAGCTCTGCAGGCGGCTGCAGCCGTCGATGACCGCCGCCTCGAACAGCTCCTCCGGCAGCTTCCTGAAGAAGACCGAGAGGATCAGGATGGTGAACGGCAGCGAGCGGGCGGTGTGGACCAGCACCACGGCGAGCTTGGTGCCGAGCAGGCCGAGCCCGTCGACCAGCAGGTAGATGGGCGTCACCAGCGCCACGGCCGGCACCAGCGGGCTCAGGATCAGGAAGAGGAAGGCCGGCTTCTTGGCCGGAAAGACGAAGCGGGCGAAGGCGAAGGCGGCGGGGGCGCCGAGGAGGAGGTTGAGGACGAGCACGCTGGTCGAGATCTGCGCCGAGTTCCAGAGGCTCTGCGGCACCTGGCGCGCCGCGTCCGAGATCATCGCCCGGTTGGCACCCTCGGCCATGTAGGCGGCCGGCAGTTGGCCGGTGAAGATGTAGCGGTAGTTGTCGAGCGTCATGCCGCCCTCGAGGACCGAACGGTCGGGATCGAAGAGGATGCGGTCGGGCACGACGCTGCCGAAGGCGGCGAGCAGGATGGGGCCAGCGGCGAAGGCGAGGACGAGGAGGGCTGCCAGGTGCAGAGCCAGCCGGTCGAGGAGCCGCCCGGTCATGGCGCCTCGCCCTCGGTCGGGGCGGGGATGACGACGAAAAGGATCGCCAAATGCAGGTTTTGCCGGTCGAAGGACCGCCCGGTCATGGCGGTCGCGGCGAGGGCGGGGAGGGGCGTCAGATGCAGGGCGAGCCGGCCAGGGAGACGCTCCATCATGGCGCGCTGTCCTCGCCCACGGCGAAGAGATCGGAGGGCAGGGCACGGGTGATGATCACGATCATCAGGGCCGCCATGGCGACGACGAGGAACGCCACCGCCGAGCCGGCGCCGAAATCGTACATCGAGAAGCTCTCCCGCCAGATCTGGAAGGAGAGTAGGGAGGTGGCGGTGCCGGGACCGCCGCCGGTCATCGCATAGACCACGTCATAGGTCGTGAACGCGGTGAGCGCGTTGTAGACCAGGAGGACCACGACCATGGCCTTGATCGCCGGCCAGACGACGAAGCGAAAGCGCTGCCAGGCATTGGCCCCGTCGATCCTGGCCGCCTCGAAGAGGGCGGGATCGATGGTCGAGAGGGCGGCGAGAAGCAGCACCACCGCGAACGGCACCTGCGACCAGCCATGGGCGACCGCGACCGAGGCGAAGGCGAGATCGGGATCGCTGAGCCAGGGAATCGAGCTCTCGATCAGGCCGAGATCACGCAAGGCGCCGTTGAGCATGCCCCAGCTCGGGTTGAAGACCCAGATCCAGAGCACGGCGGTGATCGCACCCGGCAGCACCCAGGGCAGGAGCACCACGGAGCGGAGCACCGTTCGGCCAAGAAAGCGCCGCCGCAGCAGGAGCGCCGTCAGGATGCCGAGGCCGACGACGGCGGGGGCCGTGACCAGGGTGAAGAGGAGCGAGTTCTTCAGCGTGGTCAGGAAGAAGGGGCCCTTGATCACCTTGCGGTAATTGTCCAGCCCGGACCAGTGCAGCTCGTCGGGGAAGAGGAAATGCGCCGAGTGCAGGCTGGTCCAGAGCGTGTGGCCGATCGGCAGAACGGTGAAGAGCATGACCAGGAGCAGCGGTGCCCCGACCCAGAGGATGGGAAAACGCGCCGATCGCCAAAGGCTCCGCTGGCCGCCCGGCACCGGCGGCCGGCCGTCCGACATTGTCACCTGGGCCACCCGGGGCCACCCGGGGCCACCCGGGGTCCCCGCTCGGTCAGCGCACCATCTGCGCCCGAAGCTCGTCCCAGCGCGCGGCACCCTGGTTCATGACGTCCTCGACCGTGGCCTCGCCGATCATCGCCTGCGCCATCAGGGGCCTGAAGCTCGCGGCCCAGACCGCGGTCCATTCCTTCCAGGTGCCGCCGCGCGCGGTCTGGATCTGCGCCTGCAGGGTCGGCATGTCGACCCAGGCGCTCCACGCCTTGATCACGTCCGGGTCCTCGAGCAGGGGAAGCTGGCCGAAGCCCAGGCCCTTCTCGATCGCCCAGCGCTTGGCCACCGCATAGGGCGGGCCGGCCATGAAATCGACAAGCTTCCAGGCGGCCTCGCGCCGCTCCCGGTTCTCCGCCGCCGAGGACGTGATGGCGTAGAACTTGGTGAAGCCCAGTGTCGTCTGCGCCTCGCCCGGCATCCTGGCCAGCGCGAACTCGCCGGCGAGCGGCTGGTCCGCCTTGTTGTTGAGGGCCGCCAGCACGTAGTTGTAGACGATGGTGAAGGCGTGCTTGCCGGTGTTCATCGCCGGAATGATGGTCGATTCGTGGTTCTCGAAGGCGACCAGCTCCTCGGCCACGACGTCGTGCAGCCAGGTGAGCTGCTGGAAGGCGGCATTGTCGGGCCGGTTGAAGGCGGCCTCGCCGTTCTCGTCGAAGAGATCGCCGCCGCGGCCATAGGCCTGGGCGACGAAGGCGTCGTAGAAGTTTGGCAGCTCCTGGTTGAACTCGTAGACGATCGGCCGCTCCATCCCGTTCGCCTTGAGCTTGCGCGCCGCGTCGGCGACCTCGTCCCAGGTGGTCGGCACGTCGATCCCGGCATCCTTCAGGATCCGCTGGTTGTAGATGAACGAGATGGTGTCGGCGTAGTAGGGCAGGCCGTAGAGGTGGCCGTCATAGGTCATGTCGTCGATGGTGAACCCGGCGAGATCCTTCCTGTAGGACTCGATCTTGTCGGCCGCGATCTCGTCGAGCGGGTAGAGGTAGCCGGCGGCCGCCCAGGCCGGCAGCCAGTCCTGGCCGCCATAGATCACGTCGGTGGTGGTGCCGCCGCGAAAGCGGAGGACCACGCTGTCGTGGTAGTCGGGCCAGGTGTAGTCGGTGACGTTGACCTTGATGCCCGGATTGGCCGCCTCGAACTGCCGGACATTGTCCTGGATGGTGTCGAGCGAGTAGTTCCAGACGACGAGCTCGAGGGTGACATCCTCGGCCTGGGCCGCCGGCGACCAGGCGGCCAGGGCGACGAGCGCCAGGGCCGAGACGCCGGCCGTTCCGATCGATCGAGGCAACCCGAACATGACCTTTCCCTCCCCTTTGATCTGGCTCCTCGTTACTAGGTGAGGCGCCCGGTCGGAACAAGCGCCAAGGTCGGGGAGTGGTCGGCTCGCTGGATTGCTGTTGCATCCGGGCCTGAACTGCGGTTCCCTGCCGCCCATGAATCGACCGGGCGCGGCCAGCAGAGCCGATGCCGGGCGGGAAAACGACAGCAGGGATGCCTCGACATGCGCAAGACCTTGACCTCCACCCTGGCCCTGACGGCTCTGGTCGCCGGGTTCGCGATGACGGCGGAAGCCAAGACGCTGGTCTATTGCTCCGAAGGCTCGCCCGAGGGCTTCGATCCGGCGCTCTACACCTCCGGCACGACCTTCGACGCCTCCTCCAAGCCGGTCTACAACCGTCTGGTCGAGTTCGTGCGCGGCAAGACCGAGGTCCATCCCGGCCTCGCCGAGAGCTGGGAGGTGTCCGAGGATGGCACCGAGTACACCTTCAAGCTGCGCCCGGGCGTCAAGTTCCATGGCAACGATTCCTTCACGCCGACGCGCGATCTCAACGCCGACGACGTGATCTTCTCGTTCGAGCGGCAGCTCGATTCGGACAACCCCTTCAACGCCTACGTCGACGGGGCGAGCTGGGAGTACTTCAACGGCATGTCGATGCCGGACCTCATCAAGTCGATCGACCGGGTCGACGACATGACGGTCAGGTTCGTGCTGAACCGGCCCGAGGCACCGTTCCTCGCCAATCTGGCCATGGACTTCGCCTCGATCATGTCGAAGGAGTACGCTGACAGCCTCTCGGCGAGCAGCAGCGAATCCGACCTGAACCAGAAGCCGATCGGCACGGGCCCCTTCCGCTTCGTCGCCTATCAGCCCGATGCCGTGATCCGCTTCCAGGCCTTTCCCGACTACTGGGGCGGCAAGCAGCCGATCGACGATCTCGTCTTCGCCATCACGACCGACGCCTCGGTCCGCCAGCAGAAGCTGACCGCCGGGGAGTGCCATGTCATGCCCTACCCGAACCCCGCGGACGTCGAGGCCCTGAAGGCCAATGCCGACCTGCAGGTCATGCAGCAGCAGGGCCTGAATGTCGGCTATCTCGCCTACAACACGCAGCAGAAGCCGTTCGACGACAGCCGGGTGCGCAAGGCGCTCAACATGGCGATGAACAAGGAGGCGATCCTGGATGCCGTCTTCCAGGGTGCCGGGCAGGTCGCGATCAACCCGATCCCGCCGACCATGTGGTCGTACAACGACGCCATCGAGGACGACCCTTATGATCCGGAGGCGGCGAAGAAGCTGCTCGCCGATGCCGGCGTCAGCGACCTGTCGATGAAGGTCTGGGCGATGCCGGTGCAGCGCCCCTACAACCCCAATGCGAGGCGGATGGCCGAGCTGATCCAGGCCGACTACGCCGCGATCGGGGTCAAGGCGGAGATCGTGTCCTACGAGTGGGGCGAGTATCTCGAGCGCTCGAAGGCCATCGATCGCGACGGTGCCGTGCTCCTCGGCTGGACCGGCGACAACGGCGATCCGGACAACTTCCTAGCCGTGCTCCTCGGCTGCGACGCGGTCGGCGGCGCCAACCGCGCCCAGTGGTGCAACGAGGAGTTCAACGACCTGATCCAGAAGGCCAAGGCCGGGACGCAGGACGAGCGCACCGCGCTCTACGAGGAGGCCCAGGTGGTCTTCAAGCGTGAGGCGCCCTGGGCCACCATCGCGCATTCCATCGTCTTCATGCCGATGCGCGCCAACGTCGAAGGCTATGTCATGGACCCGCTCGGCGGCCATTGGTTCGACGGCGTCGATCTGGCCGAGTGAAAGTGTTGCCGTGAACGCGGGACGATCCGGGGTGGCGACGCCCCGGATCGCGCCGGCCCGGGCGAGGACGGGTTGAGCGATGCTGCGCTTCCTTCTCTCCCGCGTCGCCCTCTTGATACCGACCTTCATCGGTGTCTCGATCGTCGCCTTCGCCTTCATCCGTCTTCTGCCCGGCGATCCCATCGTGCTGCTCGCCGGCGAGCGCGGCATGACCGCCGAGCGCTATGAGCAGCTCCAGGCCGTCTACGGCTTCGACCAGCCGATCGTCTTCCAGTATCTCGGCTATCTCGGCGACGTGCTGCAGGGCGACTTCGGCAACTCGATCGTCACCAAGCGGCCGGTGCTGCAGGAGTTCTTCACCCTCTTCCCGGCGACCATCGAGCTCTCGGTCTGCGCCATCCTGCTCGCGACCCTGATCGGCATCCCGACCGGGGTCATCGCCGCGGTCAAGCGCGGCACGTGGCTCGACCAGAGCATCATGGGAACGGCCCTCGTCGGCTACTCGATGCCGATCTTCTGGTGGGGCCTTTTGCTCATCATCCTCTTCTCCGGCATCCTGCAATGGACGCCGGTCTCGGGCCGCATCTCGCTCCTCTACTTCTTCCCGCCGGTCACCGGTTTCATGCTGATCGACAGCCTGCTCTCGGGTCAGGCGGGGGCGTTCCAGTCGGCGGTCAGCCATCTGATCCTGCCGACCATCGTGCTCGCCACCATCCCGCTCGCCGTCATCGCGAGGCAGACCCGCTCGGCCATGCTCGAGGTGCTGGGCGAGGACTATGTCCGGACCGCGCGCTCGAAGGGGCTGCCGACCCGCCGCGTCATCGGCCTGCACGCGCTGCGGAACGCGCTCATCCCGGTGATCACGACGATCGGGCTGCAGGTCGGCGTGCTGCTGGCCGGCGCCATCCTGACCGAGACGATCTTCTCCTGGCCCGGCATCGGCAAGTGGATGGTCGATTCGGTCTTCAAGCGCGACTACGCCGTGGTGCAGGGCGGCCTCCTCCTGATCGCCGGCGTCATCATGCTCGTGAACCTCGTCGTCGACGTGCTCTACGGGCTCGTCAACCCGCGCATCCGGCACTGAGAGGGCACGCCCATGGCCACCGAAGCCCTCGAGACCGAACGCCCCATTCCGGCCGGTGCCTGGGCGCTGCGGCGGGCGATGCTGTCGGAATTCTGGTTCTACTTCTGCCAGAACAAGGGTGCCGTGATCGGCCTCTTCGTCTTCCTCGCGATCATCGTCGTCGCGCTTTTCGCCCCGCTCATCGCCCCGCACAGCCCGAGCCTGCAGAATCGCGGCGCCCTGCTGCTGCCGCCCTTCTGGGAAGCGGGCGGCCAGCTCACCTACGCCCTCGGCACCGACGCGGTCGGCCGCGACATGCTCTCGCGGCTGATCTACGGGGCCAGGTTCTCGCTCTTCATCGGCCTGTTCGTGGTGACGCTCGCCGCCAGCGTGGGCGTGCTGCTCGGGCTGGTCGCCGGCTTCTTTCGCGGCTGGGTCGACGTCGTCATCGTCCGCATCATGGACGTCATCCTGGCCTTCCCCTCGCTCCTCCTGGCCCTCGTCCTCGTCGCCATCCTCGGCCCCGGCCTGATCAACGCGATGATCGCCATCGCCGTCGTTCTGCAGCCGCATTTCGTCCGTCTGACCCGGGGCTCGGTGATGACCGAGCGCAGCCGCGAATATGTCGTCTCGGCGCGGGTCGCCGGTGCCGGCAAGCTTCGGCTCATGTTCGTCACCATCCTGCCCAATTGCCTGGCCCCCCTGATCGTCCAGGCGACCCTTTCCTTCTCCAGCGCCATCCTGGATGCCGCGGCCCTCGGCTTTCTCGGCATGGGGGCGCAGCCGCCGACGCCCGAATGGGGCACCATGCTGGCCGAGGCGCGCGAGTTCATCCTCAGGGCCTGGTGGGTCGTGACCTTCCCCGGCCTCGCCATCCTGGTCACCGTGCTGGCGATCAACCTGATGGGCGACGGGCTTCGGGACGCGCTCGATCCCAAGCTCAAGCGGAGCTGAGGATGGCGCTGCTCGAGATCGAGAACCTGACCGTCGCGTTCGCCACCGCCGCCGGCGCCTTTCGCGCGGTCGACAGCGTCTCCCTCGCCTGCGACAAGGGCGAGATCCTCGCCATCGTCGGCGAATCCGGCTCGGGCAAGTCGGTCGCCATGCTGGCCCTCATGGGCCTCCTGCCCTGGACCGCCACGGTCACGGCCGATCTCATGCGCTTCGACGGGCGCGATCTCCTCGGGCTGGCGGACAAGGAGCGGCGCCGGATCATCGGCAAGGACATCGCGATGATCTTCCAGGAGCCGATGTCGAGCCTCAATCCCTGCTTCACGGTCGGCTTCCAGATCGGCGAGTCGCTGCGCTTTCATCTCGGGCTCGACCGCAGGGCGCGCCGTGCGCGCACCATCGAGCTGCTCGACCAGGTCGGCATCCCGGCTCCGGCCGAGCGGCTCGGCCAGTTCCCGCACCAGCTCTCGGGCGGCATGAACCAGCGCGTGATGATCGCCATCGCACTCGCCTGCAAGCCGAAGCTGCTGATCGCCGACGAGCCCACGACGGCGCTCGATGTCACCATCCAGGCGCAGATCCTCGACCTCCTCGTGGACCTGCAGCGCCAGCACGACATGGGGCTCATCCTGATCACCCACGACATGGGCGTGGTCGCGGAGACCGCCGAGCGCGTCCAGGTCCAATATGCGGGCCAGAAGGTCGAGGAGCAGCCGGTGAGGGAGCTTTTCCGCGACCCGCATCATCCCTACACGGCAGCGCTCCTCGCGGCCCTGCCCGAGCGCGCCACCCGCCACGGCAAGCTGCCGTCGATCCCGGGCGTCGTCCCGGGCCAGGGCGACCGGCCGAAGGGCTGCCTCTTCGGGCCGCGTTGCCGCTTCGTCACCGAGCGCTGCCGCGAAGGGGTCGTCCGCCAGGGCGAGGAGCTCGGTCAGGCGCTCTGCAACTACCCGCTTCGTCACGGCGAGCCGATGGGCCATCCGGGCCTGGTCGAGGCGGAGGCGCTGACTTGAGCGCCGCCGTGATCGACATGCCGTCTGGCGAGGCGCGGGTCATCGGGTCCCCGGTCATCGAGGCCATGGACCTCACCCGCAGCTACACCGTCTCGCGTGGGCCGTTCCGGCAGACGCGCGAGCTGCATGCGGTCAACGGCGTCAGCTTCAGCCTCGAGGCCGGGCGCACGCTCGCCGTGGTCGGCGAATCGGGCTGCGGCAAGTCGACCCTGGCCCGCCTCGTCACCATGATCGAGCAGCCGAGCTCGGGCCGCCTCCTGATCGCCGGCCGGCCGGCCGATCCGGGCGACCGGGAGCTTCGCCGCAAGGTCCAGATCGTCTTCCAGAACCCCTATGGCTCGCTCAACCCGCGCCAGAAGATCGGCGCCATCCTCGAGGAGCCGTTGAAGATCAACACGACCCTGCGTTCGGCCGAGCGCCGCGACAAGGCGCTCGAGATGCTGGCAAGGGTCGGCCTTCGGGCCGAGCACTACGAGCGCTATCCGCACATGTTCTCAGGCGGGCAGCGCCAGCGCATCGCCGTCGCCCGGGCCTTGATGCTGAACCCCGAGATCCTGGTCCTCGACGAGCCGCTCTCGGCCCTCGACCTCTCGATCCAGGCCCAGGTCCTGAACATCCTGATCGACCTGCAGCAGGAATTCGGGCTCGCCTACCTCTTCATCAGCCATGATCTCTCGGTGGTCCGCCACTTCGCCGACGACGTCATGGTGATGTATCTCGGCCGGCCGGTCGAGACGGGGCCGGCCGAGGCGGTGTTCGCGCGGCCCGAGCATCCCTACACGGCGGCCCTGCTTTCGGCGACGCCGGTCGCCGATCCGGAGCGGCAGAAGCAGCGCATCCGCCTCGAGGGCGAGCTGCCCTCGCCGCTCGATCCGCCGCCGGGATGCAGCTTCAACCCCCGCTGCTGGCGCGCCCAGGCCATCTGCCGCGAGCGGGTCCCGCCGCTCGAGCACAAGGCGACCCACGCGGCGGCATGCTACTTTCCGCTCGGCGGCGAGGCCGAGTAGACCGGCCGCGCATTACCTGGATCAAACAGCGAGGGCAGCCCATATCATGGACATGCACCGCACCCATCCGCCCATGACCTCGCCCTTCGCCTTCGACAACAGCTATGCCCGGCTGCCGGACCGCTTCTTCGCGCGCCTGCCGCCGACGCCGGTGGCGGAGCCGGGGATGGTCGCCGTCAACCGCGATCTCGCCCGAGATCTCGGCGTCGACCCGGATCTGCTGGACGGCGAGGCCGGGGCGGCGATGCTCGCCGGCAACGTCGTGCCGGAAGGGGCGGAGCCGCTCGCCATGGCCTATGCCGGCCACCAGTTCGGCCAGTTCGTGCCGCAGCTCGGCGATGGAAGGGCGATCCTTCTGGGCGAGGTGCAAGATCGCCAGGGCATCCGCCGCGACATCCAGCTCAAGGGCGCCGGCCGCACCCCCTTCTCGCGCGGCGGCGACGGCCGCGCCGCCTTGGGCCCGGTGCTGCGCGAATACCTGATGGGCGAGGCGATGCACGCGCTCGGCATCCCGACGACCCGGGCCTTGGCCGCGGTCACCACGGGCGAGCCGGTGCAGCGCGAGACGGCGCTGCCGGGGGCCGTCCTGACCCGCGTCGCCGAAAGCCACGTCAGGGTCGGCACCTTCCAGTTCTTCGCCGCCCGCGGCGACACCGAGGCCCTGGCCCGCCTCGTCGACTATGTCATCGACCGCCACTATCCCGAGCTGCGGGACAGCGAGCAGAAGGCCCTGGATCTGCTCGCCGCCGTGGCCGAGCGGCAGGCGAGGCTGGTGGCCCAGTGGCTCGCCGTCGGCTTCATCCATGGGGTGATGAATACCGACAACATGTCGATCGCGGGCGAGACCATCGACTACGGCCCCTGCGCCTTCATGGACGCCTATGACCCGGCCACCGTCTTCAGCTCGATCGACCAGGCCGGCCGCTACGCCTTCGCCAACCAGCCGCGCCTCGCCGGCTGGAATCTCGCCCGCCTCGCCGAGGCGCTGCTCGGGCTGATCGACACCGATGTCGAGCGCGCGGTGGCCCGTGCCACGGAAGCGGTGGAGACCTTCGGTCGAACGTTCGAGCGCGAGCTGCTGTCGCGGATGCGCCGGAAGATCGGCCTCGAATCGGCGGAGGAGGGCGATCTGGCGCTGATCCATGCCCTGCTCGACGCCATGCAGAAGGGCGAGGCCGACTACACGCTCACCTTCCGCCGTCTCGTCGACGCGGCGGCAGACCCGGCCGCCGATGACCGGGTCGCCGGGCTCTTCGGCAAGCCCGAGCTCTATCTCGACTGGGCCGCTGGCTGGCGCGCACGGCTGGAGCGGGACCCCCTGGCCCCGGCGGAGCGGGCGGCGGCGATGCGGCGGGTCAACCCCGCGATCATCCCGCGCAACCATCGGGTCGAGCAGGCGCTCGAGGCGGCGGTCGAGCGGGGCGATCTCGCCCCTTTCCAGGAGCTGCTCGAGGCTCTTCGGCGCCCCTATGACGAGCCGCCCGCCCGGTTTGCGGCCTATGCCGAGCCGCCCCGCCCCGAGGAGCGGGTGCTGGCCACCTTCTGCGGCACCTGAGCCGCCGGCGAGCGTCTGCTCGCTCTCGTCCCTTGGAACCGGATGCAGTCAACCTCCATTGATGGCATCTACGGATGAGCGTGCGGGTGGACGCGGCCATTGCGGCCGGCCGAGCCGGCGCGTCAAAGGGAGGAGGGGGGCGATGATCGTCGTGAAAGGCGACAGCAGGGGGTTCTTGCCACGTGCCACGGTCGGGAATCGGGCCGCCTCGACTCTGATCCTGCCGGCATGACCCGCCCGCCGATCGACCGCGAGCCGGTCGCCATCGTCGGCTGCGGGCTGATCGGTGCCGGATGGGCCGCGGTCTTCACCGCCGCCGGGCTCGAGGCTCGGGCATGGGACCCGGATCCAGCACGGCTCGCCAGCTTGCGGGATCGCGTGCGCCCGCTGCGAGCGGCGCTCGGGAAGCTGCAGCCCGTGCGCCGCGGCCGGCTGGTGCTGGCGAAGTCGCTCGATGACGCGGTGGCCCATGTCCGCCTGGTCCAGGAGAACGCGCCCGAGAATCTCGCCGCCAAGCGGGCGCTCCTCGCCGCGATCGAGGCCGCGGCCGATCCGGCCACGGTGATCGCCAGCAGCACGTCGGCCCTGCTCTGGTCCGACCTCGCGCAGGAGATGGCGCGGCCCGAACGCCTGCTGGTGGCCCACCCCTTCAACCCGGTCCACCTGATCCCGCTGGTCGAGCTGTTCACCCCGGACCCGGCCCTGGCCGACCATGCCGTGGCCTTCTACACCGCCCTCGGCAAGCGGCCGGTCCGGCTGCGGCGAGAGATGCCGGGCCATATCGCCGGGCGGCTGGCGGCAGCCCTGTGGCGCGAGGCGGTGCACCTCGTGGGCGAAGGTGTCGCCAGCGTCGCCGACATCGACGCGGCCCTGGTCGAGGGACCGGGCCTGCGCTGGGCCGTCCAGGGAGCGCACCTCTCCTATCACCTGGGCGGCGGGGCCGGCGGCATCGCCGACTATCTCGAGCATCTGGGCCCGAGCCAGGAGCGGCGCTGGGCGACCCTGGGCGAGCCCAGCCTGGACGCCGCGACCCGCGAGCTTCTCGTCTTGGGTGTCGCCGAGGAGGCCGGGGGACGGAGCGTGGCCGAGCTCGAGGCGGCTCGCGACAGGGCGCTGGTCGAGCTCATGCGCGCGCGGCGCAAGGCCGACGGCTAGACCGGCGGGCTCGGCCGGTGGCCCTTGTAGAGCGGGCTCGCCAGATACTGCCTCAGCCCGAACCGCACCAGCACACCGATGGCGGCGGCGACCGGGACGGCCAGCATGACGCCGAGAAAGCCGAAGAGCGTGCCGCCGGCGAGCAGCGCGAAGATCACCCAGACCGGATGCAGCCCGACCCGGTCGCCGACCAGCTTGGGGGTGAGGAAATTGCCTTCGACCGCCTGTCCGACGAGAAAGATGCCGGCGGTCAGGCCGAGCATGAGGAAGTTGGTCGGGCCGAACTGGAAGGCGGCGAGCCCGATCGAGGCGACGAAGCCGGTGATCGAGCCGACATAGGGAATGAACGAGAGCAGGCCGGCCATGAGGCCCACCAGGAGGCCGCCGCTCAGGCCGATGGCGGCGAGGCCGAGACCGTAGAAGAGGCCGAGGATGACGCAGACCGAGACCTGGCCGCGCAGGAAGCCGGCGATGCTCCGGTCGATCTCGCCGGCCAGCATGCGGATGGTGTCCCGGTGGTCGCGCGGCAGCCAGCCGTCCATGGTCTGGACCATCCGGTCCCAGTCGCGGACGAAATAGAAGCTGACGACGGGGGTGATGATCAGCAGCGAGACGACGCTGACGAGCGCGGCACCACCGGTGAGGAGGCCGCCCAGGAGATCCTTGCCCCAGGCCGCCGCATCGCCGGCATAGGTGGTCAGCGCCTGCTGCAGCTCCTGGTCGCTGCCGACGCCGAAACGCTCGCGCCAGCGCCGAACCATCGGCTCGGCCCAGCTCCAGAACGAATCGATGGTCTGCGGCAGGGTCCGGGCCAGCACGGCCGCCTGGTCCGCGATCACCGGCACCAGGAGCAGCACGCAGCCCAGCACGAGCAGCACGAAGCCGATGGTGAGCAGGGCCGTGGCGAGGGTCCGCGACGCTCCCATGGCCTCCAGCCGGTCGGCCAGGGGATCGAGCAGATAGGCCACCGCGAGCCCGGCGACGAAGGGCAGGAGGACGTCGTTCAGCAGATAGAGCAGGAGGAGAAGGACGACGAACGCGATCGTCCAGGACCAGGCCTTGCGGGCGGTGCTCAAGCTCTCGTGTCCTCGCTGGCGTGCCTCATCGGCGGAGAGTTAGTCCGGGTGTCGGCAAAGGCGAAGCCCGCCCTTGCGCTCAGAGCACGGGCCCGAGCATGGCGAGGGTGTTGTTGAGCAGGCGGCGCGGCAGCGTCCAGGCCTCGACCTCGGCCGGGGTCACGGGCCTCGAGCTGGCGATGTAGCTCTCCTGGCGCTGGCGGACCTCCAGGGTCAGCATCGGGTCATAGACCAGGATGTTGTTCTCGTAGTTCAGATCGAAGCTGCGGCGGTCCATGTTGGCCGAGCCGATGAGCGTCATCTCGCCGTCGAGGGTCAGCGTCTTGGCGTGCAGGAGGCCGCCGACATACTCGAAGATGCGCACCCCGGCGGCGAGCAGCTCGGCATAGTTGCTGCGGCTGGCGGCGGCGACGAGGCGGCTGTCGTTCCGCGCCGGAAAGACGATGGTCGTGGCGACTCCCCGGCGGGCGCTGGCGCAGAGCGCTGCCTGCATCGATTCGTCCGGGATGAAGTAGGGGGTGGTGATGACGAGCTCCCGGCGGGCGCTGTACATCAGGGTCTCGAACAGCTCCGGCATGGCCGAGTAGCGGACGGTGGGGCCGCTGCCGACCACCTGGGCGGTGATGCCTTTGGCGAAGCCGCGCAGGGGCCGGGCCAGGAGGTCGTCGATCCGCTCGTCGACATAGGCCATCCAGTCGGCGACGAAGAGATGCTGGCTCTGGCGGGCGATCGGTCCCTCGAAGCGCACCACGGCGTCGACCCAGGGCGCGTAGCGGGCCTTGATGCGGAACTCCGGATCGGCGCAGTTCTGGCTGCCGCAATAGGTGATGGCATCGTCGATGACCACGATCTTGCGGTGGTTGCGAAGGTCGATGCGCCCGTTGAAGACGCGCAGCAGGGGATTGCCGATCGGCAGGGCGCGGCCGAGCCGCACGCCGGCAGCACCCATTGCCCGCCAATGCTCGCTGCGCCAGAAGAGGCGCGAGCCGAGGTCGTCGACCATGGCCCGGCAGACGACGCCGCGCGCCGCGGCGCGCTCGAGGGCCTTGGCCACCTTCAGGCCGTTGTTGTCCGGCAGCCAGATGTAGAAGAGCAGGTGGACGTGGTCGGTCGCGGCGTCGATGTCGGCGATCATCGCGTCGATGGTGGCGTTGGAATCGGCCATGAGCCGTGCCCGGTTGCCGCCAACGGGCTCGAAGCCGTTGATCGAGTGGCCGACCCGAAAGAGCGGCTGGTAGCGCTCGGGAACTTCGGGCCGCAGCGCCTCGGCGTTCTCGGCCGGGGCGTCCGCCACCCGGGGCAGGGCGGCCAGGATGCGGTTCATGCGCTGGATGCGGCGCCTGCCGATATTGGTCTCGCCGAGCAGCAGATAGGCCACGACGCCGACCGCGGGCAGGATGATGATGACCAGCGTCCAGGCGATGCGGGACGCGGGATCCCGATGCGGCTTGAGGATCACCCGGACGATCAGCCCGGCCGAGACGAGGATGTGCAGGAGCAGCAGCATGTCAGCCCGCCAAGGCCCGCAGCCCGCGCGGCGGCACGTTCGCACCCCGCTCGACGTCCGTCCGGCCCGTGTCCTGCCGCGGCGCCTGGCTGATGCCGGCCTCGGAGAACACGAGGATCGGGCAGGATCGCGTGGCGTGCTGCAGGGGCCGGGCATCGTGGCCGGCGCCCGTCACCGGCTCGACGGCCAGGCCCGCGGGCAGGCGCCGGCCAACCTCGTCGGCCGTGGCGACCGCCTCGACCGGCCGCGCCGGTGTGGTGCCGGCCGCGCGCCCTCCAGGCGACGCGACCGGGCGATCCTCTCCTGCTACTTCTTGACTTCCTCGCCGGCCTTGTCGATGGCCTCGCCGGTCGCCTCGAGATTGTCGCCGGTATCCGTCTTCACCCCTTCCCAGGTGTCGCCGCAGGCGGCGAGCGAGACCGTCAGGACACCGAGGGCCATCAGGTTCAAAAGAAGCACGCGGATCGTCATGGCATTTCCTTGTCATGTATCATTGGGGCGTTGCGACCATCGCTGCTCGCGTGACTGACGCGCCGTCAATCAAGAAGCCCAACTTCTTTAGAACGGTTTCGGTTTCACAGGAAGGCGCGAGAATTCACCCGCGCTCGCGTTGTGGCAAGAAAGCGCCACCCCGGTCCCGGGTCCGAGGAGGGCCTAGGGCTTCTGATCCTGGTCGGCGCCCTCGATCGGCTGGTTCTCCGTCCCGATCGCGCCGGAGTCGGCCGGATCCTGGAACGTGCCGGGCGCCGCGGTCGGGGCGGCCGGGCCGGGCTCCTTGTCCGCGCAGGCGGTCAAGGCGAAGGTCATGAGGCCAAGGAGCAGAAGGATGGAACGCAAGGGGCGGCATGCCACGGCGGTTTCCTCGAGCTGTGTCGTCGACGCGCGGCCCGACCAGTCCGATTGGCCGGCGCGAACGCGCTTGCCATGGCAGTCTAGCTGGATGTGCGCAACAGGGGAAAACCCAAAGAGCCTCTCCTGGAGGTTTTCAGCCGAAGGCGCGGTGCCGATGATGCGCTCTCGGTTCATCGAACAGGAAATATATCCTGAATCGGCCTGAAACGCAAGCCCGGCACGGGTTCGCTCGGCAATCTGGACGAGGCTCGGGATCGAAGCAGCCGCAAGGCTGAGGAAATGGCCAAAAAGCCTTTCGTTGTAAAGACTTGCGCGCCGTCGGGTTCGTTCGCGACGGGTTGGGTTCGTTCGTCGCTTTCCAGGGCTTTCGGGGCCGATTGCCGGGTTGGTTCGTCGTTTTCCCGGGTTCGTTCGTCGACAGGTGTTGCATCGGATGCATCATGCCCCGGCAAATGATGCAGCCGATGCAACATAACGTTCCCTTATGGTGCGCCCGATGCAACGCTGGTGCGGTGCATGTTGCGGCCGATGCACCAACCCGAGCCGGAATGTTGCATCCGATGCAACAACCCGAGCCCTGAACTGCCCCATGGGCACCCGGGGCGGCACCTCGGGGCCGGGCGGATGCCGCCGCCATAAGCGCTCGTGATGCCGTCCCTGCGCCTTCCCATCGCGCGCGAGAATGGGTCCCCGTCAGGAGCACCGTTGATCTCCCCCGGCTTTCGACAGGGCCGGCGCGCTCATTCGGCCGCCTTCGAGCGTCGATGGCCGATATCCTTTACCGAAATGATCGATGGTTGTAATAATTGGGCGATGCAGGGCAGGAGCGAGTTCAGGTGCCGCGCTTAAGTGTGGCCATGGTTGTTGCCATTGTGGCCGCAGGGATGGCGGATGCGCGTGCTGGCCCACTTTTCGACGCGGCCGCGCAAGGCGACCTGCTCATCGTCGAAGACCTGCTGTCGACGTCAGGTGGCGTGGACGAGCGCGGCGCCAATCAGGAAACGCCCCTGATGGCGGCGGCGCTCAACGATCAACCCGAGATCGCAGCTGCCTTGCTCGAGGCCGGAGCCGACGTCATGGCGCGCAACAAGGGCGGGCTCACGCCCCTTCACGCCGCTGCCTATGGTGGCAGCGTCGAGGTGGCGGCCCTCGTGCTCGATAACGGCGCCGTGCTGGGGGATCGCGAGAACGTGTCGGGCGCCACTCCCCTGATGCTCGCGGCCGAGCAGGGCCACGTTGCCGTGGCCGAGTTGCTCATCGAGCGTGGCGCCGATATCGGCCAGCCCGACCGCGACGGCTTTACGCCCTTGTCACAGGCCTGGGCCAAGCAGCGGACCGACATCGTGCGCCTTCTCAAGGGCCATGGCGCTACCTGCCAGCCGGCCGAGGTCTTGGGCAGCGAGGAGTACTATCGCCGGTGCGTCGAGGCCGGCACCCAGCGGGAGCACGGATGATGCCGATGTCAGCGCGGAAGGTGGTCTCGCTTGCCTGCGGAGCCTGGCTGTCGACGGTTGCGCTCGGCGCCCAGGCAGTCGCAGGTGAAGTGGTGAACACGGGGCTCTTCGGTGGCGTCGCGATCATGGGCTACGACACGGTTGCCTATTTCACGGAAGGTCGGGCGATCAAGGGCTCACCGGCTTTCTCCTACGAATGGCTCGGCACGCCTTGGCATTTCGCCAATGCTGACCATCGCGACCTCTTCGCCGCCGACCCGGCGCGCTATGCGCCGCAATATGGCGGGTACTGCACGCTCGGCGTCGGTCTCGATAGCCATGCCGCCGAGAACATCGATCCCGAGCGGGCGTGGCGCATCATCGATGGCAAGCTCTACTTCGTCTATGACCCGACCTACGTCGAGGCGCTCGACGGACCAGCCCGAGATGAGCTCCTCGACGCCGCCGCCGAGAAATGGCCTGACCTCGAGGCGCGCCTCGAGAAGGGGGGCTTCAACTGAGTGGGGTCACTCTGCTACCGCGAAGTGAACGACCTTCGAGGCGTTGACATAGGTGTAGTCCAGGCCGTCCGCCTCTGATGATTCGGCCGGTCGGCGAACGATCGGGCCGCATACCGGCCGACCCAGCATGGTGGCGTCGATCTGCTCGCAGAGCAGGTCACCCTCGATGAAGGCCCGGCCCGTGGCGATGATGGCTGCGGTCCGGAAAGCCATTCGACCGTCCGCGTCGAATTGGGCGATTGCCGCTCCGCCGCTCTCGAGGCGGCCTTGCCAGACCTTCCCGAAGACGATCTGGCGAATGTCCGGCGCCTTGAGATGCTCCAGGGACTTGGCGTCGAAGCCCCGGGGCCACTCCGACATGCCGGCGGCAGCCATCGCATCCAGGATGCGCGCCACATCCACTTCCTCTCGGAAAGGGCCCAGAATGACACGGTAGAGCTCGGTGCAGACGTTGACGCCGAGGCGCTGCGCCTCGGCGGCTGCCCGACGGGCATCGTCCATCCGACCGACCTCGGCATAGGCCGCAGCCAGCATGGCATGCACATCGTCGACGTTCGGCGCCTCGGCCCTGGCCAGCTCCAGGATCTCGGCCGCGCGGGCCGGCTGGTCGTGCAACAGGTGGGCCATGCCGGCCACCACGCGGTCGCTGGTCGGCAGCCGCGGGTTCAACTTCATGGCCTGCTCCATCGCCGACACGGCCTCGGCATGGCGGCCGCTGAAGGTGAGTACGAGTCCCAGCGCCGCGTAGGCTTCGGCGTCACTTGGCGCGAGAGCGACCGCTCGCTCGGCGGAGGCGATCGCCTCGGCATGCCGGCCGTCGACCACCTGCAGCACGGCCAGCACCGAGAAGGGCAGCGAGGCTTCGGGATCGATCTGCAGCGCCCGGCCGGCGCGCTCGTAGGCGCGCTGGCGCGCCACGGGACCCGGCAGGACGTCGTCGTAGTTGTTGCGCATGATCTCCACCGAAACGCGCGCGTCGGCAGCGAAGGCATCGGCGAAGGCGGGGTCGAGCGTCGCGGCCCTGGTGTAGAACTGGAGCGCCTCGCGCAATCTTGGCCGGAAGCCCGTGCGCGCGGCGTGATCGGCGCGGAGGAAATAGTCATAAGCCTCCAGGTTCGTCGTCGGCAGCCGCTCCAGGCGCTGAGCCTCGGCAGGTGACAGGCGGATCGAAAGGGCCTCGACGATCCGTCGGCGAACCTCGTCCTGGACCGCGAAGATGTCGGCTGCGTCACGCTCGAAACGCTCTGCCCAGAGATGGTTGCCGGTCTCCGTGTCGATCAACTGCACGTTGATGCGCAGCCGATCGGCAGCGCGGCGCACGTCGCCCTCGACGACGTAGCGCACGCCCAGGCGGCGCGCGACGTCGCGCACATCCTGCGACGCCTTCTCGCCGGAGGGGATGGCGTTGCGGTCGACGACGAAGAGGCCCGAGACCTTGGCCAGGTCCGTGATCAGGTCACCTGCCAGGCCCTCGGCAAAATAGGCTTCGTCGGGGTCGAGACTGTCGAAGGGCAGGATGGCAATGGACGGCCGGTCGGCCGGGATCGCGTGATCCGGACGGGTCGTGAGCCACCAGAGCCCGCTTGCGCCCGCGAGAACCGACAGGGCCATGGCCAGCGCTCCGGCGAGGAGGCGACGGCGAGGTTGGAAGACCCTCCTGTGCCGGACGCCGCTGACCCCGCCAACACGATAGACTGTCAGCGACTCCGGGAGGTTCTTGACCCTGTGCTGCCCCATGCCCTCGAAGGCGAGGGCGGTCTTGCCGCGCAGATGCTCGTGGACGCTTCCCGATATCAGGATGTCGCCGGGCTCGGCCAACGCTTCAAGGCGGGCTGCGACGTTGACGCCGTCACCATAGATGTCGTCGTCGTCGTGGATGATGTCGCCGAGATTGATGCCGATGCGAAGGTGGATACGCTCGTCTTCCGGCAGGTCCTGCTCTCGTGCCTGGAGGTTGCGCTGGATGGAGACGGCGCAGTCGACCGCGCCGACGACGCTCGGGAACTCGATCAGCATGCCATCGCCCATCAGCTTGACGACGCGCCCGCCATGCGTTCCCACCGCCGGCTCGATGAGGTCGGACCGCATCGCCTTGAACCGGGCATGCGTGGCGCTTTCATCGGCCGCCATCAACCGGCTGTAGCCGACGACGTCGGCAGCGAGGATCGCGGCTAGCCGTCGGTCGACGGCCGATTCCGGCATCGTGCGCCCCTGCCTGATGTCGTTCGTTGGCTGTAGCATACACCCCACCCGGCCAGGAGTCCGAGGCGGATGAACCCGCGGATCGGCGTTCGCCCGTGGGTGGGCCATCTCCCGCACGGGTCGCCAATGCAAAGGATTGCCGAATCCACAAATAGAGGTATATACCTGCATCGTGCTCGACGTTGCCTGCCACTGCACCAATCTCCGCCGTGCCGCCCGGTCGCTGACGGGGGTCTACGATCGGGCGCTGGCGCCGGCGGGGCTTCAGGTGACGCAGTATTCGCTGCTTCGGGCCATCCGACGGCTGGGGCGGCCGACCATCACCGAGCTGGCCCGGGCCACCGGCCTCGACCGCTCCACGCTCGGCCGCAATTTGCGCGTGCTGGCGAGGGGGGATCTCGTGGCGGTCGGGGCGGGCGCGGACGAGCGGACTCGGGTCGTCGCCCTGACGCCCCGGGCCGAGGCGGTCCTCGGGCTGGCCCTGCCGCATTGGCAGGCCGCCCAGCGCGCCGTCGACGTGGTGCTCGGCGCCGAGGGGCGGGCGGCGCTGGCGGAGGTGGCGGCCCGGCTCGGGCGGCTCGGCGAGCTTGCGGATGGGGACGCCCGATGACGCGGGGCCAGTGGGCAACGGCGCGGACCGTGCTCGTCTCCGGCGTCCTGGTGCTCGCCCGCCATGGGCCTCCTCTGGCTCTCGACCGTGCCGCTCACCAATGGCATCGTGCTCACCATGTTCGGCGTGCGCAACATGTCGATGCTGGCGGGCCTCGTCTTCGTCGCCCACCAGATCGGCGCCTTCCTCGGCGGCTGGCTCGGCGGCGTCGCCTATGACCGGCTGGGCTCCTACGATCTCGCCTGGGGCGTCGCCATCGCGCTCGGCATCATCGCGGCGCTTTTTAACCTGCCGGTGCGCGAGGCGCCGGTGGCCGAGCCCCGGGTGGCGGGGGCAGGAGGGGAACAGCGCGCCACGCCGTGCTGCTGCTCGCGAGCTTTCCCTTCTGCGGCCGAGCTTCAGGCCACCACGCCCGGCCTGAGCGCCTCGATGGCGCGGGCGAGGTCGGGTTGGCCGAAGATGGCGGAGCCGGCGACCAGGACGTCGGCGCCGGCGGCGATCACCTTGGGCGCGGTCTCGGCGTTGATGCCGCCGTCGACCTCGATGCGGATCGAGCGGCCGGCGGTCAGCGCCTTGATGCGGCGGATCTTCTCGAGCATGGCGGGGATGAAGGCCTGGCCGCCGAAGCCCGGGTTGACGGTCATCACCAGCACGAGGTCGAGCCGGTCGAGCACGTGCTCGATGGCGGCGGCGGGGGTGGCTGGATTCAGCGCCACGCCGGCCTGCTTGCCGAGGCTCTGGATGAGCTGCAGCGAGCGGTCGAGGTGGGTCGTGGCCTCGGCGTGGACGGTGATCACATCGGCGCCGGCCTCGGCGAAGGCGGCGATGAAGGGATCGGCCGGCTCGATCATCAAATGGCAGTCGAAGGGCTTGGCCGAGCTTTCGCGGATCGCCCGGACGATGGCGGGGCCGAAGGTGATGTTGGGCACGTAGTGCCCGTCCATCACGTCGAGATGGATCCAGTCGGCCCCCGCGCGGTCGACCGCCGCCACCGCCGCGCCGAGCCGGGCGAAGTCGGCGGAGAGGATGGAAGGGGCGATCAGGGTGTCGGGGTTCACGGGCTGGGTCTCCGCCTCGGGCCATGCGGCACGCCGCTGCCGACGGGCTGGCGATAACCGGGTGCAGCCCCTGCATGGTTAGCCGTTTTTCATCTTGTCGGCGAGAGCGTTCGGGTTTCAGATGCGACCTTCGGCAAGAGGGGGCCCTTCGACCAGAGGGGAAAGGGGAGACGATCATGCGCACCATCCTGCTCGCGGCTTCGGCACTGCTCGTCACCGGGGCCGCCGGCGCCGCCGAGCCGACCCGGCTCGACGCGGCGCAGCTCGACTGGATCACCGCCAGCACCGCCTCGGCACCCATCGCCGTGGAGGCGGCGCGGGCCCAGGGGACGGGATTCGATATTCTCGACGCGGCGCGGGGCGGGGTCGAGGCGGCGCTCGATGCCGATGCTGCCACGACCGTGGCCGGCGGTGGCGGCAAGGCGCCGGCCGACGGCGCCATCGCGCCCATCGTCGGCGGCGGGACGATGGCGGTCGCCACCGGCACGGGGGGCGGATCGGTCGGGTTCATCGCGACCGAGACGATCACCAGCACCGCCGACGGCAAGGGTCCGCCGATCATCACGCGCAGCACCGGCAGCCTCGGCACGGGCGACTTCGCCAACAGCCTGCTCGCCGGCCCGCCGGCCGCCCTGCCGACGACAGCGCCCACTGTCGTGCCCACGACCGCGTCTTTGGGTGTGCCGGCGCCGATGTCGCTCCTCGGCGGCTTCTCCGCCATGCCGGTCATGCCGAGCTTCAGCCTGGGCAGCGGCGGCTGAGCGACGCCAGCCGGAGCTGAGCGGGAGTCCCGTCGTCGTCTGGCGTGAAGCGGCCCGACCGGCTATCGGTCAGCCGATGGAACGCGACGGCGAAGGCGGCAGGTGACCCCGGTCGGGTCGGAAACGGCGGTGATGCGGGCGATGCTGCCCGGCGTCGGCGGGCAGCCGTTGGCGCAATTGCCGCCGGGTCTCTATGCTTATGTCCTGGCCGCGAGCCGGCGCCAGCAGGTGCCCCTGTTCCTGCTGACGCTCGTCATCTTCCCCCTGACCCTGGCGCCCATCGACCTGCAGCGGCGGCTGATCGACGATGCCATCGGCGGCCGCGACCCGGGGCTGCTGCTGACGCTCGGCGGCCTCTATCTCGCGGCGGCGCTCCTGCAGGGCGGGCTGAAGCTGCTGCGCAACATCTATCAGGAGCGGGTCGCGCAGGGCATCACCCGGCGGCTGCGCCGGCGCATCCTCGCCGGCGGCGACGAGCTCGCCGACGGCACCGCCCAGTCGATCCTCGTGGCCGAGGCGGAGAAGCTCGGCGGCTTCGTCGGCGAGGCGGTGGCCTTCCCGCTGCTGCAGGGCGGCATCGTCGCCAGCGTCGCCGCCTACATGCTGGTCGTCGACCCGAAGGTCGCCATCGTCGCGATCGGTCTCTTCGTGCCCTCGATCGTCGCCGTCGCGGTGATGCAGCCGAGGCTCGACCGGCTCGCCGGGCGCAAGACCGCCGCCACCCGCGAGCTCGGCGAGGCGGCGCTCGACGAGCGTGCGACCGATGCCGCCGAGCAGCGCGCCGATCGGCTGGTGGAAGCCCTCTACGGGCTCCGGATCCGCTTCGCCGTCGTCAAGTTCGCGCTCAAGGCGTTCAACAACCTGCTCGGCCATCTGGGGCCGCTCAGCATCCTCGCCATCGGCGGCTGGCTGGTGCTGCAGGGCTCGACCACGGTCGGCACCATCGTCGCCTTCGCCTCGGGCTACCAGCGCATGACCGACCCGGCCCGCGAGCTGCTCAACTTCTATCGGCGGCTGTCCCTGATGCGGGTCCAGTATCGCATGGTGCGCGAGGCGGCCGAGGGGCTCTGAGACCCTCGGCCGAAGGACGGAAGCGCGATCCCGGGCTCCCTCCGCATCAGCCGCTGGCGGCGGGCCCGCGAAAGCGGCTCGAATCCAGCGCCGCGGCCATCAGCGTGCGGGTGTACTCCTGCTCCGGGTGGTCGAAGATCGCCGCCGTCATGCCCTCCTCGACGATCCGGCCACCCTTCATCACGATGATGTAGTCCGCCACCGCGCGCACCACCGCGAGGTCGTGGCTGATGAAGAGATAGGAGAGGCCGTGCGCCGCCTGCAGGTCGCGCAGGAGATCGACGATCTGCTTCTGCACCGAGCGGTCGAGGGCGCTGGTCGGCTCGTCGAGCACGATCACCCTGGGCTTGAGGATCATCGCCCGGGCCACGGCGATGCGCTGGCGCTGGCCGCCGGAGAACTCGTGCGGGTAGCGGTTGCGCATGCTGGGATCGAGCCCGACCTCGGTCAGCGCCTCGCCTGCGCGCCGGTCGCGCTCGCGCGCCGAAAGGCCGGGCTCGTGGATCAAGAGGCCCTCGGTGATGATCCGGCCGATGGTCATGCGCGGGCTGAGCGAGCCGAACGGGTCCTGGAAGACGAGCTGCAATTCGCGGCGCATGGGGCGCATGATCGCGGGATCGGGATCGAGCGGGCGGCCGAGATACTCGATCCTGCCCTCGCTCGGCAGGAGGCGCAGCAGGGCGCGGCCGAGCGTGGACTTGCCCGAGCCCGACTCGCCGACGATGCCGATGGTCTGGCCTTCGCGCAGCCGCACGCTGACCCCGTCGACCGCGCGCAGCTCGTGCGCTTTCGAGAACCAGCCGCCGCCCGAGCGGAAGGTAACGCGCACGTCCCGGCCGGTCATCAGGTCCGGCGCGTCGGCCGGCGGGGCCGCCTTGGTGCCTTCGGGCTCGGCGGCGAGCAGCATCTTCGTGTAGGGGTGTGACGGGTGGGCGAAGAGCCGCGCGGTTTCGCCGGTCTCGACCACCTCGCCCGCCCGCATGACGTAGACCCGGTCGGCGAAGCGCTGGACGATGCCGAGGTCGTGGGTGATGAACACGATCGCCATGCCGAGCCGGCCCTGCAGCTCGGCGAGCAGCTCGAGGATCTGCGCCTGCACGGTCACGTCGAGGGCCGTGGTCGGCTCGTCGGCGATCAGCACATCGGGGTCGCAGGCGAGCGCCATGGCGATCATGACGCGCTGGCGCTGGCCGCCCGAGAGCTCGTGCGGGTAGGCGTCGATGCGGCGCTCGGGCTCGGGAATGCCGACGAGGCGGAGCAGCTCGATGATGCGCGGGCGGGCCTGGGCCCTGGTGAGGCCGCGGTGGAAGCGCAGCGGCTCGGCGAGCTGGGCGCCGATGCGGTAGAGCGGGTCGAGCGAGGTCATCGGCTCCTGGAAGATCATGGTGATCTTGTCGCCGCGGATCCTGTTGATCTCGCTCTCGCGCAGGCCGAGCATCTCGGTGCCGCGGTATCTGGCCGAGCCCGTGGCGCGGCCATTGGCGGCGAGCAGCCCCATGATCGCCATGGTGGTCTGGCTCTTGCCCGAGCCCGACTCGCCGACGATGGCGACACTCTCGTTGGGCATGACGTCGAGGTCGATGCCCTTGACCGCCTGCACCATGCCGTCGTTGGTCTCGAACTCGACGTGGAGGTCGCGGACAGAGAGGACGGGCTCCATCTCAGCGATCCTTCGGGTCGAGGCTGTCGCGCAGGCCGTCGCCGAGGAAGTTGAGCGCGAAGAGGATCAGCGTCAGGGTCAGGGCCGGCCAGATCAGCAGCCAGAGGGCGCCGCGCATGTTGGCGGCACCCTCGGAGATCAGGAGGCCGAGCGAGGTCAGCGGGTCCTGCACGCCGAGGCCGAGGAAGGAGAGGAGCGATTCGAGCAGGATCGCCTTGGGGACCAGGAGGGTGACGAACACCACGACGGGCCCGAGCGTGTTGGGGATGATGTGGCGCATGAGGATGCCGGTTTTGGTGGCGCCGAGCGCCTCGGCGGCCTGCACGAACTCCTGCCGCTTGAGGCTCAGGGTCTGGCCGCGCACGATGCGGGCCATGTCGAGCCATTCGGTGGCGCCGATGGCGATGAAGATGATGATCAGCGAGCGGCCGAAGAACACCACCATCAGGATCACGAAGAAGATGAACGGCAGCGAGTAGAGGATGTCGACGACGCGCATCATCACGTTGTCGACCCGGCCGCCGAGATAGCCCGACACGGCCCCGTAGGTGACCCCGAGCAGGAGCGCCATGATCGAGGCGAGGATGCCGATGGCGAGCGAGATCCGCACGCCGATCATGATGCGCGCCGCGAGATCGCGGCCGATGGCGTCGGTGCCGAAGTAGAAATGCAGCTGCTCGACGTCGACGGCCAGGGTGCCGGAAAGCTGGTCGTCGGCGAGGTCGAGGCGGGGATTGGAGAAGAGATCGGAGCGCTCGAAGTAGCGGAGAATGCGCTTGTCGATCGGCTCGTCGGAGGTCACCGTCACTTTGACCTCGCCGTCCTCGAGCGCCGGCTCGCCGTGGTCGAGCGCCGGCTCGCCGTGGTCGAGCCGGGCGCGCTTCAGGAGGCCCTCGAAGGCCGGCAGGATGCTGTCGGCGCGGGGGTAGGCCTCGAGGCTCGCGGGCACGCGGACGAACTTCGGGTAGACCTGGTCGTAGGGATGCGGCCAGACCAGCGGCCCGAAGATGCCGATCAGGCACAGGGCGAGGAGGACGACCATGCTCGCCACGGCGGCCCGGTTGCGGCGCAGCCGCAGCCAGGCGTCCTGCCAGAGCGAGCGTCCCGCGACCGGGGAGATGTCCTCGTAGAGGTCGGACTGCACGGCCATCGGATCCTCTCCCTCAGTCGAACCGGACGCGCGGATCGAGCCAGGCGTAGGCGAGATCGACGACGAGGTTGAAGACGATGATGAAGAGCGCGATCACCACCACGGTGCCCATCACCAGCGTGTAGTCGCGGCCGAGGGCACCCTGCACGAAGTAGCGGCCGATGCCCGGGATGCCGAAGATGGTCTCGACCACCACGGACCCGGTGAGCAGCCCCGCCGCGGTCGGCCCGAGATAGCTGACCGCCGGCAGCATCGCGGCGCGCAGCGCGTGCACGCCGACCACGATGCGGGTCGGCAGGCCGTAGGCCCGCGCGGTGCGCACGTGGTTCGAGCGCAGCGCCTCGATGGTGGCGCCACGCACCAGCCGTGCGATCACCGCCACCTGCGGCAGCGCCAGGGTGACGATGGGCAGGACCCAGTAGGCCGGGTTGGCGTTCGACCAGCCGCCGGCCGGCAGGATGCCCAGCATCACGCCGAAGATCAGGCTCAGGAGCGGCGCCACCACGAAGGTCGGCGTGGTGATGCCGAAGGTGGCGAGCCCGACCACGGCGTAGTCGACGCCGGTGTTCTGCCTGAGCGCCGCCCAGGCCCCGAGCAGGGTGCCGAGGACGATGGCGGCGAGGAGGGCGAGGCTGCCGAGCAGGATCGAGACCGGCATGCCGACGGCGAAGAGCTCGTTCACGGAGAAGTCGCGGCGGGTGAAGCTCGGGCCGAGGTCGCCGTGCAGCAGGTTGCCGAGATAGGTCAGGTACTGCGACCAGAGCGGCGCGTCGAGATTGTAGGCCTTCTCGAGGTTGGCCATGATCAGCGGGTCGAGCGGGCGCTCGAGATCGAACGGCCCGCCGGGTGCGAGGCGGATCATGAAGAACGTCAGGGTGATGATGATGAACACCGTGGGGACGGCGCTCGCCAGTCGTCGCAGGGTGTAGGTCAGCATCGCGCCACCGCCAGATCGATGAGCGGCGGACCCGCGGACGGGCCCGCCGGACAGCCGCTCACTGGCTCAGGCTGAGCCAGCGGGTCGCGTGGTGGTCGAGCAGGTTGTCCTCGTAGCCGGCGACCTTGTCGGAGACGAGCGCCCGGGAGGAGTAGAACAGGATGGGAATCGTCGGGACCTCGTCGAGATAGATCTGCTCGGCCTCGGCCAGGAGCTTCGCGCGCTCGTCGAGATCGGTCATCCGGGACGCGGCGAGCATCTTGGCATCGTAAGCCTCGTTCGACCAGCTGGAATAGTTGAACGAAACGCCGGTCTCGTTGAGGTAGAGGAAGTTCTGCGGATCGGAGTAGTCGCCGATCCAGCCGGCGCGCGCGATGTCGAAGTCGCCGCCCTCGCGCAGGTAGTTGAAGTAGCCGGTGCCCTCCATCTCGTTGAGGGACGACTTGATGCCGACATTCGAGAGCATGTCCGAGATCGCCGCCATGGTGTTGCGGTGGTTCTCGGACGAATTGTAGCTGAGCTGGATCTCGAGGGACGCCGGGTCGACGCCGGCCTCCTCCAGGAGCTCGACCGCCTCGTCCTCACGGTCGAGCAGGTCCGCCTCGGCGTAGTCGAGCACGGGCGGATTCTCGACATAGTTGTCGATCCCGGGCGGCACCAGCGCGTAGGCCGGGATCATCGTGCCCTGCCAGACCTCGTCGGCGATGAAGTCGCGGTCGATCAGCATCGAGATCGCCTGGCGCACCCGCGGATCGGCGAACTTGGGCTTGGTGACCTTCACCGGCAGGTAGTAGGTCCCGAGATAGGGCGCGATCCTGAGCGCCTGGGGCAGGTTCTCCTTCATGTACTTCATCTGCTCGGCCGGCACGTCGGAGCAGATGTGCACCTCGTTGGCCTCGAAGCGGCGCAGGCAGGCGGAGCGATCCTCGAACGGGATCCACTGGACCTCGTCGACCTGCACCTTGTCGGCGCCGTGGTATTGCGGATTCTTCTTCATGACGATCTTGTCGTTCGGCACGAAGCTCTGGAGGGTGTAGGCGCCATTGGACACCAGATTGCCGGGCTTGGTGAAGGCGTCGCCGTAGGTCTGCACCGTCGCGGGGTGCAGCGGCAGGCCGGTCTGGTGGGTGAGAAGCTGCAGGAAGTAGGGGGTCGGCGCGTTCAGCGTGATCACCAGCGTTTGCGGATCGGGGGCCGCGACGCCCAGATCCTCGCCCTGCAGCTCGCCCTTGGCGACGGCCTCGGCATTCTTGATGGGAAAGAGCACGCTCGCGTAGCCCGCGGCGGTCGCGGGATTCATGATGCGGCGGAACGTGAACAGGAAATCGTCCGAGGTGACCGGGTCGCCGTTCGACCATTTGGCGCCGTCGCGCATGTGGAACGTGTAGGTCAGCCCGTCATCGGCGATCTCCCAGCTCGCCGCACTGCCGGGAATGATCTTGCCCGCGGCGTCCTCGACGACGAGCCCTTCGTAGAGGTCGCGCAGCAGACGCGATTCGGACACGGTCGAGGTCTTGTGCTGGTCGAGGGTGGCGGGATCCGTGTCGTTGCCGCGCATCAGCACGACATTGGCGGACGCGAGCGAGCTCGTGCCCAAGAGCAGCGCCAGGACGAGGAGACCGTTGCGCGCGGCGGCGAATTTCATGACCAGTCCTCCCTGATGATGAACGAGCGTGACCAATGCTTGCGCCCACCTTGGCCGGTTCACAACGCAAATCATAGCCCGG
The DNA here is from genome assembly GCA_964393275.1 of uncultured Geminicoccaceae bacterium. Classification (GTDB taxonomy): domain Bacteria; phylum Pseudomonadota; class Alphaproteobacteria; order Geminicoccales; family Geminicoccaceae; genus SLRI01. The sequence continues at coordinate 43,409 of CAYMTA010000012.1, read as the reverse complement.
TGCGCTCCAGCGCAAGGCGCGCCTCCGTCGGCGGACAGGGTATCGCCGTGTCGCCTCGAAGGAAAGGGTGCCGCCATGGCCCGTGCGATGTCGGGCCGAGGCAAGGAAGCGGCGCTCCCCGACCTGCTGGAATCGTTGACCGAGCGCCGTTTCACCGGCAACGAGGCCGGGGCTTCGGACGGGGGAGGGGTGGAATGGCGGAGCGGCTGCTCGAGGGGCAGGTGGCGCTGGTGACCGGCGCCGGCAGGGGGCTCGGGCGGGCCTTCGCCGAACGGCTGGCGGCCCTGGGCTGCGCCATCGGCGTGCATGGCCGGCGCGAGCATGGGCCGGCCGAGCATGGCGAGGGCACGACGCTGACGGCGACCGCGGCGGCCATCGCCGCCGAGCATGGGGTGGCGACCCTGCCGGTGCTCGGCGACCTGACCGACGGGGCGGCCGTCGAGCGGGTGGTCGACACCGTCATCGAGCGGCTCGGGCCGCTCGACATCCTGGTCCACAATGCCGGTGGCGACATCGGCGCGGCCGGTGGCAAGCCCGACCCGAACGACGCCGTCCATATCGAGGAGGCGGATGTCCGGGCCGTGCTCGACAGCAACCTGCTCTCGACCATCCTGGTCTGCCGGGCGGTGGCGCGGCGGATGATCGAGCGCAGGCGGGGCCGCATCCTGGCCATCAGCTCGATCGCCGCCTTCAGGGGCCGGGAGCAGGGTGCGATCTACGCCACGGCCAAGGCGGGCGTGGTCCACTACACCCGCTGCCTCGCCCAGGAGCTCCGCCCGCACGACATCGCCGTCAATTCGCTGGCCCCGGGCGACACCCGGACCGGACGCTATCTCGGCACCAGGGCGGTCGACCGGGCGCGGCTGGTCGAGGCGGGCACGCTCGAGCGGATCGCCACGGTCGACGAGGTGGCCCGCGTCGTCGAGCTCTTCGCCGGGCTCATGGGCGCCTTCGTCTCGGGCCAGGTTCTGCGGGTCGATGGCGGCGAGCAGGGCTGGCCGGCCTGAAGGGAGTCGCTGCTGCTGCAAGGTGCCGCGCTTCTTATTGCGCGCCACCTGTGGTTTGATGCCCGCAGGAATCGGGGAGACGCGAGATGGTGGAGCGGGGCGAGGAGCGCAAGCAGGAGCTGATCGAGGCGGTCGTCGCCGAGATCAGGACGAAGCTGACCGCCGCCGAGGCCGGGCCCGCGGCGGGCTTCGCCCGGCATTTCTACCGCGACGTGGCGCCGGCCGACCTGCTCACGCGGGATGTCGATGACCTCTACGGCGCCGCCCTCGCCCATCTGCGCCAGGCCGGGCAGCGCCAGCCCGGCATCGCCAAGATCCGGGTCTACAATCCCGACATCGCCCAGCACGGCTGGCAGTCGAGCCATACCGTGGTCGAGATCGTCACCGACGACATGCCCTTCCTGGTCGACAGCGTGGCGATTGAGCTGAACCGGCACGGCTTCGGCATGCACCTGGTCATCCACCCGATCTTCGCGGTGCAACGCGACGCGGACGGCCGGCTGGAATGGATCGGCAGCGGCGAGGGCGCGCCCGCGGATGCCCGCTTCGAGAGCTTCATGCACATCGAGATGGATCGCCAGAGCGATCTCGACGTGCGCGAGGAGCTCGAGCGGGACCTTCTGCGGATCGTCGACGACGTCCGCAAGACCGTCGAGGACTGGCGGGCGATGCGCGCGCGGATCGACGACGTGCTCGCCGACCTGCAGCCCGCGGCACAGCACATGCCGGCCGACGATTTCGCCGAGATCAAGGCGTTCCTGGTCTGGCTCGCCGACGACCACTTCACCTTCCTCGGCTACTCGGCCTGCGACCTCGAAGGCGACGGCGAGGAGCTTCTTTTGCGCCGGGTCAAGGGCAGCGGCCTCGGCATCATGCGGGCGCACGACGACGGCATGCCCTCCAGGAGCTTCATGGCGATGCCGCTCGCCGCCCGCCTGCGCGCCACCGATCCGCTGCCGGCCGTGGCCATCACCAAGGCCAGCACCAAGAGCACGGTGCATCGGGCGACCTATCTCGATTTCATCGGCGTCAAGCGCTACGCCGCCGACGGCCGGGTGATCGGCGAGCATCGCATCCTCGGGCTGTTCACCTCGGCCGCCTACAACCGCAGCCCGCGCTTCATCCCGCTGCTCCGCCGCAAGTTCGACGCGGTCATCGAGCGGGCCGGCCACGGGCGCACCGGGCATGCCGGCAAGGCGCTGGTCCACATCCTCGAGACCTACCCGCGCGACGAGCTGTTCCAGATCGACGAGGACGCGCTGCTCGAGATCGCCTCGCAGATCCTCTATCTGCAGGATCGCCAGCAGATCCGCCTCTTCGTCCGCAAGGACGCGTTCGACCGCTTCGTCTCGTGCCTCATCTACATCCCGCGCGAACGCTACAACACGACGTTCCGCGAGCGGCTGCAGAGCCTCCTGCTCGACGCCTTCAACGGCAGCGACAGCGAATTCCAGGCACGGGTCTCCGAAGCCGTTCTCTCGCGCATCATGGTCATCGTCCGCACCCCGGACGGCGTGCCGGACGACCTCGACGTCGAAGCCCTCGAGCGGCAGATCCGGGAGCTCTCGCAGAGCTGGACCGACCGCCTGCACGCGGCGCTGATCGAGGCCGAGGGCGAGGAGGAAGGCAATCGGCTCTACCGCGCCTTCGGCCACGCCTTCCCGGTGGGCTACCAGGAGCGCAGCGCGCCGCGCGCCGCGGTGCCGGACATCCTGGCCATGGACCACCTCGAGCAGGAGGGCGGCGAGCATCTCGGCATGACCCTCTACCGGCGCCTCGAGGACGAACCCACGACGGTGCGCTTCAAGCTGGTCCGCCGCGACCGGCTGCTGCACCTCTCCGACGCGCTGCCGATCCTCGAGAACATGGGGCTCAGGGTGCTGCACGAGCAGCCGCACCCGGTGCGCAACGCCAGGGGCACGTTCTTCTCGATGCATGATTTCGACATGCGGCCGTTCAGCGGCGCCGTCGTCGATGTCGAAGCCTCGCGCGCCGCCTTCCAGGAGGCGTTCGAGCGGATCTGGTCGGGTGCGGTCGAGAACGACGGCTTCAACCGGCTGATCCTCGCCGCCGGGCTCGATGCCGCCGCCGTCGTCGTGCTGCGCGCCTATTGCAAGTACATCCTGCAGCTCGGCTCGCCCTTCAGCCAAGCCTATATCGAGAACACCTTCACCACCAACCCGGCGCTCGCCGCCGACCTCGTCGCCCTCTTCAATGTGCGCTTCGACCCGGATTTCGCCGGCGATCGCGCGGCCCAGACATTGGAGATCGAGGCGCGCATCAAGGCCGGGCTCGAGGGGGTGGCGATCCTCGACGAGGATCGGATCCTGCGCCGCTATCTCGGCCTGATCCATGCCACCACCCGGACCAACGCCTTCCAGCCGAACGCGGACGGCTCGGCCAAGCCCTATCTCTCGCTCAAGCTCGATCCGGCGCATGTGCCGGAGATGCCCAAGCCCCGGCCCGCCTACGAGATCTTCGTCTACGGTCCGGCCGTCGAGGGCGTCCACATGCGGGGCGGCAAGGTGGCGCGCGGCGGCCTGCGCTGGTCGGATCGGCGCGAGGACTTCCGCACCGAGGTGCTGGGCCTGATGAAGGCGCAGATGGTCAAGAACGGCGTGATCGTCCCGGTCGGCGCCAAGGGCGGGTTCTACGTCAAGCGGCCGCCCGAGACGACCGAGCGGCAGGTGATCGTCGACGAGGCGGTCCGCTGCTACCGCCTCTTCCTCTCCGGCCTGCTCGACATCACCGACAACCAGGTCAAGGGCAGCGTCGTGCCGCCCGAGCGGGTGGTCCGCTACGACGACGACGACCCCTATCTCGTGGTCGCCGCCGACAAGGGCACGGCCAGCTTCTCCGACTTCGCCAACGAGGTCAGCCGCTCCTATGGCTTCTGGCTCGACGACGCCTTCGCCTCCGGCGGCTCGGCCGGCTACGACCACAAGGGCATGGGCATCACCGCGCGGGGTGCCTGGGAATCGGTCAAGCGCCACTTCCGCGAGATGGGCCTCGACCCGGCCGTCGATCCCTTCACGGTGATCGGCATCGGCGACATGTCGGGCGACGTGTTCGGCAACGGCATGCTGCTCTCGGACAGGATCCGCCTGCTCGCCGCGTTCGACCACCGCCACATCTTCCTCGACCCGGACCCCGACCCGGCGAGCTCCTTCGCCGAGCGCCAGCGCCTGTTCGCGCTGCCGCGCTCGTCCTGGGACGACTACGACCGGAGCCTCTTGAGCGCCGGCGGCGAGATCGTCTCGCGCCGCGCGAAGTCGGTCACGGTGTCGCCCGAGGTCCAGGCGGCGCTCGGCCTCGAGCGCGACACCTGGGCACCCACCGAGCTGATCAGCGCCATCCTCAAGGCGCCGGTCGACCTCTGGTGGAACGGCGGCATCGGCACCTATGTCAAGGCGAGCTTCGAGTCGCACCACGACGCCCAGGACCGCGCCAATGACGGCCTGCGGATCGACGGCCGGGACCTGCGCTGCAAGGTGCTGGTCGAGGGCGGCAATCTCGGCATGACCCAGCGGGGCCGCATCGAGGCGGCCTTGAGCGGGGTTCGCCTCAACACCGACTTCATCGACAATTCCGCCGGCGTCGACTGCTCGGATCACGAGGTCAACATCAAGATCCTGCTCGGCGAGGTGGTGGCCGCGGGCGACCTGACCCTGAAGCAGCGCGATGCGCAGCTCGCCGAGATGACCGACGAGGTGGCTGCGCTCTGCCTGCGCGACAACTCGCTGCAGAACCAGGCGCTGAGCCTGGTCGAGGCGCGCGCCGCCGATTTCGTCGGGCCGCAGGCCCGGCTGATGCGCAAGCTGGAGGCGGCCGGCCGGCTCGACCGTGCCATCGAGTTCCTGCCCGACGACGCGACGCTGGAGGAGCGGCGCCTCGCCGGGCGCGGGCTGACACGGCCGGAATCCGCGGTGCTCCTGGCCTATGCCAAGATGACGCTCTATGCGGATCTGCTGGCGACCGAGCTGCCGGACCGGCCCTATTTCGCCGGCGATCTCGCCAAGTATTTCCCGCGGCCACTGCGGCGGCGCTTCGCCGGCGCCATCGCCGGGCACCGCCTCAGGCGTGAGATCGTCGCCACCTGGCTCGCCAACAGCCTCGTCAATCGCGGCCTCGACGTCTTCTGCACCGAGCTCGAGGACGAGACCGGCGCCGCGCTCGCCGATATCTGCCTCGGCTATGTCATCACCCGCGACGCTTTCGCGCTGCTGCCGCTCTGGACCGCGATCGAAAGCCTGCCGCGCCAGGTGCCCGCCGAGCGGCAGATCGCCATGCTCGGCGAGGGGCGCGAGACGCTGGTGCGCGGCACGCGCTGGTTCCTCGCCCACACGCCGCGACCGATGCGAATCGGCAACACCGTCGCCGCATTCGCGCCGGCGATCGCGACGCTGGCCGGGGCCCTCGAGAGCGCGCTGTCGCCCGGCCAGGCGAGCGAGCTGGCGCTGACGGTCGCCGGCCACGTCGAGGCCGGGGTGGCGGAGGATCTCGCCCGCAACGTCGCCGCCTTGCCCTACCTGCTCGCCGCCTGCGACATCGTCACCGTGACCCGCGAGCTCGCCGGCGTTGACCCCAGGTCGGCGGCCGAGGCCGGCGATCCGGCCGATGACGCGCCGGTCACCGGCGGCGTGGTGGACGATCCCTTGCCCGTGGCCCGGCTCTATTTCGCCCTCGATGAAGGGCTCAGCCTCTCGCGCCTGCGCCACCACATGCAGGCGGCGCCGATCCGCAGCCGCTGGGACCGCATGGCGCTGAGCGGGCTCGAGGACGAGCTGTCGATGGCGCTTCGGGCGCTCACCATGGCGGCCTGGCATTCGGGCATCCGCGCCGAGACGCCCGAGACGGCCGCGACGCAGGTCGAGGCCTGGCTCGCCTCGACCCTGGATGGCCTCGCCCGCTACCGCGAGCTTTTGGCCGAGATCGACGCGGCGAGGGACCCGGATCTCGCCATGCTGGCCGTGGTGGTCAACAGCGCCGGCAAGCTCTTGCGGAACGTCGTGCTTGCCGCCGCCTGACAGTTTGCCTACCTAGACACGCATGTCGTGGCCCACGACCACTGATCGCGCATGACAGCAACCATCGGCGCCGGCCGGCCGTTGCTCTCGATCACGTCAGGACAATTGCACCCCGCAGAGCACGGGACGAGGGAAAAGAAATGCCGCAGTCGAACTCGGTCACCGAGAACGAGGTCTTTTTTCGGCACTGGCTGCGCTCGCCGAAATCGATGGGCTCGATCATCCCGTCCTCGAAGGCGCTCGCCCGGGCGCTCGCGGCGGAGGTGGCCTGGCAGCCGGGCGACCACGTGATCGAGCTCGGCGGGGGCACGGGTGCGATCACCCAGGGACTTCTGGAGCGCGGCATTCCCGCGGCGAACCTCGTGGTCATCGAGCTCGAGACCAACCTCCACCAGTATCTGGCCGGCCGCTATCCCGAGGTCAGCGTCATCCAGGGGGATGCCACCCGCCTGGCCGAGATCATCGCGAGGCTCGATATCCAGCGGGTGTCCACCGTGATCTCCGGCCTGCCGATGGTCGGCATGCCGATGGCCTTCAAGAAGGCGATCGTCGACCAGGCCTTCAAGGTGATGCCGGCAGGGCATTTCATGCTCCAGTACACCTATTCGCCGGTGGCGCCGGTGCCGGTCGCGGAGCTGGGCATCGACGCCGACCTCGCCCGCTACGTGCTCTGGAACGTGCCGCCCGCGGCCATCTGGCGCTATCGCCGCAAGGCCGGCTGACCCGGCGCCCGCGGGCTGCTCTCCGGCGCGGCCGGTCGGGCGCGCCGCCTTCAATTCGGCGCGAGGTGGATTGCGGCTTTCCGCCGGATGCGTCAAACTCCTTCGAAATTCGGCTTCGAGCGGCTTTGGACCAGCGCGTCCGGGGCGACACGGGGCGGAGACGGGGGACGCATGATGGCACATCGCGGGCGGGACCTCCCTGTGCCTCTGCCGCGTGCGCAGCGCAGCGTCGAAGGCGAGTCGCTCGGCCGGCTCATGGCGGCGCTGCTCGCCCTGGTCGAGCGCTTCGGATGGCTGCGGGCGACGCTCTTGTGCACGGCGGCGATCGCCGTCACGGCCCAGGTGCTGACCGTGGCCCTCCAGGCGCTGCTGCTCGGCCCGCGCGAGATCTCGTCGCTCGATCTCCTGGTGGTCGCCGCGGTCACCCTGCTGCTCGCCGGCCCCGGCCTGGCGGTGGCCCTGAGCCTGGTCGCGCATCTCGGACGGGCGCGGTCGCGGCTGCTCGTCGAGATCGACCGGCGGCTGATCGCCGAGCAGCAGCTTCGGCGGCTGGCCACCACGGACGACCTCACCGGGCTCAGCAACCGGCGGCATTTCGTCGAGCGCGCGCTCGAGGCCATCGCCATCGCCCAGCGCTACGACCAGTGGGTCACGCTGGCGGTCGTCGATGTCGACCGCTTCAAGCACATCAACGACCAGCACGGCCATGCCGCCGGCGATCGGGCCCTGGTCGTCCTGGCCGCGGTGCTGCGCGCCAACCTGCGCGCCACCGATCTCGCCGCGCGCCTGGGCGGCGACGAGTTCGTCATGCTCATGCCGCTCACCGATCCCAAGGCCGGCCGGGTGGCCGCCGAGCGGATTCGCCGGGCCGTGCGCCAGGATTGTGGCAAGCCGCCGTTTCGCGTGAGCGTCGGCGTCGCCTCGGCCAAGGGGCCGGTCGTGGCGCTCGAGGCGCTGCTGGCGCGCGCCGATCGGGCGCTCTACGACGCCAAGCGCACCGGCCGCAACCGGATCGCCGTCTGCCACGGGGTCGATGCCGCGTCGACCGAGGCGGCGATCGAGAAGCTCGGCCGCGTCGCCCTGCCGCTCAAGGGCTGATCGTCGCCCGAGGGCGAATTGATCGGGGCCGTGGCGCCGGGTCTTTCCGCTCACTTGACGGTCCGCAACATTACCTGCGAGATGGCCCGATTGGGTCGGCGAGCCGACGCGGCCCGTCGTGTCGGCCATCGTCGACCGCAACGAGAAGCGCGCCGGGGCAGGGTCCGCGGGACCCGATCAACGCGGTGTGCCAGGGTGGCGATGCGGTATGCGGACGTCTTTGGCGCAGCGATACATCGGCATGCTCCAGCAGAACTGGCGCGACCGGTTGGGACCGGCGGCGTTCGGCGCCGATGGCAGGCTGGTCGACTGGCGCTCCGGCCTGCTGCCCTGCCTGCGCGGCCTGCGCACGGCCGAGGCGATGCGGCTGTTCGATCCCATCCGGCTGCGCCAGCCCGAGTCCGCCGCGGCGATGGCGCTGAACAGCTTTCTCGTCTGGCGCGACCGGCCGCGCGAGCTCAGGCTCGGCGCCGGCGGCCCGTTCGCCGAGCTGCGCTTCGCCGCCCGCTGCCCGACCGGGGTGCGCGGCACACCGCCCTATCTCGACCTCATCGCGGTCAGCGGCGAGACCCTGGTGACGGTGACGGCGCGCGGTCCCGACTACCTGGCGCGCAAGCCGTCGCGCCTGGCGCGGGCCTATGCCGACATCTCGCTGCCGGAGTCGATGCAGGGTTGGCAGGCGCTCCTGCAGGATCTGCTGGGCGAGCCGGGCCGTTTTCGCCACGTCGATGCGCCGGCCCTGGTCAAGAACGCCATCGGCGTCTTTCGCACCTTTCCGGGCCACCGGGCGACGCTCCTCTATCTCTTCTGGGAGCCGGAGCCGGCGGACGCGCTCGACTTTCGCCGCCATCGGGCCGAGATCGCGAGCATTCTCCAGCAGGTCGGCGGCGCCGCCGTCGCGCTCGAGGCGCGGAGCTTCGCCGAGCTCTGGCGCGACTGGGAGACGCGGGTCGACACGCCCTGGCTGCGGGCGATGGTCGCAGAGTTGCGCGAGCGCTATGCCGTGGCCACTTGCCCCCTGCCTGCTCTATGACTCGGCCCGACCATTCCAGGTCGGGCCATGCTGGCCGAGGCGGTGGCCTTCCCGGACAGGCCCCGGGGCAAGCGGACGGGAGAGAGACCGCCATGGCGGAGAACGGACGCACCTATTTCGATCGGCAGGAGGTGCGCGAGCCGGGCGAGCGTGAGCGGTCGATCTTCCATGCCTTGCCCGGGCTGATCCGCCATGCGATCGACAATGCGCCGTTCTTTCGCGAGCAGCTCGCCGGGGTCGAGCCGGATTCGATCACCAGCCGGTCGGCCCTGGCCCGGCTGCCGGTGGTCAGGAAGCCCGTGCTCGGCGATCGCCAGCGGGCGCGCCGGCCGTTCGGCGGCCTGACCGCCACCTCGACCGGGCGCCTCGCCCATCTCTATGCCACTTCCGGGACTGCCCTCGGGCCGGTCTACCACCCCGAGGGCGGGCGCTCCGACTACTGGCGCTTCGCTCGCGCCATGTTCGCTGCCGGCTTCAGCCGCGGCGATCTCGTGCTCAACTGCTTCTCCTACCACTTGAGGCCGGCCGGCTTCATGGCCGATTTCGGTGCCCGGGCCCTGGGCTGCCCGGTGATCCCGGCCGGGCCCGACGATCCCGACGGGCTGGTGCGGATGATCGCCGAGCTGGCGCCGGTCGCCTTCACCGGCCGGCCCTCGGCGCTCATGGCCCTGCTCGAGCGGGCCGGCCGGCAGGGGGGCGGGGTCGGCTCCCTGAAGAAGGCGCTGCTCTCCGGCGAGCCGACCAGCGAGGCGGAGCGGATCGCCCTCGAGCAGGACCACGGCATCGCCGCCTTCCAATGCTACGCCACTGCCGATATCGGCCTCATCGCCTATGAGAGCACGGCGCGCGGCGGGCTGATCGTCGATGAATCGATCATCGTCGAGATCGTCCGGCCCGGCACCGGCGACCCGGTGCCGCCCGGCAAGACCGGCGAGGTCCTGGTCACCGCCTTCAACCCCGACTACCCGCTGATCCGCTTCGCCACCGGCGATCTCGCCTCGGCGGTGCCGGGCGAGAGCGGCTGCGGGCGGACCAACATGCGGCTCAAGGGCCCCCTCGGCCGGGTCGAGGAGGCCGCCCCGAAGGCGGCTTCCGCTGGATCGGGGGCGGGACCGGGCGCGGGCCGGCGTGCCGGCGGCTGACGCCGTCTCGCTGCTCGAGGCCGTCGACCTCGCCTGCCTTCGTGGTGGCAGGCTCCTGCTCGAGGCCGTCTCCTGGCGGCTCGGGCCGGGCGACGCTTTGCTGCTCAAGGGGGCGAACGGCAGCGGCAAGTCGAGCCTGCTCAGGCTGCTCGCGGGCTTCCTTCGGCCGGCCGGCGGCCGGCTCCTGCACGAGGGCCGAAACGCCTTCGAGGATCTGCCGCGCTATCGCGCCTCGCTGCACCATCTGGGCTATCAGGACGGGCTGAAGCCGGCGCTGACGGTCGCCGAGAACCTCGAGTCGACAGCCGCCCTGCTCGGCGGCGGCGGCGACCCAAGGCGGCTCGATGGGGCGCTCGAGGCCTTCACGCTGGCCGATCTTCGCGGCACGCCGGCCCGCTTTCTCTCCTCCGGGCAGCGGCGGCGGGCGGCGCTGGCGCGGCTGGTCGCCGTCGAGCGGCCGGTCTGGCTGCTCGACGAGCCCGGCATCGGGCTCGACCGGAGCAATCGGGATGCGCTGGAGGCCCTGATCGACCGGCATCGCGCGCTTGGCGGCATCGCCGTCGTCGCGAGCCATGGCGACGTGGCGCTGGCGCGGCCGCTGGTCCTCGACCTCGACGGCCCCGGCGCCTCATGAGGCCGTTCCTCGCCCTGGCACGCCGCGACCTTCGTCTCGCCTGGCGCTCGCCGGCCGAGACCCTGCTCGGCGTCGTCTTCTTTCTCGTGGCGCTCGCCCTCTTTCCGCTCGGCGTCGGCGCCTCCCCGGACATCCTGGCCAGGATCGGCGCCGGTGTGATCTGGGTCCTGGCGCTGCTCGCCGTGCTCCTGACCCTCGACCGGCTCTTCCAGCACGACCACGAGGACGGCTCGCTCGATCTCCTCCTGCTCACGCCGCTGCCGCTCGAGCTCGCCGTGCTCGCCAAGTGCGCCGTGCACTGGCTGACCAGCGGGCTGCTCCTGGTCGTGGCCTCGCCCATCCTGGCCCTCCTCATGAGCCTGCCGGCCGATGCGCTCTGGGCGCTGCCCTTGGCCCTGCTCCTCGGCACGCCGACGCTGACGCTGATCGGCGCGATCGGGGCAGCGCTCCTCGTCGGCAGCCGGCGCGGCAGCGTGCTCACCGCACTTCTCGTCCTGCCGCTCTACATCCCCGTCCTGATCTTCGGCGTCGCCGCGGTCGACGGCGTGGTGCTGGGCCTCGGCGCCCGGGCGCCCTTCCTGATCCTCGGCGCCATCCAGCTCGCCGCCCTGGCGCTGGCACCGTTCGCGATCGCGGCGGCCCTCAGGCTCGCGGCGGAATAGCGCCTCGGGCCCGGATCGGTGTCAAAAGGTAGCGCTGGCCTTGCCAATTGGCGGCCGAAACGCGAGACTTGGGCCAAGTCGCCCGAGAAGAGGGCAAATGTCGACGAAGTGGAGGTGCTCCGCGCTGCGCCTCGCCATTCAAGGGATTGAAATGTCGCTCGAAAAATTCCGCAGAACACGGATGGTCATTCTCAATCGGCGGTCGATGGCCTATCAGGCGGTCCGCGCAATGGCGGACAACCACATCGGTGCCGTGCTGGTGAGCCAGCCGCGTGGTGGGCTCGCGGGCATTCTCACCGATCGCGATCTGGCCCTGGCGGTGCTCGGCGGCGAGCTCGATCCGAAGACGACTCCCTTGGGCGAGGTCATGTCCGAGGAGGTGGTCACCTGCGACATCGGCTCCGATCTCGACGAGGTGGTCCGCCTGATGCGGGATCACGGTGTTCGCCGCATCCCGCTGATGGAGGGCGACCGGCCGGTGGGGCTGGTGACGTTCGACGATCTCGTGCTCGACGGCTCCGTCGGCCTCGATGCCCTGCGCGGCATCGTCGAGGCCCAGCTCGAGGTCGAGGCACCCCACAAGCCCGCCGGCATGCTCCACCCGCAGGCGCTGGCCACGACGCAAGGGCGCGCTCGCGCCTTGATGCGGGCCAAGTCACGGGCCGAATCCACCTACAACCGCATGGTGGCCGCGGTCGCCGAGGCGAGCGGGCAGCATCGCGACCCCGCCGAGCGCGCGCTCCTGCTCAGCCTCTGCATGCTGTGCCGGCGGCTCTCGCCGGAGGAGGCGCAGCACCTCGTCGCTCAATTGCCCTCGCTGCTCCAGCCGCAGCTCGAAGGCTGCCTGGACGGACCCGACCGGGCGGTGACGACGCGAGCCATCGAGGACAAGCTCGCGAAGTCGCTCGGCGTCGAAGCCAAGGAAGCCGGCGAAGTCTTGCGGGCGGTCATGAAGGTGATCTCCAAGAGCGTTTCGCCCGGCCAGATCGCCGAGGTCCGCGGCCAATTGCCAGAGGAGATGAAGGCCCTGCTGCCGCCGACCACATGATTGCCGTAGCACCGATTTCGAACGTGAAGGATACCGACCATGGATGCACTCGAGCAGGACTACGCCTCGGTGCTGCTGGCGGGCCACGAGCCGCCCTGCCTCTCGCTCTATCAGCCGACCTACCGTCACCATCCGGAGAACCAGCAGAATCCGACCCGCTTTTTCAACCTCGTGAAGGAGCTGGAAGCCTCGCTGGGCCAGAAATACGGCTTTCGCGAGACCGGGCCGCTCCTGGCGCCTTTCCATGCCTTGATGGAAGACCAGGACTTCTGGAAGAGCACGCTCGACGGGCTGGCCGTTCTTCGGACGGCGGACCTCTTCAAGGTCTACCGGCTGCAGCGGCCGGTGGCCGAGCTGGCCGTCGCCGCCGACAGCTTTCACACCAAGCCGCTGATCCGCATCCTGCAGTCGGCCGATCGCTTCCAGATTCTCGGGCTCGACCGGCATGGGATCCGGCTGTTCGAGGGCAACCGGGACACCGTCGACGAGATCGAGCCGGCGCCGGGGGTGCCGCGCACGCTCGTGGATGCCCTGGGGCCGGAAAGGGACGAGCCGCAGCGCATGAAGCGAGTCCATAGCGCGACGGCGCCGGGGGCGCGGACGCGCCACGGAACCGATGTGCGACAGGATAAGGTCGCGAACGAGACGGAGCGCTTCTTCCGCGCGGTCGATCGCGCGGTGGAGGAGCATCATTCACGGCCAAGCGAGATGCCCCTGCTGCTGGCGGCGCTGCCGGAGCACCACCATGATTTTCGCGCGGTCAGCCGCAACCCGTTCCTGATGGCGGAGGCGATCGACGTTCATCCCGACGACCTGACGCTCGAGGCCTTGCGGGAGCGCGCCTGGCAGCTCGTCCAGCCCTACTATCTCCAGCGCCTGGGCGACCTGACCGAGCGCTTCGGCACGGCGATGGCGAACGGGCAGGGGGCGAGCGATCTGGCGGAGATCGCCGTGGCGGCCGCGGCCGGCCGCATCGACACCCTGCTGATCGAGGCGGATCGGGTGGTTCCCGGCACCTTCGATGCCGGCACCGGCGCCATCACGTTCAGCGAGCTCGATCATCCGCACGTGGACGATCTGCTCGATGACCTGGGCGAGCGGGCGCTGCGGGCCGGCGGCGACGTGGTGATCGTGCCGGCCGAGCGGATGCCGACCGCTACGGGATTGGCGGCGATCTTCCGCTACTGATCGGGCGGAAGAGGACCCGAGATCGCCTCGTTGCTGCCGCCCGTCGCGCGGGCATGCGGCAGTCGAAGCGATTTTCCCCAGCCGGATTCTGGCCTAGAACCCGCCCATGCACGCGCTCGCCAACCCGCTTCGCTTCCAGAAGCTCACCGATGCCGTCCTGCCCTGGGTCGCGTGGCCGGCGGCCGTGCTGGCGCCGATCGCGTTCTACTGGGCGCTGGTGATCGCCCCCGCCGACTACCAGCAGGGGGACGCCTACCGGATCATCTTCGTCCATGTGCCGGCCGCCTGGATGGCGAGCTTCGCCTATGTGGCGATGGCGGCGGCGAGCTTCGTGGCGCTGGTCTGGCGTCATCCGGTGGCCGAGGTCTCGGCCCGGGCGATCGCCCCCATCGGCGCCGTCTTCACCGCCATCGCCCTCTTCACCGGTGCCCTCTGGGGCAAGCCGATGTGGGGGACCTGGTGGGTCTGGGACGCGCGGCTGACCTCCGTCCTGATCCTCTTCTTCCTCTATCTGGGCTATATCGCCCTGCACGACGCCTTCGAGGACCCGGCGAGGGGGGCTCGGGCCGCCTCCATCCTGGCGCTCGTCGGCGCGGTCAACCTGCCGATCATCCGCTTCTCGGTCGACTGGTGGAGCACGCTGCACCAGCCCGCGACCATCCTGCGCGTGGGCGGGCCGGCCATGGACAGCTCCATGCTCTACCCGCTCCTGCTCATGATCCTGGTGGCCAAGCTCTACATGGTCGCGGTCATGATCCTGCGCATCCGCCTGCAGCTCACCGAGCGCCGAATCGCCAATCTGCGCCTCGCGGCCGAAGCCCGCGGCTGACCTTGCGCGCCCCGTTCACTCGACGTCGATCTCGCCGGTGATCCGGCCGATCACGTCGGCGAGCCGCTGCCAGGAATCGCCGTCGCCGGCATCGGCCGCGATCGCGGCGAGATCGGTCGCCAGGTCCTCCAAGGCATCGCACGGCTCGTCGAAGAATTCCGCGTCGATCTCGAGCTCGGGTCCGCCGCGCAAGGGGGGCGGGCGCGCCGGCGCCTTGGCGTCCTCGACCCGCTCCCGCACCAATATCCCAGGTTCTCGCCGCAAGCCGCCACTCCTCGCGCTCGGGGTTCGTCCTGGCCCGAGATTGCGCGAGCGCGGTTACTCCCGGGTTAAGAGGGGCGTGATCGACACGGGTGCGGCCAAAAGGGCTGCCGCCCTTGCTATCGGGGCCCGGACGGCCTAGCTCTTGAAGTGACTCAACGGGGAGTCCCACGACGCGGGACTGAGAGCGCGAGGTCACTCGCGAAACCCGTCGAACCTGATCCGGATGATGCCGGCGTAGGGATTGAGCGGCTTCTTGGACCGTTTACCACCCTCCCGCCGGCAGCAGCCCGGATTTCGAGGCGAGGGGGAACGGTGGACACTCAAGGCGACAACGAGCGGCTGATCCTGGAAGCCTCGGGCGTCCTGGCGCGTCTGCGGGCCGAGCGGCCGCGCGTGCATTGCCTGACCAATTTCGTCGCGATGCAGCTCACCGCGAACCTCCTGCTCGCCGCCGGCGCCGTGCCGTCGATGACCATGGACGCGGCCGAGATGCCGGCCTTCGTCGAGAGCAGCCGCGCGCTCCTCGTCAATCTCGGCATGCTCGATCCCTGGCGCCAGGCGGCCATTCCGGCGGCGCTCGACGCGGCCGCGGGCCTCGACCGGCCCTGGGTGCTCGATCCGGTCAAGGTCGACCGGGCCCCGCATCGCCGGGAATTCGCGGCAGACCTGCTGGGCCGTGGCCCCGCCGTGCTCCGCTGCAACGCGGTGGAGGCCGCGATGCTCGAGCCCGGACCCCACATCGTCACCGCCGTCACCGGTGCCACCGACGCCGTGCGCCAGGGCGATCGCCGCACCCGGCTCGGCGGCGGCACGCCGCTCATGGACCGGGTCACCGCCATGGGCTGCGCCGCCTCGGGCCTCGTCGCCGCCTGCCTCGCGGTCGAGACCGACCCCTATCTCGCGACCGTCTCCGGCCTGCTCGTCATGAAGGTGGCGGGCGCCATGGCCGCCGAGAAGGCCGGCGGACCCGGCAGCTTCGCGCCGCTCTTCCTCGACGCCGTCTTCGGCCTCGATGCCGCCACCCTGCAGAAACGGGCGCAACTGACATGAACCTGCCCATCGACATTCGCCGGGCTCTGACCCTCTATGCCGTGCTCGACCCGAGCCGCTGCCGGGGCCGCGATCCGGTCGAGCTCGTCGCCGCCGCCGCGCGGGGCGGCGCCACGCTCGTGCAGCTTCGAGACAAGGCGGGCGGCACGCGCGACCTCGTGGCGCTCGCCCGTGCGGTCATGGCGGTGCTCGATCCGCACCAGGTGCCGCTCGTCGTCAACGACCGGGTCGACGTGGCGCTCGCCGCCGGCGCCGCCGGCGTGCATCTCGGGCTCAGCGACATGGATCCGGCCGATGCGCGGCGGCTGGTGGGGCCGGACATCCTGCTCGGGATCACCGTGCATCACGGGCCGGAGGCGGCGGCGGTGCCGGCCGGCATCGCCGACTATGCCGGGCTCGGCCCGGTTTTCGCGACATCCAGCAAGGATCCGGGCGAGCCGCCTTTGGGTCCGGACGGCCTCGCCCGGCTGATCGGCGAGGTCCGGTCGCACCACCCGCGCCTGCCGGTCTGCGGCATTGCCGGCATCGACCACGGGAATGCCGCCTCGGTGATCGGTGCCGGCGCCGATGGCGTGGCCGTGATCTCCGACCTCTTCATGGCCGACGATGTGGAGGCGGCGGCCCGGCGGCTGCGCCGGGTCGTCGATGCCGCGTTGCTGGAGCACCGTTCATGACCGCCACCGCTCTCACCATCGCCGGCTCCGACAGCGGCGGCGGCGCCGGCATCCAGGCCGATCTCAAGACCTTCTCGGCCCTGGGCGTCTACGGCGCCTCGGCGATCACGGCGCTCACCGCCCAGAACACGCGGACCGTGACCGGCATCCTCGAGGTCGATCCGGCCTTCGTCGCGGCCCAGATCGACGCGGTCTTCGACGATATCCGGATCGATGCGGTCAAGATCGGCATGCTCGGGCGGGCCGAGGTCATCGCCACCGTCGCCGATCGGCTGCGCCACTGGCGGCCGCGCTGGATCGTGCTCGACCCGGTGATGGTGGCGAAAAGCGGCGACCGGCTGCTCGCCGAGGCGGCGGTCGAGGCGCTCAAGGAGGAGCTTCTGCCGCTCGCCTCGCTGCTCACGCCGAACCTGCCGGAGGCGGGGGATCTCCTGGGCGAGCCGCCGGCGGCCGAGCGCCGCCAGATGCCGGCCGTGGCGGCCCGGCTGCAGCATCTGGGCTCGGCCAACGTGCTGCTCAAGGGCGGGCATCTCGGTGGCGAGGAGAGCCCGGACCTCCTTCTGCATGGCGGCGAGGTGCTCTGGCAGCCGGGCGCGCGCATTCCGACCGCCAACACCCACGGGACGGGCTGCACGCTCGCGGCCGCCATCACCGCCTTCCTCGCCCGGGGCCGGCCGCTGCCGGAGGCGGTGGCGAGCGCCAAGCACTATCTGACCGGCGCCATAAAGGCGGCGGACGGGCTGGGCATCGGCAAGGGCCACGGTCCGGTGCACCATTTCTTCGAGCTGTGGCCGAGGGAAGGGACGGGATCATGAGCACGACCCGGCGCGCGGCACTTCTGGCTGGCGCCGCCACGGTCGCGGCCCCGGCCATCGCCAGAAGCCAGACGCAGCGGCGCTGGCGCATGGTGACGTCCTGGCCGCGCGACCTGCCGGGGCCGGGCATGACGGCGCGGCGGCTGGCCGGGCGCATCCAAGACATGAGCGACGGGGCGATCGAGGTCGAGGTCCTGGGGGCCGGCGAGATCGTGCCGGCTTTCGAGGTTTTGGATGCGGTGGGCGACGGGGTGGCGGAGCTCGGCCACACGGCGGCGGTCTTCTGGGCCGGCAAGATGCCGGTGGCCCAGCTCTTCCTCGCCGTGCCGTTCGGCCTGACGCCGATCGAGCACATGGCCTGGATCGAGCATGGCGGCGGCCAGGCGCTCTGGGACGAGCTCTATGCCAGCTTCGGCGTCAAGCCCTTCATGGCCGGCAACACCGGCATGTCGATGGGCGGCTGGTTCCGCAAGGAGCTGCACTCGGTGGCCGACCTCAGGGGCCTGCGCTTTCGCATGCCGGGGCTGGGTGGGGCGCTCTACGCGCCCCTGGGCATCGTCCAGGTGTCGCTGCCGCCGGGCGAGGCGCTGCCGGCCCTGCAGAGCGGTGCCGTGGACGCAACCGAGTTCGCCGGGCCCTTCAGCGACCTGGCGCTCGGCTTCTACCAGGCCGCACCCTTCTACTACGGCCCGGGCCTGCACGAGCCGAACGGCACGGGCGAGTGCATCGTCAACCGGAAGCTGTTCGAGGGCCTGCCCGAGGCGCTTCAGGCGGTCGTCGTGGAGGTCTGCCGGGCGGAGAACGCCTTCGCGCTCGCCGAGGCCGAGCAGATGAATGCCCTGGCGCTTCGCTCGCTCGTCGACGACC
The DNA here is from genome assembly GCA_964393275.1 of uncultured Geminicoccaceae bacterium. GTDB lineage: Bacteria > Pseudomonadota > Alphaproteobacteria > Geminicoccales > Geminicoccaceae > SLRI01. The sequence goes on along the minus strand of CAYMTA010000012.1, from coordinate 25,349 downwards.
ACGGCGTGCAGCTTCGCGTCTTTCCGGACGACATCGTCGAGGCGCTGCGCCGCCAGGCGCCGGAGGTGCTGGCGCCCTTCGCCAAGGCGGGCGGGCTCGAGGCGCGGATCCACGATTCCTACGTGGCGACGCTGGACCTGCTCCGGCCCTGGTCGAGGACCTCGATGGCCGGTTTTCTCAACGCCCGCGCCGGCGGCTGAGCCATGGCGGTCGGCACTCTTCCTGGGCAACGGGCCGGGCAGGGGGCGAGGCCGGCGGCGCCGAGGCGCCCGGTCGCCTGGGGGGGGCTGCGCCCGCTGCTCACGCTTTTGGGCCTTCTCGCCCTCTGGCAGGGTGTCGTCCTCGCGACGGCAGTGCCGCCCTTCATCCTGCCGCCGCCCTTGGCCGTGCTCGAGACACTTTTGGGGAGCTGGCGGCTGATCCTCGGCCATGCCCGGATAACCGGGCTCGAGATCCTCCTGGGCTTTCTCCTGGGCGGGCTTTTGGGCGCGTGCTCCGGCCTGCTGCTCGCCACCTTCGCCACCGCCCGGCGCTGGCTCCTGCCGCTCTTCGTGGTGAGCCAGGCCCTGCCGGTCTTCGCTCTCGCACCGCTGCTCGTGCTCTGGCTCGGCTACGGCATGGCGTCGAAGATCGCCATGGCGGTGCTGATCATCTATTTTCCGATCGCCGCCGCCTTCTATGACGGGCTCCGGCGCGCCGATCCGGAGATGCTGGATCTGGTCCGCCTGCTCGGTGCCTCCAGGCTCGACACCATCCGCCTGATCCGCCTGCCGGCGGCCTTGCCGGCGCTCGTCTCGGGCCTTCGGGTCGCGGCCTCGGTCGCACCCATCGGGGCGGTGGTCGGCGAGTGGGTGGGGTCGGCCGGCGGGCTCGGCTATCTCATGCTGCACGCCAACGCGCGCATGCAGATCGACCTGATGTTCGCTGCCCTCATCGTCCTCGCCGCCATGGCGCTCGGCCTCTACCTCGCCGTCGACCGGCTGGGGCGCCGCCTGACACCCTGGCAGGCCGAGACCACGTCCGACTTCTGAGCTGGAGGACCCGCCCGATGCAGCCCTTTCTTGCCCTCGCTCTTGCCCTCGTCGTCGGGCTCGCTTCACCGCTCCAGGCCCAGACCGAGAGCCCGAAGCCGGATCACCTGACCGTGCTGCTCGACTGGTTCGTCAACCCGGACCACGCGCCGCTGGTCATCGCCCGGGAGAAGGGCTTCTTCGCCGACCAGGGCCTCGAGGTCGAGCTGATCGCCCCGGCCGATCCCAACGACCCGCCGAAGCTGGTGGCGGCGGGCCAGGCCGATATCGCCGTGACCTACCAGCCGCAGCTTCATCTGCAGGTAGCCGAGGGCCTGCCGCTGCGACGCATCGGCACCCTGATCGCCACACCCCTGAACAGCCTCGTCGTGCTCGCCGACGGGCCGATCCAGAGCATCTCGGATCTCGAGGGGCGCAAGGTCGGCTTCTCGGTCGGCGGCTTCGAGGACGCGCTGCTCGGCCAGATGCTGCAGACGCATGGCCTGGGGCTCGACAATGTCGAGCTGGTCAACGTCAATTTCTCGCTCTCGCCGGCCCTGGTCGCGGGCCAGGTCGACGCGGTTATCGGTGCGTTTCGCAACTTCGAGCTCAACCAGATGGACCTGATCGGCCATCCGGGCCGCGCCTTCTACCCGGAGGAGGAGGGTGTGCCGGCCTATGACGAGCTGATCTATGTGGCGCATGTGGACAATCTGGACGATCCCCGGCTCGAGCGCTTCATCGAGGCGGTCGAGGCCGCCACGCACTGGATCGTCAACCACCCGAAGGACGCGTGGCAGGTCTTCGCCGCCACCGATCCGCTGCTCGACGACGAGCTCAACAAGCGGGCCTGGACCGATACCGTGCCGCGTCTGGCCTTGAGCCCGGCCGCCCTCGACCACCGCCGCTACGCCCGCTTCGCGGATTTCCTCCAAAGCCGCGGGCTGATCGACGAGGTGCTGCCGGTCAGCGGCTACGCGGTGGACCTGTTCGACGAGGATTGAGAACCCATGCCCGCACGCGATGGCCTGCGCAGCCCAACCGCCGATGTGGGCGGGTGGCGGGGCAGGTGGCAGGCAAGGGCGAACATCAGCCCTTCGCCCGCGAGGCTGATCACCCGGAGCATGATCGCCGTGAGGACGAGGCTGTCATGGTCGAGGAACGGCGCACCGAGGAGGACCATGGTCGCCTCGCGGACGCCGATGCCGCCCGGAGCACCCGGCACGACGAGGCCGGCGCACCAGCTCAGGAGCACGATGGCGGCGACCCCGGGCAGGAGCGGCAGCTCGGCGGCGCCGACCAGCCAGGAATAGACCAGCCAGCCGACCAGGCCATAACCCAAAAAGAAGGCTGCATAGAGCAGCGTCGAACGCGAGAAGGCGCGCAGATCGCTGAGACTGGCGGCGGTCAGCAGCCGGCGGGGAAGCTCGGGCAGCCCGGCCAGCGGCAGGCGTCCGAGCAACGCGACGCCGAGCACCATTGTCGACAGGAGCAGGGCGGCAATGAGCCAGAATGAGCCAAGGTCGGGGTTCATCCGATCGATCATCAAGAGGCCGGCCATGCCGATCGAGCACGAGATCAGCACCTGCAGCGCCAGCTCCAGCACCGACGCGCTCGAGGTTCCCGCTTGCGGCCAGTTGAAGCGCTTCGCCAGCAATTGCCGGCCGGCGAAGTGCATCACGTTGCCCGGCAGGTACTTGGCGATGTTCGCCCGACCCCAGAGTGCAATGCCTTCCTGGGCCGTCGCCATCGGATAGCCGGTGGACTGGACGAGCGCCGCGAACCCGACGCCCACCGACACCAGCAACCCGGCATAGGTCATTGCCGCCATCGTCGCGACGGCGAGCAGCTCGATTCGGGGAAGGTGGCCGAGCTCACTGAAATCCACGTTCGTGAAGCTGTTGAAGAACAAGAAAATACAAGTAAAGGTCATGGCGATGCCGATGGCCTTGAGCAGCTTGGATCTGCGCACGCACTCTCTCGTGTAATTCAAGCTATGGGGTGGATTCTCCGCTCACCGCAGCACGGCGGTGAGCTTATCTCCAATTTGTTCCCCGAAGGTCATAGGTCAAGGAGGAACTTCAATATCCTCCGGAACAAACGGCAGAAATGATTGTAACGTATTGATATTGCAAATTTTTATCTCGACCGGACCGGATTTTCGGCCGCGGCGACACGATCGTCGGCGGAGGGCCGCTGCAAGCGGCGGTGCTCAGCCGCATCGCTCGTGCACCAGGCTGCCGGCCACCCAGGTGGCGCGCACCGTCCGGTCGTCGCCCATGGTCATGAGGGCGAAGAGCGTGGCGGCGAGGTCGTGGTCCTCAATTGCTTCGAGGCGGTGGGCGATGGCCGGGGTGGGGGCGAGGTCGAGGACGGCGAGGTCGGCCATGGTGCCGGGCTCGAGCGTGCCGATCTCGTGGGCGAGGCCGAGCGCCCGGGCATTGCCCAGCGTCATCATGTGGAAGGCGTCGAGCGCCGGCCAGCTCTGGCCCTGGAGCTGCAGGACCTTGTAGGCCTCGGCGGCGGTCTGCAGCATCGAGCAGGAGGTGCCGCCGCCGACATCGGTGGCGAGGGCCACGCGCACCGGGTCGGGCCGGCCTTTGAGGCGGGCGAGGTCGAGGAGGCCGGAGCCGATGAACAGGTTCGAGGTCGGGCAGAAGCAGGCGGTGGAGCCGGTGGCTGCCAGGATTGCGATCTCCTCCTCGGCCAGATGCAGGCAATGGCCGAGGAGGGTGCGCGGACCCAGGAGCCCGAAGCGGTCGTAGACGTCGGTGTAGCTCGAGCTTTCGGGAAATCGCTTGGCCACCGCCTCGATCTCGGCGTGGTTCTCGGCCAGATGGGTCTGCAGCCAGCAGTCGGGATGCTCCTTGAGGAGGGATCCTGCCGCCTCGAGCTGGGCGGCGCTCGAGGTCAAAGCGAAGCGCGGCGTGATGGCGTAGCCGAGCCGGCCTTGCCTGTGCCAGCGGGCGATCAGCGCCTTGCTGTCGTCGTAGCCGGATTGCGCCGTGTCACGCAGGCCTTCGGGGCCTTCGTCCATCAGCACCTTGCCGGTGATCAGCCGCATCCTTCGGGCCAGCGCCTCGGCGCAGATGGCATCGACGGAGCAGGCATGGACGGTGGGATAGACGACGGCCGTGGTGGTGCCGTTGCGCCAGAGCTCGTCCAGGAAGAAGCGGGCATGGCGGGCGCAATGCCCGGGATCGGCGAAGCGGCGCTCGGCCGGGAAGGTGTAGCGGTTCAGCCAGTCGAGGAGCTGGGTGCCGTAGGAGCCGATGACCTGGGTCTGCGGGTAGTGGATGTGGGTGTCGATCAGGCCGGGCAGGATCAGGGCGTTGGGGTAGTCGGTGACGTCGAGGTCGGGTGCGGCGAGCACGTTCGCCGGGCCGACGGCTGTGATCCGCTCGCCGTCCATGACGACGAGCCCGTCCTTGATGTCGACCAGCGCCGCGGCACCCGCGGTCGCCGGATCGTCCCTGAGCCAGACGAGGCGGCCCCGGACAGCGCGCCGCTTCATGGCGCCGGTGCCCCGGCATCGACCCAGCGGGCCAGCAGCCGGCGCTCGCCGTCCTCGATGCCGGTGATGTTGCCGGGCGGCATGGCGTGGGTCTGGTAGGCCTGGGCGCGGATCTGGTCGGCGTGGACGCGGATGTCGCGGGGTGTCTCGAGCACGACGCCCTTCGGCGCGTGCGCCAGGCCGGGCCAGAAGACCTCGCGCGCGTGGCACATCGAGCAGCGGCCGAGGACGATCTCCTCGACCGAGGCGAAGGTGGCGGGCGGCTCGTCCTTCTTGGCGGTGGGGTCGGGCGAGGTCGCCGGATAGCTGGCGATCCAGGCGGCCATGACGGCGCCCAGGGCCGCCACCGCCCAGGGCCACCAGGGCGGCTTGGTGCCGGTGTGCATGATGTTGAAATAGTGGCGGATGCTGGCGCCGATCACCAGGACCAGCGCCAGGATCAGCCAGTTGAAGGGGCTCGCGAAGGTCTGCGGGTAGTGGTTGCTGATCATGATGAAGAGAACGGGCAGCGTCAGGTAGTTGTTGTGCACCGAGCGCTGCTTCGCCTGGGCGCCGAGGGCAGGGTCCGGCGTCTCGTGCGCGAGCAGCGCGGCCACCACCTTCTTCTGGTTGGGGATGATGATCATGGCGACATTGGCCACCATGATGGTGCCGATCAAGGCTCCCACATGGAGGAAGGCGGCCCGGCCCGTCACGATCTGGTCGAGGGCGAGGCAGAGGAGCGGGAAGGCGACGAGGCCGACGAGCGCGAGAACGCGCTGGTCCCGGCCGAGCGGCGACTTGCACAGGCGATCATAGGCGATCCAGCCCACGATCAGGACGGCGATGCCGAGCAGGGCCGCGGTCCAGGGCCCGAGCTCGGCCTTGGCCGGGTCGATCATGTAGAGCTCGGCACCGAGGTAATAGACGACGACGAGGAGGGCGAGGCCGCTCAAAAGGGTGGTGTAGGCCTCCCACTTGAACCAGGTGAGCTCGGCCGGCATCTCGGGCGGGGCGACGCTGTACTTCCACATGCGGTAGAAGCCGCCCCCATGCACCTGCCAGGTCTCGCCGGAGACGCCTTGGGGCAGGCTCGAAATCTTCTTCAGGCTGGCATCGAGCGCCATGAAGTAGAACGAGCTGCCGATCCAGGCGATGCCGGCTATGAAGTGGAGCCAGCGCAGGCCGAGATTGGTCCAGTCGAGCAGGATGGGTGTCAGTTCCATGGGCGCGCAAATCCGGTGGGCGGCGTTGGCCGGCATCGTGGCGGGATGTCGCCGGACCGGCAAGCGGGCTCTCGCCCCTCACGTGCCTCGACCGAAGCGGCGGCTCAGGCGGACCCGGCCGAGGTGATGGCGGCCGCCATGGCGGCAGCGGCGGCGGTCGTGGCGAGGCCGCGCTCCACGGTCAGAGTGCGCCAGGTGTGGAAGCTCAAAGCGAGGCCGATCAGCGCGGCGACTGTCGGGCTGTCCCGGTCGGTTCGCAGCGTGGCTTCCCAGGCGGCGAAGCAGGGGCCGAGCCGCAGGCGGGTGATCTCGCGCGTCCCCTCGTGGTGCTCGGCGTCACGGAGCACGGCGGCGATCAGGCCGGCGTGCGCCTCGTACCAGCCGTAGATCGCTAGGAGCGCTGTCCGGACCCGCTCGGGGCGATCGGCGACTTCGGCCCAGGCGCTGGGGTCCGGCGGCGGATGCTGCTCGAGGTGATGTGCCGAGCAGGCCTGAAACAGGCTCGGCTCGTCGGGGAAGTGGGCATAGAGCGTCTTGCGCTGCACCCCGGCCCGCTCGGCGACCATGCTGAAGGTCGTGCGGGCAGGGCCGACCGTGCCGTGCAACGCCACCGTCGCCTCGACGATGCGGCGTCGGGTCCGGGCCTGCTGCTCGGCCCGTCGGTTGAGGGTGTATCTTCTCGTCATCCGTATTTCGTTAAACAGCCATGTGTAGCCATATTGACCGCTATCGATAATTTCGGTAAACGAAGGTGTATCGTCAAATGGGTCGGGAGTCCACGTCTTCTCCGCCCGATCCGCCACCCGCTTGCCAGGGAAAACCGCCATGGAGACCCGCGTCGACGAGATCGCCGACGGCATCTATCGCCTCTCGACCCATGTCACCGAGATCGCGCCGCCGGCCGGCTTCACCTTCAACCAGTTCCTGCTGCTCGGTGACGAGCCGCTCATGTTCCACACCGGCTTGCGCCGGATGTTCGAGACGAACCGCGCGGCACTCGAGCGGATCATGCCGGCCGACCGCCTGCGCTGGATCGCCTATGGCCATTTCGAGGCCGACGAATGCGGCGCCATGAACGAGTGGCTGGCGGCAGCACCGAACGCCACGCCGGCGCAGGGCCGGACCGGCGTCATGGTCTCGCTCGACGACTTCGCGCTTCGGGCGGGGCGCGCGCTGGCGGACGGCGAGACGATCGAGCTCGGCGGCGGCAAGCGGGTGCGCTATCTCGACACGCCGCAGACGCCGCATGGCTGGGACGCCGGCGTGCTCTTCGAGGAATCGACCGGCACGCTGCTCTGCGGCGACCTCTTCTCGCAGCTCGGCGGCGGGCCTGCTCTGACAGAGGGCGACGTGGTCGGCCCGGCCATCGCCGGCGAGGATCTCTTCCGCTATTCGAGCCTCAACCCCGGCATGGGCGGGACGCTCCGGCGGCTGGCGGAGCTGACTCCCCGCACACTGGCCCTGATGCACGGGCCGGCCTATTCGGGTGACGGCGCTGCAGCGCTCCGGGCGCTCGCCGACGACTACGACCGCCGGGTCGATGGCGCCATGGCCGAGCGGCTGGCCGCCCGGGCTGCCTAGGCGCCGCGCGGGTGGGGTTGCGGCAGCGGCCGGTTTCTGGCTTCCATCGCCCGGCTTGCCCGTTCGCCGCAACTCTTGCCTCGGCCGCGCTTCATGGCTTCCGATCGGTCGCCCGATTTCCTTCTCGACCGCCTGCTCTACCGCGACGGGCTGATCCTGGTCGTCGACAAGCCGGCCGGCCTGCCGGTTCATGCGGGGCCCAAGCGCGGGCCCAATCTCGAGGATTATCTGGAGGCGCTCCGCTTCGGCCTGCCGGGCCGGCCGCATCTGGCGCATCGCCTCGATCGCGACACCTCGGGCTGCCTCGTTCTCGGCCGCCACAAGAAGGCGCTTCGGCGCCTCGGCCGGCTGTTCGAGCAGGGCCGGGTGGAGAAGGTCTACTGGGCGGTGGTCGAGGGCACGCCGGACCCGCTGGAGAGGCGGATCGAGCTGCCGCTGGAGAAGCGCTCGACCGCCGCTCGCGGCTGGTGGATGCAGGTCGCTTCCGAAGGCGGGCAGGCATCCGTCACCGACATCCGCGTGCTCGCCAGCGGCGGCGGCCGCTCGCTGGTCGAATGCCGGCCGCGCACCGGACGCACGCACCAGCTCCGCGTTCATCTGGCCGCCATCGGCCATCCGATCCTGGGCGATCCGGTCTATGGCGGCCCGCTCCAGGTGGGCAGGCCCGGCGATCCGCTCTTGCTCCATGCGCGGTCCATCGCCCTGCCGCTCTACGCGAGCCGCCCGCCGGTGGTCGTGACGGCACCGTTGCCGGCGGCCTTCGTGGCACTTGCCGGTGATCTCTTGCCAGAGGGTGCCCTGGACCCAGGGACTGCCGGGCCCGCCAGCCTTTCGGAGGTGGTTTGATGGAGAGCGACGTCTATGCCCGCCAGGGCTTCGGGGCCGCCATGGGCAGCGGCGAGCGGCCGGCCTTGCTGATCGTCGACTTCGTCAAGGCGTTCGCCGATCCGGGCATGCTGGGCGGCGGCAATATCGAGGCTGCCGTCGCCGCCACCGTGCCGGTGCTCCGGGCCTGCCGCGGGCGCGGCCTGCCCGTCGTCTTCACCCGCATCTGCTATGCCGAGGACGGCTCGGATGTCGGGCTCTGGGCGACCAAGCTTCCGGCGCTGCGCCAGCTCACGGCCACCGCGCCGGCGAACCGGGTGGTCGAGACGCTGGCCCCGCGACCGGGCGAGCCCGTGATCGACAAGAAGCAGGCGTCCGCCTTCTTCGGCACCGATCTCGCCCCCTGGCTGGTGCGGCGCGGCGTCGACACGCTCTACGTCGCGGGCTGCACCACCAGCGGCTGCGTCAGGGCCTCGGTGGTCGACGCGATCGGCTGGAACTTCCGCCCCATCGTCATCGAGGACTGCGTCGGCGACCGGGCGCTCGGGCCGCACGACGCCAATCTCTTCGACATGCGCCAGAAATATGCCGACCTGGTCTCCGCCGAGGCGGCGATCCGCGCGATGGCAGGCAGCGGGTGACCGCAACCCCGGCCGAGCTCGCGGCGCTGATCCAGGATGGCGCCACGCTGGCGCTGGCGCCCGACTATTCCGGCTGCTCGCTCGCCACCGTGCGCGAGCTGATCAGGAGGGGTGCGGAGCGGCTTCGCCTGATCGGCCTGCCGCAGCTCGGCCTGCAGGCGGACCTGCTGATCGCCGCCGGCTGTGTTGCGAGCGTCGAGACGGCCGCGATCTCGCTCGGCGAGCTGGGCCTGGCGCCGGCCTTCGACCGGGCCTGGCGGGCGGGCAGCGTCACCGTCACCGAGAGCACGTGCCCCGCGATCCACGCCGGGCTCACCGCCGCCGAGAAGGGGGTCTCGCATCTGCCGCTGGCCGGGGTGATCGGCTCCGATCTGGTCGGTCTCCGCCCGGACTGGCGTCTCGGCCCGGACCCTTTCACCGGCGATCCGCTCCTGCTCGTGCCGGCGATCCGCCCGGATTTCCTGCTGTTTCACGCGGCCATCGCCGATGCTCGCGGCAATGTCTGGATCGGGGTGCGGCGCGAGCTGATGCTGGCGGCGCATGCGGCAGGGCGCACGCTGGTCACGGTCGAGGAGGTGGCGGATCACGACCTGCTCGCCGACGATGTGTGGGCGGCCGGCACCATTCCCGCCCTCTATGTCGAGCGGGTCGCCACAGCACCCTCGGGCGCGGCGCCGGTTGGCCTTCGGGGCCGCTATGGCCCGGACCGGGCGTGGCTCGGGGCCTATGCCGAGGCGGCCCGCGATCCGGTTGCCATCAAGAAGTTTCTGGATGTGTGGTTGTGTGATGGCTGAGCCCGAACGCGTTTTAGTAATGATCGGGGTCATCGCGCGGCTGCTCCTGGGCCTTCGCCACGTCGCCGTCGGGGCGAGCTCGCCGGTGCCGGCGGCGGCGGCTCTTCTGGCACGCGAGTTGGTGGCACGCGAGCTGGCGGGGGGTAGTTTGACCGTCTCGATCCTCGGGTCCGAGCGGAACAACTCTTTCACCGATGGCGGGCGCGAGCTGTTCGACTGCGCGGCGCAGGGCCGGCTGGACGCCTTCTTCCTCTCTGGTGCCCAGATCGACGCGACGGGTGCGGTGAACCTGCTCGGGCTCGGCCGGCCCGACCGGCTCCGCCGCCGCTTCATGGGCAATTTCGGCGCTCCCTATCTGGCGGCGCTGGTGCCCAACGTGATCCTCTTCCGCACCGATCACGGACCCCGGACCCTGGTCGAGAAGGTCGATTTCATCACCGCGCCCGGCGTCGAGGAGCGTTGGCTGGTGACTGACCGGGGCGTCTTCCAGCGACGGGAGGGTCGCTTCGTCCTGGTGAGCTGGCACGCGGACGAGACGGTGGCGAGCCTCGGCACCGCCACCGGCTTCGCCTTCGAGGTGGCAGCCGGAGCGGGGTCGACCCCGCCGCTCGAGGCGCATGCGCTGGACCTGTTGCGTGGTCCGGTGACCCATGTGCTGCGCGAGGTCTATCCGGCTTTCGCGCAGGAGCTGGATGCGGCGCTCGGGCGTGCAGGGCGCACGCCGGCGGCCCGCCGGGACCGGGGAAATAAAGAGTCCTGACCCCGCGTTATCTCTCGGCACCTTCCAAGAGCGGATCGTCGCCATACCGATTAGGGCCTGGAGTGCCGGGAACAGAGATCAACACGATCCCGAAAGCCGCAGATGCGGCACCATTTAGGTAATTGTCTGCCATTCCAATTGGAATCCAGAGAAGAGCTAGCCAACCAGTGGCGTTCATATCGCGCAGCCGCTGTGCTGTAAGCATATATTGGCAGAGCACAAAAGGTACTCCAAACAACAGAAAGATAAGCGCCAAAGCACCGGAGTTCGGTCGAAAAAATAGCACAACCAATACTATAATGAAGGCCATAGCAAAAAGCGTTGCTGTGGACAACATAAAGCTTTTTCGATTTCGGCGGATAGAAGCAGAAAACCAATCTTCAAACGCTGGATGAGACACGATTAGCTTCCTCGCTGGAAGAGCGAACCTATCCCGCCGATAAGTAAAACAACCAAGAGTACTGGTACATACCAAAAAAATAAGAGCACTGCCCTTATTAGATCCCAGCCCCAAACGTTCACCGCGCCATAAATTCCCAACAATGTTCCAATGATTGGAATGTAAGTCAGGAATATACTGAGGATGAATCCTACTATGGAAGGAAGGCCAAGTGCATAGTTTAGACCATCCCATAGCGCAAAGAACTGAATGACGCCAACTAACAAATAGCCTATTGTAAAAAATACTTGCATCTATGTTTCCAATTGTTGTGTATTAGTAAGTTTTGGTCTGAACGCTAAATCTGCTTAGCTTCTGTGCTTACCCTCTTTCAATCCGCTGTGCAGTGTGGCGGATCCCCAGTTGCTCGACTCGGTGTCACGAATCTGTATCATAAAAGATCGAGGTACTCGCCCAAAATAATGTCAGCGACATCGGCTTGGTGGTCCATTGCGCTACCCGGCGATAGTGCGGGTCTCGGCGCCGTCGATGCATCGGTCATCTCCTTCTAGTCGTTCTGGCCTTGCTTTCGTGGCGCTGCCGTGCCGTGAGCCATCAGAACCTCTGCGTGCATCGTTGACACACAAATTATCTGTTGTCACGCTGTTGCAGCCTGTTCGTCGACCCGCTCGACGGCAGCCGCGCTACCGCTGGGATCGAGGCGCATGATGGTCCGGGTCTTGCGGTGAGGGAAACACGCGGCGGGCGTGGTCCGGCCAGTCGGGATCGATGCCGAGCCCCGCCAACTCCTCGGCGGGGTTGCGCTCGGCGTCGCGCAGCACCGCCAGCTGGCGGTGCCGAATGACCACGCTCGCCAGCAAGGCGTCGGCAGCGCTGCCGGGCAGGCGCGGCTGCGGACGCATGCGCTCGGCAAACAACCCCAGGACCCGAGCGTCTAACCGGTCGGTCTTGGCCAGCAGGTCGGCCGCCCGGGCGAAGTCGCGGATCTGGCGCGGATTGACCACCGCCGCAGCAATGATGACCCGGTCCAAGGCCACGACCAGGGCGCGCTTGAGCCCGCCGGTGGCAGTGTGGGCGAAGCTGGCGCCGGCACCATCCGGCAGCAGATGCACGTCGAGCTGACGTTCAATAACATCGACGCCACAGAAACTTGCGAAGGTTTCGAGGCTCATGGTCAGGCCATCCCCGTACGCGGGCTTGCCGTCCAATCGACTGTTCGGTTTGTTGACAAGGTGCGGACAGGCGCCGCGCTGACCCGCGATTTTTCTTACGACCAAGGACTCATCGGCGTCCCGTCCGCCGGCCTTGTCCCGGCAACTGCCGGGACAAGGCCGTCTCGCCCAGACAGTCACCGCATTCCGCACATTTGAGAAGATACGAGGACTCGTTTAGTTCTGACGGGCACTATAATTAGTCCCGACCCTTTTAGCTCCCAGGCCCGACGACACGCGAACGGTCAGCCGCCCGGCTTCATGGCGCCCAGGAAATCGGTGAGGTTGGCGGGGAAGGGGAAGACGATGGTGTTGCTGCGGTCGTTGGCGATCTCGTGCAGGGTCGAGAGGTAGCGGAGCTGCATGGCCTCGGGCACCTGGTGCAGGATGCGGCCGGCATCGACCAGCCGCTCGGCCGCCTGGTACTCGCCCTCGGCGTTGATGACCTTGGCCCGGCGGATGCGCTCGGCCTCGGCCTGCTTGGCGATGGCGCGCACCATGCTCTCGTCGATGTCGACATGCTTGAGCTCGACATTCGAGACCTTGATGCCCCAGGCATCGGTCTGGGTGTCGAGGATGCGCTGGATGTCGTCGTTGAGCCGCTCGCGCTCGGCCAGCATCTCGTCGAGCTCGTGCTGGCCGAGGACGGAGCGCAGCGTGGTCTGGGCGAGCTGGCTCGTCGCCGAGTCGAAGTCCTCGACCTGGATCACCGCCTTGTCGGCGTCGAGCACGCGGTAGTAGAGGACGGCGTTGACCTTGACCGAGACGTTGTCGCGGCTGATCACGTCCTGCGACGGCACGTCGAGGACGCGGGTGCGCAGATCCACCTTCACCATGGTCTGCAGGCCCGGGATGATGATGATCAGGCCGGGACCCTTCACCTTCCAGAACCGGCCGAGCATGAAGACGACGGCGCGCTCGTACTCGCGCATGATCTTGAGCGAGATGAAGATGATGACCAGCGGGACGAGGAGCAGCAGGAAGAGCGGTTGATAGGTCATGACCAGGGTCAGCCTTTCGGCGGTTGGGGGGCGACGACGAGCACCAGCCCGTCGCGCGCCTCGACGGTGACTTGCATGTCGCGGTCGAGATCGCTCGGGCCGCGGGCCGCCCAGATCTCGCCCTCGAGCCGGACGCGGCCCTCGCCGTCGGCCCAGTCGATGACCGTGCCCTGCCCGGCCAGCACCGCCTCCGCGCCGGTCACGACCGGCCGGGCCCGGCTGCGCAGGGCGAGGCCGAGCGTGACGACGAAGAGGCCGCTCGCCAGGGCCGCCACGGTCCCGATCAGCCAGGGCGAGACGCCGAAGCCGGGCACGTCCGTGTCGACGAGCAGGACGGCACCGGCGACGAAGGCGGTGATGCCGCCGAGGCCGAGGATGCCGAAGCTCGGGACGAAGGCCTCGGCGGTGACCAGCATGAGGCCGAGGAGCAAGAGGGCGAGGCCGGCATGGGAGACCGGCAGGACCTGGAGCGCGTAGAGGCCGAGCAGGAGGCAAATGGCGCCGACGAGGCCGGGGCCGACGAAGCCCGGCGAGAAGAGCTCGAAGATGATCCCGTAGACGCCGATCAGCATCAAAATCGCGGCGACGTTGGGATCGGTGATGATGGCGAGGAGCTGGTAGCGCCAGCCCGGCACGACCTCGACGATGACGGGATCGGCGGTGTCGATGAGGGCAGGACCGCTTTGCAGATCGACCATGCGCCCGTCGATCCGCTGGAGCAGCTCGGCCCGGTCCCTGGCGATCAGCTCGATGACCCCGGCCTTCAAGGCCTCGTCCGCGGTCAGGCTCCTGGCCCCGCGCACCGCTTCCTCGGCGAACTCGGGGTCGCGATCCCGCAGGGCGGCGAGCGAGCGCAGGAAGGCGGCGGCGTCCTCGATCGCCTTGGTCGCGTGCGCCGACTTCTCGTCCTCGGCGCCACCGCCGAGCTGGACCGGCGTCGCCGCGCCGAGATTGGTGCCGGGCGCCATGGCGGCGATGTGGGTGGCGTAGAGGATGAAGGTGCCGGCGCTCGCCGCCCGGGCACCCGGCGGGGCGACGTAGCCGACGACCGGCAGGGGGGCGTCGAGGATCGCCTTGACCATGGTCCGCATGGAGGTCTCGAGGCCGCCCGGCGTGTCGATCTCGAGCAGCACGAGAGCGGCCCTGTCGGCGGCCGCGTCGGCGATGGCGCGGACCAGGAAATCGCTGGTGGCGGGCCCGATCGGACCCTTGATCGGCACGACCTCGACGGTCGCGGCATGGACGGGTCCCATCAGGCCCGCGGCTGCCGCGCCGAGCAGCGGCAGAAGGAAGGCCAGAACCGAAAGCCGCTTCATTGTCCGACCATCGAGGAGGGGGACGCTGCGGCCAAGCCATGCACGACGGGGCGAAGGCTGTCTATGGTTCTCTCGTCATGATTGAAAGCGCCATCAGCCGGCGAAGAAGGCCGCAAGCTTTTCGGTCGTCGCCTCCGGCGCCTCCTCGGGCAGGAAGTGGCCGCAATCGAGCGCCTCGCCGGTCACCGGGCCGGCCGCCTTCCGGCGCCAGGTTTCGAGCACGTCGAAATGCTGCTCCATAAGGCCGTGGCTGCCCCAGAGTGCCAGCAGCGGGCACTCGATGCGGGCGTCCTCGTCCGCCGCGTCGTGCTCGAGATCGATGGTGGCGGCGGCGCGGTAGTCCTCGCAGCTCGCGTGAATGGTCGAAGGGTTGGCGAAGCAGCGCTCGTACTCGGCCATGGCCAGGGGGTGGACGAAGGCGCTGCTCCTCGCGGCCGACCAGCCGCCGAGCTTCTGGTGCAGGAAATAGATCGGGTCGGCGCCGATCAGCCGCTCGGGGAAGTCGGCCGGGCGACTGAGGAAGAACCAGTGGTAGTAGCCCTCGGCGATCGCCTTGTTGGTCGCCTCGAAGATCGTCCGGGTCGGCACGATGTCGAGCACCGCCGCCCTGGTCACGACGCCAGGGTGATCGAGGCACATGCGATGGACGACCCGGCCGCCGCGGTCGTGGCCGGCCACCATGAAGCGGGGGAAGCCCAGCATGCGCATGGCCTCGACCTGGTCGGCCGCCATCGTCCGCTTGCTCATGACCCGGTGGCTGGCGTCGCCGACCGGCTTGCCGCTGTCGCCATAGCCGCGGAGATCGGCGCAGACGACGGTGAAGCGCTCGGCCAGGGCCGGGGCGACGCGGTGCCACATGGCGTGGGTCTGGGGGTAGCCGTGCAGGAGCAGGAGCGGTGGTCCGTCGCCCTTGGTGCGGGCGAAGATCTCGGTCTCCTCCGTGCTCAGCCGATGGCCCTGGAAGCCAGGAAACAGTGTCATTCCTCCGCCCTCCGACAAGATCGTTTGTGCTTCCTTAGCACACTCGAAGGTCGATGGCGCGGCCGACGCCCTCGACCGCGCAGGCCGGGCGCAGGTCCCAGCGCAGGCGGGGCCGGAAGCCCTGGCGCAGGGCCGAATCGAAGGTCTGGGCCATGACGACCCCGGCCGAGCGCTCGACCTTGTTGTGCTTCTCCAGCTTGGCGGCGAGATTGACCGGCTCGCCGAGCACGGTGTATTCGAGCCGCTCGGCATCGCCGACCGTGCCGAACATCACCGTGCCCGTGGTCACCGAGGCGGCGACGGCGGGGCCGGCGAGGTCGCGGGCCGCGCGCTCGTCGCTCCAGCGCCGGCCGGTCTCGAGCACCGCCTCGATGGCGGCGAGCGCCTCGGCGGCGGCGGTCCCGCTCGGCCGGACGGCGCCGAAGCTGGCGAGGATGCCGTCGCCCATGAACTTGTCGATGCTGCCGCCGGCGGCACGCACCGCCTTCGACATGAGCGCCTGGTATTCGCCGAGGAGCTGCATCACCTCGGCCGGCGCCAGGCGCTCGCCGAGCGCGGTGAAGCCGCGAAGGTCGATGAACATGATCGCGGCCTCGCGCAGTTCGGCCCGGCCGGCCACCAGCTCGCTGTCGCTCGCCGTGATCCGGCCGGCGATCTCGGGCGCGAAGAAGCGCTTGAGATCGGACGCGGCCTGGCCCTCGACGGCGGCGCGCACCAGGAGCTTGCGGGCCCGGTGGAGCGCGAGGGCGAGGATCGCGGTCACCATGAGGATCGAGACGACCTTGTCGATCTCGGCGCCGATCAGGATGCTGTAGCTCATCATGTATTCGGAGAAGTCGCGGGTGATCCGCACCCCATCGGCGTCGAGCACGGCATAGGCGACGAGGACGAGCCAGCCGATCGCGGCGCTGGCGCCGGCCAGGATGACGAAGGCCGGCTCGAAGCGGAGCGTGCGCAGCGCGATCAGGATGAAGACGTACATGAGCGTCGGCGCCTTGAGGTAGAGGGCCGGCGGCGCCTGGTATTGCAGGTGGAAGCTCCAGATGGTCAGCATCAAAATGGCGATGTCGACGACCACCGAAAAGGCAAGGATCGGCCGCGTCAGGCGCTCCTTCAGGGCGAGGTTGAGGCGCCAGAAGGTGAACAGCGCATAGAGGGCAAGCGCGATCGGCACCGGCTCGAACGGCACGTTCGGCGGAAAAGCCTTGGGCGTGAGGCTGTAGAGCACGGCGAAGAGGACGATGGCGCCGAGCTGGATCAGGCTGACCAGGATTTCGCTGCGGGCCTGCTCGCGGGCGATGGCGTCGGCGACGCGCGCCGGCATGGCGGCGGGCAAGGGCGGTCCGAAAAGAACGCGGTTCGCACGCTCGAGGAACCCGCCGCCGGTCGGGCGCTCGATGATGGCGGACATGCGCGGTCTCCAGCAATGGGCATCCTCGGGTGTACGCTCGATGGTGCCGGACACCAACCGGGGGCGCGCCCGGGGCCCTTCACGTCACGCTGAGCCCTCGCTCGGGAATTGGCGATGATAAGCGAATCGTGAGCCCGGGCCATCCGGGCGGGCAATGCTGCATTGCAAAATGTCACGTGGTAGCCGGCGATGAGAAGCCCCATATTCCAGATCGTTGAGAGCAGCGCGTGGATGATGCGCTGCAGCATGAAATTGAAGGACCTGTATCATGACCAACCAGATGACCCTGCCCGTCGGCGGCGTCGCGGGTGCCTGGCGCGGCGAGAGCCGCGACACCTCGCGCTTCGGTCACCTGATGGCCGCCCTGCGTCGCCATCTCGCCGTTCGCCGCACCTATCGGCGCACCTATGAGGAGCTTCTTGCCCTGAACGATCGCGAGCTCGACGATATCGGCATCGCCCGCCACGACATCCGCCGGATCGCGCGCGAGACCGCCGAATACGCCGTCAAGGCCTAGTCTCCGAGGATTGGCGCCGGCGATGCCCAAGGGTGTCGCCGGCGCCTTTCTTTTGATACTGACACCTCCTCCAGGGTGGGGGAGGTGGTCGGATGGATCTGGACGCGTTTCGCCGGGAGGCGCACGGGCTCGTCGACTGGATGGCCGAATACCTGCGGACCATCGAGGATCGGCCGGTGCGCAGCCAGCTCGAGCCGGGCGGCGTCGCCTCCCGCCTGCCGGCAGAGGCGCCGGGCGAGCCCGAGGTTTTCGCGTCGATCCTCGAGGACTTCGAGCGGATCGTCATGCCGGGCATGACGCATTGGCAGCATCCCCGCTTCTTCGCCTACTTCCCGGCCAATTCCAGCCCGCCCTCGATCCTGGCCGAGATGCTGACGGCGACGCTCGCCGCCCAGTGCATGCTCTGGCAGACCTCGCCCGCGGCCTCGGAGATGGAGGGCCGGGTGCTCGACTGGCTCCGGCGGATGCTGGGGCTGGACGAGGGCCTGCGCGGGGTGATCCAGGATTCGGCGTCGTCGGCGACGCTTTGCGCCATCCTCACCGCGCGCGAGCGGGCGACCGGCTGGCAGGCGAGCGAGGCCGGGCTCGGCGATGGCCCGAAGCTCGCGGTCTACGCTTCCGATCAGGTGCACTCCTCGATCGAGAAGGCGGTGCGGATCGCGGGGCTCGGCCGCAAGGCCTTGCGGCTGGTGCCGTCCGACGAGCGCTTCGCCATGCGCGCCGACGCCCTCGCGCGGATGGTCGAGGCCGATCTGGCCGCCGGGGTGAAGCCCGCCTGCGTGGTCGCGACGCTCGGCACGACGGGGGTCGGCGGCATCGATCCGCTCGCCGCCATCGGGCGAATTTGCCGGGCGCACGACATCTTCCTGCATGTCGACGCGGCCTGGGCGGGCAGCGCCCTGCTCCTGCCCGAGACGCGGTGGATGATCGACGGCATCGAGGCGGTCGACAGCTTCGTCACCAACCCGCACAAGTGGCTCTGCACCAATTTCGACTGCTCGGCGCACTACGTGCGCCGGCCGGACGTGCTGGTGCGCACCCTCTCGGTCATGCCGGCCTATCTGACCGGCCGGGAGACCGGAAAGGTCACCGACTACCGTGACTGGGGCATTCCGCTCGGCCGGCGGTTTCGTGCGCTCAAGCTCTGGTTCGTGATCCGCAGCTACGGCGTCTCGGGCCTGCAGGCGATGCTGCGCAACCACATCGCCTGGACCGCCGAGCTCGCCTCCTGGATCGAGGCGGCGCCGGATTTCGAGCTGGTCTCGCCGCCGGTGCTCGGCCTGCTCTCGTTCCGCTGCCGGCCGCCCCGGCTCGAGGAGGGGGGGCCCGACGAGGCGGGTCTCGACGCGCTGAACCGGCGGCTGATCGAGCGGCTCAACGACGACGGACGGATCTACCTCACCCAGAACACCGTGCGCGGCCGCTTCGCCATCCGCTTCTCGATCGGCCAGACCACGACCGAGCGGCGGCATGTCGAGGAGGCATGGGCGGTCGTGCGGGAGCTGGCCCAGACGGTCATTCGAGAGGATGGGGCAAGATAGGTCCGGGTTCGGGTGCAGCACGGCGCCGTTCAGGTGGTCTTCAGCCCGGCGCGATGCAGGCCGCCGAGTAGCTCCTGGATGAGCGCCGGGGGGAGCTGCCAGTAGCCCAGGTACTCGCCCGCCCGGCTGGCCGCGTCCGGTGCCAGCTCGAGCAGGTCGGCCACGGCTTCGGCCGCCTTCTCGGGTGGGCCGAGCTGGCCGTAGACGGCCGCGCGCAGGAGGCGCGCCATGAGGAGGTCCGGCAGATCGATGCGGTCGAGCTCGGCCTTCGCCGCGGCGTAGTCGCCCCGGCGATAGGCGTCGACCACGAACGGGATGCGGTAGGAGGCCGGTGCGGCCGGGTTCAGCTCGATCGCCCGAGCGCGCATGGCGAGGCCGCGCTCCCAGTCGCCCGAGAAGGCGATCTTGCCGCCGAGGTCGGCGAGCGCGTCGCTGTCGTTCGGATTGAGCTCGAGCGCACGTCTGGCGTGCTCGCGGAAGCCGTCCATGTCGCCCATGGTGAAGAGCACGGCCGCCAGCGCCCGCTGGGCGACCGCGTTCAGGGGCTCGAGATGGACCGCCTGCCGCGCCGCCGCCAGGGCCGCCGCCAGCTCCTGCCCGGCCGGATCGCGGGCATAGCCGTAGCGCAGCGCCTCGAGGCGAAGATAGGCGAGGTAGGCCCAGCCATGGGCATAGCCCGGCTCCGCCTCGACCGCGCGCTCGAGACAGTCCTTGGCCACCCTGTAGTCCGCCCGATCATAGGTCTCATAGTAGTGGTCGGCCTCGAGGATGCAGGCGTAGCTCGCGAGGCTCGCTGGCAGGTTCGCCGCGTCGGCGGCACGGCCGAGCTGCCGGTTCACGAGGCCATAGGGCTGGGCCACGGCGGTGACGATGGCGGCGGCGATCTCGTGCTCCAGGGCCAGGGCATTGTTGCCGGCCTGCGAGCCGGAGAAGGTCTCGGTCCAGAGGACCCCGGCGTCGCGGGTCGAGATCAGGCTGGCGGTGACCACGTAGGCATCGCCGCTGCGCCGGACGGTGCCGTCCACGATGTAGTCGAGGCCGGCGGCGGCCGCCCTGCGGATCGGATCGCCGCCGTCCTCCGCCAGGGCCGCGGCGCTGCGGCGGGCGAGGACGAAGAACTGCCGAAAGTGGGTCAGGTCGGCGGTGACGAGGGCCGTCAGGCCGCCCGCCACCGTGACGGTGCCGGGGTCGTCGTCGAGCGGCTCGAACGGCAGCACGCCGAGGGCGGGCATCTGGTGCGACGGCTCGGCCGCGCGTTCGGCCTCGATCGGCGCCGTCGTCGGCGCGCGCCCAAGGGTGAGATAGGCGGCGACGCCGAGCAGGATCGCCAGGACGGCGAGGACGAGGAGGCCGGTGCCGCCGGGTCGCCGCCACCTGCCCATGGCCGTCCGGCTCGGCGGGGACGCCGCCTGGACCAGGGCGGCGGACGGCTGCGCCTCGAAGCGGGGCACGTAGCCGCCCTTCGGCAGGCTGATGCGGACGGGATCGTTCCGGCCAGGGCCGGCGTAGTAGGCGGCGAGCTTCTGCCTGAGGCGCCCGGCCTCGACGCGGACCAGCGATTCGGCCTGCGGGTCGAAATCGGCGGGTCGCCCGAACACGTCGACACCGATGGCATAGGCGCGCAGGTCGCGCTCGCGGCCGGCGAGCTTGCCTTGGACGACGTGGCGGAGGAACTCCTGCAGGCGCGTCGAGCCCTCGAACTCGCCGCTTTCGAGCAGCCGCTCGAGGGCGGCGAGGACGGCTTCCCTGTCGCCGTTACTCACGTGCCGCGCGGTTGAAAAGTATGCGCCGACCGGGCCCGCT
>CAYMTA010000012.1:0-4738 GCA_964393275.1 uncultured Geminicoccaceae bacterium | reverse complement strand
GTCGCCGTTACTCACGTGCCGCGCGGTTGAAAAGTATGCGCCGACCGGGCCCGCTCGAAAAGCGCGATCGAAGAGGCAGCGATGACACGTCAGGCTGGACCCACCGGCACGCCAGGTCCGTTCGTCGTCCCCGAGCTCTGGAGCCGGTGCGCAAGCGGCAGGGGCTTCGTCGGGGCCGAGATTCTCGAAATTCGGCGGGCCAACCGGCGGGTGCGCGGCCTGCTCGCCCGGCAGGCCGCCCATGCGCGCGGCGCGGAGGCGCGCGATGCAACCGGCCGGCCGGTCGATCCGGCCGATCATCGTGCCCGAAGCTTCAGCCTCGTCGGCGCCTTCCTCGCCGCCGCGCGGCCGTCGCCCCGGCTGTTCCGGGCGTGGATGGCCGTCGCCCACGAGGCCGCGGCGGAGATCCTGGGTGATCCGTGCACCGATGTCTTCGCGTACAACGACGCGGACGAGATCCGGCTCGAGGAGCTCATGGCACTGCTCGACGAGATCGATGCCCGCACGACGTCGCCCGAGGACGTGAGCGGGCCAACGCCGGCGGGGCCGGGCCAGTGAGGCTCAGGGGAGCGGCGGCACCGGCGGCTTCGATCGCGACGTTCCGGCCGGGCCTGAGCGACATCGAGCTGGCCGAGCTCGAGGGCGCCATTCTTCGCCTGCGGCAATCGCTCGGCCGGTCGTGCGCCGAGAGAAGCGCCGACCAGGACGGCGCCGACCTCTCCCTGACCGCGCATTTTCTCAACCTGGCGCCGTCGACGACGGATCGGCTCCGCCTTTGGATGGGCCTCTGCACGGAGACCTCGACGGAGCTCCTGGGCGACCCCCTGGCGCATCTGCGCCCGGTCGACACGCTTGAGGCCGGCGTCGCGGCGCGGTTGCTGGACCGGATGGCCGAGCGGCTCGGGATTCCCTCGCAGCCTTGCTGAAGGCTTTCGATCGGCTCTCAGGCGGCCTGGCGCATGGGTGCCAGGGACTGGCGGATGTGGCGGGCCAGCTCCTCGGCGATGTCGCTGGCCCCGGCCTGGGGCAGATAGAGGCAGATGTGGAAGTCCGGCAGGGCGGGCAGGCCGGCCGCGTCGCCTATGGCCACGAGGTTGTGCGGCACGGCGGAGGCGAGCAGGGCGGTGACCCCGAGATCGGCCTCGACGCTGGCGCAGAGCGGCGGCATGCTGCTGGTCTCGCAGACCGATCGCCAGTCGCGGCCGGTCCGGGCCAGGGCAGCGACCACGGCGTGGCGGAAGATGCAGCCCGGGTCGCCGACCGCCACCGGCAGCGGCTCGCGCCGATGCGCGGTGCCGCCCGGGGCGCCGATCCAGACGAGCGGGTCACGGAGCAGCGTCTCGCCGCCCTTCTGCGGCGCCGTTTCCGTCGTCAGGCAGAGGTCGATCTCGCCCTGCCGCAGGAGCTCGAGCAGCTTCAGGGTCAGGCCGGCGACGATGAAGACCCGGACCTTGGGCCAGGCCTTGTCGAAGCTCTTGAGGACCGGGACCAGGTGAGGCGAGACGATGTCGTGCGGCACGCCGATGCGCACCTCGCCCTCGAAGGCGGGGGCGGTCATGGTCGCCACGATCTCGTCGTTCAGCGCCAGCATCCGCTCCGCCCGGGCGAGCAGCATGCCGCCCGGCGTGGTCAGCGTCAGGCCGCGCCGATTGCGCTCGAAGAGGGGCTGCCCGAGCAGGTCCTCGAGCCGGCGGATCTGCTGGCTGATCGCCGCCTGCGTCAGGTGCAGCTGGCGGGCCGCGGCGGTCATGCCGCCGGTCTCGGCGACGGCGACGAAGGCGCGCAGGAGGCCGGTGTCGAGATTGCGCCGCATGCTTCCTCCGGCGTGATCTGACGATAAAGGACTGTTATCGTGTAGTTCTTCACCAACAGAAATGCTTATGCTGAAATCGGCCCGGAGCTGTCAAGGCCGAACGGCTTCTTGCGGTGGGTGGGTGCGTCGGTTAGCTAGCGTCGGACGGCTTGCCGGAGGGATGACGAGTGACGATGAGCGAGGCCCTGGTCCGGCGCTACTACGCCGCCTTCAATAGCGGCGACATCGAGGCGATGCTCGCCTGCCTCGCCGCCGATGTGGTGCACGAGGTGAACCAGGGTGGCACGCGCCACGGCATCGAGGCGTTCCGCGCGTTCCTGCGCCACATGGCCCGCTGCTACGAGGAAGAGGTGCTCGACCTCGTGGTGATGACGGCCGCATCGGGCGAGCGGGCGGCGGCGGAATTCATGGTCAAGGGCCGCTACATCGCCACCGACGAGGGGCTGCCCGAGGCGCGGGGGCAGACCTACGAGCTGCGGGCCGGCACCTTCCTCGCCATCCGGGACGGGCTGATCGGCCGCGTCACGACCTGCTACAATCTCCGGGACTGGATCGCCCAGGTGCGGGGCGGTGGCTGAGCCTCGTGCGGTTCGCGTCGTGCCGGTGTCCGGGCCGGCCATCGATCCCATCCTGCCGGCCCTGGCCGAGCTTCGCATCAGCGTCTTTCGCGCCTTTCCCTATCTCTACGACGGCGACCTCGCCTATGAGCGCTGGTATCTGGAGCGCTTCGCCCGGGCCCCGGGGGCGCTGGTCGTCGCGGCTCTGGCCGGCGACACGCTGGTCGGCGCCGCGACGGCGGCACCGCTCGCGGGCGAGCACGAGGATTTCAAGGCGCCCTTCGCCCGGCAGGGCCTGGCGCCCGGGGACGTCTTCTATCTCGCCGAGTCGGTGCTGCTCGGGGAGTTCCGGGGACGCGGCATCGGCCATGCCTTCTTCGACGAGCGGGAGGCGGCCGCGCGTCGGCAGGGCTTCAGGCTGGCGGCCTTCTGCGCGGTGGTGCGGCCGGAGGACCATCCGCTCCGGCCGGCGGGCTATCGGCCGCTCGATGCCTTCTGGCGCGGCCGTGGCTATGCGCCGGTGCCGGGGCTGACCACCACCTTCCCGTGGAAGGATGTGGGCGAGGATGTGCCGAGCGCGAAGCCGATGCAGTTCTGGCTGCGCGAGCTCTGACATGCGCGGCGCCGCGCTGATCCTCGGCGTCGCCTGGCTGCTGCTGGCGGGCTCGGCCGGGGCGGTCACTCTGGGCGAGCTGGTCCATGCCCATGGGTTCGAGCCGGATCAGGTGGGGATCGTCGTCGAGGAGCTGGACACGGGGCGGCGGCTGGTCGAGCACCGGGCCGACCAGCCGGCCCCGGCGGCCTCGACGCTGAAGCTGGTGACGGCGATCGGGGCGCTCGATGCGCTGGGTCCCGGGCATCGCTTCACCACGCGCCTGCTTTCCATCGGTGCGGTCGATGCGGCCGGCCGGCTCGAGGGCGACATCGTGCTGGAGGGCGGCGGCGATCCGCTCCTCGACATCGACGGCCTCATGGACCTCGCCTGGGCGCTCCGGCAGGCCAAGATCGTCGCCGTCCAGGGGCGCTTCCTCTTGGCCGACGCGAGCCTGCCGCGCCTTGCGGTCATCAACCCCTCGCAGCCCGTCGAGGCCGGCTACAATGCGGGGATCGGTGCTTTGTCGCTCGCCTTCAACCGGGTCAGGCGGCCGGCCGGCGCGAGCTGGACGGTGCCCGCCCTGCGCGAGCGCGGGCCGGCCTGGGGGCGGCTGCCGTTCGCCCAGCCGGCGAGCGTGCCGGTGCAGGACGCGGGCCTGCATGCCGCCCTCGTCTTCCGCGATCTCGCGGCCTCGCTCGGGGTCCGGCTGCCGGAGCCGGCGAGAGCCGCCGTTCCGGCCGGAGCCGCGGTCGTGGCCGAGCTCGAGAGCCGCACCCTGCGCGAGATCGTTCAGGCGATGCTGCTCTACAGCAACAACCAGATCGCGGAGATCATCGGCCTCGCCGCCACCGGGGCGGGCACGCTGCGGCAATCGGCGGGGCTGCTCCTGGCGCATGTCCAGGGCGCGCTGCCGGCGACCGACTGGCGGGGCTTCGTCCTGACCAACCACTCCGGGCTCGATCCGGCGGCCCGGGCGACGCCGAACCAGCTCCTGGCGATCCTCGGCCTCGCCGAGACGCGGCACCGGATCATCTCGCTGCTGCCAGCCGCCGGCTGGTCCGGCAGCCTGGAGCGCCGGCTGGACACGGGCCAGACGGCGCTTCGGGTCTGGGCCAAGACCGGCTCGCTCGATTTCGCCACGGCACTGGTCGGCTATGTCCTGCCGCCATCCGGCCGGCCCCGGCGGATCGCCGTCCTGATCGAGGACGAGGCGGGCCGCCGGGCGCGCGACGCGGTCGAGGTGCCGCCACCGGCCATGCGGCGGGCGATCGACGACTTCACGCTTCGCGCCCGCGACCTGCGCGACGCGCTGGCGGCCTGGGCATTGGAGTTGCCGGCCGATTAATCCGGCAGGGCGCCGAGCACGTAGACCGCGCGCAGGATGTCGCCGGGCGCCACGTCGCCGAAGCTGGCCTTGTAGATCTGGTCGATCGTGTCCGAGCGGTAGATCCGGCTCAGCGCCCGATCCACGGCGATCCTGAAGGCGCGATCGTCGAGCGGCAGGGCCAGGGCGTAGGTCTCGATCGAGTAGAGCCGCTGGCCGACCGTGAGCTCGTCCTTCTGGTCGCTCGCCTGCAGCAGATAGATCAGGATGGCGCGGTCGGCGAAGTAGGCGTCGATGGCGCCTTCAGCGAGCTGGCCCAGGGCCGCCTCGTGGTCCTCGATCGGCACGATCTCGACGTTCAGCTTCTCCTTGTCGAGCTCGCGCTTGAGCGTCGCCTCGGTGGTCGTGCCGCCGCGCACGCCGATCTTGTGGCCGGCGAGCTCGGCGAA
>CAYMTA010000011.1:0-103011 GCA_964393275.1 uncultured Geminicoccaceae bacterium | reverse complement strand
GATCGACGACCCAGCCGTGCCCGTCGGCGATATGCTCTTGCGCCCGGGCCACCGCCTGATGCGCGGATCGACCGGGACGAAAGCCATAGCTCGCGTCCGAGAACGTCGGGTCCCAAACCGCCTGAAGCACTTGCAGCACCGCCTGCTGGATGAAGCGGTCGAGAACCGTCGGTATGCCGAGAGCGCGAACACCCCCGCCGACCTTCGGGATCTCGACACGCAACACCGGCCGCGGTTTGTAGGTGCCCGCAAGCAGCTGGCTCCTGATCGAGGACCAGTGGTTCTTGAGGTAGAGTGGCAGGTCGTCGACGGTCATCCCGTCGACGCCCGGCGCACCCCTGTTGCGTCTGACTTGCGCCAGCGCCTTGCGCAGATTGTCACGCTCGACAATCGCCTCCATGAGCGGTCCCAGGACCGCCGGGCTTTCGAGCCGAGGGGCCGCCGTATCGGCTTCGGTCCCTTCGGGGGCGGCGCTTCGGGCTTCACCCGTCACCCCTTCCCCAAAGGCCAGCTCCAGCTGGTTCTTCTGCCGCCTGGTCGACACGAGATCCCTCGTCCTACTTGCCGCTTCCAACGTTCAGGCCTTCGGTGAGCTACCTGCCCGCCTACTATGCCCTCTGCTGACTTCTGCGCCGCGATCAGCCGCCTTGCGACGGGCTCAGCCCCGAGGTCGAGGCACGGCGCAGACCTCCCGAGGTAAGTTCGACCGCCTTCCCCCGGGGTCCCCACGCAAGCCTGCTTGCGTGGGGTGGCCACCGCGCACCCGCCGAATCTACTGCACAGGCCCTTGATGGCCGTGGACTTCGCGGTCATCCGCCCGCTCGTCCGCCCTGCACAGCCTCCTATCCGGTTCTTGTCCATCGGGTCGCGGGTTTGCTCCACACTGCCTTCAGACCCCGCCTCGCGACGACGCCCTTGTGCTTCGCTAACCCTTCGCCGCCATCAGGCTGGGTAGAGGACTTCCACCTCCAAGCTGTCGAACATGCTCGGCACACGGACCCGGTTCGGGCCCGAGCCGGGCCCGAATTGCCGAGCAAACCCGGGCCATGCTTGCGTTTCGGCTCGAGCTAGGCTATATGTCCTAGTGTCGGTCGACGCTGCCATGTCGGGACCGCGAGTCCACGTGGAACCTTGGCCGCGCGCAGGCGTTCCATCATCCGGGCCGCACGCGAGCCGCCGCCTTGCGACGGTCGATCGCGGCGCCACCGCTTCTCACCGGGGCGGAAAAGAAACGAAAGGATATTGGAATGCCGACTGCCTTCGTCGAGGATCTCGATCGTTCCGTCCGCGAGCAGATGATCGAGGAGCTGAACGCCCGGCTCGTCGAGACGCTCGATCTCGTGCTCGCCATCAAGCACGCCCACTGGAATATCAAGGGCCCCTCCTTCATCGGCATTCATCTGCTGCTCGACGAGGTCGCCCAGCGCTTTCGCGGCCACGCCGACACGATCGCCGAGCGCTGCGTGATCCTGGGTGGACTGGCCAAGGGAACGGCGCAGGTCGTTTCCGAGGAGACGACGCTCGCGGCCTATCCGACCGACATCACCAGGCAGCATGAGCATGTCGAGGCCCTGAAGGAGCGGCTGATGACCTTCGGCAAGGCCGTTCGGGACTCGATCTCGACCGCCGACGACGCGGGCGATTACGACACCGCCGACCTCTTCACCGCCGTCAGCCGGGCGGTCGACAAGGATGCCTGGTTCATCGGCGCCCACGCCGAGAAGGGCTGAGCCGGAAGAATCGACGAGGGCATGGCGACAGGGCTCCCTCCCGGGCCCTGCTAGCCACCGCCCGTCTTCTTCGGACGATAGAAGACGAGATCGCCGATGGTTGCGGTCTTGGTCATCTTGCCCGCCCAATCGGGCGTGTCGGCTGAGCCGTGGAAGAAGAGAGCACCATCGGTGCGATCGGGCAACTTCTGGTTGAGCGCTCGGCGCGCCACCTCGGTGGTGATGGCGTAGCGATCCGGCTCCTCGACCTTGTCCGAGCTGCCATCGCACCACCATGAGAACTGGCAGGGACCGCCGTCCTCGCCTTGCGTGACCACGCCGCAGATGGTGTCCGGATAGGAGCCGTCGGCGAGGCGATTCATGACCACGTTGGCGACAGCCTCCATCACCGCCACGTCCTCGCCCTTCGCCTCCCAGTAGATGGTGCGGGCGAGGCAGGTCAGCGGATCATCGAGCGGCGCCGCCCCCTTGGGGTCGACGGCAGCGGCTTTCGCCTTGGTCAGGGGCTCGGCCGCGGGCGCGTCGATAGCACCGGCCGCCGCCCCCTCCAATTCCTTGAGCTGCTCGAGCGTCTTGCCCTTGGCACCGCCAGCGTCGTCGGCCAGTGCCGGCACGGTGGCGCCGAGCGCCAAGCAGAACGCGACCGCGAGCCCCCAGCCGCGCATCAAACGGCCCCCGCGTCGTCGCCGCCGCGCCAGAGCCGGGTCAGGGAACCCCCTGCCCCCTCGACGGGATCGGTTTCGGGCAGCGCCACGGCGGCCGAGCGCGCGGCCATCGCCCTGATGCTGTCGTTCGAGGGTCGCAGCACGCCCGGCCCCTCCTGCCCCGGCGGGTAGCCGCCGATGACCAGGAGATCGGCGCTGGATGACAGGCGCTTGTGCCCGGTTCCCGCCGGCAGGACCACGACATCGCCGGCCCGCACCCTCACCTCCGGCCCGCTCGAGCCGCCGAGCTGCACGACCGCCTCGCCTCGGGCGATGCCCAGCACCTCGTGCGCGTCGTCGTGGAAATGCTGGTAGGGAAAGATGCCGTTCCGCCAGAGCCCGCGCCAGCCATTGGCCTGAAAGACCCGCTCCAGCCGATCCGCGAGCCCGGGCTCGGCCGCGAACGCGGCTCGGTAGAGGAGCACGGGCAGAGCCGAGTTCGGCACGTCGGTCCCCGGCTCCAGCAGCAGCGTCTCGACTGTCGCCATGACCTCTACCCCTGAAAGCCGTAGAGTCGGGCCGGGTTGTCCCTGAGGATCAGCCGGCGGTCGGCCTCGTCCGGCGCCCAGGCGAGCAGCGTGTCGAGCAGCATCGCGTCGTCCTTGGGCGCGTGGCCGGGATGCGGCCAGTTGCTGGCCCAGAGCATCCGCTCGGGCGCATCCTTCACCAGCACCCGCGCCAGCCGGCCCACATCGTCGTAAGTCGGCGGGCCGGCCTTCGAGGTCTCGTACGGGGCGGAAAGCTTGACGTAGCAGCCCGCCCCGACCAGCCGGCGCAACGAGGCAAAGGCCGGGTGATCGACATCGACGGGCTCGAGATACTTGCCCGTGTGGTCGATCACGAGCTGCACGTCGAGGCCGAGCAGGGCGTCCACATGCTCGGGCAAGAGGCGGCCGTCGAGCTGCACCTGCAGATGCCAGCCGAAGGGCCTCGCCATGGCGGCGAGCTCCGGCAGATCGGCCCAGTCGTAGACGCCGCCCTTGAGCATGAAGACCCGAAGCCCCCGCGCCCCGGCCAGGTTCAGGCGCTCGAGCTCGGCCTCGTCCGTGCCTTTCGGCACGACGACGATGGCCCGCGCCGTCTCGCCGATGGCGCCGACATTGTCCATGGTGACGGTGTTGTCGTACCCATAGCCGGCCGCCTGGACGACCACGACCCGCTCGAGCCCGAGCCGCTTCTGCACCTCCCGGTACTGGGCCAAGGTCGCCTCGGGCGGGCGGTTCCAGCTGGTCGCCGGCAGGGGCCAGCGGTCATAGGGGCCGTAGAAATGCATGTGCGTGTCGGTGGCGCCGGCTGGCGTTTTGAGCTTCGGTCCGGTCACGAGCGGTCTCTCCCCATGCTTCGTTGACGCCACCTTAACGGGAACGACACGGATGGTCAGCAGCGACGAGACGGCGAACGACTGGCCCACGGACCCGGCCGAGGCCCGGGCGGTGCAGGAGGCGCTGCGGCACCGCGTCATCGAGGCCGCACCCGCCGACTTCGACCCCGGGCGCGTCGCCGGCGTCGATGTCCACTTCAGCCGGGACGGCGACACCGCCTTCGCGGCCGCGGTCGTCGTCGAGGCCGGCACGCTCGAGCTCGTCGAGAGCGCCTTGCTCGCCATGCCGGTCCGCTTTCCCTACCGTTCCGGCCTCCTTTCCTTTCGCGAGACGCCGGCTGCCCTGGCGGTCCTGGCGCTGCTCGAGACACCGTTCGACCTCGTGATGGTCGATGGCCAGGGCCGGGCCCACCCCCGCCGCTGCGGCTACGCCAGCCACCTGGGCGTGCTGCTCGACCGGCCGGTGGTCGGGGTCGCCAAGTCCCGGCTGATCGGCCGCTTCGCCGAGCCCGGGCCCGGGCGTGGCGCCGCGAGCCCGCTCCACGACAAGGACGAGATCATCGGCGCCGTGCTCCGCACCAAAGCCGGCTGCCGGCCGCTCTTCGTCTCCATCGGCCACCTCGTCGACCTGGACACCGCGCTCGCGGCGGTGATGGCCTTCACCGGCCGCTATCGCCTGCCGGAGCCGGCGCGGCTGGCGGACCGCCTGTCGCGGGCGCATGGCTGAGCGCCTCGGCCATGGCACGGAGCAGCGCCACGGGCACGGTCGGGCCGGCCGCCTGGACATGCGCCGTGCGCGCCCTGTCATGCAGGCTGGCATAGGGGCGAATGCCGTCGGCATGCCAGCCGAGATGCCAGTCCCAGCCGGGCAGCGCATGGCGGATCAGGTCGAGGGCGGCGTCGATCGAGGCGGTGTAGGCGGCGGGCGGTGCTCCGAGCTCCCTGGCGAGCCGCCGGTCGAGCTCGGGATCGGATCCGACGGCTGCCCCGGTCGCGGCAAGAAGCGCCTCGCTCAGCATCCCCAGCGCAGGGCCGGCGTGTGCACCGGCGCGTCCCAAAGACGCACCGTCTCGGCGTCGAGGCGGGTCAGGGTGAGCGAGCAGCCGGCCATGTCGAGCGAGGTGCACCAGTTGCCGACCAGCGAGCGGGCGACGGTGAGCCCGGCCCCCTCGGCCCGGCGCACCGCCTCGTTGTAGACGAGGTAGAGCTCCATGAGCGGCGTGGCGCCGAAGCCGTTGACGAGGAGGAGGACGTCCTCGCCCTTGCGGGCACCGAGATCGCCCAGGATCGCCGCCATCATCTCCTCGACGATGGCAGCGGCCGATGCCAGCGCCACCCGCCGCCGGCCCGGCTCGCCGTGGATGCCGACCCCCATCTCCATCTCGCTCTCGCCGATGTCGAAGGTGGGGCGGCCGGCCGCCGGCACGGTGCAGCTCGTGAGGGCGCAGCCCATCGAGCGCGTGGCGCCGTTGACCCGCTCGCCGAGCGCCTGAAGCTCCGCCAGGGCCATGCCTTCCTCGGCCGCGGCACCCAGGATCTTCTCGACGATCACGGTGCCGGCGACGCCCCGCCGGCCGGTCGTGAAGCTCGAGTTCTCGACGGCGACATCGTCATTGGTGAGCACGCGGGCCGTGGGACCGGAGGCCATCTCCGCCGCCATGTCGAAGTTCATGACGTCGCCTTCGTAGTTCTTGACGATGAAGAGCACGCCCGCCCCGCCATCCACGGCCCCGGCGGCTCCCACCATCTGGTCCGGGGTCGGCGAGGTGAAGACCTGGCCCGGGCAGGCCGCATGGAGCATGCCCCGGCCGACGAAGCCCGCATGCATGGGCTCGTGGCCCGACCCGCCGCCCGAGATCAGCGCCACCTGCCCCGGCGGCGTGGCCGCCCGCCGGCGGACGAAGAGCGGGTCCTCGCTCAGGCTGACGAGATCGCCGTGGGCGCGGGCGAAGCCGCCCAGGCTCTCGCTCAGGATGGCGTCGACGTCGTTGATCAGCTTCTTCATGGCCGGGACTCCCTCGCGCGTGGTGACGTCTGGCGGCGTAGCACGAAATCGTCGGGACCGGCCACGACCCGCTCGCATTCGCAGCCGCTCAGCTCGGCGGCGAAGGCGCGAGCACGCCGACCACGGCACCGATCAGCAGGGCGGAGGAGCAGGCGCCCGGATCGATATGGCCCTTCGAGCGCTCGCCCAGGAACGACGCCCGGCCCCGCTTCGCCACCAGGTAGGAGGTGCGGTGCAGCGCGTGGCCGGCGGCGGCGATGATCCGCTCGTCGAGACCGTCGGTCTCGCCCCGCTCGACCACCGAGCGCAGCGTGTCGGCCACCGGGCAGAGCACGTCGAGCATCGTCTTCATGCCGACCTCGGCCTTGCCGCGTGCCATGACACCCTTGATTCCGGCATCGAGCATGGCCGAGAGATCGGCCAGCGTCGGGTCCGTCGCCGGCGCCGCCTTGCCCATGTCGATGAAGAGGGTGCCGTAGAGCGGGCCCGAGGCGCCACCGACCTTCATGACCAGCGTCATGCCCGCCTTCTTCAGCGCCTCGCCCAGGGGCAGGGCGGCGATCGCCTCCTTCTGCGCCGCCAGCTCCTTGAAGCCGCGCGCCATGTTGATGCCGTGGTCGCCATCGCCGATCGCCTGATCGAGGCGCGTGAGCTGCTCCGCATGGCTCTCGATGGTCCCGGCGAGACTCTCTATCAACCGCAGCATGAGCTCGTTCGACATGGACGCTTCCCCCGATCCTGGCCTGCCCCGAGCTTAGAGCCTGCGCCGCATCCGGCAAGCACGCAGCCGGCGGCTCACGCGCGGCGCGGCGGCAAGACCGTGCCCGAAAGGGTCAGGCGTCGGCGTCCGGGTCGGCGCGGCTGATCGTCAGGAGCGACAGGCGGTTGCGCTCGCGCTTCCTGACGGTCACCTGATAGGGGCCGATCGCCAGGGTCTCGCCTTCGAGGGGAATGCGCTCGGCGACGTCGATGACCAGGCCGGCGAGGGTCACCGCGTCGTCCTCCGGCAGGTCCCAATCGAGGAGCCGGTTGAGACGGCGGACCTGGGTGGTGCCGGAGGCCTGAAGCGTGCCGTCGGGCAGGCGCTCGATCTCGTCGAACTCGCGATCGTCGGCCTCGGAGACCTCGCCGACGATGGCCTCGAGCACGTCCTGGAGCGTTACCAGGCCCTGCAGATCGCCATATTCGTCGACGACGAAGGCCATGTGCTGCTTCTTCTTGCGGAACTGCTCGAGCTGCTTTCGCAGCGGCGTCGTCTCCGGCACGAACCAGGGATCGCGGGTAATCTCGCCGACCGTCCGGCTGGCGCCCGCCTCGCGGTCGGCGACGGCCGTGAGCAGGTCGCGCAGATGCAGGATGCCGACGATGTGGTCGCTCGAGCCGCGATAGACCGGAAAGCGGCTGTAGGGCTCGTCGCGCAGCCGTGCCACGGCCGCCTCGATGGTCATCGAGGCGTCGAGCGCCGTCACCCGCCGGCGGTGGGTCATCACCTCGTCGACCGTGACATGCTCGAGGTCGAGCACGCCGTCGAGCATGTCGCCGGCGTGCTTGGCGAGCTCTCCGCCGGCCTCGAAGGCGTCGATCAGGCCGCGGAGCTGCTGGCTCGCCGAGATGACGTCGCCGCCATGGGTGGGAATGCGCAGGCCCCGGAGCACGAGCCTGACCACCCAGCCGATGGCCGTGGTGAAGGGCCGAAAGAGCAGGACAATGACGCGCAGCGGCCTCGCGAGCAACAGGGCGAGCGTGTCGTGGTGGCGGAGCGCCACGGTCTTCGGCACGACCTCGGAGAAGATGACGATGAGGACCGTCATGACGGCCGTGGCATAGACCACCCCGGCGCTGCCGAAGATCCTGAGAAGCACGTCGGTGGCGAGCGCCGCCGCCATGATGTTGACGATGTTGTTGCCGAGCAGGAGCGTGCTGATCAGCCGCTCGCGGTCGTTGAGCAGCGCCAAGAGCGTGCCGGCGCGCCGGTTGCCGGCCTGGGCCAGGCCCGTGGCCCGCGTCCGGCCGGTGGCGGTGACGGCGGTCTCGCTACCCGAGAACAATGCCGACAGGAGCAGCAGCAGCAGGATCGCGACGATGTACAACGTGATCAAGAACTTGTCCCGGCGGCCGGCGGCTGGCCTGAACCATCGCAGTTAGCCTGTCATGGCCGACGAATCAATCGACCGGCCGCACCTTGCCGCAGGCCATGAGCATTTCAGGGGCAGGCTCGAGGCCTACTCCGCCGCCTGCTCCGGCGGTATGGTGATGACCGGCTCCATCGCCGCGAGCACCCTGGGCTCGATGTGGCAGGCGATCCGATGGCCGGTCCCGAAGACGCGGATCGGCGGCTCCTCGGTCTCGCAGATGGCACCGAGCTTGCGCGGACAGCGGGTCTGGAACGGGCAGCCGGGCGGCGGGTCCACGGCGGACGGGATGTCGCCCTGCAGCACGATGGTCTTCTTCTGGATCGACGTGTCGGCGATCGGCACGGCCGAAAGCAGCGCTTCGGTGTAGGGATGGTAGGGTGGCGCGAAGACCTCCTCGGTGCTGCCCTGCTCGGCGATGATGCCGAGATACATGACGATCACCCGGTCGGCGAGGTAGCGCACCAGCGAGAGATCGTGGCTGATGACGATCAGCGTCGTGCGGTTCTCGCGCTGGATGTCCATCAGCAGCTGGCTGACCGCGGCCTGCACCGAGACATCGAGGGCCGAGACCGGCTCGTCGGCGACGACGACCCTGGGGTTGCCGGCGAAGGCGCGGGCGATGCCGACGCGCTGCTTCTGGCCGCCCGAGAGCTGGCGCGGCCGGCGCTTGTAGAAGTCCCTCGGCAGCTTGACGATGTCGAGCAGCTCCATCACCCGGGCCTCGACCTTGGCCGGGTCGCTCTCGACGCCGAACTTCCTGATCACCCGGCCGATCTGACCGCCCACGGTGTGACTCGGGTTGAGCGTGTCGAAGGGGTTCTGGAAGACCATCTGCAGGTGGCCCACGACCTGCGGCCGGCGCTGCTCGACCGGGGTTTGCGCCAGATCCTTGCCGTCGAGGATGACCTTGCCCTCGGTCGCGGTCTCGAGCCCCATCATGACCTTGGCGAAGGTCGACTTGCCGCAGCCGGATTCGCCGACGATCGCCACCGTCTCGGCCTCGCGCGCCTCGAAATCGAGCTTCTCGTTGGCCTTCACCGTGCGCACCGAGCGGCCGCCGAGCAGCGCCATGAGCGAGCTGTCGCGCAGCTCGTAGTACTTCTTCATGCCCTCGACGCGCAGCACCACCTCGCCGAGATCGGCCGAGGCGGCGGCCTCGGCCATTTCCGGCCGCGCCGCCCAGTCGATCTCCGCGAACCTGGCGCAGCGGGTGTAGTGCCGCTGGTGCATCGGCACCGTCGCCATGGCGATCGGCCCGGCATCGCAGACGCCGGCGCGGAAATGATCGCAGCGCGGACCGAAATTGCAGCCCACCGGCCGCTCGTGTGGCAGGGGAAGCTGGCCCCTGATGGGCATCAGCGGGCGCCGGTGCTTGTCGGCGCCGGGCAGCGGGATCGAGTTGAAGAGGCCCTTGGTGTAGGGATGGCGCATCCGGTCGAAGACCTGCTCGACGCTGCCCTCCTCGACCGCCTCGCCCGAGTACATCACCGTGATCCGGTCGCAGGTCTCGAGGATCAGCCCGAGATTGTGCGAGATGTAGATCATCGAGGTGCCGAAGCGCTCGCTGATCTCGCGCACGAGCTGGACGATGCCGGCCTCGACCGTCACGTCGAGGGCCGTCGTCGGCTCGTCGAGCAGAAGCAGGCTCGGGTTGGAGAGCAGCGCCATCGCGATCACGACGCGCTGCTGCTGGCCGCCGGAGATCTGGTGCGGATAGGCATCCATGATGCGCGCGGGATCGGGCAGCCGGACATTGCCCAGCATCTCCAGGGCGCGGCTCCTCGCGTCCGCCTCGCTGCAGCCTTCCTCGTGGTAGAGCGGCACCTCCATGAGCTGGCGGGCGATGGTCATCGACGGGTTCAGGGACGCCATCGGCTCCTGATAGACCATGGCGATCCTGGAGCCGCGGATCTGGCGCAGCTCCTCCGGCGCCATCGTCGTCAGGTCCCGCCCGAGGAAGCGGATCTCGCCCGCGACGATCCGGCCATTCGAGCCCAGATACTGCATGATGGCGAGCGCCACGGTCGACTTGCCGCAGCCCGACTCGCCGACGATGCCGACCGCCTCGCCCGGCATCACGGTGAGGTTGAAGTCGACCACCGCCGGAATCTCGCCGGCCCGGGTGAAGTAGGAGATGCAGAGGTCCCGGCACTCGAGAATCGGTGTCTCTTCGGTCATGAACCCTCTTCCACCCCGGCCGCGAGGCTCGTGTCCTCGTAGATTTCGCCGAGCGTCAGCGAGGCGTCGATCTCGGGCAGCGCCAAGGTCGCCTCGGCACCCTCGATCACCTCGTCATCGAACCTGCCGTCGCCACCGCGACGGACGATATCGAGCCGGTGCTGGTCGGGGCTGACATAGACGACGACGCGAACGGACGGCATCGACTTGTAGAGCAGCCGCTTGCGCGTCAGGTCGTGTCGCGCCGTGCTATCGGACAACACCTCGAAGATGACGACCGGATCGTCGACGACCGAGGCTTTGCCCCCGATCTCGCCGCAGCGGACGAAGACGCCGGGGTAGACCAGCGCTTGATGCTGCCTCGAGACGACCTTGGCATCCGCGGCATGCACATAGCACCGCCGGCCACGCAGTTGGGGTCGCAGGGCGGCCGTCAGGTTCGAGGCGATCTGGCTGTGATCGTAGGTCCCTCCCGCCATCATGCGGACCACGCCGCCGGGCAGGAGCTCGTAGCGTGCGGTCTGACGCTGCTCCCAGGCGAGGAAGTCGTCGAGCGAGCCGAACGGTGGGGTGGCGGGCTCTGCCCTCATGCTCAATCCCTCATGCTCATCTCGCGCAGCCCATCGGCCATGAGGTTGAAGCCGAGGATCAGGCTGGAGACGGAGAGGGCCGGGACCAGCAGCATGTAGGAGAACTTGAAGAGCATGGCCGCGGCCGCCGCCTCCTTGATCATCAGCCCCCAGTCCGGGTCGGGCGGCTGCAGGCCGAGGCCGAGGAAGGTCAGGGTGGTGATCGCCACGGTCGTGTAGCCGAGCCGCAGGCAGGCATCGACGATGATCGGGCCGCGCGCGTTCGGCAGGAGCTCGACTACCATGATCCAGAGCGGGCTCTCGCCCCGGGTCTGCGCCGCGAAGACATAGTCGCGCGTCTTGATGTCGAGGGTGAGGCCGCGGACGATGCGCATGATGGCCGGGGCGGAGGCGAAGGTGACCGCGACGATGATGTTGAAGCCCGAAGGGCCGAAATAGGTCAGGATGACGATGAAGAGCACCATCACCGGGAACGACAGGATGACGTTGCCGATGAACGAGATGATCTCGTCCCACCAGCCGGCCAGATAGCCGGCGACGAGGCCGAGCGCCGTGCCGATGACATAGGCCACGACGGTGGCGGTGACGCCCCAGACCAGCACGCGCTGGCAGCCCCAGAGCGCCCGGCTCAGCATGTCCCGGCCGCGAAAATCGGTGCCGAGCCAGAAGAACATGTCGCGGGCCTCGGTCAGCGGCATGACGAACGGCTGGACCGGCTGGTTCGGGTCGATGAGCGGCAGGAACGGCACGAGGACGGCGATGAAGAGCCAGAGCATGACGAGGCTGACGCCGATCACCGCCACCGCGCTCTCCCGCCAGGAGATCAGGGCGAGCGCGTAGAGCAGGAGGGCCGCCGGTATCGCCGGAGCCAGGACCATGCGGTCGACGCCGAACATCACGTAGACGGTGAGCGGCAGCCAGAGCAGGGCCACGAGGCCAAGCAGCACGCGCGGCCGGCGCAGGCGGTCGAGCAGCGGCAGGCGCGGGCTGATCGGTGCGGCGATGGTGGCCATGGCGCCCCTTTCTCAGCCGAAGCGGATGCGCGGGTTGAGCAGCATGTAGCCGACATCCGAGACGATCTGCGAGAGGACGGCGACGATCACGGCAACGAAGGTGGCCGCCTGGACGACGTAGATGTCGCCGAAGAGAGCGGCCTCCAGCAGCAGCTTGCCGAAGCCGTTGTACTCGAAGAAGACCTCGACCACGACGACGCCCGAGAGCAGCCAGTTGAGCTGCAGGACGATGACGGTGAAAGGCGCTATCAGGGCGTTGCGGAGCGCGTGGCGCATGATCACCCGGCTCTGCGGCAGACCCTTCAGCACGGCCGTGCGGATGTACTGGCTGGTCATCACCTCGGCCATCGAG
This sequence comes from uncultured Geminicoccaceae bacterium, assembly GCA_964393275.1. Taxonomy (GTDB): domain Bacteria; phylum Pseudomonadota; class Alphaproteobacteria; order Geminicoccales; family Geminicoccaceae; genus SLRI01. The sequence goes on along the minus strand of CAYMTA010000011.1, from coordinate 90,983 downwards.
GCGCGCGTCATCCGGGCGACATAGCCGAACGAGTAGATGACCAGGGTGAGCACCGGCAGCACGAGCTCCCAGGGATCGAAGCCATGCATCATCGACGACTTGGTCGGCAGCCAGCCGAGCCCGAGCGCCAGAAAGACGGTGAGCAGGATGGCGGTCGCGATCTCGGGGATCGAGGTGGTGAAGACCGCGACGAAGGAGACGATCCGGTCGCGCTTGCCGCCCTCCTTCATGCCGGCGATGACGCCGAGCACGAGCGAGAGCGGGATCATCAAGGCGAACACCCAGAAGGCCAAGATGCCGGTGTTCTTCAGCCGATCCCAGAGGAGCGGGCCGACATCGGTGTTCTTCTCGACGGAATGGCCGAAATCGCCTCTAAGGACGCCGCCGACCCAACGGGCGTAGCGCTCGACGAAGGGCACATCGAGGCCCTTGTTGGCGAGCCATTGCTGGTAGTCGGCATCGCTCAAGGCCGATACCGCGAAGCCGCCGAGCTCGTTGACCGCGATCTTCTTCTTGAACTGATCGCTGTCGAAGATGAAGAAGAGGACGAGCGACGCCACCACCATGATCAGCAGCATCTGCACCAGACGCTTGCCGATCAACGGCAGCACTGCATCAGCTCCAGATCATGGCTGCCGCGCCTGGTCTCGTTCTTCAGCCTGTCGTCCTCCCGTGCGGAGGGAGGACTCTAGACCCGCCTTCTCGCCACTGTAAACCCCGCTGCCCTCAGGGCAGGCCGTAGAGGATGGCCTCGCCCTCGGTGCCGACGACGGCGAGGCGGCCCTGGTGCAGCAGGTAGTTGACGTGCGCCAGTGTCTCGCCGAGCGCGAAGCCGAGCTGCTGCGCGTCGAACTTGCGGCGAAAGAGCCGTGGAATGATGCGTGCCGCGGTGGTCGGCTCGGCACAGGCCCGAAGCGTCAGCTCGAGCCGTTCGTCATGATGGGCGACGAGTGTCCGGATCCGCTCGTGCAGGCTCCTGAACGGCGCGTCGTGGGAGGGCAGCACGAAGCAGTCCTCCGGCAGCTCGAGATATTGCGGCAGGGTGCGAAGGAAATCGCGCAACGGATCGGCGGCGGGCGTGGACGGCCAGACCGCCACCACGGGCGAGATCCGCGGCAGCACCTGGTCGGCGGCGATCAGGAGATTGCGCTCGGCGCTGAAGAAGGTGAGCATCTCCGGGCTGTGGCCCTCGCCGACCAGCACCCGCCAGGATGACCCGCCCATCTCGATCGTGTCGCCCGCGGCGAGCTGGGCATAGGCGGCGGGCGGGATGCTGACGCTGGTGCTGTAGCGGTTGCCGCCCGCCACGCGTGCCTCGACGAGGTCGGGGGCGAGCCCGGCCGCCACATCGTAGGATCGTCCCGCCAGGGCATAGCCCTCGGTCGTATCGAGCGCGAGCAGCCGGGCCGAGAGCCATTCGGTCCGGCTGGTCAGGACGGCCACGTCGAGGCGCTCGGCGAGCCAGCCGGCGAGGCCGATATGATCCGGATGAAAGTGGGTGGCGACGATCCGCCGGATGGGCCGATCGGCGAGGTCCTCGGCCAAGAGGCGCTCCCAGATCGCCCGCGACCGCTGGTCGCCGATCCCGGTGTCGACGAGCGTCCAGCCATCGCCGTCGTCGAGCAGCCAGACATTCACGTGGTCCAGCGCGTAGGGCAGCGGCAGCCTGAGCCAGAGGATGCCGGGAGCGATCTCGACCGGTCGGCCGAGCTCGATCGGATGCCTGGCGGGACGAGGGATGGCGGGCGCTTCGCTGGTCAAGGTCTGGTCTCGATTTGTGCTGCTCAGCGCTTCTTCTGTCGCATTGCAGCATCCCTGACAATAGGCGCTGCCTGCCATTCGACCCGCGCGGCCCAAGCGTCTCGTTAAGCGACGGCGTACTATATGATGGTACACATCGCTTAACACTTTGCGCTGCAGCGTGGTCAGGGGAGCGTGGAGCATCATGACCGAGATGCCGGCCCTGACCATTCGTCGCCTCGTCCGCAGCACCGCGCGGGCGGCGCTCGGCACGGTCGACGGCCGCGGGGCTCCCTACGTTTCGCTCGTCCTTCTCGCCGTCGACCACGACGCCAGCCCCATCCTGCTCCTGTCCGACCTCGCCGATCACACGCGGCACTTCAAACGCGATCCGCGCGCTGCCCTCCTGATCGACGGAACCGCCGGCATGGCAAGCCCGTTGGCCGGGGCACGAGCGACGTTGACGGGTGAAATCGAGCGGGCTCCAGACGCCCGTCAGGCAGCCCGCTACCTCGCCCGGCACCCCGAGGCGGAAGGCTATGCCGGCTTCGGCGATTTCAACTTCTACCGCCTGAAGCTGGACCGGGCGCATCTGGTCGCGGGCTTCGGCCGGATCCACTGGGTGGAGGGTTCCGAGGTGCTGCTGCCGGTCGATGAGGAGCTTCCGCTCGTGGCCGCCGAAACCGATATCCTGGCGCACATGAACGCCGAGCACGCCGATGCCGTCGAGCTCTATGCGACACGGCTGCTGGGCCGGCCGGCGGGTGCATGGCGGCTGACCGGCGTCGACCCGGAAGGGGCCGACCTGAGATGCGGCGGAGAGACCGGCCGCCTCTGGTTCGACCGGCAGGTGCGGGACGCGGCCGGAGCCAGGGCAGCGCTGGTCCGGCTCGCGAAGCGCGCCCGGCAGGCCGACGACAAGGTTGCGAAGTAACTCATGTCGAGCATGAAGGAGCAAGGAATGCGGGAGTGCCCCCAGGACATACTCGATGCGGGTCGGCCCGGCCGCCTGCACTGGGATCTCGTGCCGGCGCAGCTGGTCACCATGGCCCTGGGGAACGGCGAGGCGCGGCTCTCGGCCGAGGGCGCCCTCGTCGCCGAGACCGGGCGCATCACGGGCCGCTCCGCCGACGACAAGTTCATCGTGGACCGCGGCGAGCTCACCGCCACCGTCGACTGGAGCAAGGCGACCAAGCGCCTGGCGCCGGAGTCGTTCAAGGCGCTTCGGCACACTGCGCTCGCCCACATCGCCGGCCGCACCCTTTTCGTGCAGGACCTCTGGGCCGGCGCCGACCCGGCCTTCAGGCTGAATGTCCGCGTCGTCACCGAGCAGGCCTGGCACAGCCTCTTCGCCCGCAACATGTTCCGCCGACCGCCCATGGAGGAGCTCTGCTCGTTCGTGCCCGACTGGACCGTGCTGCACCTGCCGGGCCTGCAGGCCGATCCGGCGCAGCACGGCACCAGGAGCGGCACCGCCATCGTCATCGATTTCGCCACCCGGCTCGTCCTGATCACCGGCACGGCCTATGCCGGCGAGATCAAGAAGTCGGTCTTCACGGTGCTCAACCATCTGCTGCCGGCCGAGGGCATCCTGCCGATGCATTGCGCCGCCAGCGTCGGCGCTGCCGGCGACGTCGCCCTCTTCTTCGGCCTCTCCGGCACCGGCAAGACGACGCTCTCGGCCGACCCCGCGCGGCAGCTCATCGGCGATGACGAGCATGGCTGGGGGCCCAACGGCGTCTTCAACCTGGAGGGCGGCTGCTACGCCAAGGTGATCCGTCTCGATGCCGAGGCGGAGCCGGAGATCTGGCAGGCCTCGACGCGGTTCGGCACCATCCTCGAGAACGTGGTGCTCGATCCGCTCTCCGCCGCCGCCGACTTCCACGACGCGACGCTGACGGAGAACACCCGCAGCTCCTATCCGCTGGATTTCATCGCCAACGCCCATCCCACCGGCAGGGCCGGGCATCCGAAGAACGTGATGATGCTCACCGCCGACGCGTTCGGCGTGCTGCCGCCGATCAGCCGGCTCCAGCCGGGCCAGGCGATCTATCATTTTCTCTCCGGCTACACGGCGCGCGTGGCCGGCACGGAGCGCGGCGTCAGCACGCCCGAGGCGACCTTCTCGGCCTGCTTCGGCGCACCCTTCATGCCGCGCCATCCCACGGTCTATGCCGAGCTGCTCGCCGAGCTGCTTGCCGCGCACGACGCCACCTGCTGGCTGGTCAACACCGGCTGGACCGGCGGGGCCGCCGGCACCGGCCGACGCATGCCGCTCAGGGCGACCCGAGCGCTCCTCGCCAGGGCTCTCGACGGCACGCTGGCGGCGGGTCGTTTCCGCCGGGATCCGGTCTTCAATCTCGACGTGCCGGTTTCCTGCCCGGGCGTCGAGGACGGGCTGCTCGTGCCCCGCTCGACCTGGGCGGACCCGGCGGCCTACGATGCGACGGCAGAGCGGGTCATTGGACTCTTCGAGGCCAATTTCGCGCGGTTCGCCGGGCGGATCGATGCCGGCATCCGCATGGCCGCCTGAGCTTCAGATACCCGCCGTCGCCGCCAGGACCTCCTGGCCGCCTTCCCAGATCATCTTCACGGCCACCACGAGGATGATCAAGAGGCCGACATAGGCGAGCCAGCGATAGCGGTCGATGAGCCGGGCGATGAAGCCGGCCGCGACCGCCATGAGCGCGATCGACAGCACCAGGCCGAAGACCATGATCCAGGGATGCTCGCGGGCGGCACCCGCGACGGCCAGGACATTGTCGAGCGACATCGAGATGTCGGCCAACGCCACCTGGATGACGGCCGAGCGAAAGGTCTTCTCGCCGGCCCCGGCAACGGCCCGGCCGCCCGGCAGGACGTGCGGGATGGCGTTGGCGGCCGCCGCCTCGCCGGCCTTCAGCTCCCGCCACATCTTCCAGGCGACCCAGAGCAGGAGCAGGCCGCCGGCGAGCAGGAGGCCGATGATTGCGAGCAATTCCACGGCGATCAGCGCGAAGGCTATCCTTGCTATGAGGGCGAGGGACGCGCCGATGGCGATCACCCGCCGCTGCTGCCAGGGCGGCAGCCCGGCCGCGGCCGTGCCGACCACCACGGCATTGTCGCCGGCGAGCACGATGTCGATCATCACCACGGAAAGCAGCGCCGTGAGCTGGCTCGCGAGGTGGGGATGCTGCAGGAAGTCCATCATGGCGACGAGCCTCTGCCAGAACGCCGCATTGGCCACAAGGTGTGGCCCCCGGGGCGGGCGACTTGACGCGCCGGCCGCGCGGCGCCATGCCGCGCGGGCCATGTCCAACGACCTCCCTCGCCTCACCCTCGTTCTCGGTGGCGCCCGCTCCGGCAAGAGCCGCCACGCCGAGGGCCTCGTGCTCGCCAGCGCCCTCGAGCCCTGCTACCTCGCCACGGGCCGGGCCGGCGACGCCGAGATGGCGACCCGCATCGAGGCCCACCGAGCCCGCCGCGGCGATCGCTGGCGGCTGGTCGAGGAGCCCCTGGAGCTGGTCTCCGCCCTCCTCTCGACCGCCGCCGCCGGACGCGCCCTTCTGGTCGACTGCCTGACCCTCTGGATGACCAACCTCCTGCTCGCCGACCGCGCCATCGAGACCGAGATCGAGCGGCTCCTGGCGACCCTGCCGACGCTCGAGGGGCCCGTCGTCCTCGTCTCGAGCGAGGTCGGGCTCGGTGTCGTGCCGATCGACGCGCTGACGCGGGCTTTCGTCGATGCCACGGGTGCCCTGCACCAGCGCCTCGCGGCGGTGGCCGACCGGGTCGATCTCGTCGCCGCCGGCCTGCCGCTTCGCCTCAAGCCCCAGCCTTGATCCCATGCATCCCCTGATCCCATGCACCTGCTGAGCGCCAGGGCGGCTTCGAGCGATGTCGGCGAGGACGCCGTCGATCTCGCCCAGAGCCCGGCCGACCTCGTGATCCTCTCCGCCGCGGAAAGCGAGCTCGCCGGCCTCGCCGCGGCGCACGCGCGCCGCGAGGGCAAGCCCCGGCCCACGCTGCGGCTCGCCAATCTCCTGCAGCTCCAGCATCCATTGGCGGTCGACCTCTACATCGAGAAGACGCTTGGGGCCGCCCGGCTGATCGTCGTCCGCCTGCTCGGCGGCCGCTCCTATTGGAGCTACGGCATCGAGCAGGTCCGGCGCCTCGCCCTGGAGCACGGGATCGGCCTCGCCTGCCTGCCCGGCGACGACCGGCCGGACCCGGAGCTCGCCCGACTCTCGACCGTGCCCAAGGACCTGCTCCACCGGCTGCACGGCTATTTCCTGCACGGCGGCATCGCCAATCTCGAAGCCGCCCTGGAAACCTTGGGCGGGACGCTCGGCCTTCCGGCCGACCCGCGACCGCCCCGACCGCTGCCCAAGGCCGGGCTCCATCGCGAGCCCCGGGGCGACGGCCGGCCGATCGCCGCCCTCGTCTTCTATCGGGCGCTGGTGCAGAGCGGCGATCTGGCGCTGATCGAGGCGCTGATCGAGGCCCTGGATGCAGCCGGCCTCGATTGCCTCGCCTTGCATGTCGCCGGGCTCAAGGACCCCGAGGTTCAGGCGGTGGTCGAGGCCGCCCTCGCCCGCCATGCCGTCGCCATCGTGCTCAACCTCACCGGCTTCGCCGTCACCACCCCGGGTGCTTCCACCAGCCGGACACCCTTCACGGCGACCGGCCGGCCGGTCCTGCAGCTCGTCGCCTCGGGCGGCAGCGAGCCGGCCTGGGCCGCCGGCACGAGCGGCCTGGCACCCCGCGATCTCGCCATGTCCGTGGCGCTCCCCGAGATCGACGGCCGGCTGCTCACCCGCGCGGTCTCCTTCAAGGGCGACCCGGTCACCGACGCGGCGACCGAGATCACGCTCACCCGCTACCGGCCGGTCATCGATCGGGTCGCCTTCGTCGCCCGCCTCGCCCGCGCCTGGGTCGATCTCGCGACGACGCCCGTCGCCGAGCGACGTCTGGCTCTCCTGCTCGCCAACTACCCCGACCGCGACGGTCGGCTCGCCAACGGCGTCGGCCTCGACACGCCGGCCAGCGCCGTGGCCGTCCTCGAAGCCCTCGCCGGCGCCGGCTATGTCATCGAGAACGCGCCGGCGGACGCAGCAGCGCTCATGGCCATGCTCCAGGCGGGGCCGACCAATACCCTGGCCAACCGGGCCGAGCGCATCTCGACCATTGCCCTGCCCGTCGCGACCTACCGGCCCTTCCTCGAGGCGATACCGGAGACGGCGCGGACCGCGCTCGAGGCGCGCTGGGGACCGCCCGAGGCGGACCCGCATGTGGTCGACGGGGCCTTCCAGCTCAGCCTGCACCGGCTCGGCAACATCGTCGTCGGCATCCAGCCGGCGCGCGGCTACCACATCGATCCGGCGGCGACCTATCACAGCCCCGACCTCGTGCCGCCGCATGGCTACCTCGCCTGCTACTGGTGGCTCCGCCATGTCTTCGGCGCGCGGGCCGTCGTCCATCTCGGCAAGCACGGCAATCTCGAATGGCTGCCGGGCAAGGCCCTGGCCCTGAGCGAGGCCTGCTGGCCCGAGATAGCGCTCGGGCCCATGCCGCATCTCTACCCCTTCATCGTCAACGATCCGGGCGAAGGCAGCCAGGCCAAGCGCCGTGCCCAGGCGGTGATCATCGATCATCTGACGCCGCCTTTGACCCGGGCCGAGAACCACGGCGAGCTCCTGGCGCTCGAGGCGCTGGTCGACGAGTACGCCACCGCGCGCGAGCTCGATCCACGCCGCCTCGCTCCCCTCCGGCGGCAGATCATGGAGCTTTCGGCCAGGCTCGGCCTCGACCGCGATCTCGGCCTCGATCCCGAGGACGAAGGGTCCCTTTCGACGCTCGACAACCATCTCTGCGAGCTGAAGGAGCTGCAGATCCGGGACGGGCTGCACATCCTGGGCACGGCCCCCACGGGTGCGCCCCGAACCGATCTCCTGGTGGCGCTGACCCGCCTCAAGCGCGGCCATGGCGAAGGCGCCGACGCCTCGCTGATCACGGCCCTCGCCAGCGACCTCGGCATCGGCCCGGACCCGATGACCGCCGAGCCCGTGGACCCCGCCGGCGCCGTGCCGCCGCTCCTCGGCCGCTGCCGCCACATGGGCGACGTCCGGGCGGCGCTCGAGGGGCTGGCACGCTCGCTGGTCGCGGGCGAGCGGGCGCCCGATCCGGCCTGGAAGCGCACGGGCGCCGTCCTGGGCTTCATCCAGGGCGAGCTGGCATCCCGCCTCGACGAGGGTGCGGCAGCCGAGATCGCCTCGCTCCTCGCCGGGCTCGATGGCCGCTTCGTCGAGCCCGGCCCGTCCGGCGCGCCGACCCGCGGCCGGCTCGACGTGCTGCCGACCGGCCGCAACTTCTACAGCATCGACACGCGGGCGGTGCCGACCCCGACCGCCTGGACACTCGGCTGGCGGTCGGCTGAGACCCTGGTCGAGCAGCACCGCCAGGAGCACGGCGACTGGCCGAGGCGCATCGCGCTTTCGGCCTGGGGCACCGCCAACATGCGGACCGGCGGCGACGACATCGCCCAGGCCCTGGCCTTTCTCGGCTGCCGGCCGATCTGGGAGCCGGCGTCGGGCCGGGTCACCGGGGTCGAGGTGCTGCCCCTCGAGGTCCTGGGGCGGCCCAGGATCGATGTGACGTTGCGCGTCTCGGGCTTCTTTCGCGACGCCTTTCCCGAGCAGATGGCGCTCTTCGACGACGCGGCGAGGGCCGTCGCGGAGGCCGACGAGCCCGCGGCGATGAACCCCTTGGCCTCGGCCTTCCGCCGGGATCGAGACCTTCTGGTCGCCGAGGGCGTGGGCATGGCCAAAGCGCGTCGCCAGGCGAGCTACCGGCTCTTCGGCTCGAAGCCCGGGGCCTATGGCGCCGGCCTGCAGGCGCTGATCGATACGGGGGGCTGGAGGGAGGAGAGCGATTTGGCCGAAGCCTATCTCGCCTGGAGCTCCTGGGCTTATGGCCGGGGTGTGGCGGGCGAGGCGGCCGGCGGCGCCCTGCGCTCGCGGCTCGAGGCGGTCGAGGTCGTCCTGCACAACCAGGACAATCGCGAGCACGACATCCTCGACAGCGATGACTACTACCAGTTCCAGGGCGGCCTGACGGCGGCCGTCCGCCATGTCGCCGGGCGCCAGCCGATCGTGCTGCATGCCGACCACGCCAATCCCGAGCGGCCGCGCATCCGCGGCCTCAAGGAGGAGATCGGCCGGGTGGTGCGCGGCCGGGCGACCAACCCCAAATGGCTCCGGGGCGTGATGCGCCACGGCTACAAGGGCGCCTTCGAGATCGCCGCCACGGTCGACTACCTCTTCGCCTACGCGGCGACCACGAGGCTGGTCGAGAACCACCATTTCGAGGCGCTGTTCGACGCCTATCTCGGCGACGAGGTGGTCCGGGGTTTCATGGCCAAGGCCAATCCGGCAGCGCTCCAGGAGACGGCCGACCGCTTCGCCGAGGCGGTCGAGCGCGGTCTCTGGCACCCCCGCCGCAACAGCGCCCAGGCGCTCATCGAGGGATTGCGGACGGCTCCGCCTGTCGCCGCTGCAGGCTGAGCGCCGTTCGCAGCAGGATCGCCGCGGCCATCAGGGGCGTGGCGAAGAGGGCCAGCAGCATGACGCGGGCGGTCAGCACGCCGGGATCGGCGCTGAGCCCGAGGGCGAGGAGGGCCGCGGTCGGGGCCAGGACGACGATCCCGGCCCAGAGCCAGAAGCGGGCGCTGAGCAGCCGGCCGGCCGGTGCCCTGGCGACATGCGTCGCCGGCGGCTCCGCCCGGCCGAGCCCGACCATGACGGCGAGCCCGAGGGCCCAGGCGAGCCCGATCAGCCCGAGCCAGAGCCAGCCGATCGATTCCGGCTCGAGCCAGGCGAGCCAGTGGCCGATCGTGTCGTTGGTGCGCAGCACGAACTGGTAGCCGGTCTGCAAGGCCGCGGCGGCGAGCTTCCAGAAACGCGCCGCCATGGGGGCATCGGCCCGACTGGCGAGCACGCCCGCCGCCAGGAGCAGCACGAAGCAGAGCTGCACCGGCGGGTAGACGACGGCGACGAAGAGGGCACTCGGCGGCCACACGCCGACGAGGCCGAGCCGGAGGGCCGTGGCGGTCAGGGCGAGCCCGCAGCCGAGGCCCGAGGCCAAGGCCACGACGTCGCCCCGGCGCCGTGCCGCGGCACCACGCATATGCAGGACGGCGCGCAACGCGATGCCGATGACGACGAAGTAGGCGAGCCCGGAGAAGAGCGCGTGGAGCCCGATCTCGAGCCAGACCGCGTGTGGCCAGCCATCGACCAGAAGTGTGAGCGGCGGCAGCGGGTCGCGCAGGCCGAGCTCGATCACGCCGCCCAGAAGGCCGAGGCCGAAGCCGGCCAGGAGCAGCGACCAGCGGCCGCGCAGCCCGGCGCGGGCGAGCACCGCGAGCGCCACGAGCGCCGTCAAGACGAGGCTGAGAGCGAGGCACGAGGCGAGCATGGCGGTGGTCGGCTCCAGCATTCCCGAGAACGATGCCCCACTGTTGACCCGACAACGCCGCCGGCGCCACCCGGCACCGGCTCGATCGGCATTATGGCGCGCCGCGCGCATTAACGTTAGCACTTGCCGGCAGGAACGACAGGAGGGGGAAATGACCGAGAGCGACGCGGCGCATGCCGAGAAGAAGGCCCGCATCAAGGCGGCGAAGGACAAGCTCTACGCCTCGAAGACGATCGAGAAGGGGCTGCTCATCGTTCACACCGGGACCGGCAAGGGCAAGAGCACGGCCGCCTGGGGTCTCGCCCTGCGCTGTCTCGGCCACGGCCTCAGGGTCGGCGTGGTCCAGTTCGTCAAGGGCCGGCGCGACACCGGCGAGCGCCGGTTCCTGGAGCGCTTTCCTGATCTCGTCACGATGAAGGTCATGGGCGAGGGCTTCACCTGGGAGACGCAGGACCGGGCGCGCGACATCGCCGCCGCCGAGGCGGCCTTCGCCGAGGCCGAGGCGATGCTGAAGGACCCGGCGCTGCATCTGGTCATCCTCGACGAGCTGAACATCGTGCTCCGCTACGACTATCTGCCCTTGGAGCGCGTGCTCGAGGCCTTCCGCACGCGGCGGCCCGGCCTGCACGTCGTCGCCACCGGGCGCAACGCCAAGCCGGAGCTGATCGAGGCGGCCGATCTCGTCACCGAGATGACCCTGGTCAAGCATCCGTTCCGCGAGGGGGTCAAAGGGCAGCTCGGTGTCGAGTTCTGAGCATTCCGCCCTTTCCGACCACGCCAGGGGGCTCTTGATCGTCACCACCGGTGTCCTGATCCTGACACCCGACGCGCTCCTCCTGCGCCTGATCGACGCCGATCTCTGGACCCTCCTCTTCTGGCGCGGGACCGGCTTCCTCGTCGTCCAGATGACGGTCTCGGCGCTCCGGCACGGCGGCGGGCTCTGGCAGGCTATCCGGGCAACCGGCTGGATCGGCCTCGCGATCATCGGGCTGCAGGGAACCACGCAGCTTCTCTTCGTCTACTCGATCAACCACACGCTCGCCGCCAACACGCTGGTCATCATCGCCGCCTCGCCGCTCGCCGCCGCCCTTTTGGCGCGCCTCCTGCTCGGCGAACGCGCACCACCCCGGACCCTGGTCGCCGGCGGCGTGACCCTGGCCGCGGTGGCGCTCACGGTCGGCGGCGGCTACGCCACCGGCGGTCTCTCCGGCGATCTCGCAGCACTCACGCTGATGGTGATCATGGCGCTGATCTTCGTCCTCCTGCGCAAGGCCAGGACGCGCGACATGCTGCCGGCCATCGCCCTTTCCGGGCTGGTCACGGCCACGATCAGCCTGTCCTTGGCGCCGACCCTCGCCGTCACCGGCACTGATCTGATCTATCTGCCGATCCTGGTCATCCTGGTCGTGCCGGTCTCCTTCATTCTGATCAGCACCGGGCCGCGCTATCTGCCGGCACCGGAGGTCGGCCTCCTGATGCTGATCGAGACCATCCTCGGGCCCTTGTGGGTCTGGCTCGTCTTCGCCGAGGAGCCGACGGGTGCCAGCCTCGTCGGCGGCGGGGTCATCGTCCTCTCGCTCGCCATCCACTCCTGGCTCGGCCTGCGTGCGGAGCGTCGCCGCCGGGTCGCCCTGGCGGCCAGCCCGGCATGAGCGCCGCCCTGATGATCCAGGGCACCTCTTCCGACGCCGGCAAGTCGCTGCTGGTGGCCGGCCTCTGCCGCCACTTCGCCAACCGGGGCCTGCGCGTCCGGCCGTTCAAGCCGCAAAACATGAGCAACAACGCCGCCGCCACGGCGGATGGCGGCGAGATCGGCCGGGCCCAGGCGCTCCAGGCCATGGCCTGCCGAACGCCGCCCGGGGTGCACATGAACCCGGTCCTGCTCAAGCCGACGAGCGAGCAGGGTGCCCAGGTGATCCTGCAGGGCCGCGTGCTGACCCGGGCGGATGCCCGCCTCTATCACGAGCTCAAGCCTCACCTCCTGCCCGCCGTGCTGCAGAGCTTCGACCGGCTGCGGCGTGGGGCCGATCTCGTCATCGTCGAGGGCGCCGGCAGCCCGGCCGAGGTCAATCTGCGCCAGGGCGACATCGCCAACATGGGCTTCGCCCTGGCCGCCGGTCTTCCCGTCGTGCTGGTCGGCGACATCGAGCGCGGCGGCGTCATCGCCGCCCTGGTCGGCACCATGGAGCTGCTCGACGTCGCCGAGCGCGCCCTGGTCCGGGGCTACATCGTCAACAAGTTCCGGGGCGATCCCTCGCTCTTCGATTCGGCCCGGCCACTGATCGAGGGGCGGACCGGCCTCGCCGGCCTCGGCGTCGTGCCCTGGTTCGAGGCCGCCCGCGAGCTGCCGGCCGAGGACGTGCTGGGGCTCGCCGGGAGCAGGCGGCCGGGCGGCATCAAGATCGCGCTGCCCCGTTTGCCGCGGATCAGCAATTTCGACGATCTCGATCCCCTGCGGCTCGAGCCCGACGTCGATCTCATCCTGCTCCAGCCGGGTCAGGCCCTGCCCGGCGACACCGATCTCGTCCTGCTCGCCGGCAGCAAGGCGACGCGCCAGGATCTCGCCGCCCTGCGCGCGGCCGGCTGGGACATCGACATCCTGGCGCATCAGCGCCGCGGCGGGTGGGTGCTGGGCCTTTGCGGCGGCTATCAGATGCTCGGCCGCATGGTGCACGATCCGGCCGGGCTCGAGGGTGCGCCCGGCAGCAGCCCCGGGCTCGGCCTGCTGGATATCGAGACGGTGCTCGGTCCGGCCAAGACCGTGCGCCAGGCCAGGGCCCTCGAGGTCCTGAGCGGCCTTCGGATCGAAGGCTACGAGATCCACCAGGGCGTCACCTCCGGCCCGGACACCGCCCGGCCGATGCTCCGGATCGAGGGCCGGCCGGACGGGGCCGTCAGCGCCGATGGCCGGGTGATGGGCTGCTATCTTCACGGCCTCTTCGCGGCCGACGCCTACCGCCACGACTTTCTCGGCCGGCTGCGCGAGCGGCCGCCCGGCGGCGAGGCCTATGCCGCGCGCATCGATCGGGTGCTCGACGAGCTGGCGGAGCATCTCGCGACCCACCTCGACATGGAGCGGATCGAGGCGATCGCCGGCCTCAGATCAGGCTGAGGCCGCAAAGACCGAGGACGGCGAGAAAGGCGAGCGCCCAGACTCGATCGGCGAGGCGAAGAGCTTGGCGGAGCTCAACCGGGCCGATCCCCGGCGTGCCGTCGCCGACCCAGGGCTCGCGGGCCACTTGCCCATCATAGATTCGGGGTCCCGAGAGCCGCAGCCCCAGGGCTCCCGCCATGGCGGCCTCGGGCCAGCCGGCATTGGGCGAGCGGTGCAGGCGGGCATCCCGCCTCATGACCCGCCGGGCCTCCCGAGCCGAGCCCGTGCCGATCGAGACGGTGACGAGCATCCAGGCCGTCAGTCGGGCCGGCAGCCAGTTCACGGCATCGTCGATCCGTGCCGCGGCCCGCCCGAAATGCAGATGGCGGAAAGTGCGATGCCCGATCATGCTGTCGGCCGTATTGACGATCTTGTAGGCGAGCAGGCCGGGCAACCCGAGCAACAGAGCCCAGAAAAGCGGTGCGATCACCCCATCGGAAAGGTTCTCGGCGAGCGATTCGGTGGCTGCCCGCCCGATCGCCGGCCCGTCGAGAGCCGAGGTGTCGCGGCCGACGATCAGGGAGACCGCCCGGCGCCCCGCCTCGACACTTCGCTCGAGCCCATCCGCCACGGCGCCCACGTGATCGACGAGGCTTTTTTGGGCCATCAGCGTGCTCATGACGACTCCGAGCCAGAGCCAGCCGAGCGGCAGCGCCAGGAGCGCCTCTTGCAGGAGCCAGCCGAGCACCAGCCCGGCCACGGTGACCATGAGGACCAGCAGCCGGCCGAGCCAGAGCTCGCGCCATGAGGTGTCGCCGGCGCTCCGCAGGCGGCGCTCCAGAACCTCGATCGACCGGCCGATCAAGACGACCGGATGCGGCAGCCGGCGCCACAGCACCTCGGGCTCGCCCCAGGCACGGTCGACCAGGAGGGCGGCGGCGATGGCGAGAAGCAGGCTGTCCGTCCACATGGCGCCGCCATAGCAGGTGCAAGGGGTGAGGCAAGCAGCCGGCCTTGCGCGGACATCGCGCCTCCGCCATGACCGTCGCCATGCACACCTATCTTCGCGAGCCCGAGGCCATCTACGCCCGCTCCTTCGCCCTCATCGAGGCGGAGGCTGGGGCGGCGCTGGCCTCGTTGCCGGCCGAGCTTCGGCCTTTGGCCCGGCGGCTGATCCACAGCTGCGGCATGGTCGACATCCCGGCCGACCTCGCCTGGTCCGGGCCGGTCGTGGCCGCGGCCTGTTCGGCGCTGGAAGCCGGCGCGGCCCTCTATTGCGACGTCGAGATGGTCAGGGCCGGGATCATTTGCAGCCGGCTGCCGGCCACCGTCCAGCCACGTTGCACGCTGGCCGACCCGCGGGTTCCGGCACTCGCGGCCGAGCTCGGCACGACGCGGAGCGCCGCCGCCGTGGAACTCTGGCGGGACGGGCTCGAGGGTGCCGTGGTGGCCATCGGCAACGCGCCCACCGCCCTCTTCCACCTGCTCGACCGACTGGCGGCTTGGCCGGAACGGCCGGCGGCCATCCTGGCCTTTCCGGTCGGCTTCGTCGGCGCCGCGGAGTCGAAGGAGGCGCTGATCGCGGCGTCCCTCGGCGTGCCCTTTTTGACCTTGCGCGGTCGACGTGGCGGCAGCGCCATGGCCGCGGCCGCCGTCAACGGGCTCTGGGACCCCGGGCCGTGACCGGCCACTGGCTCGACGTGGTCGGCATCGGCGCCGATGGGCCGCAGGGGCTCGGCGAACGGCTCCGCGAGCTGATCCGCTCGGCGCATCTCGTCGTCGGCGGGCGCCGTCACCTGGCGATGGTCGAGGGGCTCGGCACGGGCGAGCGGGTCGCCTGGTCGAGCCCGATGGAGGCCACCTTCGAGCGGCTCGTGGCCCAGCGCGGCCGGCCGCCGGCCGTGGTGCTGGCCTCGGGCGATCCCCTGTGGTTCGGCGTCGGCCGCCTGCTGCTCCAGCGGTTCAACCCGGGCGAGCTGCGCTTTCATCCGCAGCTCTCGGCCCTGCAGCTCGCCGCTGCCCGGATGGCCTGGCCGCTCGCCGACTGCTCGTGCATCAGCCTGCACGGCCGGTCGCTTGCGAGCCTCGTCCGCCATCTGGCACCCCACCGTCGCCTGCTGGTGCTGACCGCCGACGGAGCGGCTCCGGCCGCCATCGGCGAGCTTCTGGTCCGCGCCGGTCATGGCGCTGCCGTGCTCACCGTGCTCGAGCAGCTGGGTGGCCCGAACGAGAATCGGGCGAGCTTTCGCGCCGACGAGGCGGCGTCGCGGCGGTTCGCCGATCTCAACACGCTCGCGGTCGAGCTCGATGCCGGCGCCGCCGGCGGGCCGGCGCTGAGCCAGGGCCTGGCCGACACCTCGTTCATCCATGACGGGCAGCTCACCAAGCAGGACATGCGGGCGATCACGCTGGCGAAGCTGGCGCCTCGCCCGGGCGAGCGGCTCTGGGACATCGGCGCCGGCGCCGGGTCGATCGCCATCGAATGGCTGCTCGCCGGCCGGAGCTGCCCGGATCGGCCGCTCACGGCCGTCGCGGTCGAGGCCCGAGGCGAGCGCGTCGCCATGCTGATCGAGAACGCGCATCGCCTGGGCGTGCCCGAGCTCGAGGTGATCGAGGGCAAGGCCCCGGACGTGCTGCCCGATGGGCCGAGGCCCGATGCGATCTTCATCGGCGGCGGCGTCGCCGAGCCGGTCCTGATCGATCGCTGCCTGGAGCGGCTGCCTGCCAGCGGCCGGCTGGTCGTCAACGCGGTGACACTCGGCGGCGAGGCCCGGCTGCTCGATCTGCGCCGCCGGCACGGCGGCGAGCTTTCGCGGACCGCCGTCAGCCACGCCGAAGGACTCGGCCACAATCTCGGCTGGAAGGCCAAGGCGCCGATCACCCAATGGGTGTTCACGCAGCCGCCGGCGAGCGCGGCCTGAGGATCGATCGATGACCAGTGGCAGGCTCATCGGCGTCGGGGTCGGGCCGGGCGATCCCGGCCTCCTGACGCTCAAGGCGGTGGCTTCGATCGAGGCCTCGCCGGTGGTGGCCTATCTTTCGGCCGAGGGCGCGTCGAGCCTGGCGCGGACCATCGTTGCCGCCCATCTCCGTGTCGATCACGTGGAAATCCCGCTGGAGGCGCCGATGCGCCTGGAGCCGGCGGTCGTCGCCGGCTTCTACGACCGCGCGGCGGCGACCCTGGCGGCGGAGCTCGAGGCCGGCCGTGACGTGGCGCTGCTCTGTCTCGGCGACCCTCTCCTTTATGGCAGCTTCGTCTACCTGCTCGATCGGCTCCGCCACCGCTTCGCCTTCGAGGTGGTGCCCGGCATCATGTCCTTCGCCGCCGCCGCCTCGAGGCTCGGGCGGGTGCTGGCGAGGCGGCGGGACAGCTTCGCGATCCTCTCCTCGCTCCTGCCGGAGGACCGCCTCGAAGCGCTGATCGGGGCTGCCGATCAGGTCGCCATCCTCAAGGTCGGGCGCCGCCTGCCGCTGCTCAAGGCGATCCTCGAGCGGCAGGGGCGCCTCGCCGATGCCGTGCTCGTCGCCTGGGTCGGCTGGCCCGAGGAGCGGATCGTGCCGGTGGCCGACTGGCCGGCCGACGAAGAGCCGCCCTATTTCGCCCTGGTTCTCGCCGGGCGTCCCGCATGAGGCCCATCGTCTGGCATCTGGGACCGCGCAGCGCCCGCCTGGCGGAGCGGATCGCCAAGGCGCTCGACGGTGCTGCCATCATCGGGCCCGAGGCCCACGACCTGCGCCGCGCCTTCGCTGGCGGGCGGACCATCGTGGCGCTCGCCGCGACCGGCATCGTCGTCCGGCTCCTGGCACCGCTCCTCGCCGACAAGCGGGACGAGCCGCCGGTCGTCGTCGTCGACGAGGCCGGAAATTTCGTCGTGCCGCTGCTCGGCGGCCACCGTGGCGCCAACGAGCTGGCCCGCCGCCTGGCCGAGCGGCTCGACGCCCAGGCCGTCGTGACCACGGCGGGCGACGCCCGCTTCGGCCTCGCCCTCGACGCCCCGCCGCCCGGCTGGCGCCTCGCCGACCCCGCAGCCGCCAAGCCCTTCATGGCGCGGCTCCTCGAGGGCGCCACCTGCTCGCTGATCGATCCATCGGGCGTCGCCGACTGGCTCCGCGCCGGCCGCCTGCCGCTCACGGTCGGAGGCGAGCTCGTGCTCGAGGTCACCCACGAGCATCGAGAGCCGCAACCAGCTCGGCTCGTCTATCATCCGCCGATCCTGGCCCTCGGCGTCGGCTGCGAGCGGGATGCGCCGGCCGGGGAGCTGGCAGCGCTGGTCGCCGACACCCTCGACCAAGCCGGCCTCGCACCCGAAGCCATCGCCTCTGTCGTCTCGGTGGCGCTCAAGGCGGCGGAGCCGGCGATCCATGCGCTCGCCCATGACCTCGGCGTCCCTGCCCGCTTCCTCGCGCGCGAGGCGCTGGCTGCAGAAGCGCCGCGTCTGGTGACCCCCTCCGCCGTGGTCGAGGCCGAGATCGGTATCCCTGGCGTGGCCGAGGCGGCGGCCCTGGCCGCCGTCGGCCCAACCGGCCGGCTGATCGTGGCGAAGCGCAAGAGCCGCCGCTGCACCTGTGCCGTGGCACTGGCGCCGGCACCGCTCGATCCCCTGGCCATCGGCCGGGCGCGCGGCCGGCTCAGCGTGGTCGGGATCGGCCCGGGCGACGCGGCGAGCCGGACGGCGGCGGTCGA
Organism: uncultured Geminicoccaceae bacterium; assembly: GCA_964393275.1. Taxonomy (GTDB): domain Bacteria; phylum Pseudomonadota; class Alphaproteobacteria; order Geminicoccales; family Geminicoccaceae; genus SLRI01. The sequence goes on along the minus strand of CAYMTA010000011.1, from coordinate 73,014 downwards.
GACGGCGCTGGGCCGGGCCGACCTGGTGATCGGCTACGGCCTCTATCTCGACCTCGTGGCCGATCTGACCTCCCATGCCGAGAAGCGCGCCTATCCGCTGGGCGAGGAGCGCCAACGCTGCGCCGACGCCATCGCCGAGGCCGCCAGCGGCCGCGACGTGGCGCTGGTCTCGTCCGGCGATCCCGGCATCTACGCCATGGCAACCCTGATCATGGAGCTGCTCGAGCGGAGTCATGACGAGGCGGCCAAGCGGATCGAGGTGGTCGTGCTGCCGGGGGTCTCGGCGCTGCAGATGGCGGCCGCCCGCGCCGGCGCCCCGCTCGGCCACGATTTCGCCGCCGTCTCGCTCTCCGATCTGCTGACCCCGATGCGGGTCATCGAGGAGCGCCTCGAGGCCGCGGCCGAGGGCGATTTCGTCCTCGCCCTCTACAACCCGGTATCGAAGCGGCGGCGGACGGCGCTGGCGACGGCCCGCCGCATCCTCCTGGCGCACCGGCCGGCCACGACGCCCGTGGTGATCGCCCGCAATCTCGGTCGGGACGGCGAGACGGTCGAGGCCACGACGCTCGAAGAGCTCGAGGTCGACCGGGTCGACATGCTCTCGATCGTTCTGGTCGGGGCCAGGGGCACGCGCAGCTTCAGCCGCGTCGAGGGCGGAAGCTGGACCTACACGCCAAGGGGCTATGAAGTCGCCGCGCCTGAGGTGCCGGAATGACGGTGCATTTCATCGGCGCCGGGCCGGGGGCGCCGGACCTGATCACGGTGCGCGGGCTGAACCTGATCCGCCGCTCGGCCGTGATCCTCTATGCCGGCTCGCTGGTGCCGCCCGAGGTCGTGGCCGAGGCGCCCGGGGACGCCCTGGTGATCGACACGGCGCCCTTGGACCTCGATGCCATCATCGCCCACATGCAGGCGGCGGACGCACGAGGGCAGGATGTGGCCCGCGTCCATTCGGGTGATCCCTCGCTCTACGGCGCGATCGCCGAGCAGATCAGGCGGCTCGACGCGCTCGAGATCGCCTGGACCATCACCCCGGGCGTGCCGGCCTTCGCCGCGGCGGCGGCAGCGCTCGGCCAGGAGCTGACCCTGCCCGGGATCGCCCAGAGCGTCATCCTGACGCGCACGGCGGTGCGCGCCTCGGCCATGCCCGAGGGCGAGACACTCGAGGCCTTCGCCCGGACCGGCGCCACGCTCGCCATCCATCTGGCGGTCAACAACCTGACCGAGATTCGCCGCCGCCTCGAGCCCATCCTCGGCGCCGAGACGCCCGTGGTCGTTGTCCACCGGGCGAGCTGGCCCGACCAGCAGATCGTCCGGGGCACGCTCGGCACGATCCGCGAGCGCGTGAAGGCCGCCGGCATCACCCGGACGGCGCTGATCCTGATCGGCAAGGTGCTGGATGCCGAAGGCTTCGCCGAAAGCCGGCTCTACGCCGCCGATCATACCCATGTGCTGAGGCCGAAAAAACGCTGACCCAGGGCCGCGAGCGCCGACGGCACATCCGGCACGGCGTCGGGCAGGCTCGCATCCGGCCGTTCGATCATGACGACCGGCAGGCGGAGCTCGCGCGCCGCTTCCAGCTTCGCCCGCGCCCCCTGGCCGCCGCTGTTGCGACAGAGGAGGGCGTCGATGTCTTGCGCCTGGAGAAGCTGACGCTCGGCTTCGAGGAAGAAGGGACCGCGGCCCGTGACGAAGGTGACGTTGGCGGGCACGCTCACCGGCGGATCGACGCCGCGCACCACGAAATCCATGGGCGCCAGGCCAAGCCGGTCGAGCGCCCGGGCACCGGCCGCGGCGAAAACGCGGCGGGCACCGGGTGTCAGCGCCGCGAGGCCGGCGTCGAGATCCGGCACGAGCCGCCAATCGTCGCCCGGACCCGGTCGCCAGGCTGGGCGTTCCAGGCGAAGGTAGTCGGTGCCGGCGGTTTTCGCGGCTTCACGGGCCTGGGCGGTGATCCGGCTGGCGAAGGGATGGCTGGCATCGAGGACGAGCGAGATCGCCTCGGTGGCGAGCCAGGCGGCGAGGCCCGCCGTGCCGCCGAAGCCGCCGATCCGGTGGCTGCCGGCCGGCCGGCGTGGGCTCGCCGTGGCCCCGGCGAGCGAGGAGGTCACCAGGAGATCGTCGCGACCGGCCAGGATCTCGGCCAGCTCGTACGCTTCTCCGGTGCCGCCGAGGATCAGGAGATGCGGGCGCATCCCGGTCATCGCCGCTCACCAGCCGGGGGCACGGGCCAGGATCGTGCCGGCGCGGTCGACGACCAGCGCCTCGATGGCGACCGCCGGGCCCGCCGCCGCGCTGGCCGCCGACCTCGCCCGCTCGGTGATGCGCCGGGCGAGCGCCGGGCCATGAGCACCGGCGAGCGCCAGGATCTCGCCGGCCGAGGCGGCGCTCGATGCCGCCTGCCCAAGGGCCCGATCGAAACCGGCGAGCTCGGCCGCGAGGTCGGCGACATCGACCGTCGACCGGCTGGAATGCAGGTCGAGCTGGCCCTGGGCCAGCTTGGCCAGCTTGGCGAAGCCGCCGGCCAGCGTGACCCGTGGAAGGGGTCGCCGCTTCAGGTATTTCAGCGTGCCGCCGGCGAAATCGCCCATGTCGATCAGCGCCATGTCGTGCAGGCCGTAGAGCGCCTGCACGGTGCGCTCCGAGGTGCTGCCGGTGCAGGCGGCGATGTGGGTGAGCCCGGCCGCCCGGGCGACATCGACGCCCCGGTGGATCGAGTGGATCCAGGACGAGCAGGAATAGGGGATGACGATGCCGGTGGTGCCGAGGATCGAGAGCCCGCCCTCGATGCCGAGCCTCGGGTTGAGCGTGCGCCTGGCCAGCTCGGCACCGCCGGGAACGCTGATCTCGAGGTCGAGATCGAGCGGATGGCCGGTCTGGATGGCGAGCGCCTCGAGCGTCTCGGTCATCATCCGCCGCGGCACCGGGTTGATCGCGGGCTCGCCCGGCGGCAGCGGCAGGCCGGCCCGGGTCACCGTGCCGACACCCAACCCGGCCTTGAACCGAAGCCCCAGGCCGTCGCCCCGGCTGCGCAGCGTCGCCACGATCTCCGCCCGGTCGGTCACGTCCGGATCGTCGCCTGCGTCCTTGACCACGCTGGCCCGCGCCCAGCCCAGACCCTGCTCGTGCTGTCGAAGCGCGAAGCTCGGCTCCTGGCCCTTCGGCAGGCGGATGGTCACCGGATCCGGGAAGCCCAGGCCGGCCATGGCCGAGAACGCCGCCTTCGCGGCGGCGGTGGCGCAAGCGCCGGTGGTCCAGCCGCGGCGCAGCTTCTGGTGGCCGGCCTGGGGATCGCGATCGGGTACGAGCATACTCATGGTGTGACCGAGGCACGGTGACGGCTGGGCATCGACCGGCGGGTTCCGCTATCAGACCGGGCATGACCCTCAGCCCGCGAAGTCGCATTGTGCCTCGGGCTCCCCTGGGAGGCCAGCCTTGACGGCGCCCACGCTGATCGTCGCCGCACCACAGTCCGGCTCGGGCAAGACCCTGCTGACGCTCGGCCTGATCCGGGCCCTGGCGCGGCGCGGCCTTCGGGTCGGCAGCTTCAAGGTCGGGCCCGACTATATCGATCCCGCCTTCCATGCCCGCGCCTCGGGGCGCAGCTGCCGCAATCTCGACAGCTGGGCCATGCGCTTCGAAACCCTGGCGGCGGTGCTCGAGGAGGCCGGGCGCGACGTCGACATCGTGATCGGCGAGGGGGTGATGGGCCTCTTCGACGGAGCGCCCGATGGCAGCGGCTCGACCGCCGACATCGCCGCCCTCTTCGATCTGCCGGTTGTCCTGGTCGCCGAGGCGCGGCGCATCAGCCAGTCGATCGCGGCCCTGCTCGAGGGCTTCATCCGCTTTCGACCCGATGTCGAGATCGTCGGCATCGTGCTCAATGCCGTCAGCGGCGAGCGGCATGCCACGACCTTGCTGAAGGCCTGCGACGAGCGCTTCTCGACGCCGGTTCTAGGCTGGCTGCCGAGGCAGGACGAGCTGCATGTGCCGTCGCGGCATCTGGGGCTGGTGCAGGCGACCGAGCACCCGGCCCTCGATGAGCTCGTCGAGCGGCTGGGGGCGCTCGTGGCCGACCGGCTCGACCTCGACCGGCTGCTGCGCCTCGCACGACGGCCGGGCGTGGCGCCCCTGGGCGGCCAGGGGGCGCGGCCGATCGCCGCCCTCGGGCAGCGGATCGCGGTGGCCCAGGACACCGCCTTCGCCTTCGCCTACCCGACGGTGCTCGAGGGCTGGCGCCGGCAGGGGGCCGAGATCGTGCCCTTCTCGCCACTGGCCGACGAGACGCCCGACCCGGCGGCCGACGCGATCTACCTGCCGGGCGGCTATCCCGAGCTCTTTGCCGGGCGGCTCGCGGCCAATCGCCGCTTCCTGCTCGGGCTGCAGGCGGCCGCCTACCGGGACGTCTTCATCTACGGCGAATGCGGCGGCTACATGGTGCTCGGCGAGGTCCTGATCGACGGGGCGGGCGAGCGGCATCGTCTGGCCGAGCTTCTTCCGGTGGTCACCAGCTTCGAGGCGCCGCGGCTGCGGCTCGGCTATCGCGAGGTAACGCTGCTCGACCCCTCGCCGCTCGGCCGGCCGCCGCTTCGCCATCGTGGCCACGAATTCCATTATGCCAGCGAGGTCGAGCGGCGGGGCGTGCCGTTCCTGCGGGCCAGCGACGCCAGCGGCGCCGCCCTGGGCGAGGCCGGCTGCCGGCTCGGCACGGTCGCCGGCTCCTTCGTCCATCTGGTCGACCGCTGGCCGCACCTCGCCGTGGTCCGCTAGCGAAGCCGCGCAAATGGCTTTATGAGATTCGTGATTTGCAGCAGGGAGGTCGAATCGATGAAACGCCGTTCAGTTCTGGGCAGTGTGGCCGCGGGCGGGGCTGTCGCCAGCGGATTCGCCGCACCCGCCATCGCCCAGGGCAACATCGCGTGGAACATGATCATGGCCTGGCCGCGCGGCACGCCGGGTGTCGGCGTCAATGCCGAGCGCTTCGCCACGCGGGTGACGGAGATGTCGAACGGCCGGCTGGCCATCAAGCTCTTCGCCGCGGGCGAGCTGGTGCCACCCTTCGAAGGCCTCGACGCCGTCTCCTCCGGCACGGCGGATCTCGGCCACGCCCCGCCCTATTTCTGGGTCGGCAAGGCGCCGGTGCTCAACTACTTCACCGGCATTCCCTTCGGCCTGACGGCGACCGAGCTTGCCGCCTGGTTCCAGTATGGGGGTGCCCTCGAGCTCTGGCAGGAGCTCTACAAGGAATTCAATGTCGTCCCGTTCTTCGCCGGCTCCTCCGGCATCCAGGCGGGCGGCTGGTTCAGGAAGCCGATCAACAGCCTCGAGGACTTGAAGGGCCTCAAGTTCCGCATCGCCGGGCTCGGCGGCGAGGTGATGCGCCGGCTCGGCGTCAACACGGTGATCCTGCCGCCCGGCGAGATCGCCCCGGCCCTGCTCTCCGGCGCCATCGACGCGGTCGAGTGGATCGGCCCCTGGAACGACCGCGCCTTCGGCCTGCAGAAGGTCGCGAAGTACTACTACAACCCCTCCTTCCACGAGCCCGGCCCGGGCCTCGAGATCATCGTCAACCAGGACCGCTGGAACGAGCTGACACCCGACCTCCAGGCCATCATCAGGGCCGCCGCCTCGGCCACCGCCTTCGATACGCTGGCCGACTTCACCTACCACAACATCGAGGCCTTCCAGCCGCTGCTCGCCGAGGAAGGGGTCGAGGCGCGCATGTGGCCGGACGACGTCATCGACGCCATGGCGCGCGAGACCTGGAACGTGCTCGACGACCTCGCCAAGACCGACGAGTTCACGGGTCGCGTTCACGCCAGCTTCATGGCCTTTCTCGAGCAGTGCAACGTCTACGCGCAGAGCTTCGACATCCCCATGCTCCAGCTCCGCGAAAGGGCGCTGGCCCTGCGCTGAGGCTTTCGACCGGGCGTTCGGGTGAGGTTCAACGGCTTGCCCCGGACGCCACGTCCGCCCGCCCCGCCGGCGGCGGGGCGGGCGGGCTGTGCCAGTCGGCCTCGGCAACCACCACGCTCTCCGCCGGCTGGCTGTTGAAGTGCGGCGAGAGGATCTGGACACCGAACTCGTTGAAGACGTCCTGGATGTGGCCGTGCAGCTCGGAGAGGACGAAGAGCTGGGTCTCGGGGCGATCGATGGCTATCAGCAGGCGGTACTGGACGTAGAAATCGTCCAGGGAGCGCTGGATGACGCGCGGCTTGGGCTGGCGGCGCACCGTGTCGGTCCGTTCGGCCGCCAGGAGCAGCATCGCCTGCACCTGCCGCCACGGCGCGTCGTAGCCGATGGTGACGGTGGTGCCGACTATCGAGCCGTGCGCGGCATCGGCGTGGCGCGAGAAATTGGTGAGCGACGAGGTGACGAGCACGGCGTTCGGGATGATGACCTCCTCACGGGTCGCGGTGACCAGCTTGGTCGCCAGCATGCCGATCTCGGAGACGGTGCCCTGGGTGGCGTCGACTGCGACGAACTCGCCGGTCCTGATCGATCGCGAGTAGATGATGACGAAGCCGCTCATCACCTGGTTGACGAAGCCGGAGGCACCGAGCGAAAGCATCAGGCCGGCGAGCACGCCGATGCCCTTGAAGGCGTCCGTCTGCGAGCCCGGTATATAGGGATAGGCCACGGTCAGCGCGAAGAGCCAGAGCAGCACGGTGACCAGGCGGCGGGTAGCGCGCGCCGTTTCGGCCTCGAGCCAGTGGACCCTGAGCCAACCCGCCTCGACCCGCTTGAAGAAGCGGTGCACGAGATCGGCCACGAACTTGGTCAGGATGAAGATCACCGCGACCGTGAAGAGGCCGGGCACCGCGTGCAGAATCGCGTGGCTGAATTCGCCGAGCAGATCGATGAGCCAGGCGCCGAGACCCTCGCCCCAGGGACGGGTGAAGGAGAACTGCAAGAGCACGTAGGCGAGCCAGAGATAGCCCAGGACGACACCCGCAACGACCGAGACGGCCTTGACGGCGGCCGTGCCCGTGGCCTGGCTGTAGGGTCGCAGATCGACGCCGGCGACGGTGATCGCGTTGCCGTGGCTGAAGGCCGCGAGCTGGCGGAGCGCCTGCCGGCGCAGCCAGACGATGCCCAGGATCATGAGGACCAGAACCCCGGTGGCGAGGCCGGCCAGAGCGAAGCCGCGCAACAGCACCGGCAGGCTGCGCTGCTCGCCGCGCGCGTGAAGGGCCGCGCTCAGCCGCTCGGCCGCCACCGTCGCCATTTCCTCGAGGGTCTCGCGGCTCAGCGGATCGAGATCCTGGGAAACGAGGCCGAAGATCTGACGGTCGTCGATCTGGATCCAGTAACCCTTGAGCGCGCCGAGCGTGGCGGGCACGACGACGGCCTCGCCCCTCGAGCCGGTGGGCCAGAGCTCCGCAAGCCGCTGCGTCGCCCGCTCGACCCGCTCCGCTGGCGCAATATTGTCGATCCGCGCACGGAACGTGACGATCGGCCGATTCCAGAAGACCAGCGTCGCGGGCTCACCGACGGTGACGGTGGTCGGGGCGACCCTGGCCGCCGGCGATCCATCGTCCACTGCTGCCGTCGCATCTGGCGCGGCCGGCGCGGCAGGCTGATCGTTCGGCGACGTCTCCTGGGCTGCGGCCGGAGCGCCGAAGGCGAAGAGCGCCAGGGCCAGCCTCAGGGCCCACGACCGGCAGCTCATTCGGTTCGGCTCCCCGCACCCGGGCCGCCTGCCACACCGGCCTCGGCGAAGGTCGCCATGCCGGCGTGGCAGGCGGCCGCGGCGCGCAGGACGCCGAGCGCCAGGGCTGCACCACTGGCCTCGCCAAGCCGGAGATCGAGATCGAGCAGCGGGCGGAGACCGAGCTCGGCCAGCAGGCGCCGGTGGCCGGGCTCGGACGAGACGTGGCCGGCCAGGCAATGGTCGAGCGCGTCGGGCCGCAGCCTCTGGAGGACGGCGGCGGCGGCGGTCGCGACGAAGCCGTCGAGAACGACGGGCGTGCGGCGCAGCCGGCCGGCGAGGATGGCGCCGACCATGGCGGCGAGCTCGAAGCCGCCGAGATGCCGGAGGATCTCGAGCGGATCGCCGAGCGCTTCCTGGTGCCGCTCGAGCGCTCGCCCGATCACCTCCGCCTTGCGCGCCACGCCGGCCGCGTCCACGCCGGTGCCGGGACCGACCCATCCGGCCGGATCGGAAGGCTGGGCATTGCCCTTGAAAAGCGCCGAGGCCAGGGCCGCCGCCACCGTCGTGTTGCCGATGCCCATCTCGCCCAGGGCGAGCACGTCGAGCGCATCATCGGGCGCCGTCAGCCCGGCATTGAGGGCGGCGACGCAGGCGGCCTCGTCCATTGCCGGCGCGCGAGTGAAGTCCCGGGTCGGCCGGTCGAGCTGGAGCGGGACGACGTGCAGCTCCGAGCCCGTGACGCGGGCGAGCTGGTTGATCGCGGCCCTCCCGGCTTCGAAGCTCCGGACCATGGCGGCCGTGACCGTCGCCGGATAGGCCGAGACACCCTGGTCGGCGACGCCATGATTGCCGGCGAAGACGTAGATGGCGGTGTGCTCCACCCGCGGCGGGTGCCGGCCCTGCCAGCCGGCGAGCCAGCGGGCGAGCTCCTCGAGCCGGCCGAGGGCTCCTGCCGGCTTGAGCAGGAGCGCCTCGCGGGCCCTGGCGGCATCGGTGGCCGCTTCATCGACCACCGGCAATTGGGCCATGAGCGAGCGCACGTCGGCGAAGTTGGCGATCGGGGTCAGGCTGCTCAACGCGGCATCCTTCGGACTGGCTCCTGACGGCCGAGCCGCCGGCAACTTGCTTTGACGTCGACCGTTTGTCGAGATAGCCCATCGCTCCCGATCCACGATCCGATGGGTATGATGCTCAGGGACCTCAAGATCACCCTCGTCTTCCTCACCCGCCTGCCGCTTCGGCCGCAGGGGCAGGTAGCCATGGGCGATCTCGCCTCGGTGGTGCACTGGTTCCCGGTCGTGGGCCTCCTGGTCGGGGCGGTGGGTGGCGTCGCCTTCACCCTCGCCCATTACCTGCATCTGCCCTCCTGGCCGGCCGCGGTGCTGGCGCTCGGCGCCATGCTGCTCCTCACCGGCGCCTTGCACGAGGACGGCCTCGCGGACACCGCCGATGCCCTGGGCGCGCTTCCCGACCGGCAGCGGGCGCTCGAGGTGATGCGGGACAGCCGGATCGGCAGCTTCGGCGCACTGGCCCTGATCCTTGTCGTCGGCGGCAAGCTGGGGGCCCTCGCCGCCTTCTGGGAACCCTTGGTGGCCATGGCGGCGCTGATCGCGGCGGCCGCCTTCTCGCGGGCCCTGATGCCGGTCGTGATGTGGCTGCAGCCGAGCGCCAGGGGCCAGGGCCTCGCGGCCCAGGCGGGCCGACCATCCGTCGATCGCGTGCTCATCGGCCTCGCCCTTGCCGCCGTCCTGGCCATCCTGCTTCTGCCGGCTGGCCAGGGGCTGGGTGCCATGCTGGCGGCAGCCCTGGTGGCGGCGCTCACCGCCCAGGCCCTCGGCCGCGCCTTCGGCGGCTGCACCGGCGACACGCTGGGCGCCGTCCAGCAGACGAGCGAGCTGGCCTTCCTCTTTGCTCTCGTCGCCTGGCGCTGAGCGGTCTATCAGGAGCACGATTCGTGCGAAGGAGCCCCGTGTCGCCAGCCAGCACTGTTCCCGGCCGCGTCTATCTCGTGGGCGCCGGCCCCGGCGACGCCGAGCTCCTGACGCTCAAGGCGGCACGGCTCTTGCGGCAGGCCGACGTGGTGCTGCACGACCGGCTGGTGGGCCCCGGCGTGCTGGCGCTCTGCCGGCCCGGGGCGGAGCGGATCTTCGTCGGCAAGCGGGGTGCCGAGCACCACATGCGGCAGGCCGAGATCCAGGCGCTGATGATCGAGCGGGCCGGCGCCGGGCTGATGGTGGTTCGACTCAAGGGCGGCGATCCCCTGATCTTCGGGCGCAGCGGCGACGAGATCGAGAGCCTGATCCTGGCCGGCATTGCGGTCGAGGTGGTCCCCGGCGTGACGGCCGCCGCCGGCTGCGCGGCCGAGAGCCTGATCCCCCTCACCCATCCCGACCATGCGCAAACGCTGGTCCTCGCCACGGCGCACGGCCTCTCGGATCCCGTCGAGGGCAGCGAGCCGCCGCCCGACTGGCAGGCCCTCTGCCGGCCGCGCCAGACCCTCGCCTTCTACATGGGGCATGCGGCCCTCGGCCGGCTGGCCGAAGGGCTGATCGCGCACGGCCTGCCGCCCGGCCTCGCCGCCTGCCTGATCCAGAACGGCACGCTGCCGAACGCCCGCCGCGTCACCGGCACCCTCGCCACTCTCCCGTCACTGGTCGAGGCGGCCGCCTTGTCCGATGGCCCGGCGCTTCTGCTGGTCGGCGAGGTTGTGGGCCGGGCGCTGGGCCGATGACGCGATTCTCCCGCATCCGCTTTCATCTCAACCGGCTGGGCGAGCGGCTCTGGTTCCTGCCGCTGATCTACTGCGCGGGTGCTGTGACCGTTCCCTTCGTCGCCCGGTTCGCCGACGACACCGGGCTCGGCGACTGGGTGCCCGAGATCGATCCCGGGACCTTGCGGCAGCTCCTGCAGATCATCGCCACGACCATGCTGGCCGTCGCCACCTTCGCCGTCTCCTCGATGGTCGGCGCCTACAACTCGGCGAGCCAGGCGGCGACGCCGCGCGCCTTTCGCCTCGTGGTTGCGGACGACCGCTCGCGGAACGCGCTCTCGACCTTCATCGGCGCCTTCATCTTCGGCGTGGTCGGGCTCGTGGCGGTCAGGATTGGCATCTATGGCCGGGCCGGCAACTTCGTCTTCTTCCTGATGACGCTCGGCGTCCTGGCCGGCGTCGTCCTCACCTTCGTCTACTGGCTCGACACGATCGCGCGGCTCGGACGCATGGGCGAGACCATTTCCCGGGTCGAGGCCGCGGCATCGCGGGCCTTCGCCGATCGGCGGCAGCGGCCCCGGCTCGGCGGGCGGCCGATCGAGCCGGGCCTGGATCCCGGCCGGCCGATCGAGGACAAGGTGATCGGCTATGTCCAGTATGTCGACATCGATCGTCTGCAGGCGTTGGCCGAATCAGCCGATCTGCGCCTCACGCTCGCCGCCTTGCCGGGCAAGTTCGTGGCACCCGGCCAGCCGCTCCTCCATGTGGCGCGCGACTGGTCGATGCGGGGCGAGGTGCCGGCGGACGAGATCGACGAGGACAGCCTGAGGGGCGCCTTCGTCGTCGGCGCCGAGCGGAGCTTCGACCAGGATCCCCGCTTCGGGCTCGTGGTGCTCAGCGAGATCGCCGGCCGCGCCCTCTCGCCCGGCATCAACGACCCGGGAACGGCGATCTCGATCATCGGCACCCAGGTCCGCCTCCTCGCCACCCATGCGGCCGAGTTCGCCGAGCCCGACGAGATCATCTGCGATCGCGTGCACGTGCCGGAGCTCGTGTGGGACGATCTCCTCGAGGACGCCTTCAACGCCATCGCGCGCGACGGCGCCGGACAGGTCGAGGTGCATCTCAGGCTGCGGAAGGCGCTCGCCATCCTGGGCCGAGCCTCATGCCCGGCCCTGGCTGCGGCAACGCTGACCTTTGCGGCGCGTTCCCTGGCCCGGGCCGAGCTCGCCCTCGAGCTCGACGATGACCGGCGGCGGGTGCGCGAGGTGGCCGGACTGCGGCCGGTGGATGAGGGGGAGCCGGCGGACCCGGCTTGAGGCTCGGGCCGGCTGCGCGTACATCACCCGCGCAGCCCTTGCTTTCCACGTCACGACGCCGGGTCGCCCCGGCGCGCAGCAAACGAGCGGCCATCGGATCATGCGACACGAGCTCGTCGTCGGCCTCGGCTACGGCCTGCGCCAGGGATTGTTCTTCCTGCCCCAAGCGCGGCGCATCGGCATCGAGCGATGGCTCAGGGGCTGGGAGGAGGCGCGGCTTCTGGCACGCGCCGACGTCGCCTTCGTCAGCTATGCGAAGAGCGGGCGCACTTGGCTTCGGACCATGCTGTCGCGCGTCTATCAGCTCGCCTACGGCATTCCGGAGGGCACGGCCCTCGAGTTCGACAACCTCAACCGGCTGGACGCGCGGATCCCCCGGGTGCTCTTCACCCACGGCAATTATCTCCGCGACTACCTCGACCAGTGGACCGATCGGGCGGCGTTCCGCGAGAAGCGCGTGCTGCTCCTGGTGCGTGACCCGCGCGACACCGCGGTCTCCCAGTACTTCCAGTGGAAGCACCGCATGCACCCGGCGAAGAAGGCGCTCAACGCCTACCCGCCGCACGGCTCGGAGCGCAGCGTCGCCGACTTCGTGCTGCGCGAGCCGGCCGGGCTCGAGGGCGTGCTCGATTTCCTCGAGCTCTGGGAGCAGGAGCTGCCGGCGATGGGCGCCGTGCAGGTCGTCCGCTACGAGGCGCTGCGCAGCGCCACGGCACCCGTGCTCGCCTCGATCATCGATTTCCTCGGCACCCCGGCACCCCTGGCCGCGATCGAGGATGCGGTCGCCTTCGCCTCGGTCGAGAACATGCGGCGGCTCGAGGCGGGGGGCGCGGATGCCGGCTACAAGGGGCAGCGGCTCAAGCCCGGCGACGCCGCCAACCCCGAGAGCTTCAAGGTGCGACGCGGCAAGGTCGGCGGCTGGCGGGACTACCTGAACGACGCCGAGTGCCGTGCGGTCGAGGCGATGATCCAGGCCCGGCCCGGCCGGCTCTTCGGCTACAAGACCAATGCTCCTGCCGACAGGCCGGGCGGCGGGTCGGTCCTCAGCTCAGGTTGAGCATCCGCCGGATCGGCTTGGTCAGGCGCGACAGTCGGCGCTCGAAGCCGACGATGCCGCTCATGTCGCGGAAGCTGAGCTGCAGCATGCGCCGCTGGCCGACATGCTGCTTGTGGCCGTGCCAGGCGGTCGGCCCGTTCCGAAACGCGACGAGCGTGCCGGACAGCGGCACCACCTCCGTGACGAAGTCCTCGATATCGTTCTGGCCGCGGCACATGCGCAGGCGCCCGCCTTCCTCGTCCCACTCTTCGTTGAAGTAGAGGAGAAGCGTGATCAACTTGGAGCGGTGGTCGCAGTGGATGCGCCCGTCGGTGGGCTCGGCGAAAGCGCGTACCCCGATCGTCGGCACGGTGCGGCTGAGGTCGATGTCGAACTTCATGGCGATCGCGTCGCGGAAGCGCTCACTCTCGAGTTCCAGGATCAGACGGTAGAAGGCCGGTCCCTGCGGCACGTCGCCGGGCTCGACATTGCCCGGCCCCGTGATCCTGGGGAAATCATCGATGAGCGCCGCCTGGGCCGGCACCGCGACGAAATTCTCGACGAGGACATGCGGAAAGGGCTCGTCCACGCGATCCGTGTCGGCGAGCCGCGCATAGTCGAACAGCGGCAGGGCCGGCGAGGGTGCGGTGGTCACTCGAGCGGCAGCCTGGGCCATGCCGATGTCTCCTCGATACGCGGACGCGCGCCTCGCCATCCGGCTGCACCGCCACATCGACGGCGCGCATACCATGTCACGTTGCGTATCATCGGCCTGGGGCGGCGACAACGGGATGGGAGTCGGCCGGGGCCATGGTGGATGTTTCGGCCGGCGCCTGTGGCCCCGGGGGCGCATGGCCCATGAGCTGGCAGAGCCGCGCCACCACCCGGCCGACATCATCGCCCGCCCGCCCGGTCGGGAAAGTTGGCCGGATGGTGTAGGGACTGGCCAGCTTGCGCTCTACCAAAAGGCGCTCGAAAGCCGAGAAGTCCCGGGTCTGGGCCGAGATGCCGAGCCGACCGAGCAGCGGGGCAAGGCCTGCGGCACGGCCGCCGAAGAGGCGCTGCACCAGCTCGCGGCGCCACTGGTCGAGCCGGCCGAGCCCAGGGGTCGAGATCGGGATGACGGCGAGCGGCCGGCCGAGCCTCGCCGCCTCGGTCAGCATCGAGATGCTGTCGGCGGCGACGAGCAGCGCATCGGCCATGCCGAGCAGCGCCAGATAGGGGTTGCCCGCGGCCTCGTCCCCCCAGGCGTAAAGTCGGGCAGCGGCCGGCAGCTCGTGACGCAGGCGGTCGACGACGGGCCCGGGCGTGCGCCGGCTGGTCACGATGAAGGGCGTGCCGCCCAGGACCTCGGCCACTTCCCGGGCACCCGTCAGCACCCGGTCGACGACGGCGGCGTCGTAACGGAAGGGACCGGTCGGCCCGCCGAGAAGAAAGGCGATCCAGGGCCTGGGCAAGCCGGCGAGGCGCGGCCGCCAGAGCTCGGCCTCGGCGGCGACGGCGGCCGGATCGACCCGCATCAGCGGCAGGTCGATGGTCATCACCCGGGGCGACGGCGGCAGGAAGGCCTCCGCGCTCACGATGACGAGATCGTAGGGGTCGATCGCCCCGGAAGGCTTGCCGACGAGCACCAGCCTCGTCCGCCCGCCCGCCTGCTCGGCCAGCCATCGGGCAGCCATGGACGGGCGCCGGCCGATGGTCAGGACGAGGTCCGGCCAGGGCGGCTCCAGGGCATCGGAAGCGGCGAGATCGAGATGGTCGAGGGTCGAGCGGACGCGCGGCTTGGGCACCACCCATTCAGGCCGCGAAACCAGCCGCTTGGTGACCGACGGCCAGGGCAGGTGCTCGGCGATCACCTCGACCATGCGGTTGTCGCCGCGCTTGTCGCCGAGCAGGAGCCAGGTGACGGGCGCGCCGCTCAAGGAACGGCACCGGCTCTTGCCGGCCCCTGGGCATAGCCCAATGCCGGATCGAGCGTCGCGGCCACCAGCGCCTCGAGCTCGGCCACCTGATCCGGGGTGAAGTCCTCGCGGTAGCCGCCCACCTTGGCACGCCGCACCTTGCTGCTCTCGGCGTCGCCCTTGATGCCCGGTCGCAGCCCCTTCTGCTTGAAGAAGCCGCTCGTCTCGAGCGACTTCAGATGCTCGAAGCTGCCGAAGCGCACGGCCTCCGCGATCTCCCCGACGCTGAAGGGATCGCCCATGAGCTGGCCGATGCGGGCGAGCTCCTTCGCCGGGTCGGCGCGCAGCGACTCGTAAGGCACGGTGATCGCCCGCGGCAGCCGGGCGATCCGAGCCTGCCAGGTGTTGAGAAAGGCGATGATGTTGGCGAGGCCGAAGCCGCTGTGGCGAACGAAGGTCCAGCGATCGATCGAGGCCCGATCGATCGGCCGGGCGAGATCGGCGTTGATCAGCTCGAACTTGGCCTGCGACTGGCGCTTGGTGACCTGCAGGTACCAGGAGGTCGCGATGTCGAGCGGATGACGCGGCAGGAAGACGATCGGCTTCTGTCGGATCCGGTCCTGAACCGGCCCCGGCGGGGCGTCGATGGCCAACGCGTCGCCGACCACCCCTTCGTAGGAGTACCAGCCATTGGTCGCCGAGATGCGTGGCATGGCCGGATTCCTTCGATGCAGCTCGTCGGAGGTGACGACGATATCGGCCGGCAGGCCGTGCCGCACCTGGTAGAGCCGCGACAGCAGCACCCGAAGCCAGGTGTTGCCGCTCTTGGGATGGCCGATGATCAGAAGATCGGTCTCCGCCGCCTTCTCCAGCTCGAGCCGGGCGAGGCCCCGGCGGCGCATGGCGAGGCGCCAGCCGAGCGGCAAGGGCTGGCTGGCGGCCAGAACGAGCGCCTTCCTGACGTTGTCACTGGGCAAGCTCGGTGCGCTCCGGTTCGCTAGGCATGCTGCGAGAGATTCGACTTCGGCGATATTGGGCGCGGCAGCGGCGGCAGCGCCGCGACGACCTCCTTCGGGAAGGCCCGCTTGCTGCAGAGCCACTCGCCGGGCCGCTCGCGGATCCAGCGCTCGAGGCAGGCGTTGAAGGCGGTCATCATGGCCACGGCCCTGGTCGCCTCGTCGGCGGCGCTCGCCGGCGGGCGGATCGGCCCCTCGGCGGAAAACCGGAAGCGGGCCGGTCCCAGGCGCTCGACCCTGACCGCCACCAGATCGGCCCCGGTCCGCAAGGCGAGGCGGGCCGGCGATAGGGTGGTGCGCTTGGTCGAGCCGAAGAACGGCAGGGATGCCCCCTCGTCGGCGCGGTGATCGGCGACGATGCCGACCGGCCGGCCGCTCTTGAGATGGCGCAGCAGATCGCGGGCGCTGCCGTCGCGCGGCAGGAGGCGGGCGGACATGCGATCGCGGTAGGCACGCAGGCGCCGGTCGGCGGCGCCCACGCCGATCGGCGTGTAGACGACGGCGAGATCGACGCCCCAGAGCTTCGGGGCGACCGCCAGCACCTCCCAGTTGGCGAGATGCCCGGCGACGAAGACAGTCAACCGCTCGCCGCTGAAGTTGGCGTGGAGATGCGGCGGGATCGCCGATTTTAGGCCGACACCGTCGCCGGCCGGCAGCCCCAGCGCACCCAGATGCGGGTACTCGCCGACCACCGCCCCCATGTTCGACCAGACGGCCTGCTCGATCCGGCCGAGCTCCCTGGCGTCGGCGTCCGGGAAGGCGATCCGCAGATTCTGGCGGATCTTGTCCTTCTTCCAGCTCAGCCGGCCGATCAGGCGGCCGCAGGCCGAGCCCAGGCGCGACGCCCCGGCCGGCGGCAATCGCGCGCAGATGCCCCAGAAGGTCAGGAGGAAGGCGTCGCGCAGCCGCAGCCGCAGCCGCCGCACCGCGGCGAGGCGATGCAGGCGCTTGCGCCAGTAGCGCTTGCGCTCTGCCCAGGTCACTTCCATGCCGCCCGCCGGCTCAGGCTGCCCGCTGGAGGCTCGACCGCTCGAGCACCGCCAAGGCATCGTGGCGGACATGATTGGCGGCCATCTCGGCGCGCACCAGCGCCTCGTCGATGTGCCCCTTCTCGAGGCATTCCTTCAAAAGCCCGAAGAAGAACGCCTCCTGGCTCGGGTCGGGATGCCGCTTGTAGGTGCCGAGACCGCCATAGCGGCCGAGCACCGCCTCGCGCGCCCGGCGGAACCAGCCGAGCGGGGCAAAGCGTCGGGTCTTGCTGGATGGCGTGAAATCAACGGGCAACCCGGTCTTCCAGGGCTGGGTCCAGCGCTTGGTGTTGTGCAAGAGCCGGGTCTCCGGTGTCAGCCGGTCGAAATCGTTCCACTGGGGCTCGAGCAGGCCGATCGACTCGCGCGGCTCGAGCTTGAGGCAGATCCAGTCCATGTAGTCGCGCTCGCCCCGGAACATCTCGTCGAACTGCGCCTCGGTCTGCCAATGGGTGAGCTTGGCGCAGTCGAGCAGCATGACGCTGGAGGCGAACTCCTTGGACCCGCCGCGCGGCCGGGCAAAGAGCGGCTTCCCGCCCATGTCGCGGCCCAGGAGCTCCATGATGTCGCCGACCGCGAAGACGTCGGGGTCGACCACCACCGCCCGGCCCCGATAGCCCATGAGCTCCGGCGGCGTGAAGCGCAGCGGCGTGAAGGATTGCAGATCGTCGTAGAGCCATTCCCGCTCGAGCCCGTCGCGCCGGTAGGTCCGTCCCTCGTGGCTTCTCAGCCAGGGAAAATCCTCGGTCGAGACGATGCGCACATCGAACGCATCGGGCCGGGCGCTGTTGCGCCGAAACGAGTATTCCGACACCAGCGCCCCGAGCATTTGCTTCGGGTTCGTGTGGATGAAGACACAGGGCCGCTCCGCGCTCATCGGGCTCTCCATCGATTCTGTCGCACGGTCCAGTCTAGCAGGCTGACGGGATGGTCGCGAGCCCGCTTGCCTCCGGGCGGCGCCTCCCGGCTCGCGCACCCCGCGAGCTTCCCCCCCCCCGACGCGCCAGCCGGGGCCGGACGGGGTCGCTGCAGGTCGACACGCGAGAACGTTTGCAGGGGGAAGGGGTGGAACGCCGCCGAGGCGACCAGCTCGCGCCACTGCCCGGCGGCCCCCGGCAGCCTGCTAGGCATGGATGCCCGTCGGCGCCGCGACCGCGCGGCGGTAGCCGAACATCGGATCGAGGCGCTCGTCGACGTAGTCGAGGATCGAATCGACCTCGGCATCGGTGAAGTAGTCGCGGAACCCGCCGACCTTGCCGCGCCGCACCTTGAAGCTCTCGGGATTGCTCTTGTCCTTGGCCATCATCCGGCCGCCGGAGAGCCAGAACCGGCTCTGGCCCTCGAGCTTCTTCATGTTCTCGAAGGAGGCGTAGTCGACCGCCCCCTGGATCTGCGCGGGCGTGCCCGGCGTGCTCATGAAATCGAGCAGGCCGGCGAGGCTGCCGGCCGGGTCGGCACGCATGTCCTCGTAGCGCAGGATGTGACAGGCGCCGAGCCGCTCGCGCTCACGCGCCCAGCCATTGAGAAAGTCGATGGTCTTCTCGAGCCCGGCCGTCTGGTGGCGGACGAAATCGAAGATCGAGACCTCGCCGGCCTCGTCCGGGTAGTCGTTGATCACCTTCTTGCGCGGCCGCATCCGAAAGCGCCACTGGTGGTACTGCGATACCGCGACGTCGGCTGGATGGCGGACCAGAAGGACCACCTTCTTGCCGTAATAGTCGGCCTTGTTGTCGACGTTGCCGCTGTAGTCCTTCACGTAATTGTCGTGGGTGAAGAAGATCCGCGGCACGGCGCGGTCCATGAAGTGGTAGTTGTCGAAGCCGATCAGGAATCGCTCGGACAGGTCGTGCCGCAACTGGTAGAAGCGCGACAGCATGACGCGCAGCCAGGTCCGGCCGCTCTTGCCGAAGGAGACGATGACGATGTCGGCCTTGGCCAGCTTCTGGCATTGCTCGCGGCCGCGCAGCCAGCGCTCGAGCGCCACCCGCCGGTCGGCGGCCATGAAGGGAGCCGAGGGATAGAGGACGAGGGCGCGCGTCAGCTTCTTCTCCAGGCTGGAGAGGGCCGGGCGGACCAGTGCGGAGAGTGGCGTCATCGAAGGCCTGAATGCTGCTCCCCGGCCAGCCGGAACGATGCCGAGGAGGGCCGCCCCGGGAGAGCGGCCCCAAGGGACCGCCCGTCGGAGCCGCGGGTGGGGAACGCCATCCGATCGCCACCACCACCCCACCCTGCCTTAAAGCGGGGCATGGAGATCGGCATCGCTCGAACGGCCGGTCGACTCGGCCGGCAAGGAAGCATCTAGGTGCTCGGTGCCGCCTGCTCAAGCGGCCATTGCCCGGCGCGTGGCCGGCGGCTGCCGAGCGTCATCCGCTTGCAACAAGGGCGCGGCCGGAGAAGCCCATCGCCGAGAGCTCCTGCAGGCTGCCGAGGCGCGGGCGGAAATAGGCTCGCTTGGTGGTGATCCGATCCGGCAGCAGGCCGAACATGCCGCGATAGGTGAAGCTGACCTCGGCGACGACCACGGTCTGGCCGACGGCCAGGACGATCTCCGCGGGCAGCGTGGCGACGCCGCCGACTGTGCCGGTCTCGCTCGGCAGGTCGAGCGTGCCGCCGCTTCGGCGTTGCCAGAGCACGCGCGGCTGGTCGCCCGCCGCCCGCCCGACTCCCGTCAGGGTGATCCGCCCGTCGGCGGCCAGATCGAAGGGTCGGACGATATGCGCCCCGACGGCGAAAATGTCGTCGATCGTGGCAACGCTCAATGTGCGATCGCGGGTGCCGAGATCGGCCACCGAGGCGGCGAGCTGGTCGAGCTTCATCTGCAGGAGAACGAAGCGCCCGACCTCGACCGTGCCGAAGCAGAAGAGGATCAGGAGCGGCAGGATGAGCGCGAATTCGAGGGCGATGACGCCCCGGCGATCGCCAGCGAGGCTCCGTCGGCCCGAGCCGGCGATCCAGGGCGCCCCCTGTCGTCCGACAACGGTCGCACGGGTGGCGCCCGATGGCTCGATCGCTGGGCTGCCCGCCATGCCTCAGTACGGCTCGTTGCGCACGGCGATGGTCGCCGAGTAGCGGATGTCGCCGAACAGCGGTGCAACGAACGCGTTCATCAATCGACTGCGATAAGTGACGGTGTAGAGCACGATGTCGCCCGGCCCGCCGAGCCCGGCCGAGCCCATGTCGGCGTCCCAGCCGCCGCTGCCGTTGATATCCTGGAACGGCTCGCCCGGGTCGTAGGTGGCGTCGCCATCCTGATCGGTGAACGGCTCTGGACGACCGATCTCGGTGAAGCTCGGATAGACCAGCGTCGCGATGTCGGCCGCCTCGATGTCGACGAAGCCGAAGGTCCGCCTGCGCAGGATCTCGGTGATCGCCGTCGACCGGTCGGTCTCGCCGGCCTGACCGGTGATGCCGTAGCGCGAGGCGGACGCCACCGCCGACTGCAGCGAGCCGCTGGTGAAGAGGATCAGGCACACCTCGAAGATGCCGAGCACCATCACCAGGAAGACGGGGCCGATCAGGGCGAACTCGACCATCGTGCTGCCCGACCGGTCGGGGCCGAGCGCCCGGCCGGCGTCACGCCGCCGATGCTGCCCCTCGCTCATCGCGCCACCCGAAGGCTCGACAGCTGCCGCCCGATGGCGCGGAAGATGCTGGACAGGTCGCTGTTGTTGGGCGAGTGGAAGTAGTGGCCGGGGCTGGTGGCGCAATTGCGGTAGAGGGCCTGGGTGCCGCTGTTGGGGGTCGGCCCGAAGGTGATCGTGTAGAGCATGATTCCCTCGGCCTTCATGGCGGCGCAGGTGCGCGACATCCGCCGGTCGAGCTCGTCCCGGCCGGCGCCGAGCGAAGCGAAGCCGAAATCGTTCAGCCGTCCATAGGCGGTGAAGTCGGAGCCGGCCGGGCCGGATGGCGGGTTGTCGTAGAACTGGTTGTCGCCATCGGTCAGCAGCACCACCACCTTGTCGCTCTGGGCGTCGTCATAGGCGAGCGGGATCTCGGCCGGCGTGGCGCCGCCCCAGAGGCCCTGCCAGCGCGGCGAGATCACCCGCCAGCCCCAGGCCAGGCCGAGATTGCCGGTGGTGCCGCCGCGATGCCAGGGCAGCATCTCCTCGATCGCCGCCAGGATCTCGGCGCGACTCTGCCGGAGCGAGGTGATCGCCGGCCCGCAGCCGAGATTGGGGCCGCGGCCGTTGTTCTCCGCCCCATTGCTCTCATTGAGCGGCGGCCAGTTGTTGTCCGAGGCGCTCGGGTAGAAATAGCTGGCGAATGGTGCCACGGCAGGCGGATCGTCGGTCTCGTCGAAGGGCGCCGGCCGGGCCATGACACAGCCCTTCCAGCTCGACGGCGACCAGGGCGTGCCCGGACCGAGCGCCGGATCGCCGGCGGCGAGCCAATTCGTGCGATGCGGCCCGATATTGACGCTCGCCACATAGGGCACGAGCCCGACCCAGAGGTTGGGGTGGCTTTCGCGGCCGCCGAAGACGATGCGCACCAGCTCGGCGGCGGCGTCCTTCATCGCGTTGATCTTGCCGCCGCTGCGCATCGAGCCCGTGTTGTCCATCACCAGCACCAGCTCCATCTGCCGGATCTGCAGGTTGACGACCGTCTCGAGGGCGATGGCGGTCTCGGTCTTGCCGAGGACGCGCATGAAATAGGTCGGCACGGTGGCGCGGACCGAAAGGCTGATCGATTCGTCGTCGGGCGAGTAGACGGCGGCGAAATCGCTGATTGTCACGTCGTTCCCGGTGGCGCCGAGATTGGCATCGAAGAAAGCCCGTGCCTCGGTGACGACGTCCTCCTCGCGGGCGGCGCGGCCGGCGGCGAGGCCGGCGGCATCGAGCGCCCGCTGGACCCGGGCCTCGACGCTGAAGGCGACGAGCGAGTCGATGGCGAGGCCGGCGATGCCGACCAGCGGCACCAGGATCAGGCCAAAGAAGAGGAGGATGCCACCGCGACGGTCCTGCCGCAGAAGCTCGGCCGCCCGCCAGCCACGCGGCTGAGCGCATCTCCTCGAGGCGGCGGACGGATGGAACGGATCGCTCGGCTCGATCGACATCGGCACATTCCCTCGGGCTGTGTCTCGGACCCCGAAGCCTGCATCCTCGCCGCAGAGCCTTAATTTTTCGCAAATTCTCCGCAGCCCGGATCGGCACCGGCCATCGAGCGCCTCTTTTGCGCACTGCCGTACGCCAGCCGCGAACCGGCCCGTGCCCGGCAACCTCTTGTTAGGCTCGTTCTGGCAGCTTGCGGCCACGGCCATCCGTGGATCGGCCGCCTACCTGCCCTGGCCACCCGCCGCGCGGATCGCAGGAGAGCCGCCAGCATGCTCGGATCGACCAGCCCCGCCAGACCGCCGGCGCCGCCCCACGGCCAGGGTGCGGCGTCGCTTCCCGGTCTCTGGACCCCGCCGATCGACGGCCACGGTCTCTACAAGTCGCTCATCCTGCGCCTGCCGCTCGAGGTTCGCCGGTCGCTCGACCACGAGCAGCTCATGGCGCTGCGGCAGGCGGCCGAGGAGCTCGCCTGGGGCGGGCATGCGGTGGACATCCGCCTCAGCCTGTGGACGCCGATCGGCCGCCGCTATCTGGCGATCGTCGGCGGCAGGGAGCGGCGCGACCGGCTGCGCCTGGCGCATGAGCGGGCCCGCCACCCCCTGGCTCGAGTGGGCAATGTCGTGTCGCTGGCGCTCTTCGCCTGCATGGTGCTCGGCTTCGGCGCCTTCGCCGGCCTCGCCGTGCTGGCCCTGACCTATCTCTGAGGGTGGCCGATCGCCCGGCGCCGGTCAGGGCATGAGCTGGCCACCATTGACCTCGATGATCTGGCCGGTGACGTAGCCGCCGAGCCGTTCCGAGGCGAGGAAGAGGAAGGCGCCGGCGCAGTCGTCGCCCTGCCCCAGCCGGCCGAGCGGGATGCGCTGGCGGGTCCCCTCGAGCTTTTCCCTGGTCGAGTAGATCTCGTGGAACTCGGTGGCGATGGTGCCGGGCGAGACCGCATTGACCCGGATGCCGTCGGCGGCGAGCTCGGTCGCGAGCGCGCGGGTGAAGGTCGACACGAACGCCTTGGCCGACGCGTAGAGCGCAGCACCGGCGCTGCCGCCGGTTCGGGCCGCGATCGACGTGACATTGATGATCTGGCCTCGGCTCTGGCGCAGCGCCGGCAAGGCTGCCCGGCTGGCGGCGACCACCGAGCGCGCGTTCAGATCGAAAACCCGATCGATCGCTGCGTCGTCCATGGCGTCGAGCGCGATCCGGCCGAGCAGATGCCCGGCATTGTTGACGAGAATGTCGAGGCCGCCCAAGGCTGCCACGGCCGCCTCGACAACCCTGGCCGGCGCCGAGCGGTCGGTGAAATCGCCCTGGACCAGGGCCACATGAGGGATGGCGGCCGCCTCCGCCGGGCCGCGGCGGTGGTGCAGGACCAGTCGGGCGCCAGAAGCGGCGAACAGTCGCGCGGCGGCCGCTCCAATGCCTCGACTGGCGCCCGTGACCAGAACGCGCTTGCCTTCGAGGCCCGGATCGATAGGTGTCACCACAGTCTCCTTCATGTCTTGGCAATCACGGGATCGAATTCTTGGCCAGCACCGCCGCCGAGGCCCCTCTCGGCAACAGAACGATCTTCGTCGACGGTGTCGGCGCTTTCATCGACCGCTATGCGGGCTTCCTCATCGACCAATGGGGCGTCTTGCACAATGGCGCCACCCCCTATCCCGGAGCCATCGAGCTTCTGGCCCTGCTGCGGCGGCGCGGCAAGCGGGTGGTGCTCCTGACCAATTCCGGCAGAAGGCGCCACTACAACGAGGAGCGGCTCCTGGAGCTCGGCTTCGACCCGAGCGTGCTGGACGGCGTCGTCACCTCGGGCGAGGCGACCTGGCTGGCGCTGCGGAGCCGCGCGCTCGAGGCGTTCCGGATGCTCGGCCGGCGCTGCATCCTCTTCACCCGCGACGGCGACATGGGGCCGGTGGAGGGGCTCGATCTCGAGGTGGTGGCGGATCCGGCCAGGGCGGATTTCGTCTATCTGACCTGGCTCGACACGCTGACCCACGACCTCGACGAGTTCGAGCGGATCATCGCCATCGCGGCTTCGCGGGACCTGCCCATGGTCTGCTCGAATCCGGACCGGGTGGCGCCCACGGAGGGCGGTCTCACCATGGCGCCCGGCACGCTCGCCGAGCGCTACCGCGAGCTCGGCGGCCGGGTGATCTATGTCGGCAAGCCGCACGCCCCCATCTACGCCGCCTGCCGCGAGCTGCTGCCGGGCCTTGCCAGCGCGGAAATCTGTGGCATCGGTGACAGCTTCGAGCACGACATCAAGGGTGCCAAGGACGCCGGCCTCGGTGCCGCCTTCATCATGCGGGGGATCCATGCCGAGGCCTTTCCCGAAGGTGCCGACGCGGCCGCCCACGAGGCGGCCCTGGATGCGCTCGCCCGGCGCTACGCGGCAGTGCCGGACTTCGCGCTGCCGGGCTTTCGCCTCTGAAAGCCCGGCCTCCCTTCGATTTGACAAGCGGGCCTTGAATTGGCACGACTTTCGGGTTTGCCGCGCGCGACGGCTGAACCGCGGAAGCGAAACGCCATGACCCAATCCATCCACTTCACCCTCGACGGCCGCGAGGTCGAGGCAGAACCGAACGAGACCATCTGGCAAGTCGCCGAGCGGCTCGGGCTCGCCATCCCGCATCTCTGCTACGCACCGGAGCCCGGCTACCGGCCGGATGGCAACTGCCGCGTCTGCATGGTCGAGATCGAGGGCGAGCGGGTTCTGGCGCCCTCCTGCCTGCGGCTGCCGAAGGACGGGATGATCGTCCATGTCCAGAACGAGCGGGCGACCAAAGCGCGCCGCATGGTCATGGAGCTGCTGCTCGCCGACCAGCCGCCGCGCGAGCGCGCGCGCGACCGGGACAGCCGGCTCTGGCAATGGATCGAGAGAAGCGGGCTCGAGACCAGCCGCTTTCCCGCCGAGGCCCGCCCCGCCCCCGACCCCAGCCACCCGGCGATGCGGGTCAACCTCGATGCCTGCATCCACTGCACGCTCTGCGTGCGCGCCTGCCGCGAGGTCCAGGTCAACGACGTGATCGGCATGGCCGGCCGCGGCCACGAGGAGAAGATCGTCTTCGACATGGACGATCCCATGGGCCATTCCACCTGCGTCGCCTGTGGCGAGTGCGTCCAGGCCTGCCCGACCGGTGCCCTGATGCCGGCCTCGATCATGGACGAGGACGAGATCGGCGATCGCTCGGTCGACCGCGACGTCGAGAGCGTGTGCCCCTTCTGCGGCGTCGGCTGCCGGCTGACCTTCCACGTCAGGGACGACCGCATCCGCTATGTCAGCGGGGCCAACGGCCCGGCGAACGAGAACCGGCTCTGCGTCAAGGGCCGCTTCGGCTTCGACTACGTGCACAGCCCGGAACGGCTGACCGTGCCCCTGATCCGCAAGGCGGACGCACCCAAACGCGCCGACGAGCTGGTCGATGCCGCCAACCCCTGGAGCCATTTCCGCGAGGCCACCTGGGACGAGGCGCTCGAGACCGCCGCCGCCGGGCTTCGCCGCATACGGGACGCACATGGCGGCGACGCGCTCGCCGGCTTCGGCTCGGCCAAAGGCTCCAACGAGGAGGCCTATCTCTTCCAGAAGCTGGTGCGGACCGGCTTCGTCACCAACAATGTCGACCACTGCACGCGCCTCTGCCACGCCTCGTCGGTGGCGGCGCTCATGGAGGGCATCGGCTCGGGTGCGGTGACGGCACCCTTCAACGAGGCGCTGCTGGCCGACGTCATCGTCGTCATCGGCGCCAACCCGACCGAGAACCACCCGGTGGCGGCGACCTACTTCAAGCAGGCGGTGAAAGCTGGCGCGAAGCTCGTCGTCATGGACCCGCGCGGCCAAGCGCTCCGCCGCCATGCCACCCACATGCTGCAGTTCGAGCCGGGCCGCGACGTGGCGCTTCTGAATGCCATGCTCAACGTCATCGTCACCGAGGAGCTCTTCGACCGCCAGTATCTCCAGGCGCACACGGAGGGCTTCGACCACCTTCGCCAGCATCTCGCCGCCTACCCGCCCGAGGCCATGGCGCCGATCTGCGGCATCGACGCCGCCACCATCCGCACCGTCGCCCGGCTCTACGCCCGCGCCGAGCGGGCCATCCTCTTCTGGGGCATGGGTGTGAGCCAGCACACCCACGGCACCGACAATGCCCGCTGCCTGATCAGCCTCGCCCTGCTCTGCGGCCACACCGGCCGGCCCGGCACGGGTCTGCACCCCTTGCGCGGCCAGAACAATGTCCAGGGCGCCTCCGATGCCGGGCTGATCCCGATGTTCCTGCCCGACTACCATCCAATCGACCACGCCACCTATCGCCCGCTGCTCGAGTCCCTCTGGGGCACCACCCTGCCCGAGCGGCCGGGCCTCACCGTGGTCGAGATCATGGACGCGGCCAGCGAAGGCGTCATCCGGGGCATGTACGTCCTGGGCGAGAACCCGGCCATGTCGGACCCCAACGTGCAGCATGTCAGGGCGGCGCTCGCCAAGCTCGAGCACCTCGTCGTCCAGGACATCTTCCTGACCGAGACCGCCTCCTTCGCCGACGTCGTCCTGCCGGCCACCGCCTGGCCCGAGAAGACCGGCACGGTGACCAACACCAACCGGCAGGTGCAGCTCGGCCGGCCGGCCTTGCCGGTCCTGGGCGAGACCCGCCCCGACTGGTGGATCGTCCAGGAGCTGGCGAGGCGGCTCGGCCTCGACTGGCGCTACGCCGGGCCGGCCGACGTCTTCGCCGAGATGACCCTGGCCATGCCGTCCCTCGCCAACATCACCTGGGAGCGGCTGGAGCGCGAGGGCACGGTCGGCTATCCCTGCCCGGCCCCGGACCACCCGGGCGAGGGCGTGGTCTTCGCCGACCGCTTCCCGACCACGACCGGGCGCGCCACGCTGGTGCCCGCCACGGGCCTCGAGCCAGCCGAGGCGCCAGACACGCGCTTTCCCATGATCCTGACCACCGGCCGCACGCTCGAGCACTGGCACACCGGGGCCATGACCCGGCGCGCCACCATGCTCGACGCGCTCGAGCCCGAGGCCTTCGTCGCCATGAACCGCGACGACCTGGCCGAGCTCGGCATCGCTCCGGGCGAGCGGGTGCGCATCACCACCCGCCGCGGCACGATCGAGCTGATGGCACGGCGCGACCCGGCGATCGCCCGGGGCATGCTCTTCATCCCCTTCTGCTTCGTCGAGGCTCCGGCCAACATCCTGACCAATCCCGAGCTCGATCCGTTCGGCAAGATTCCGGAGTTCAAGTTCTCGGCGGCACGGATCGAGCGCCTCGTGGCTGCGAAGGAAGGCCTCCAGCCGGCCGGCTGACGCGGCCTTCGGGTCGCCGCGTTAACGATTGCGCAACCTGGGCCGCCCTATCCTTGCCCACAGGATAGAGACGGCCGCCGCGGTGGCAGCGCGGTCGCGTGCGAGGTGGCGTTCCCGGCATGCTGCGAACCCGAGCGGAAACCCGCGAGCCGCGACCGCGAAGGGTCGCCGGCGATCCTGCCACGCGCCGCAACGCCCCCTTGTCCGACGACCCGCCTCTGCCTCGCCTCGACCCGGCGTCGGCCGAGCTGCCGACCGATGGCTTTCTCAAGCTGATGCTGATCCTGCTCGCCTTCTTCGTCGTGCTCTACAGCCGCTCGGAGATCAGCGCCACCAAGGCTGGGCCCGTGCTCGAAGCGTTGGCCGACCGCTTCGCCGCCCCGCCCGGCAGCGGTGCCGAAAGCGAGCCTCTGGACGGCTCGACCCTGGCCGAGGAGCGATTGCGCCGGCGGCTCGCCGCCTCGCTGCCGGTGCAGGCGAGAGCCCGGCGGATTGCGGGCATGCTCATCGCCTTCGACCTCGCGGCGGCCGACCTTTTCGACGGTGCCGGCCCGGCCATTCGGCGAGAGCGTCTCGTGCTGCTCAACCGCCTCGCCACGGCCCTCGCCGAACGCGGCACCGCCTGGGACACGCCGCTTCTTGTGACCACCCTCTTGCCGGAGAGCGACGCCGGGGCCGCACGGGACCGGCTGGTCGCCCTGGCCGGGGTGCTCGAGGCGAACGGCCTCGACGGCGAGAAGCTCGGTCTCGGCTTCGCGGCGCTGCCGGTCGGCATCTGGCGCTTCACCGTGCCCCGCGCGGCTGTCGGCGAAGTGCATGCGGACTGAGCGGGACCGCGCCGGCGAGCGGGCCTGGTCGATCATGCTGGCCGACGTGGTCGCCCTGCTGTTGACGTTCTTCGTTCTGGGCCTCTCGATGCGCGACCTCGACGGCGGAGGACGGGCAGCGCTGCTGCCAGTCGATCCGGAGCGCCCGGCAATCGCCCTCGTGACCCGGGGCAGCGTGGCGGACCGGGCCACGCCCGAGATCAGCGCCGAGGCCGACCGCTCCTTCGCCTATCTCGCGGCGCTCTTGCGCGCGCAGGAAGGCTTGGCAACCTATACGAATATAAAGTACGATGAATTTCAACTTGTTGTAGAAATGGTCGACCCGACATCCTCGTCGGCGGCCGGACGGAGTGCCGCAACCGAGCTCATGGCCACCTATGCTTTTCTCGCCCGGCGATTTGCGCTCGAGCCGAGCTTTCGTCTGCCGGGGCGGAGGGACGAGACGCTGGCCGCACGGCTCGAGCGCGTCGCGGCGTTTCAGCGCCGGCTCTCGAGCGAGCTCGGCCTGGCGGGCGCGGAGGTTCTGGTTCCCGCCGCCGGCGAGCCCGACGGCGACCGGCTGATCTTGACCCTGCGCACCCGGCCGCCCGATCAGGCCTCGGTGGATCAGCCATGAGCCGCCACCTCGTCCTCGCCGTCCTCTGTGTCCTGCTCGGCTTCGCCCCGCACGCTGCCAGGGCGGCCGAAGCCGTGTCCCGCGTCGGCCTGCACGAAACCTTCGGCCGGCTGGTGGTCGAATGGCCGGAGCTGGTCGAGATCCAGACCGAACGCAAGGGTGCGGCGCTGGAATTGCGCGCGAGCCGCCCCTTTCCGACCCGGCTCGGCGAGGCCGTCGGGCGGCTCGGGCGCTATGTCGAAGTGGTCACGCTCGATGCCGGCGACTCCACCCTGATCGTGCGGCCGCGCGCCGGCATCGACCTCTCGTTCGAGCTGCTCGACGGGCGCCTCCTCGTCCTCGATTTCCGCGCCGCACCGGCCGAGCTTCGGCTTCGGGTCGGCCAGCATCCGGGCTTCGTCCGCCTGGTGATCGAGCCGGTCGCCGCAGATGCTGCGGTGGTCGATCGTTCGCAGGGCGAGCTCGAGGTGGAGCTTCCAGGCGCGCTCAGCGCCTGGGCGCTCAACCGGCTGCGCGAGGTCCCGGGAATCACGGACGTGGCGCTCGACGGGCAGAGCCTGAAGCTCGCCCTCGCCCGGACAGCGACGGCTCGAACCCAGCGCGTCGAGCCGGACAAGCTGGTCATCGACCTCGTTCCGCCTGCGGAGGCCGCCCTCGCGGCGGCACCGGCCGGACCGGAAGTCGCGGTCCCGCGCGCCAAGCCGACCCGGCAGGCCGCCATGGACGAGACGGTGGCGCCGGTTGCGGAACCTCCCGAGGTTCAACCGAAAGTCGCCGCCGAGGCGCCACCCGAGCCTGCGGCGGCGGCCACAGCGGACGTCGCCCCCGCCGAGCTCCCCGTCGTCATCTCCGCAACGAAGCTCGGCGGCGCCTCGGCCGAGATCGCCTTTCGCTGGGCCGCCCCTGTGCCGGCCGCCGTCTTCGTCCGCGGCCAGACCTTGTGGGCCGTGTTCGGGAGTGCGGCCAGCGCGATCGAGATCGACGCGGACGCCTTCCGGGCGGCGATCGGCCAGCACGTCACCGGCCTGCGCCGCGAGCGGCACCCAACCGCCACCGTCCTCCGTCTCGCCCTCGCCGGCGAGCGAGCCGCTCTCGTCCACCGCGCCGGTGCCAGCTGGATCGTGACCCTAAGGCCGGCCGATGGCGAGGTCGGCACGGCCGAGGCATCCGGGCTCGAGCCCCGCGACCGGGGCCTGCTGCTGCCCGACATCAAGGCACTCGCGTCGCTGGTCGACCCCGTGGTCGGCGACCGTCTCGGCATCGGCCTCGCCCTGTCGCCGACCGGCCCGCGCCTCGTGGATTCCCGCTTCGTCGGCCTGCGACTCATGCCCTCGGCCCAGGGTGCCGTCTGGCGCGAGCTGGCCGCTGCCGTGACCCCGGACGACCTGACCGGCGATGGCCTGATCCTGACGGCCGCCCACGGCGTGCTGCCGACACCGGCGGCCGAGACCGTCGCGGCACTGCCGTCCGCCGAGCCGACCTTCGCCCGCCCGGCGGTCGAGATACCCGATCCGGCGCCGACGGAGCGCGCGGTCGAGGTGCCCGTGGCGGTCGATGAGCACGATCCGCCACGACCCACGGCCTCGCGGGAGCGATCGCCGCTCGGGCTGGCACCCTTCGCGACCGGCGATTTCCGCGCCCGGCGGGCAGCGCTCCAGGCCGGAATGGCGACCGCCGCCGGCCCCATGCGGGAGGCGGCACGGCTCGACCTCGCCCGTCTGCTGATCGTTCACGGCCTCGGTGCCGAGGCGCTCGAGCTGCTCGACGCCGCCAGGGTCGAGGCCGACGAGGCAGCCGGAGCTGGCACCGCGCAGGCGGCTCTGACGGGTGCCGCCCTGCTCCTCATGGACCGCGCGGCCGAGGCTGCAAAGCGGCTGGGCGATCCGCGTCTCGCCGCCGACGACGAGGTCGCCCTCTGGCATGGCGCCGCGGCGGCTTCCCTGGGCGAATGGGACCAGGGTCTCGTGGACTGGGAGCGCGGCGCCGCCCATCTCGCCACCTATCCTTTGGATCTGCAGGCCGCCCTTGCCGTGCCGGGGGTCCGGCTGCTCCTGGAGACGGGTCGGGCCGATGCCGCGTTCGAGCTGATCGACCGGCTGACCGCCCTCGATCTGCGTTCCGACCGGCTGCGCAGCCTGCGCCGCCTGGAAGCCCTTGCCCTCGAGCGTGACGGTGCTGCCGACGAGGCGCTGGCGGCGTGGCGGGCGCTGGCCGAGACGGGTCCGCTCGAGGAGCGGGCGGTGGCCCGGGCCGCCGCCACGGACCTCGCATTGGCGGCCGGGCAAATCTCCATGGAGGAGGCGATCGCCACGCTCGAGGCCGACCGCCGGGACTGGCGCGGCCAAAAGGACGAGCTCCGCCTCTGGCGGCGCCTTGCGACCCTGCAGCACGAGGCCGGCCGGATCGACGAGGCCCTGGAAACGCTCCGGACCGCCATGCACCGGACACCACCGCCGGCCGAGGCCCAGGCCATGACCGGCGAGATGTCCGCCATCTTCGCCGAGGCGCTCGCCGAGCTCGGCGCCGGCCGTCGCTCGCCGACCTCGGCACTCCTCCTCTATCGACGCTACCAGGAGCTGATGCCGGGCGGGCCCGAGGGCGACGACCTGGCCCTGTCGCTGAGCGCCGCCCTGCTCGCCACCGGGCTCGCCAACGCCGGCGCGGAAATCCTGGACGACCGCCTCGAGCTTGCGGTGCCGCGCGATGCACGGCGCGCCCGGCTCGGGCTCGGGCTGGCCCGTCTGCACGCCGCTTCGGGCGCCTTCGACCGGACACTCGCGACACTCGTCGACAGCACGCCGCTCGATGCCGTCGATGCGGATCTCATGGCCGAGCGCCAAAGGCTGGTGGCCGAAGCGCTTGCCGCCACTAGCGGGTCGGCCGCCCTGGCGGGCGGCTCCGCGCCCTCGCGCCTGCGGGCGCGGGCGGCTTTCGATGCAGGCGACTGGCCGGCCGTCCGCCTCGCCGCGGCACCGCTCGAAGCCGCCCTGCCGGAAATGGGCCCGATCACGCCGGAAGCCGGCGAGATCGTCTTGATGCTGGCGACCGCCGCACGGCAGATGGGCGATGCCCAGGAGGTTCGAAGATTGGCCCGACTCCATGGCGGGCGTCTTTCGAGCGAGCGCGATGCCGCGGTTCTCAGGCTCCTGGCCGGGCTGCCGAGCTTCGCCGGAAGCACCGACCAGGTGCTCGCCGACGCCACCCAGCACCTGCACGAGGCGCGCGACGTGCTGGCGGCGCTGGGCGCACCCTGAGAGACTGGCGAAGCCGTCTAGCCGGCAGGATCATCCGTGCGTTGCAGCGGTCCCCGGCGCAGCTCCTTGACGATGCCGCGCATCAGCTGCACCTCGGGGGTGGTCAGGCGCATCCGCTCGACCATGGCGCCAATCGCCCGCCCGAGCGAATCGCGCCGATCCGGCGAACGGAAGAAGCCGGCCGCCTCGAGCTCGACGAGCAGATGTCGCAGGAGCCCGTCGAGCGCCGCCTTGGGCGCCGGCTCAGGTGTGGTGATGGCCGCCGGTCCGGCCCCCTGGCGCCGCCATTCATAGGCGCAGAGGAGGACGGCCTGGGCCAGATTGAGCGACGGGAAGAGCGGGTTGACGTCGATCCGCACGAGCCCGTCGGCGAGCTCGAGCTCGTCATTGTCGAGCCCGGTGCGCTCCGGGCCGAAGAGCAGCCCGACCCGCCGCCCGGCCGCCACCTGTGCTCGCGCCGCCGCGGCGGCGCTGGCGGCGTCGTGCTGCTCCTTGACGAGGCCGCGATCGCGGGCGGTGGTGGCGTAGACGTGCTGCAGATCGGCCACGGCCTCCGCCACGGTTCCGAAGACCCGCATCCGGTTCAGGACCTCGGCGGCACCCGAGGCGGCGGCCACCGCCTTGGCGTTGGGCCAGCCGAAGCCTGGTGCCACGAGGCGCAGCTCGCCCAGGCCGAAATTGAGCATGGCGCGGGCGGTGGTGCCGACGTTCTCGGCGAGCTGCGGCCGCACCAGGACGATGGCCGGCGCCGCCTCAAGGGCATCGATGCCGCCGCGCGCCGCCTTGGTCCGCTTGAACGCAACGGGCGTCCGCCCGAGCGCGACCGGCGGCGGGTCGTCAGACTCCGGCAAGGCCGTCGAGCAGCAGCTTGTAGGTGATGGCATCGTGCAGCGCGTTATAGGATGCGTCGATGATGTTGCCGGAGACGCCGATGGTCTGCCAGACCCGCCCGGCATCGTCGGCCGATTCGATGATCACCCGCGTCACCGCCGCGGTGCCGGCCTCGGGCGAGAGGATGCGCACCTTGTAGTCGACCAGCTCCATGCCGGCGAGTGTGGGATATGTGGGAGCCAGCGCCTGGCGGAGCGCGTGGTCGAGGGCGTTGACCGGGCCGTTGCCGTCGGCCACCGTGTAGAAATCCCGGCCGTCCACCGCGACCTTGATGGTCGCCTCCGACTGGGTCACCAGCTCGCCGACCGCGTTGAAGCGGCGCTCGTCGATCACCCGAAAGCTCAAGAGCTGGAAATGATCGGCGAGCCGGCCGAGCGTGCGGCGCACCAGGATCTCGAAGCTCGCCGAGGCACCGTCATAGGAGAATCCCCGGGCCTCGCGCTCCTTGATGGTGGCAAGGAGGGCCGCCACCTCGGCCGCCGTGGGCTCGATCTCGAGCCCCATCTCGGCGAAGCGCTGCATCAGGTTGGAGCGTCCGGCCTGGTCCGAGACCAGGATGTCCCGCTGGTTGCCGACCAGGGTCGGGTCGACATGCTCGTAGTAGCGCGGGTCCTTGCTGACCGCCGAGGCGTGCAGCCCGCCCTTGTGGGCGAAGGCGTTGGCGCCGACATAGGCGGCACCCCGGTTGGGCGTGCGGTTGAGCCGCTCGTCGAAGCCGCGGCTCAGGGCGGTGAGCCGGGTCAGCGCCTGGTCGTCGATGCCGACCTCGAAGCCCATCTTCAGCTTCAGCGTCGGGATCAGCGAGACCAGGTTGGCGTTGCCGCAGCGCTCGCCCAGCCCATTGAGCGTGCCCTGCACCTGCCTCGCCCCCTCGAGCACCGCCAAAAGCGTGTTGGCGACGGCGTTCTCGGTGTCGTTGTGGGTGTGGATGCCGAGCTTCTCCCGCGGCACCAGGGCGGCCACGCGGCGGACGATGCGCGCCACATCCTGCGGCAGCGTGCCGCCATTGGTGTCGCAGAGCACGACCCAGTCGGCGCCGCCCTCGAGCGCCGCCTCGAGCGCCGCCAGGGCATAGTCCTCGTCCGCCTTGAAGCCGTCGAAGAAATGCTCGGCGTCGAGCATCACCTCCTGGCTGTGGCGGCGGCACTCGGCCATGCTCTCGGCGATCATCCGCAGATTCTCGTCGCCGTCGACGCCCAGGGCCCCCTCCGCATGCCGCCTCGAGCTCTTGCCGACCAGCGTGATCACCGGCACCCCGGCCTGGAAGAGCGGCTGCAGCCCCGGGTCGTTGGCGGCCGAGCGCCCCGCCCTGCGGGTCATGCCGAAGGCGCAGAGCCGGGCCCGGCCGAAGGCCGGCGGGGCGGCGAAGAAGGCGTCGTCGGTCGGGTTGGCGCCGGGCCAGCCACCCTCGACATAGTCGATGCCGAGCGCGTCGAGATCGGCCGCGATGCGCCGCTTGTCGGCGGCGCTGAAGGTGATGCCCTGCGTCTGGCCGCCGTCGCGCAGCGTCGTGTCGTAGAGACGGATCCGCTCGCTCATCGCCCGCCGCGCCAGGTGGTGCCGCCCGGCCCGTCCTCGAGCAGGATGCCCTCGGACGCCAGCTCGTCGCGGATCGCATCGGCCCGCGCGAAGTCCCGCGCCTGCCGTGCTGCCTGCCGCTCGGCGACCAGCCTCGCGATCCGCCCGTCGTCGATGTTGCCGCGCAACCAGGCCGAGGGTTCTGCCTGCAGCAGGCCGAGCAGGGCGGCCGACGCCTTGAGCCGGCCGGCGATGGCGGGCGCCTTCTGGTGCGAGGCGCGGTTCAGCTCGCGCAGCAGATCGTGCAGCACGGCGAGCGCCTTGGGCGTGCTCAGATCATCCTCGAGGGCCGCGACAAGGTCCGGATCCGGCACGTCGCCGGTCGTCTCGCCGGCCCGCTCCAAAGCGCCGTAGAAGCGGTCGAGCCGGGTCCGGGCCTCGGCGAAGCCGGCCTCGCTGCAGTCGATGGGTGCCCGGTAGTGGGCACCCAGCATCCAGAGCCGGATCGCCTCGCCCGGCGCGGCGGCCAGGGCGTCGTCGAGGGGCAGCACATTGCCGAGCGACTTCGACATCTTCTGCCCGCGCATGTCGACGAAGCCGTTGTGCAGCCAGTAGCGCGCCATGGTCTCGAGCCCGTGGGCGCAGCAGCTCTGCGCCCTCTCGTTCTCGTGATGCGGGAAGATCAGGTCCTGGCCGCCGCCATGGATATCGAAGGGCAGGCCCAGATGCTTCTCGGCCATGGCCGAGCACTCGATATGCCAGCCCGGCCGGCCGCGGCCCCAGGGGCTCGGCCAGCCGGGCTCGTCGTCCGCGGCCGGCTTCCAGAGCACGAAATCGGCCGCATCGCGCTTGTAGGGCGCCACCTCGACCCTGGCCCCGGCGATCTGGTCGTCGCGGTTGCGGCCCGAAAGCCGGCCATAGGTCGGCATGGAAAGCGTGTGGAAGAGGACATGCCCCTCGGCCGCGTAGGCGTGGCCCCGCTCGATCAACCGGGTGATCAGCGCCACCATCTCGGCGATGTGCTCCGTCGCCTTCGGCTGCACGGTCGGCTCGAGGCAGCCGAGCGCCGCCGCATCCTCGAGAAAGGCCGCCGTGGTGCGGGCGGTCAGCACCTCGATCGGCTCGCCGTTCGCTCGCGCCTGCTCGATGATCTTGTCGTCCACATCGGTGATGTTCCGCACGTAGGTGACGCGCGGGTAGAGATGGGAGAGCAGGCGGAAGAGCACATCGAAGACGATGAGCGGCCGCGCATTGCCGACATGGATGCGCTGATAGACCGTGGGACCGCAGACATAGAGCCGCACATGCTCGGCGACGATGGGCTCGAAGGGCTCGAGCGCCCGGGTCAGCGTGTTGTGGAGGACGAGGGTCAAGGCTCGGAAAACCCGATCACGAGTATGAAGGTCAGGCGATGTCGCCGCACAGCCGATGCCAGACCCGCTCGCGGCCGAGGAGCGGTAGCAGATCGGCCAGCTTGGGTCCATCGGCCCTGCCGGTCAGCGCCAGCCTGAGCGGATGGTAGAGCGCCTTGCCGCGGCGCCCGGTCGCCTGCTGCACGGCGCCGACCCACGCGGCGGCCGTCCCATCGTCGAGCGTGGGCGGCAGGAGGTCGGCGGCGGCGCGCAGGAATTCCGCATCCTCGACGACCGGCCGCATGGGCTCACGCAGCACGGCCAACCAGGCAGCGAGCTCGTCGCAGTCGGCCACGTTCTCCCGCAGCACCGCCCATTCATCGGCAGCGAGCTCGGCGCAACCCGGCCGCTCGCGCACCGCGTCCAGCGGCAACGCCTGGAACACGTCCCGGCTCAGCCGAACGAGCTGCCCCGGATCGAAAACGGCGGCCGCCCGGCCGAAGCGGCCGAGATCCAGCTCCTGGATCAGGGCCTCGAGCGTGGTGGGCGCCGGCGCCATGCGATCGGTGCCGAGGCTGGCGAGATAGAGGCGGATCGCCTGCGGCTCGATGCCGCGCCTTCGCCAATCCTGGAGGCTCCAGTCGCCGGTCCGCTTCGAGAGCGGCGCGCCGCCCTCGCCGAGGATCAGCGGCAAGTGGGCGAAGGCCGGCGGCACGCCGCCCAGCGCCCGCATCAGCTCGATCTGCACCGCCGTGTTGGTCCGGTGGTCGTCGCCCCGGACGATGTGCGTGATGCCGAGATCGAGATCATCGACGACCGATGCCAGGCTGTACGTCACCGCTCCGTCGGCCTTGACCAGCACCGGATCGCTCAGCGCCGCCGTCGGGATCGAGACCGGACCCTGGACCAGATCGCGCCAGGCGGCCGCGCGACCGCTCAATCGAAAGCGCCAGTGCGGCCTGCGGCCCTCCGCCTCCAGCCGCGCCCGATCGGCGGCATCGAGGGCGAGCGCCGCCCGGTCGTAGCGGGGCGGCAGGCCCCCCTTTCGCTGCGCCTCCCGCTTCTCCGCCAGCTCTTCGGCGGTCTCGTAGGCTGGATACACCAGCCCACGCTCGCGGAGCGTCGCCAAGGCGGCGGCATAAAGCGCCCCCCGCTCGCTCTGCCTGACATGGCCGTCCCAGTCGAGGCCGAGCCACGCGAGGTCGGCCTCGATGCCCTCCCGGAAGGCCTCGGTCGAGCGTTCCTGATCCGTGTCGTCGAGGCGGAGCACGAATCGGCCGCCGTGGCGCCGCGCATGGAGCCAGTTGACCAGCGCCGTCCGGGCGTTGCCCAGGTGAAGCCGCCCGGTCGGGCTCGGCGCGAAGCGCAGGATCGGCATCATGGCAGGAGGACCGTGACAAGGGCGGGCGGGTCAGCCCTCGGCGTAATACTGGAGGAGCTGGCGCCGCACCACCCGCGATTCGCCGGACCCGAGGCCGAGCTGGGCGTCTGGATCGACCCTGGTCAGGACGGCCAGCACCGGCCGCCCCGGCGAATTCTCGAGCTGGCTCAGCGCATGCGCCACGAGCGCCCGCTGCGTGGCGCTCCAGCGCACCAGGAGGAGCACGGCGTCGCACGAGGGTGCCATCACCCGGGCGTCGCCCACCGCCAGCAGCGGTGGGCTGTCGACCAGCACCAGATCGAAATGCCGGCGCGCCTCCTCGAGCAGGATGCCCATGCCGGACGGCCCTAGGAGGCGGGTCGGCTGGCTGACCCGGGCGCTGCCGGGAATGAAGCTCAGCCCGCTTCGCCGGTCCTGGCGGAGCACCGCCTCCGCCTGGCACTCGCCGCGCAGGATCTCGACGAGCCCGACCTCCGCCTCGAGGCCCAGTAGCCCGGCCAGGGCCGGCCGGCGAAGATCGGCGTCGATCAGCAGCACCCTCAGCCCCTCGGCGGCGGCGAGCCGGGCGAGCGCCGTCGTGGTCGTCGACTTGCCCTCGTTCGGCACCGAGGAGGTCACGAGCACGACCCGCCCTGCCCCCTTGCCTGCAGGTCCGACGAGACCCGCCACCAATGCCCGGAGAATCTCGGCGAAGCGCGACCGGGGCCGCTCGAGCGGCAGATCCACCAGCGCATGCCCACGCCGGCGGCGGCGGTCGACCAGCGGCACGGCACCGAGGCAGCGCAACCCGAGCCCCTGCTCCAGCGCCCTGACGGTGCGAAAGCCGCGGTCGAGCTGCTCGAGAAAGAAGACCAGGAGCAGCCCCGTGCCGAGGGACGCGGCACCGAACAGGCTGAAGATCAGGGCCGGACGCGGCTGGCTCGGCCGGAGCGGCACGGTCGCCTCGGAAATCAGCCGGGCATCCGGGCGCTGCGTGTCGCCGGCGTCGGCCACGACCTGGTAGCGGCCGAGATAGGCCTCGTGCAGCCGCCGGGCCCGGTCGGCGGCGCGCTCGAGATCGGCGATCCGCGCCTCCGCCTGGGCGAGCGCCGTGTTCTGGCTCTTCAGCCCGTCGAGCTCCCGCTGGAGTGCTGCCTCGCGCGCCCTGGCCGCCGCGATCTCGGCCTCGACGCTGCCGACGAGGGCCTGCTGCTCGGCCCGGATGCGTCCCTCGAGCTCGCGCCGCTCGGCCCGCACGTCCAGGATCAGCGGGTGCCGGTCGCCATATTGCGTGGCGAGCTCCGCCTCGCGCCGCGTCGTCTGGTTCTTCAGATTGTAGAGGTCCTCCAGGACCTCCGAGCCGCCAAGCTCCTGAAAGGCCAGATCGAGGTCGCTCGAGGCGAGCACCCGGCGCAGGCGGGCGAGCTCCGCCTGCCGTGCCGCGCGCTCGCCCGCGACCGCCACCAGATCGCGACGCAGATTGACCACATCGACGCCGTGCAGGGCGAGCGCGTCGGCGTGCTCGTGCTGAACACCGTCGCGAAAGCTCGCGAGCTCGCTCTCGGCCGCCTCCAGCGTCGCCCGGCTCTGGTCGAGCGCCGTGCGCAGCCAGGCGACGGCGTCCTCGGTCGCCGACGCCTTGGCCTCGAGCTGACCCTGGATGTAGCGCTCGGCGACGCCGTTGGCGACCAGCGCCGCCAGCCTTGGATCGGTGCTGGCGAAGGTGATGCGGATCACCTGGGTCTTGCCGTCGCGCGCCACCAGGAGCCGGTCGAGGAAGCGATCGACGAGGCCGATCGAGCCCTCGCCCTGGGCGGTCGCCCGGGCGACGCCGGCGAGCTCGCCGAGCCGTTCCGCCACGTCGAGCGAGCGCTGAAGCTCGGGCTCGACATCGAGCCCCAGGGCCAGGATCACCTGACGCGCCATGCTGCGCGAGGCCAGGAGCTTCACCTGGCTGTCGATCGCGGTGCCGTCATCGGCGATGCCGGTGGCCGGGAGCGCGCTGTCCTCGAGCACCTGGCGCACCGGCTCGATCATCACCTGGGCGGTCGCGAGGTAGACCGGCGGCAGCCAGGCGAGGAGCAGCACCGCGGCGCCGATGCCGATGCCGAGAGCGCCCGCCAGCAGCAGCCGGTAGCGCCGCAGCACGGCCAGGAGCTCCGGCAGGGAGAGCTCGGCCGGGGCCTCCGGCGGCGGGCCCACCGCGGGACAGGCCGGATGCATGGCCCGATCGGTCAAGGGGAGGGCTTGAGGGATGTCCAGCTCGTATCGGCGAGGCCCATGATCTCGATCCGCAGGGGCGGTGCCGCCGCGTCGATCACGAGCCGGTCGGCACCCGTGGCGGTTGCCGGGTCGAGCGCGTCGATGGCGGCGGCAGCTGTCTTCAGCCTGGCCAACGCCACCTCGAGATCGGCCACGCCTTCCAAGCCCCTCGGGGGACTCGCCGCCGGGGGGCTCGCCGCCGCGCGGTCCGGCAACGGCAGCGTCAGCACCGGGACGCCGGCCTGGCCGAGCGGGCCGCTGGCGCCCTCCGGCACGAAGGTGGCGGCGGCGTCGCGCCGGTCGACCAGCGCGGCAACCGCGTAGAGAGCCAGCCCGCCAGCGACCAGCAGCAGCGCCGCCATCAGCGGGCGCGCCAGCGCATGGTGACGCAGCGTATCGAGTCGGGCAAAGGGATGCGTCGGGCTCGCGAGCATCGGCCTAGCCTCCTGGTTGGTTTAAATTTCTCATAAATTATACCATTGGTTGAAATAACTTCAACCTGAATGGTGCCTCAACGCGTCCACGGCCGATCCCCCGCCCGATCCGCCACGGTCTCGACGCGCACCCGGCCATCCTCGATGGCGAGCGCCACCCCGCCGCTCCGCCAGAGGGCACGGGGACCCAGGCTCGGCGTGCCATCCGCGCAGGTCTCGGGACCGGTGAGCAGGAGGACGAAGGCGGCGCGGCCGCAATCCTCGAGGGCCGCCTCGGCGGTCAGCGCCACCGCCACCTTCCGGCCCGGCTCCGCGCCGACGACGCAGCCGAGAGGGTCGCAGGCGAGCCGCCCGTCCGCGCGCGTGGCGAAGGTCAGGGCCTCGCCGGCCCCGGCGGCGCGCAGGAGCTGCTCGCCGAGCCAGCCGTCGCGCCTGCGCTCGAGCAGATGGACCTCCCCCCTGGCGGCGCGATAGACGACGAGGTCGCCCCGCCGGTCGACCAGGAGGTCCGGCGGCCGCGCCGTCAGGGCCATCATGAGGCCCATGGCGCACACCGCCCCGCCCCAGACGCGCCAGTGCTGCCGCCAGAGGCAGAGCCAAAGCCCGCCGAGCGCGAGCAGCAGCAGGCTCGAGGGCGGCCACGGGCTGACCTCGATGCCCGCTCCGGGCAGGGCGGCAACGAAGGCGGCGACCTCGAGGACGATGCCGATCCCCGCCCCCATGACATGCAGGACCGGCGCGTCGAGGCCGAACGGCATGAGCAGGAGCGCCAAAAGGCCGGCCGGCATGATCCAGAAGGCGGTGAGCGGCACCGCCACGAGATTGGCGAGCACGCCATAGGTCGCCACCCGCTGGAAGTGATAGGCGGCAAAGGGCGTGGTCGCGAGGCTGGCGATCAGCGTGGTGACCAGGATGCCGACGAAATAGACCAGCAGCAGGCGGCCGGGCCGCTGCCGGTCGGAGTCCGGTGGCGCGGCGGCGAGCCGGCGCAGGCGCAGCTCGTAGAAGGCGACGAGGCCGGTGACCGCGGCGAAGCTCATCTGGAAGGAGGGGCCGAGCAGGCTCTCGGGTGCCAGGACCAGGACGGCGAAGGCCGCCATCGCCAGGAGCCGCATCGAGACCGGGTTGCGGTCGAGCAGCACGGCGAGGAGCGCCACCGACGCCATCATGAAGGCGCGCTGCGTCGGCACGGTGGCCCCGGCGAGCAGGAGATAGCCCAGCGCCGCGAAAAATGCCACGACGGCGGCCGGCTTCTTCGGCACCACCCGAAGCGCCACAGCCGGCCAAAGCGCCAGAAGCAGGCGTGCCACGGCGAAGACCGTGCCGGCGATCAGCGTCATGTGCAGCCCGGAGATGGCGAGCAGATGGGCGAGCCCGCTCGCCTGCATGTCACGCCACACCCGGTCCGGGATGGAGGCGCGCAGGCCCGTCAGCAGGGCCGCGGCGACCGCCCCGTCGGCGCCCGCGATGACGCCCTCCGCCCGGGCGGCGACGGCATGGCGCAGGCTCGCGATCGGCCGGGCACGCGTGCCCGCGCCGGTCGCCAGAAGCTCGGGTGCGCCGAGCGCGAAGCCGACGCCCCCCAGCCGCTCGAAATAGGCCCGCATGGCGAAATCGAAGCCGCCCGGCACGGCGGCCCCGCTCGGCGGCTGCAGGCGCGCACGCGCCCTGATCCGCTGCCCCGGCAGGAACGGCGCCGCGGCCCGCCGCACGGTGAAGCGCACCAGGGCCGGCGTCGCCTCCGCCGCCAGCCGCTCGACCACGAGATCGCCGAGCAGGAGACGCTGGCCATCGTTACGCGGCTCGGCGGCCTGGATCGTGCCCTCGACGTGAAAGACACCGGCGCGCGCCAGCACCGGGGCGGCCACTCGAAGCGTGCGCAATTGGGCAGTCGCGAAGCCGGCGAGCGCCAGCGCCAGCCCCAGCCAGAGGAGCATGCCCAGCCCCTTGACCCGCCGGGCGTGGGCGACGCCACCGATCACCCCGAGCGGCAGCAGGATCAGAAGCATGGGCGACGGCTCGACCGGCAGGGCGAAATAGACGAGAATGCCGAGGGCGAACGCGATCGGCGCCCAGAGCGGCCAGCGTGGCCGCTCGGCATGCAACGCCACGCCCGCCCGTTCCAGCACCGAAAGGACCAGCGCCAGGAGCATCCGGCGACCGCCCGCCGACCCGGCCGTCCAGGATCTGGCAGGTGACGCCAGGGCCGGCTGCTGCAAGTCCGCTCCGATCGTGTTACGAGGCCGCGCCGTATCCTCCCTTCTCCTCACCGAATTCCGGCGAAAAATCAACCATGAGTGTAATTGTTCGCTTTGCTCCATCACCTACGGGTTATCTGCACATCGGCGGCGCCCGCACCGCCCTCTTCAACTGGCTGTTCGCCCGGCATCATGGCGGCCGCTTCCTCCTGCGCATCGAGGACACCGACCGGCAGCGCTCGACCGAGCCCGCCATCGCGGCGATC
Source organism: uncultured Geminicoccaceae bacterium (assembly GCA_964393275.1). Classification (GTDB taxonomy): domain Bacteria; phylum Pseudomonadota; class Alphaproteobacteria; order Geminicoccales; family Geminicoccaceae; genus SLRI01. The sequence continues at coordinate 31,022 of CAYMTA010000011.1, read as the reverse complement.
CTCGACGGCCTCGGCTGGCTCGACCTCGCCTCGGACGAGCCGCCGGTCTTCCAGTCCAGCCGGATCGACCGGCACAAGGCGGCGGTCGACCGCCTCCTCGAGCAGGGTCTGGCCTATCGCTGCTGGTGCACGCCCGAGGAGCTCGAGGCGATGCGCGAGCGGGCCCGGGCGGAGAAGCGGCCGATCCGCTACGACGGCACCTGGCGCGACCGCGATTCGAGCGAGGCGCCGGCCGGCATCGAGCCCGTGGTCCGCTTCAAGGCACCGCTCGACGGCGAGACGGTGATCCAGGACCGGGTCCAGGGCACCGTCCGCTTCGCCAACACCCAGCTCGACGACATGGTCCTCCTGCGCGCCGACGGCACGCCCACCTACATGCTCTCGGTCGTCGTCGACGACATCGAGATGGGCATCACCCACATCATCCGCGGCGACGATCACCTCAACAACGCCGCCCGCCACGCCAATCTCTTCGAGGCGCTCGGCCACGAGCCGCCCGTCTTCGCCCACATCCCGCTGATCCACGGTCCCGATGGCGCCAAGCTCAGCAAGCGGCACGGCGCTCTCGGCGTCGACGCCTATCGCGACCTCGGCTACCTGCCGGAGGCAATGCGCAACTACCTGCTCCGGCTGGGCTGGGCGCACGGCGACGAGGAGATCATCTCGACCGAGCAGGCGATCGCGTGGTTCGATCTCGACGGCATCGGCCGCTCGCCCGCCCGCTTCGATTTCGCCAAGCTCGATTCGGTCAATGCCCACTACCTGAGGGAACGCCTCGACGCCGATCTCGTGACGCTCATCGCCCCTGCCCTCGAGGCCCGGGGCCACCGGCTCGGTGCCGCCGAGCGCGAGCGCCTGGAGCGCGCCATGCCCGGGCTGAAGCAGCGGGCGCGCACCCTGGTCGATCTCGCCTCGAGTGCTGCCTTCTACGTCCACGCCCGCCCCTTGCCGCTCGACGCGAAGGCCGCAAAGCTGCTCGACCCGGCCGCCAGGGCTGTTCTCGCCGAGATCGCCCCGGTGCTGGCGGCGGTCGAGCCCTTCGCCGAGGCCGAGCTCGAGGCGGCGGCGCGCGAAGCGGCCGAACGGCAGGGCATCGGCTTCGGCAAGCTCGCCCAGCCCTTGCGCGCGGCCCTCACCGGCCGGGCCGTCTCGCCCGGCCTCTTCGAGGTCATGGCCATCCTCGGCCGGGACGAGGTGCTGGCGCGGCTCCTGGATGCTGCGACTGGTCGCAATCCTGCAATGCAGCAGAGCGATTGAAGCCGCGGCCCTCGGCCACTACAGTCCGGCGAGCATCGAGAAAACAAAGGGTCAGCGCGGCGCCCGCCCGGGCGGAATGACGGACGGCATTCCAGGAACCACGGACAATTCGGGCCCCCGGGGGCCGCAAGCAAGCCGAGGAGACGCACGATGACCGAGAGCAAGACGCAGAAGTTCGTGACGATTGGCGGTGGCAACCAGCAGGCGGAATTCCCCGTGCTGGAGGGGACGATCGGCCCGGACGTGATCGACATCCGCAAGCTCTACTCGGAAACGGGCCACTTCACCTACGATCCGGGCTTCACCTCGACCGCCTCATGCCGCTCGAGGATCACCTATATCGACGGCGAGGCCGGCGTCCTCTTGCATCGCGGCTATCGCATCGAGGATCTGGCCAAGAACAGCAACTTCCTCGAGACCTGCTATCTCATCCTCTTCGGCGAGCTGCCGAAGGCCAGCGAGTACGCGAAGTTCGTCGAAGGTGTGACCCAGCACACCATGATCCACGACCAGATCATCCACCTCTTCCGCGGCTTTCGCCGCGACGCCCACCCCATGGCGGTCATGATCGCGGTCGTCGGCGCCCTCTCGGCCTTCTACTACGAGGATCTCGACACCCAGGACCCCAAGCACCGGCTGATCGCCAGCTATCGGCTGATCGCCAAGATCCCGACCATCGCCGCCATGGCCTTCAAGTATTCGATCGGCCAGCCCTTCCGCTACCCGCAGAACCACCTGAGCTATGCCGAGAACTTCCTCCAGATGATGTTCGGCGTGCCGTGCGAGCCGTGGACGGAGAAGCCCGTCCTCTCCAAGGCCCTGGACACGATCTTCCTGCTCCATGCCGACCATGAGCAGAACGCCTCGACCTCGACCGTGCGACTCGTCGGCTCGACCGGCGCCAGCCCCTATGCGGCGATGTCGGCCGGCATCGCCTCGCTCTGGGGGCCGGCGCATGGCGGCGCCAACGAGGCCGTGGTCAACATGCTGGAGGAGATCGGCACGGTCGACCGGATCCCCGAGTTCCTCGCCCGCGCCAAGGACAAGGACGACCCGTTCCGCCTGATGGGCTTCGGTCACCGCGTCTACAAGAACTACGATCCGCGCGCCGGCGTGCTCAAGGCGAGCGCCGACGAGGTGCTCGAGGAGCTCGGCAAGGGCGGCGAGCCCAAGCTCGCCATCGCCCGCGAGCTCGAGCGGATCGCCCTCGAGGACGAGTATTTCCAGGAACGCAAGCTGTTCCCCAATGTCGACTTCTATTCCGGCATCATCCTCGAGGCCATGGGCATCCCGACCAAGATGTTCACCGCCATCTTCGCCCTCGCCCGCACGGTCGGCTGGATCGCCCAGTGGAACGAGATGATCGAGGACCCGGAGCAGAAGATCGGCCGGCCGCGCCAGCTCTACACCGGCGCCGCCGAGCGATCCTACGTGCCGATCGAGAAGCGCAGCTGAAGGCCGTCCTCCCGGGCCGGCGGCTCAGCCGCCGGCCGCCTGCTCCCGGCCGAAGAGCTTGGCGTTGAAGACTGCCTCGGCCGCCAGCTTGCCGTCGACCACGGCGCGGCCCTTGAACCAGTGGATGCCGAGCCGGTGCTTCTGCAGCTCGACCTCGAGGCGGAGCTGGTCGCCCGGCCGCACCTGGCGGCGAAAGCGGGCCTGGTCGATGCCCATGAAGTAGACGAGGTCGCCCTTGTCCTCGCGCTCCTGCCCGGCGATCACCAGGGCCGCCGCGGTCTGCGCCATCGCCTCGACGATCAGCACCCCCGGCATGATCGGGTCGCCCGGGAAATGCCCCTGGAAGTACGGCTCGTTGATGGTCACGCTCTTGATGCCGGTGGCCCGCTCGGGCGCCTCGATCTCGATCAGCCGATCGATCAGCAGCATCGGATAGCGGTGCGGGATCAGCCGCATCAGCCGGCCGATCTCGATGTCCGGCATCGTTCGGCCCGGCCTGCTCGCGGTCTCGCTCATCGTCCCCTGCTCCTTCGGTCCACGTTCTGGTCACCCTCGTCCCGGGCGCCGGAAACCAGCACAGGACAGGGGCGAGGCCAAGCCCTTTGCCGGTGGCAGCGCCTATTGCGGCGCCCGCTCGGGCACGTCGACCTCCGAGAGCCGCCGGTCGAGCGCCGCCAGGACCTTGTCGGTGATGTCGATCTCGGGCGAGAACAGGAGCACCCCGGCGCTCGGCAGCACGAGGTTGAAGCCCTGCTCCTCGGCGAGATCGCCGACGATCTGGATCACCGCCTCGCGCACCTCGGCGAGCGCCATGGCCGAGACATCGTCGAGCTGGCGCAGGCGGTCCTGCACCTGCCGCTGGATCTGCGCCACCTCGCCCTCGAACGCCTTGCGCTGCTCGGCATAGGCGTCGGGCTCGAGGATGCCACGCTGGCGGATCAGCTCGCGGTCGGCGTTGCGCAGCCGCTGCTGGTCGGCCTCGATCTCCTCCTGGTAGCGCAGCCGCCGCGCGTCCACCTGGGTGCGGATGCTCTGGGCGGCGAGCGATTCGCGCATCACCCGCTGGTAGTCGATCACCGCCGCCGTCGCCGGCGGCAGCGGTTGGGCCAGGGCCGCCTCGGTCCACGGGATCAGGAGGAGGGCGGCGGCCAGAAGAAGCCCTCGCCACCGCCTCCCGGGGCGCACGCCCGGCAGCCGGCTAAAAGCGGGTGCCGAACGAGATGCGGAAGAGCTCGGTCTCGTCGTAATTCTCCTTGCGCACCGCCTGGGCGAAATCGAGCGCCAGCGGCCCGAGCGGCGAGAGCCAGGAAAAGCCGACACCGACCGCGACCCGAAGGCTGCCGCTGTCCTCGAGCGTCGGCCCGTTGACGTCGATCTCGGTGAGCGTGCCGGCATCGACGAAGGTGCGGCCGAAGATCCGCAGCTCGTCCGGCAGGCCCAGCGGGAACCGCACCTCGGCCGTGCCGGTATAGTACAGATTGCCGCCCAGCGCGTCGTTGGAGTCGCTGTCGCGCGGTCCGATGCCGGCGAAGGCGAAGCCGCGCAACGAGCTGCCGCCGACAAAGAAGCGGTTGGACAGATGGACGTCGTCGCCCAGGCCGTGGATGTAGCCGACGCCGGCGCCGAGATTGAGCACCACGTCGGGGAAGAGGGAGTAGTAGTAGTCGCCGCGCAGATCGTGGCGCAGGAACCGGCTGTCGCCGCCGAGCCCCGCCAGGTCCTGGTCGAGCTTCAGCACATAGCCCTCGGACGGCAGGAAGCGCGTGTCGCGCACGTCATAGGTGAAGGTCTGCCCGATCAGCGAGGTGACGACCGTGCCCTCCTCGTCCTGAATGAAGACCGAGGCGCTGTCGTCGACGTTCTCGATCTCGTCCTCGCGCAGCGTGTAGCGCACGCCGTGGCGCAGGTTCTCGGTCAGCGGATAGCCGGCCCGGAGCGTGCCGCCGGTGCTGGTCTCGTCGAACGAGCTCTCCGACTGGTAGTCCGTCTGGCTGCGGAAGAGATCGAAGCCGGCCGCCAGGTCCCGGTTGAGGAAATAGGGGTGGGTGTAGCTCAGGATGATGTCCTGCCGGCGGCCGGAGATGGTGAAGTTGGCGGAGACGCTCTGGCCGGTGCCCAGGAGGTTGCGCTCGGCCAGCCGGATGTCGCCGAGTGGGCCATCGGCGGTCGAGAAGCCGGCGCCGAAGGAGAGCTCGCCGGTCGACTGCTCCGCGACCTCGACCAGGATCACGATCTTGTCGGGCGCGCTGCCGCGGGCCGTCTTGATGTTCACCGTCTCGAAGAAGCCCAGATTGCGCACACGCTGCTCGGAGCGGCGCAGGAGCGCCAGGTTGTAGGGGTCGCCCTCCGCGAGACGGAACTCGCGGCGGATCACCTTGTCGAGCGTGCGCACGTTGCCCGTGATGTCGATCCGCTCGACATAGACCCTGGGCCCTTCGTCGATCTGGAAGATGAGGTCGACCAGGAGCTCGTCCCGGTTGAGCTGGGTGACCGGCTCCACCTCGGCGAACGCATAGCCGAGCTGGCCGAGCCGATCGGTCAGCGCCTGGATCGATTTCTCGACCTCCGTCGCGTTGTAGACATCGCCGGCCTTGGGCGTGATCAGCTCGCGCAGCGCTTCCAGCGGCAGATCGGGGATCGAGCTCTCCAACTCGACCGAGGAAAGGGTGTATTGCGGCCCCTCCTCGAGCGTGAAGGTGATGAAGAACCGGTCGCCCTCGGGCGTCAGCTCGGCCTGCGCGCTGACCACCTGGAACTCGAGATAGCCGCGCTCGAGGTAGAAGCGCCGCAAGAGCTCCTGGTCGAAGGCGAGGCGGTCCGGATCATAGGTGTCGCTGCTGCTGAAGAACCGGTACCAGGCCGCCTCCTTGGTCTCGATGACGCCACGCAGCGTGTTGGCGGAGAAGGAGGTGTTGCCGATGAAGCTGATGCCGGCGACCTTGGTCAACGGGCCTTCCTCGATCTCGAAGACCAGGTCGACCCGGTTCTGGTCGAGCTCGATGATCTTCGGATCGACGCTCGCGGCATAGCGGCCGTTGCGCCGGTAGAGCTCGAGGATGCGGGTCACCGCCGCCTGCACACGGGCCCGGGTGAAGACCACGCGCGGCCGAAGCTGCACCTCGGCCTCGAGGACGTCGTCCTCCAGGCGCCGGTTGCCCTCGAAGGCGATGCGGTTGATGATCGGGTTCTCGACCACCTTGACGACCAGGGTCGAGCCGGACCGGTCGATCGCCACGTCGTCGAAGAGGCCGGTGGCGAAAAGATTGCGGAGCGACTGGTCGAGCGCGTCGGGATCGAAGAGGTCGCCCGGCCGCACGGTCAGATAGCTCAAAACGGTCGGCGTCTCGATCCGCTGGTTGCCCTGGACCTGGATGTCCGCGATCCGGTCCTCGGTCTGCGCCCGGCCCTCGTGCCCGAACGATCCGGACAGCAGCAAGCAGACGCTCAAGATCACGCCGAGCGCAAATCTCATCCCCTACCCCCGTTTTTTTGATTGGCGCCGCGACGTGAGGAGCCCCGTCGATCGGGCCGGGACCGACATGCTCCTAGGAGATCAGGCTGGTGACGAACTTGACCACTTTCAGTTGCACGAGGTCGTTCCACGTCGCGAAGACCATCAAGGTCAGCACCATCGCCAGGCCGACGCGAAACGCCATCTCCTGAAAACGTTCGCCGAGCGGCCGGCCGCGTACCGCCTCGATCGCATAGAGCACCAGGTGACCGCCGTCCAGCATCGGGATGGGAAAGAGGTTGATCAATCCGAGGTTGATCGAGAGTATCGCCGTGAACCAGATTGCCGGCAGCAGGCCGTCCTTGGCGATGGTCCCGGACATCTGCGCTATCCTGAGCGGCCCGCCGAGCTCGTCGGTGCCGCGCGTGCCAACCACCATCTCGCCCAGGGCCTTGAGCGTGGCGCCGACCATCCGCCCGGTCTCCGCGGTCGCCTCGAAGACCGCCATCGCCGGGTTGCTGCGGCGGTACTCGATGCCGGAGCGGCTGATGCCCACGAGCCCGACCCGATGCTTGTTGCCGAAACGGTCCTCGATCTCGCGGAGCGCCGGCACCACCGTCACCTCGAGCGACGACCCGTCGCGCTCCAGCGTGAACACGAGCGGCACCTCGGCCTCGTCGCGCACGGCCATCTGCAGCGATTCGAAGCTGTCGATCGCCGCACCGTCGACCGCGGTGATCCGGTCGCCGGGCAGGAGCCCGGCGGCGGCGGCGGGGCTCTCCGGCTGCACCTCGCCGACCACGGCCGGGGTGAAGGGCCGGCCGCTGATCACGAAGAGCACGCTCAGGACGATGATCGCGAAGAGGAAATTGGCGGCCGGGCCGGCAACGACGATCGCCATGCGCTGCAGGACCCGCTTCGCCGGGAAGCTCTCCTCCTGCCAGGCGGTGCTGGCATCCGGCAAGGCGCTGGTCGCGTCGGCGTCGCCCAGCATCTTCACGTAGCCGCCGAGCGGCACGAGGCTGAACTTCCAGCGCGTTCCGTGGCGGTCGTTGAAGCCGAACAGCTCGCGCCCGAAGCCGATCGAGAAGACCTCGACGCGCACGCCGTTGCGCCGCGCCACCCAGTAGTGCCCGTACTCGTGCACGAAGACGACCACCGAGAGGATGATCAGGAACGGCAAGGCGTAGTTGACGACGAGATCGATCAATTCCATGGGGGCTTTCCATCAGAGCCTAGCCACGCCTGGCGGCGCGCCTGGCGACTTCCTTGCGGGCGACCCTGCGAGTCACGCCGTCACAGTGCTCTATATCGTCGATCGAGCGGGGTTCGTCACCCGGCAGTTGCCGCAAAACCTCCTCGACCACGGCGGCGATGTCGAGAAAGCCGATCCGCCGCTCGAGAAAGGCCAGGACCGCCACCTCGTTGGCGGCATTCAGCATGGCCGGCACCGTGCCGCCGGCACGGAGCGCTTCCCGGGCGAGCCGGAGCGCCGGAAAGCGCGCCGGATCGGGTGCCTCGAACTCCAGCCGCCCGATCCTCGCCAGATCCAGCCGCACGCCCTCGACCCTGAGCCGTCCCGGCCAGCCGAGGCAGAAGGCGATCGGCACGCGCATGTCCGGCACACCGAGCTGGGCGAGCTGCGAGCCGTCCCGGTAGGCGACGAGGCTGTGGACCACCGATTGCGGGTGGATCAGGATCTCGATGGCCGGCTCCGGCACGGCGAAGAGATGATGGGCCTCGATCAGCTCGAGCCCCTTGTTCATCATCGTCGCACTGTCGATGGTGATCTTCTGCCCCATCGACCAGTTGGGATGGTTCAGCGCCTGCTCGACCGTCACCTCGGCCATGGCCGCCGAATCGAGGGTGCGGAACGGCCCGCCGGAGGCGGTCAGGATCAGCCGCTCCACCGCATCCCGGTCATGCCCGGCCAGCGCCTGGAAGATGGCGTTGTGCTCGGAATCCACCGGCAGCACCACGGCACCGCTGGCCCTCGCCGCCTCGAGCAGCAGGCTGCCGGCCGAAACCAGGCACTCCTTGTTGGCGATCGCCACCATCCGGCCACGCCGCAGCGCCTCCAGGGTGGGTGCCAGGCCCACGGCGCCGACGATCGCCGACATCAGCCAGTCGACCGGGCGGATCGCCGCCTCCAGCACCGCCTCCGGGCCCGCCGCCGCCTCGATGGAGCTGCCGGCGAGCGCTGCCCGCAAGGCCGGATAGGCCTCGGGATCGGCCACCACGGCGAGCTCCGCCCCGACCTCGCGGGCGAGCGCCGCCAGGGGCTCGGCCCGGCTCCGGGCAACCAGCGCAACCACCCGGTAGGCTGTGGGATCGGCACGGACCAGGGCCAGCGTGCTCCGCCCGACCGAGCCCGTGGCACCCAGCACGGTGATGCTGCGCGGTGCCGCGGCCGAGGGTGGTCGCTGCGGGACGCCTGCCGCCATATCCCTAGGACCCGGCCGAATCGAGGGCGACCAGGAGCGTGAAGACCGGTGCCGCGAACAGAAAGCCGTCGAGCCTGTCGAGCACACCGCCATGGCCGGGAATCAGGCTGCCGCTGTCCTTGACCCCGGCACGCCGCTTGATCGCCGACTCGAAGAGATCGCCGCCTTGCGCCACGAGCGCCAGGAGCGCGCCGCAGAGCCCGGCGGGAAGCCAGCCCCAGCCGGTCAGCCCGGCGAGCAGGGCGCCGGCGATGGCCGCCGCCGCCATGCCGCCGGCCAGCCCCGAACGGGTCTTGCCCGGGCTGATCCGAGGCGCCAGCTTGGGCCCACCCACGTTCCTGCCGACCAGATAGGCGAAGACGTCGGTCGAGACGACCACCACCACCAGCCAGACCACCAGATGAAGTCCGTCGGGCAAATCCCGCAGCGCCAGGAGGCTGACCGCGGGCAGCCCGAGATAGAGCATGCCGAAGACCGCCCAGCCCCGCTCGCGCCAGCCGCCGACCCCGGCGATCAGCCAGAGGCTGAGCAGGAGCATCAGGACGCCGAGCGCCAGGATAGGTGGATCCAGTCGCGCCAGATGGGTTGCGAGCAAAGTCGTCAGCGGCAGCAGCACAATGCCGGCAATGGCATAGGGCTTACGGCTCGCTTGCAGGGTCAGGTTCGCCCATTCGCGCGCGGCGAGGACGACGATGACCATCAGGACCGCCACGAAGAGCCAGCCGTCGAGCACGATCACGAGCCCGGCGACGAGCGCCATCACGACGCCGGCGACGGCCCGCCTGGTCAGATCCGAAGCCACCGGGCGCTCAGCCGGCGCAGGCGCCATAGCGTCGCTCGCGCCGACCGAATTCCGCGAGCGCCGCCCGCAGATGCTCCTCGCCGAAATCCGGCCAGTGCACGTCGAGAAAGACGAGCTCGGTGTAGGCGAGCTGCCAGAGCAGGAAATTGCTGATCCGCTGCTCGCCCGAGGTGCGAATCAGAAGGTCCGGATCGGGCACGCCGGAGGTGTCGAGCGCCGCCGCGAAACGGCCGTGGTCGATCGCCTCGGGCGTCACCTCGCCGGCCACGGCGGCAGCCGCCAGCCGGCGCGCGGCCCGCACGATCTCGTCCCTTGCGCCGTAATTGAGGGCAACGGTCAGCTCGAGCGACTGGTGCGACCGGGTCAGCGCCTCGGCCTTGTCGATCAGCTCGAGAATATCGCGATCCAGCTTGGAGCGATCACCGATCACCCTGAGCCTGACGCCGTTCCGGTGCAGCGCCTCGATCTCCTTCCTGAGATAGAAGCGGAGCAGGTTCATGAGCTCGGTGACCTCGCCCGCCGGCCGCTGCCAGTTCTCGCTCGAGAAGGCGTAGAGGGTCAGATAGCGGATACCCAGGTTGCCGCAGGCCTCGACGGCCCGGCGCACGGCATCGGCACCCCGCCGGTGGCCGAAGACCGGCGGCATGCCGCGGGCCCGCGCCCAGCGGCGGTTGCCGTCCATGATGATCGCCACATGGCTGGGTGCCGAGGTGGCGCCAATAGCGGGCGGTGCTGAGCGGAGCGCTGGAGCTGACACGTGCTATCCGGCTGCTGACGACACCGCCTAGACGGTGACGATGTCTTTCTCTTTGTGCTGCAACAAGTCGTTGACCAGCTCGATCTGGCGGTCGGTCAGCGCCTGGACCTCGTCGGCCCAGACCTTGTGGTCGTCCTGCGAGATGTGCCCGTCCTTCTCCAGCCGCTTGAGCTGGTCCATGCCGTCGCGGCGGACGTTGCGGATGGCGATGCGCGTCTGCTCGGCATAGCGGTGCGCCACCTTGACCAGCTCCTGGCGCCGCTCCTCGCTCAGCTCCGGCAGGGGAATCCGCATCAGCGTGCCGTCGACCTGCGGGTTGAGCCCCAAGGCCGAGTTGCGGATCGCCTTCTCCACCGCCTTGACCAGCCCCCGGTCCCAGACCTGGACCGAGATCATCCTGGACTCCGGCACGTTGATGGTGGCGACCTGGTTGATCGGCATGGTGGCGCCGTAGGCGTCGACGACGATGGGCTCCAGGAGGCTGGCCGAGGCGCGCCCCGTCCGCAGGCCAGACAGGTCCTTCCTGAACACCTCCACGGCACCGTCCATGCGCCGCGTCAGGTCGTCGATATCCAGCTCTTCCGCGCTCATGCCGCCGCCTCGCCCGAAATGATGGTGAACATGCCCTCGCCGCGCAGCACCCGCGCCAGGGCACCTTGAACGTGCACCGAGAAGACCAGGATGGGGATGTTGCTCTCGCGCGCCAGCGAGATCGCCGAGGCGTCCATCACCCGCAGATCCCTGGCCAGCACGTCGAGATAGGTCAGCCGCTCGAAGCGCGTGGCCGATTGGTCCCGCTTCGGATCGGCATCGTAGACGCCATCCACCTGGGTCGCCTTCAAGAGCACGTCGCAGCCCATCTCGGCGGCCCGGAGCGCCGCCGCCGTGTCGGTCGTGAAGAAGGGGTTGCCGGTGCCGGCGGCGAAGATCACCACCCGCCCCTTCTCCAGATGGCGGATCGCCCGGCGCCGGATGTAGGGCTCGCAGATCGACGACATGGGAATGGCTGACATCACCCGCGTCGCGAGCCCGGCCTGCTCGATCACGCTCTGCACGGCGAGCGCGTTGATGACGGTGCCGAGCATGCCCATGTAGTCGGCGCTCGCCCGCTCGACGCCGGCCCCGGCCAGGGCGGCACCCCGGACGATGTTGCCGCCGCCGATCACCAGGCAGATCTCGACGCCGAGCGCGTGCGCCGCCTTGACCTCCTGGGCGAGCTGGCGGAGCACCTTGCTGTCGTGGCCAAAGCTCTGGTCGCCGAGCAGCGCCTCGCCCGACATCTTCAAGAGCACGCGGCGATAGCGTGGCGTGGATGACATGGCCTCGCTCATCGCCCCGGGGCTCCCTTCATGAACGGCTGCTCGATCCAAGGGATGCCCGTCAGACCGTCGTCAGCTTGGCGACCTCGGCGGCGAGATCGCTCTCCTCCTTGGCAATCCCCTCGCCGAGAGCCATCCGCTCGAAGGCGGTGACCTCGACCGGCGCGCCCGCCGCCTTGGCGGCGTCGGCCACGGCCTCCTTCACCTTCTTCTCGGTGTCGATGACCCAGGTCTGCTCGAGCAGCACGCTCTCCTCGTAGAACTTGCGCAGGCGACCCTCGACCATCTTCTCGATGATCGATTCGGGCTTGCCCGAGGCCCGCGCCTGATCGGCGAAGATGGCCCGCTCGCGCTCGATCACGGCGGGGTCGAGATCGGCCACGGCCACGGATTGCGGGTTGGCCGCGGCGACGTGCATGGCGAGCTGCTTGCCGAATTCGGCCAGCACCCCCTTGTCGCCGGACGATTCGAGGCCGACCAGCACGCCGATCCGGCCGAGGCCGGGAGCCGCCTGCTGGTGCATGTAGCCGCCGACCACACCCTCCGTCACGGCGACCTTCGCCGTCCGGCGCAGGTTCATGTTCTCGCCGATCACGCCGATGGCATCGGTGAGCGAATCGGCGACGCTCTTGCCGGTCGCCTGGATGGTGGCGCCGCGCAGCGCCTCGACATCGCCGCCGGCGGCGATCGCGAGGCCGGTGATCTGCGTCACCAGCGTGCGGAAAGCCTCGTTGCGGGCGACGAAATCGGTTTCCGAGTTGACCTCGACGAGGGCCCCTTCGGCGCCCTCGAGCGCCATGCCGATCAACCCCTCCGACGCCGTCCGGCCGGCCTTCTTCGCCGCCGCGGCCAGACCCTTCTTGCGCAGGAGATCGATCGACTGCTCGACGTCGCCGCCGGTCTCGCCGAGCGCCTTCTTGCAGTCCATCATTCCGGCACCGGTCCGCTCGCGCAGCTCCTTCACCAGTGCAGCCGTTATCTCAGCCATGTTCGCTTCCGTATCCGTTCATCTCTGCGTCCGGCACCCGGCCGCTCAACCCGCGGCGGCGCCCCGCGCTGCCTCGCTCCCGCCCGCCTCGACCGGCGCCGCCTCGGGCCCGGTCGCCTCGGGCGCATCGGCCAAAGGCTGCACCGGCGCCGACGCGATCGTCTCCTGCTCGCTCAGGTCCGGCTCGGCCAGCTCCGGCTCGCCCAGCGCCGGCTCGATCGGCTCGATCTCGCCGAGGTCCATGCCGCTCGCGGTCATCTCGGCCTGCAGCCCGTCGAGCACGGCCTGGACCAGCAGATCGCAATAGAGGTTGATGGCCCGGCTGGCATCGTCGTTGCCGGGCACGGGGTAGCGGATGTGCTCGGGGCTCGAGTTGCTGTCGAGGATGGCGACCACCGGCAGGCCGAGCTTCTGCGCCTCGGTGACCGCGATATCCTCCTTGTTCGTGTCGATCACGACGAGGATGTCGGGCAGGCCGCCCATCTCCTTGATGCCGCCCAGCGCCTGCTCGAGCTTGTTGCGCTCGCGGCTGAGCTGCAAGAGCTCCTTCTTGGTCAGCCCGCTCTGCTGCTCGCGGAGCCGGCTCTCCAGCTCGCGCAGTCGGCGGATCGAGTTCGAGATGGTCCGCCAGTTGGTCAGCATGCCGCCGAGCCAGCGGTGGTTGACGTAGTACTGGCCGCAGCGCTGCGCCGCGCGGGCGACCGGCTCCTGCGCCTGCCGCTTGGTGCCGACGAAGAGCACCCGGCCGCCGCCCGCGACGACGTCGCGCACCGCCTGCAGCGCCCGATGCATCAGGGGCACGGTCTGCGTCAAATCGAGGATATGCACCCCGTTGCGCACGCCGAAGATGTAGGGCTCCATCCGCGGGTTCCAGCGCCGCGTCTGGTGGCCGAAATGCACGCCGGCCTCGAGAAGCTGGCGCATGGTGAAGGTGGGGAAAGCCATCGGTCGTCTTTCTTTGTCCGGTTGAGCCGCCGCGGATCAAGATCCGGCAAGTGCCGGACACCGGTGCGGGCAAGGAAGCCCGCCAGCGATCCGCGTGAGAGATGGTGCGCTCTCTACGCGCGCCACCGGACAAAAGCAAGCCGGGCCGACGACCGGCCCCCGCGACCCGGGCCCTGGCGGGCCCCGCCCCTTCAGTAGCTGCGCAGCCAGCGTTCGACGGCGATGCCGAGGCTCTCGAGATCCGTCTCGAGCTCGGCATGCAGGGACGACCAGTCCTTGGCACCCTGCGCCGCGGCCTGCTCCATCCGCTCGCTGATCTCGTGCCGCCGGTCGCGGAGCATCGCGAGCTCGCCGGCGGCCGCCACCTTGTCGGCTGGCGCACCGCTGTCGTGCCGGCGCTCGGCGCTCGCGATCTTGGCGTCGACGTCGGCCAGTTGGGCCCTGAGCTTGGCGAGATAGGTATCGTCGGTCATGAGGCCACGCGTCTCCCTCGATTGGTGCCCCGACCCTAGGCCATTCAGTGCCGGCCGCACACCCTAAACGACCGGCCGCGCGCATCGCTCAGCGCCCGCCGGTCATCAGCCCCGCCAGCGCCCGGCCGGAAAGGAAGGCCGCCTCCACCTTGCCGCCCAGGCACCAGTCGCCGCACAGCCCGAGCCCGCTCGCCGCATCGAGGACCGCCGCCTCGCCGAGGGCCCGGGTCACCATTGCATGGCGCCACCGATGCGCCTCCGCATAGGCCGGGATCGCCACCACCCCCGTCGCCTCGCGGAACGCCGCGGTCAGGCGCTCGACGATCGCCTCCGCGGGAAGCTCGAGATGCGCGCTCGACCACTCGGCCGTCGCATGAACGGTCCAGGCGTCCAGCCCCTGGCGGCCGGGCTTGGTCGTGTTGCGCGCGATCCAGGCGAGCGGCCCGCCATCCCCTGCCCGATTGTCGAGGGCGCGCGCATCGAAGCCGTCGAGGTCGAGCGGCGGATCGAAGGTCAGGAGGAGCGCCCAGCAGGGTGCCAGCGCCGCGGCCCCGGTCGCGGCGAGCAGGGCCTCGGGCGGCTCCTGCATGGCGCGCAGGAGCTCGCCGGCCTGGACGGGCGGCATCGCCAGCGCCACCCGGTCGAACGGCCCGTGCCGCACCGCAGCGGCGTCGACGAGCCACCACGACCCGTTCTCCCGCTCGAGCCCGGTGATGCGGCAGGCGGTCATGACACCGATCCCGTGGAGCAGCGCCTCGAGCGGCGTCGCCATTGCCGGCTGGCCGACGAAGGCCGCAACGCCGTCCCGATCGGCCAGCGGCCAGCGGGCGACCACGCCGGCGGCGACGCCGGCCCCGAGCAGCGCCTCGAGCAGCGGCTCGCGCGGCCGGACGAACTGGCAGCCATGGTCGAAGACCGCACCCGCCCGGCGGCGCTGGGCCAGGCGACCACCCACCCGGCGCCCCTTGTCGAACACCTCGACGACCCAGCCCGCGTCGGCCAGGGCGCGGGCGCAAGCCACGCCGGCCACGCCGGCGCCGATCACCGCGATCCGTCCGCTCATTCGTCACCCCTCGGCAAAAGGGCCAGCAAGGCGGCCCGGTCCATCTTGAAGTCGCTGGCGATCCAGGCGTCCTCCAGCGCGCGCAGCCGCCGGCCGAGCCCGGGGCCCGGTGCCATCCCCTGCGCCACGAGGTCCCGCCCCGCGACCGGCAGCCGCTTCTGGCCTAAATCCCGGACGGTCGCCCGCGCCCGCTCGACCACCTCCACCACGGCGTCGCCCTGTGCCGCGGCGATCAGGAGCCGGTCGTCCGCGGCCTCGGGGCCGAACCGATAGGCCAGGAGCCGCAGCGCCGCAGGCCCGGCGTCGACGGGCACGAGCTCGCCGGCCATGGCCAGGGTCAGCCGCCGCTGCTCCGCGTTCGAGAGCCGCAGCCGCGTCGCCACGTCGGCCGCGTCGCTCCGGTCGCGCAGGAGGCAGGCGAGGCGCAGGATCGCCGCCGCGTCCGGGGCCAGCTCGACCAGCCGCTCGAGCGCCGCCAGCGCCGGCTCGCTGCCGAAGACCTGCCGCCAGACACCGCATGCCCGCATCAGCTCGAGCGCGCCGATGACGCCCGGCGCCATCACCAGCCGCAGGATCTCGCTCCGCACCCGCTCGCCCGAGAGCCGGTCGAGCCCGGCCCGCTCGCCGGCCAGAGCCGCCAGCGTCGCCGCATCGGGCAGCACCCGGCCGAAGCGGGCGAAGAAGCGAAAGAAGCGGAGAATCCGCAAATAGTCCTCGCGAATTCGGGCCACCGGGTCGCCGACGAAGCGAACGATGCCGAGCGCCAGATCGCTCCGCCCGCCGAAGGGATCGAAGACCCGTCCCGTCCGATCGGCGGAGAGCGCGTTGAAGGTCAGATCGCGCCGCGCCGCGTCGGCCAGAAAGCAGTCGGTGTAGGCCACCACGGCGCGGCGCCCGTCGGTCGCCACGTCCTGGCGCAGCGTGGTGATCTCGTAGCTCCGCGAGCCCGCGCGCGCGGTGATCGTGCCATGGGCGAGGCCGGTCGGAATGGCCCTGATGCGGGCTCGGGCCAAAAGCTCGAGGTTCCGCTCGGGCGTCGCCACGGTGGCGATGTCGAGGTCGATCCGGTCCAGCGTCGGATCGAGCAGCGTGTCGCGCACGCAGCCGCCGACGAAGCGAACCCCCGTGCCGGCCCCCAGGAGCGCGTCGAGCACCCGCTGGCTGGCCCTGGCGTTGAGCCAGGCGGCATGGGCGAGCGGCCGCTCCTCAGTCATCGGTGCCGGCTGGCGCGCCCGCCGGGGCATCCGTTCCGGCCAGCGGCGGCTGGACATGGCCGGGCACCACCCTGCCGCCCTCGAATTGCGGCGGCACGTAGACGCCCTCCCGCGCCTCGCCGCCGAACAGCGCGAAGCTGACCAGCGTGCCGGCGACCAGCGCCATGCCTATCATCGAAAGGACGAGCCAGGGTGTGCGCCGCAGCAGCGGCTGGCCCCGGGTCATCAGCAGCCGATACAGGAAGAACGCGGCGAACGGCAGGATGAACGGCAGGAGATAGGAAAGGACGATCCGCAGCATCTCCGGCCCTTACCTCCCGAGCAGCCGTGCGAAGTTGACGAGGATACCGGCCGTCGCCCCCCAGATATAGTGATCCGCATGAGGCAGGACGTAAAAATGCCGGCGGTGGCCGTCCCTGAGGTAGGAATCGCGGCGGTGGTTGGCGGGCTCCAGCACGAAATCGAGCGGCACCTCGAAGATCTCCGCGACCTCGCCCGGATCGGCGCGCCAGACCGGCGGCGTTGCGACCCAGCCGATCACCGGATGAACACGAAAGCCGGTGATCGTGTCATAGGCGCGCAAGCTGCCCAGCACCGCGACCCGCTCGGGCGCCAGGCCGATCTCCTCGTCGCTCTCGCGGAGCGCCGTCGCCACGGCGCTGACGTCATCGGGCTCCATCCGCCCGCCCGGCAGGCTGACCTGCCCGGCATGCGCCTTGAGATGGGCCGCCCGCCGGGTCAGCACCAAGGACGGTCCGCCCGGCCGCTCGACCAGCGCTATGAGCACCGCCGCCGGCCGCAGCCGCGTCGCCTCCAGCGGCCCCGGCACGTCGTCGCCGCCGATATGCAGCGGCTGGTCCTCGGCCAGGGCATCGCGCAGCCGCTCGGCCAGCCGGTCGGGTGTCCAGGGGGGGCCCGCCATCGCTAGATGGCCGGCCCGAGCGGCACGAAGAGCCCGCCGCTCCAGACACCCAGCACGTCGTCGCCATCCGGCGCCGGCACGGCGAGGTCGACCAACTGGTAGAAGACCGGTCGGGCCAGCCGCGCCTCGAGACCCGGCCGCACCGTCACGTAGGGTGCCGGCGCATCGCCCTCGGGCGCCGGCCGCATCACGAGCGGATGCGCCGCGTCCAGCGTCAGCCACTCGTCGAGGCTGGTGCGCAGGCGAATGGTTCGCTCCGCCCCCTCGCCCTCCGTCTCGAGCTCGACCACGACGAACGGCACGTCCGCGACGGCGACCCGGCCGGCCTCGAACGGCGTGACCAGCCAGTAGCCGCCGTCCGCCGCCCGGCGCAGCGCCGTGGCGAAAAGCTTCGCCATGCCGGGCCTGGTGATCCGCCGCCCCTCGTGATGCCAGTCGCCATGGACGTCGATGGCCATCTCGAAGTCGGCGGCGGCGCCTTCGGCCAAAAGCTCGGCCAGCCGCGCCCCGGCATCGAAGGGGCGTCTCAAGTCCAGCCGTCCCGGGCCCGGCTGCCGTCGCTCGAAGTTCCCCGCATCAGCCCTTGCCATCGCTCGACCATCATGCAGATATTCGATACCTAGCCCCGGGCTGCGCGCTCGGCCAGTTGCGATCGGCCGTCGATTGCCATCCGCCGGCGGTTGCGATCGGCGGGCCGGGCCGCCACTTGATCACCGCCCCGGCAGGGCGAAGGAACATGCGCTTGCAAAGAGACACGAGCACCGGTGCCGTCGCGGGCGAGATCGAGCGCGAGGCCGATCGCACGATCGAGCGCCTCGCCCACATGAAGGAGGAGATCGGCCAGGTCATCTTCGGCCAGGAGAAGGTGGTCGAGGAGGTGCTGATCGCCCTGCTCGCCGGCGGCCATGCGCTGCTCGTCGGCGTGCCGGGCCTCGCCAAGACCAAGCTCGCCGAGACCCTCGGCACGGTGCTCGGCCTCACCCAGAAGCGCATCCAGTTCACCCCCGACCTGATGCCCGCCGACATCATCGGCTCCGAGGTGCTCGAGGAGGATTCGGGCGGCCGCCAGCATTTCCGCTTCATCGAGGGGCCGATCTTCACCCAGCTCCTGATGGCCGACGAGATCAACCGCGCGAGTCCCCGCACCCAGGCAGCGCTCCTCCAGGCGATGCAGGAGCGCAGGGTCACCGTCGCCGGCCACGACCACCGCCTGCCGGCCCCCTTCCACGTGCTGGCCACCCAGAACCCGATCGAGCAGGAGGGCACCTACCCCCTGCCCGAGGCCCAGCTCGACCGCTTCATCATGCAGATCGACGTCGACTACCCCTCGGCCGCGGCCGAGCGGCGGATGATGATCGCCACCACCAGCGGCAGCGAGGCCAAGCCGCAGCCGGTGATCGACGGCCCCGAGCTCATGGCCATGCAGGCGCTGGTGCGCCGCCTGCCGGTCGGCGAGAGCCTGGTCGAGGCGATCCTCGCGCTCGTCCGCGCCGGCCGGCCCGAGGCGAGCCCCCTCGACGGCATCGCCGACCAGGTCGCCTGGGGACCGGGACCGCGCGCCAGCCAGGCCCTGATGCTGGTGACCCGCGTGCGGGCGCTCCTCGACGGCCGCCTCGCCCCGTCGCTCGACGATCTGCAGGCGCTCGCCGGTCCGGTCCTGCGCCACCGCATGGCCGTCACCTTCGCCGCCCGCGCCGACGGCGTCGGCGTCGACGACGTGATCGAGCGGCTGGTCCGGCATGTGGGCTGAGAACGAGCGTGGCGGCTGAGGGCACCCCTGGTGGCTGAGGCGGGGGCGGCGCTAGAGCCCGGTCGGGTCACGGCTCTCCAGGGCGAGGCCGAGCGCCTCGGCAGCCGCCTGCCGGGCCTCCTCGTCGAGGCCGAGCGCGTCGCCACCACGGTGAGCCAGGGCGTGCACGGCCGCCGCCGCCCCGGGCTCGGCGAGACCTTCTGGCAGTTCCGCCAGTACCAGCCGGGCGACGCCGCGGGCTCCATCGACTGGCGCCAGTCGGCCCGCTCGCGCCACCTCTTCGTCCGCCAGCAGGAATGGGAGGCGGCCGAGAGCGTCTGGCTCTGGGCGGACCAGTCGCCCTCCATGCGCTACCACTCGAGGCCGGCCCTGCCGACCAAGCGCGAGCGGGCGCTGGTCATGCTCCTCGCCCTGGCCGGGCTTCTGGTGCGGGGCGGCGAGCGGATCGCCCTCCTCGGCACCGGCGAGCGGCCGCAAGGCGGTCGCTACGGCTTCAACCTCATGGTCGAGCGCCTGCTGCGCGGTGCTGCTGGCGCCGGCTTCCGCCTGCCGCCCCGTCCCCTGCCGCGCCATGCCCGTCTCGTGCTGGTCTCCGACTTCCTCGAGCCCGCCGACCGGCTGGCGGATCGGGTCGGCACCCTGAGCGCCTCCGGTGCCGAGGTGTCGCTCCTGATGCTGGCCGACCCGGCCGAGGAGACGCTCGACTTTCACGGCCGCGTGCTCTTCGAGGGGCTCGAGGGCGAGGGCCGCGCGCTGATCGGCAATGTCGATGCGATCCGCGGCGGCTACCGCGACCTCTATCGGGCGCATCACCAGCATCTGGCCGACCTCGCCCGCCGCCACGCCTGGCAGTTCGCCCGCCACCGCACCGACCGGCCTGCCGAGATGGGCCTCTTGACCCTCTACCAGATGCTGGCGCCCCGCGCCGCCGGCCGCCACTGACCATGCTGGCCGCCCCATCATGCTGACATTGGGCCCCATCGCCTTCCTGCAGCCCTGGATCCTGGCCGGGCTCCTGGCCCTGCCCTTGATCTGGCTGCTCTTGCGCCTGAGCCCGCCCGCCCCCCGCCGCGTCGCCTTCCCGCCGCTCGCCCTGCTGCTCCGGCTCATCGCCCCCGAGGAGACCCCGGCCCGGACACCCTGGTGGCTCCTCCTGCTCCGCCTCGCGATCGCGGCCCTGATCCTCCTCGCCCTCGCCGGCCCGGTGCTCGATCCGGCGCCCGAGCTCGGCGGGCGCGGGCCGGTGCTGCTCGTGGTGGACGATGGCTGGGCCGCGGCGCCGGCCTGGCAGCGCCGGATCGATCTCGCCCGCGGCCTGCTCGAGCAGGCGGAGCGCGACAGCCGCCCGGTGATCGTCCTGAAGACCGCTCCGGACGGCCGTGACGCACCGCTCGGCCCTGAGCCGGCCCGCGAGGTGCTGGAAGGCCTGGCCGGCTGGCAGGCGCGCCCCTGGCCCGTCGACCACGCTGCCGCGCTGGCGCGGCTGGAGGCGGCCAACCTCACCCTGGCCCAGCCGATCTGGCTGAGCGACGGGATCGTCGACCGCGAAAGTGCGGCCGAAGCCGCGCGGGCGCTGGCGGCCAGCCTCGGCCGCCTCGGCAAGCTCGTCGTCCACGCCGACCCGCCGGCCGAGCGGGCCCTCCTGCTGACCCCGGACGGGCTGGCCCGCGACCTCCAGTCGGTCAGCGTGCTGCGCCCCTCGGCCGCTGCCCCGCTGCCGCCAGAGCTCTACGCCATCGGTCCGGCCGGCGAGGTGCTCGGCCGCTTCGGCGTGCCCGAGCCTGCCGGCGATCAGGCCGATCGCCTGCGTGCCACCGTCAGGCTCGACCTGCCGCTCGACGTTCGCAACCGCATCGCCCGCCTCGACCTCGAGGGCAACCACGGTATCGGCGGCGTGCTGCTCTTCGACGAGCGCTGGCGGCGG
This sequence comes from uncultured Geminicoccaceae bacterium, assembly GCA_964393275.1. GTDB lineage: Bacteria > Pseudomonadota > Alphaproteobacteria > Geminicoccales > Geminicoccaceae > SLRI01. The sequence continues at coordinate 10,258 of CAYMTA010000011.1, read as the reverse complement.
CGCACCGTCGGCATCGCCGGGCCGCCCGGCGCCGCCGCCGCCCAGCCGCTCCTGGCCGAGCCCTATTTCGTCGAGCGCGCCTTGTCCCCCTTCGCCGAGCTGCGCACCGGACGGATCACCGACCTCGTCGAGGAGCCGCTCTCGCTGCTCGTCATCACCGATCGCGGCCATCTGGATCCGGCCGAGGCGGCAGCGCTCCGGGCCTGGGTCGAGGCTGGCGGCGTGCTGCTGCGTTTCGCCGGGCCGCGGCTCGCCGGATTCGACGACACGAGCCAGCCGACGGGCGGGAGCGAGCCCGACGCGCTCCTGCCCGTCCGCCTCCGCTCGGGCGACCGTCAGCTCGGCGGCGCCCTCTCCTGGTCCGAGCCCCTGCCGCTCGCCCCCTTCCCCGCCGACAGCCTCTTCGCCGGGCTCGACGTCAGCGAGGAGGCGCTGGTCTACCGCCAGGTCCTGGCCGAGCCGGGACCCGACCTCGCCGAGGCGACGCTGGCCAGCCTCGTCGACGGCACGCCCATCGTCACCGGCCGCAAGTTGGGCGACGGCTATCTCATCCTCTTCCACACCACCGCCAACACGAGCTGGACCAGCCTGCCGCTCTCCGGCCTCTTCGTCGACATGCTGCGGCGCATCGTCGATCTCGGCGTCGGCGCCGGCGAGCGGCTCGACGGCCTCGTCCGCGCCGACCGCGTGCTCGCCGCCGATGGCAGCCTGGTCGAGCCGCCGGCCGATCTCCAGCCCATCGACGCCGCCAGCCTCGCCGGGCTGCCCGTGGGCCCGGCCAGCCCCGCCGGCCTCTATGCCCCGGTCGACCCGGGCACCGCTGGAGAGACGGCGGCCGAGGACCAGCGCGGCCGGGTCGCCCGCAACCTGCAGGACTCGCTCGACCGGCTGCAGAGCCTCGACATCGCCTCGCTGGGTGTCGCGCCCGAACCCTACACCCGGAACAGCGAGCGCGACCTGCTGCCGCCGCTCCTGACCCTGGCGACCCTTCTCGCCCTCGTCGATCTGGCCGTCTCCTTCGCCCTGCGCGGCCTCCTGCCGCGGCTGCGGCCCCCCGCGACGGCGGCGCTGCTGGCCATTGCCTGCCTGGCCTGGGCGGCTCCGGCCCTGGCCCAGACGGCCGGCACGCCAGAGTCGATCGACGAGGCCCGCATCGCCGAGCTCACCGCCATGACCCGCCTGGGATATGTCGAGACCGGCATCGCCGATCTCGACGAGCGCAGCCGCGCCGGGCTCTTCGGTCTCGGCCGCGTCCTGGCGCAGCGCACCTCGATCGAGACCGGCGATCCGGTGGCGGTCGACCCCGCGGTCGACGAGCTCGCCGTCTTCCCGCTGCTCTACTGGCCGGTGCCGCCCGAGCATCCGGCCGTCCCGGCCGGGGCTATCGGCCGCATCGAGGACTACCTCCGCCAGGGCGGCATGGTGCTCTTCGACACCGGCGACGCCGCCCGTCTCCTGCCCGGCCAGAATGTCGTGGGCCCGGGCGAGGCGCGCCTCGCGGAGCTCCTCCACGACCTCGACCTGCCACCCCTCGAGCCCATCCCGGACGATCACGTGCTGACCCGCTCCTTCTACCTCCTGCAGGACATGCCCGGCCGCTTCGCCGGCCGGCCGGTCTGGGTCGACCGGATGCCGCAGAGCGTGAATGACGGCGTCTCGAGCGTGATCATCGGCGCCCATGACTGGGCCGGCGCCTGGGCCGAGGACGATTATGGCCGCAGCCTCTACCCGGTGGTGCCGGGCGGCGAGCGCCAGCGCGAGATGGCCCGGCGCTTCGGCGTCAACCTCGTGATGTACGCCCTCACCGGCAACTACAAGACCGACCAGGTGCACATCCCCGCACTCCTCGAAAGGCTCGGCCAGTGACGACGGCGAGCCTCGTCCTCCAGCCTTTGATCCCGCTCTGGCTCTGGGCGGCGATCGCTGCCCTGGCCCTCCTGCTCCTCGGCTTCGGCCTCTGGCGCAGGGCGCGGGGCACCCTCTGGCGCGGCCTGCTCGCCGCCTTGCTGCTCCTCGCCCTGGTCGGGCCCGTGCTGCAGCGCGAGCAGCGCCAGCCGCTCGACGACATCGTCCTGCTGGTCGAGGACCGGAGCCCGAGCCAGCGCATCGACGACCGGCCGGACCAGACGACCGAGGCGGCCGATGCCCTGGCCCGGCGCCTCGAATCCCTCCCCGGCATCGATCTTCGAAGGGTCACGCTCGAAGGCAGCGGCCGGCGCGGCACCGATCTCTTCCGGACGCTGCGCGAGCAGCTGGGCGAGATCGACCGGGACCGCCTCGCCGGCATCGCGGTCCTGACCGATGGGCGCATCCACGATGCCCCGCCGCTCGGGGACTGGGGCATCGACGCGCCCTTCCACGTGCTCCTCACCGGCCGCCCGGACGAGTTCGACCGGCGGATCGTGGTCGAGCAGGCACCGACCTTCGGCGTGGTCGGCGAGCCCGTGCCGGTGACCGTGCGCATCGAGACGACCCCCGAGGGACGCGCCCTGCCCGGGCCCCTGCCGCTCACCATCAAGCGCAACGGCGAGCCCTTCGCCGAGCTCATGGTCGAGGAGGGCGAGCCCTTGAGCCTCGATCTGCAGCTCGAGAACGCCGGGGCGACGGTCTTCGAGCTGCAGACGCCCGTGGTCGAGGGCGAGCTCACCGCCCTCAACAACCGCCAGACGATCACCGTCAACGGCATCCGCGACCGGCTGCGCGTGCTGCTCGTCTCCGGCCAGCCCTATCCGGGCCTTCGGGTCTGGCGCAACCTGCTCAAGTCGGACCCGGCCGTCGATCTCGTCCACTTCACCATCCTGCGCCCGCCCGAGAAGCAGGACGGCACGCCGATCCGCGAGCTGGCGCTCATCGCCTTCCCGTCCCGCGAGCTCTTCGAGGTCAAGCTCGGCGAGTTCGACCTGATCATCTTCGACCGCTACTCGAGGCGCGGCCTGCTGCCGCTCGTCTATCTCGACAACGTCGCCCGCTATGTCGAGGAGGGCGGGGCACTCCTCGATGCCGCCGGCCCCGAGTTCGCCGATCCGCAGAGCCTCTACCGCACCCCCCTCTCGCGCGTCCTCCCCGGCCGCCCGTCGGGCGAGGTCTTCGAGCGCGCCTTTCGCCCGACCGTCACCGACCTCGGCGAGCTGCATCCGGTGACGGCGGGGCTCGATACCCTGGACAAGGACCACCAATGGGGCCGCTGGTTTCGCCAGATCGATGTCGAGGCCGACAACGCGCAGGTCCTGATGACCGGCGTCGCCGACCGCCCGCTCCTCGTCCTCGAGCGGGTCGGCCAGGGCCGGGTGGCCCAGCTCCTCTCCGACCACGCCTGGCTCTGGGCGCGCGGCTTCGACGGCGGCGGCCCGCAGGCCACCCTGCTCCGCCGCCTCGTGCACTGGCTGATGCGCGAGCCGGAGCTCGAGGAGGAGGCGCTGCGGGCCCGGCCGGTCGGCGACGGCCTCCTGATCGAGCGCCAGTCGCTGCACGCCGAGCCGGTCGAGGTCGAGGTCGAGGCCCCTTCCGGCGCCGTCACCACGGTGCGGCTCGAGCCGACCTCCGCCGGCCTCGCCACGGCCACGGTCGAGGCCGGCGAGGACGGGCTCTATCGGGTCAGCGACGGCACCAGGCTCGCCTTCGCCACGCCGCGGCCGATCGCCCCGGTCGAGCTCGCCGACATGACCGCGACCGACAGGGTCCTCGCCCCCTTCGCCGCCGCCAGTGGCGGCGCCGTCCACTGGCTCGAGGACCAGGGCATTCCCGACATCCGCCGGGTCGAGGCCGACCGGCGGGCCAGTGGTGCGGGCTGGATCGGCTTCGAGCGCAACCGCGCCTATGCCGTGCTCGACCTGCGCCAGACGCCGCTCGTCCCGGCCTGGCTCGCCGCCCTCGTGCTGCTCGGTGCTGCCGCCGCCGCCTGGTGGCGCGAGGGTCGCGCCTGATCAACTGTCCGTGACGGGGTTGCGCAACAATCCCGGCTCGGCCACTCTTCCAATGCCGTTCGCCCTCAGGGAAGGAGACGTCATGCCACCAAGACTCGTCGCCGCCATTGCCGCCTTGGGCCTCGTCGCCACGGCGGGTGCCGCCAGCGCCGACCCGATCCAGACCCGCCAGAAGCTGATGGACGCCAACGGCGCCGCCGCCAAGGTCTCGGGCGAGATGCTCAAGGGCAACATTCCCTTCAACGCGGATGTCGCCATGGCGGCGCTCACCACGTTCCAGGCGGTCGGGCTGAGCTATCGCGACTACTTCCCCGATGGCAGCCAGACCGGCGGCGACACCCACGCCAAGGAGAACATCTGGACCGACCGCGAGGGCTTCATCGCCGCCGACAACAAGCTGGCCGAGGCCGCCGCCGCCGGCGTCGCCGCCAAGCCCGCCGATCTCGACGCCTTCAAGGCGGTCTTCGGCCCGATCGGCCAAGCTTGCAGCAATTGCCACGAAACCTATCGCGTTCCTTACGACTGATGGCCTTCGGTCGCTTTCTCGCCGCCGCCGCGGTGCTGGTCGTCGCGGCCGGCGGCACCTTTTGGTATCTCACCGCACCCGAGCACTTCGACCCGCTCGACCTGCCGGCGCACGAGGCCGACCTCGCCAATGGCGAGCTGCTCTTCTGGGCCGGCGGCTGCGCGTCCTGCCACGCCGCCCCCAAGGCCGCGGGCGACGCCCAGCTCGTCCTCGTCGGCGGGCTCGTCCTGGACACGCCCTTCGGCCGCTTCCACGTCCCGAACATCACCCCCGATCCGAAGACCGGCATCGGCGGCTGGTCGGTCGCCGACTTCGTCGGCGCCATGCGGCTCGGCGTCTCGCCCGCGGGCCAGCACCTCTACCCGGCCTTCCCCTACACCTCCTACGCGCGGATGACGCTGACCGACCTGATCGACCTCAAGGCCTGGCTCGACACGCTCCCGGCCGAGGCCAGCACCGTCCCCGATAACGAGCTCGCCTTCCCCTACAACATCCGCCGCGGCCTCGGCTTGTGGAAGCTCATCAATCTCAACCCCGATCCGGTCGTCGCGGTCGCCGACGAGCCCGATCTGGAGCGCGGCCGCTACCTCGTCGAGGGTCCCGGCCACTGCGGCGAATGCCACACGCCGCGCGACTTCACCGGCGGGCTGGAGCTGAAGCGCTGGCTGGCCGGCGCCCCGAACCCCGAGGGCAAGGGCCGTGTCCCCAACATCACCAGCAGCGATGACGGCATCGGCACCTGGTCGACGTCTGACATCGTCTACGCCTTCGAGACCGGCTTCAAGCCCGACTACGACACCCTCGGCAGCACCATGGCCGAGGTCCAGCGCAACATGGCGAAGCTGCCGAAGAGCGACCTCGAGGCCATCGCCGCCTACCTGAAGGCCACGCCACCCTTGCCGAAAGGCACCTGAGCGAACCGATCGGGCGCGCCGGACGTACCGAGGGGACACCGCCCAAAGGAGTCCCCTTGTCTCTCACCAGCTTCGACGCACCCGTGCGCGCCGCCGTCATCGGCGCCTCCGGCGGCATCGGCCGGGCCTTGACGCGAGCCCTCGCGGCCGATCCCGGGGTCGGCGCCGTCATCGCCACCTCCCGCAAGGGAGCCGTCGAGGAGGCCGGGCGCATCCACGCCCTCCGCCTCGACCTCGAGAACGAGGCCAGCATCAGGGCGACCGCCGCCGAGGCGCAGGCTCGGCTCGGCGGCCTCGATCTGGTCATCGTCGCCACCGGCATCCTGCAGGGCCAGGGCATCCAGCCGGAGAAATCCTGCCGCCAGCTCGATCCCTTCGCCATGGCCCGGGTCCTGGCGCTCAACACCATCGGCCCGGCGCTGGTCGCGAAGCACTTCCTGCCGCTCCTGCCACGCCAGGGCCGCTGCATCCTGGCCGCCCTCTCCGCCCGGGTCGGCTCGATCGGCGACAACGCGCTCGGCGGCTGGCACAGCTACCGGGCGTCGAAGGCCGCCCTCAACATGCTGATCCGAAACTTCGCCATCGAGCAGGCCCGCCGCAACGACCGGGCCGTCATCGTCGGCCTCCACCCCGGCACGGTCGCCACCGACCTCTCCGCCCCCTTCCAGGCCGGTGTGCCCAAAAGCCGCCTCTTCACCCCCGCCCACGCCGCCGCCCGCCTCCTCGCCACCCTGGACGGCCTCGGCCCCGAGGACACCGGCGGCGTCTTCGCCTACGACGGCGAGCGCCTGCCCGACTGAAACGGCGTCCGCCATGCATCTCGGCGAGCTGCGCCTGCCGGAAGTTGCCGCGTCAACGGGCTGTCGGGCCGAGCGCCTTGTAGGTGCCGTCGTTCTCGTGAAGGGCAATCCAGGACTCGCTCGAGGCGTCCTCGTCCTCGAGACCCGGCCAGTAGCTCTCGGCCGCCTCGATATTGCTCGCCACGTCGGCGTCCCAGTAGCCTTCGACCTCCGGCGTGATGTTGACGTAGAGCCGACCATCGACGATGCGCCAGAGATTGGGATTGGCCGGCACCTTGGCATGCTGCGCCACGCCATAGGCGCAATGCCCGTCATAGGCGGGCGCATAGGCCTCGGGATCGGCCAGGAACCGGTCGCGGTTCGCGGCGCTGGCGAAGGCCCAGGTGGCGCCGTTCCACTCGGCCGTGATATCGGCGCGCCCGGGCACCGCCTCGGGTTGCTTCTGGCCAAGCGGCGCCTGCGGCAGCGAGAGGTAGGCGACAGGGTCGTAGCCACTCAGCGCGTAGCCGGTCTCGTCCACGTATTGCGGCCCGGCCAGGGCCATGCCCGCGCTGGCCAGAAGGACGGCCATGGCGAAAGCGTTGCGGCGAAGCATGGCGAAGCCTCCTTCCTCGGCAGATTCGAGGCCCGAGCCTAGGCGCCCCCGGGGCGAGGGGGCCAATCGCGACCCGTAACGATCGCGTGCGCCGGTCGGGAGAGGACGGCACCCCATCGAGGCCGCCCCATAAGCATCGAGGCGAAGATCGATAACGAAAGAGCGTTTGCCAAAGCCGACGCACCTGCGCTCGATGGCGGCACAACAACCCGGGAGCCCGCCCCATGCCCGACCGGCTGCTCGTCATCGGCAACAGGAACTACTCCTCGTGGTCCCTCCGCCCCTGGCTCCTGCTGCGCCAGCTCGGCCTGCCCTTCACCGAGGAGCGGATCGCCCTCGACCAGCCGGACACCAGACCACGGATCCTCGCCCATTCCCCGGCCGGCCAGGTTCCCGTGCTGGTCGAGGGTCCGCTCCGGGTCTGGGGATCGCTCGCCATCATCGAGCATGTGGCCGAGTCCATCAGGGCCGTCTGGCCCGCCGAGCCCGCCGCCCGCGCCATGGCCCGCTCGATCGCCGCCGAAATGCACAGCGGCTTTGCGGCCCTGCGGGGCGAGCTGCCGATGAACGTCCGTGCCACCCGCCGCAGGGTCCAGCCGAGCCAGAGGGCCAAAGCCGACATCGCCCGCGTCCAGGCCATCTGGTCCAGCGCCCGCGACGAGCACGGCGCCGCCGGGCCCTGGCTCTTCGGCCAGTTCTCCGCCGCCGACGCCATGTTCGCGCCCGTGGCCTCGCGCTTTCGCACCTACGGCATCGACCTCCCCGAGCCCCTCGCGCGCTGGCAGGCGACCGTCCTCGACAGCCCGCCCATGCAGGAATGGACCATCGCCGCCCGGGCCGAGACCGAGGTCATCGAGCACGAGGAAGTCGGATGAACGAACTCAGGCGGCCGCCGCTGCCCTTGTCAGCGTGAGTGCAACGAAGGAACTCCCAGAGAAAGACAAGAACCGGCGGCTCGATGGCCAGCCCTTATCCGATGAGGCGATCGAGCTCCGGTGTCGCCTCGCCCTGGTAATCCTGCTCGAGCTCGGCCTTGAGATTCTCGGGCAGCTCGTGCGGAAAGAACGCCACGCGGGTGTTGTGGCTCTTGAGGCGTTCGTACTCGTCGATGTGGAGTAGAACGCGGACGGCGCAGCTGTGATGCGTGATGACGACGCGATCAGTTCCGGCATCGTCGATGTAATATCCGACGCGGTCTTGAAGCTCGGTGGAGGTTATGGTCTTGATCGTCATCGCACCTCCTCCAAGCAAAATTTCCCAAGATAGTGAAATCAACCACCGTGCGAGCTAGTCAGCGACGGCTTGGCCCTACAGTGTAGCACGCATTGCAACCCTCGAGGTATGCGGCCATTGGCTCGACCTTCGAGAGCCGCGCCCGCGCGGCCAATCATGGCCTTGGGCGTGGACATCGACCCGAGCGACCGCCCGAAGGATCAGCAACGAGCGCAAAATGCCCCGTCTGGTTGGCTAGGTCACCGCCAGCCGGCTCCCGTCACGGCTGTTGTTCGCATAGGTGTCCCAGGTAATGTCGTACTCGGCCGCCTGATTGCCCCAGCCGATCCATCCAGGACGGGTACCGCGGGCGAACAGCTCCAGATAGGGACCCGGACTGCACGCCTCGACAATCGGATAAAGCTCATCCGGCTTGCGGCTGTGCTCACGCTTCCGCGTCGCCAGGTAGTTGACCTGTCTTCGGCCTGCGGCCAGCGTCCGCGCATGCTTGCCTTTCACACCGAAGAGCACGAGCTCCGTGACATTGCGGAAATAGAAGCCGACGCCGCGGCCATCCGAGCCGCCGTCCTTGCGAACCTTGTGCCAGACGACGTTGGACTTGTACTCGAATCCCCAGGCCCTGAGCACCTCGATCCCTTCCGGCAAAAGCGCATTCGGAACCCAGAGATAAAGATGCGCCATCGGTGCGGACACCACCGCAACGGGCAACTGCTTGATCGCTTCCAGACCAAGCGTGCCGTAGCGACTGAGCCGGCGATGCTCAGGCGCCATTTTGCCCGTGCGGTTCTGAAAGCGCCACGGCGGGTCGGCAAGAATGGTGCCGAAGGTCCGTCCAGCCAGCGCCTGCCGAAACTCGATGATCGGGTCGGGCCGCGTCACTATCACTCCAGATCCTCGATGCATCTCGGGGTTATGCCGACCGCCAGAACCGGACAACCGCCGTTTCGCCCGGCATTCAGACGATAGAGCAGCTTGCCCATCCAGGTCGTGCTCGCACCGTACTTCCCAATAGTCCGGCGCTCGATGCCGCTACGTGTCGTCTCGATCGTTCCATCCTTGCCTAATGCTGCCCCGAGAGACTTGAGCACCGGATTCAAAGATACCCCGCGTGTCACCAGAACCGCCGCGTCTATCACATTGCATTGAAAAAACGCGCTGAAGGCATAAAGATCGCGGTCAAACGTTTGGTCCTTGCTGTTCCATTCAAGATCAAATGCTATCTTATTTTTGACATAGTCAATTTTGTGACCGTCAAGGAAATTAGCACGTCGGATCTGCTGGGTTTTGATGACAGATCTTCGCTTTTTAGGATTTCCAGTGTCGATCTGCTGTCGCCAGCTCAAGTTCACCAGCAGGTCGCCACGAATAGTGGTCTCGTGCCAGCCCGACGGCCGAAGCCGCGACGTGACGAGCTTCGGAATTTCGGATTCGTTTCCGCCGGCTGTGCGGATCATCGTCGTCGTGATGGCAAAGTCACGCAGCGCGGTCATCAGCTCGTGGAACTCGTCAGGATGAGTTTCCGCCAGGATGACAGCGGCGTTTCGATAGCTGTGCACCTCGTAACGCTGCCGTATATCAACAGGGATCTTGGCTTCGACGATCGCTGCGGGGTCGGCAGCATCATTGGGCGTCAGCGCCACATCCGCCGTGGGCGCGTCTTTATCCGGCATGTCAGCCGAGCTCACCGTCCATGCCCCGTCGAATAAAACTCATGCACGAGCATCACGTCGCCCCACGGTTGTCTGACGCAATGGCAACTCCGGTTGATCCTGACCCCGTCGTTCGATGAATTCGGCGACCGCCCGTCGAACCACCCAGGCGACCGTGGTGTCGTTTTGATGCGCCAATGCCGATAGCACCCCGTAGGTCAGTTCATCGAAGCCAACAGACAGGCGAACATCGGTTTTCTTGCCTCTCGGTCGAGCCATGCGGCGCTCCTTCGAGTCTGCTGCATCACTCTGCACCAAGAAACACCTCGAAGCAACGTCGGCACGATACGTGGCTGCCGCGCCGGGAAAGACCATGATGGCTCACGGCAGTCATCTCTACGCGAGATAGGTTAATTCTTGATTGACGAGCTTACGGCGCCCCCTGCCTTCGCTGCGGATCGTCGGGCCCCAGGTCGCGGAACACCGAACCGCAAAGAGGGAACAGCTTCCACCCTCATCCTCATCCGGCCGCCCGCAGGATCAGCGCGAAGGCGATCAGGCCGGTCAGGAACTGGAACAGGCCGATCGCGAGATTGGCCCGATGCAGATGGATCGCCG
>CAYMTA010000010.1:0-118639 GCA_964393275.1 uncultured Geminicoccaceae bacterium | reverse complement strand
CCTTTTAGCGGATTGTTTAACGTGGCCCGCAAGCCGACCGGCTCAAATCACCACATGCCGGCGATTAGGCGCGATCGGCGGCGGCGTCAAGCGGCCAGCGACGCGGCGGGCGATGGCGCTTTCCCGGCGCCGGCAGGTGGCGGATAGTCGAGACCCTGATCGCAAGAAGGAGGAAGGCCATGAGCGACAAGGGTGCCGTGTTCCGTGCCTTGCACGAGCAGGCTGGAGCGTTCGTCATCCCCAATCCCTGGGACGTGGGCACGGCACGCATGCTGGCCGCGCTCGGCTTCAGGGCGCTCGCCACGACCAGCGCCGGCATGGCGTTCGCCCTCGGTCTCGGCGACGGGCAGGTGGCGAGGGAGGCGGTGCTCGAGCATTGCCGGGCGCTGGTCGAGGCGACGCCCTTGCCGGTCTCCGCCGATCTCGAGAAGGGCTTCGGCGACAGCCCAGAGAGTGCCGCCCTGACCGTTCGGGAAGCGGCGGGGGTCGGCCTCGCCGGCTGCTCGATCGAGGATTTCACGGGGCGGGGCGAGGATCCGATCTTCGACCTCGGCCTCGCGGTCGAGCGCATCGCCGCGGCGGCCGAGGCGGCGCGGGCGCTGCCTCAGGATTTCGTTCTGACCGCGCGCGCGGAGAACCACCTGCGCGGCCGGCCCGATCTCGACGACACGATCCGGCGGCTTCAGGCCTTTGAGGAGGCGGGTGCCGACGTGCTCTACGCGCCCGGCCTGCCCGACCTCGCCGCGCTCCGGACGGTGTGCGGCTCGGTGACGCGGCCGGTCAACGCGCTGGTCGGTGGCCTCGCCCCGGCATGCGGCGTGGCCGACCTCGCGGCGGCGGGCGCGAAGCGCATCAGCGTCGGCGGCGCGCTGGCGCGGCTGGCCTATGGCTCGGCCATCGGTGCCGCGCGGGAGATGATGGAGGAGGGCACGTTCCGCCTGCTGGGCGGGGCGATGGCGCATGCCGAGCTGGAACGGCTCATCGCCGGCGAAAGCCCGGGACGAGCCGGCTGACCGCGCTCAAAGCCCGGCGCCAATGGCTGCATGGAGATCAAGGTGGCCGTCCTTTGCCAGGCACGCCTCGAGCTCGTCCAGGATGCGCGCGATGATGGCCGGGCCTTCGTAAACGAAGGACGTGTAGATCTGGACGGCCGAGGCCCCGGCCAGGATCTTCTCGTAGGCGTCGGCGCCGGAGGCGATGCCGCCGACGCCGATGAAGGCGAGCCGGCCGGCGGCCCGCCTGGCCATGCGCCGCAGCAGGCGAGTGGCGGGCTCGCGAAGCGGCCGGCCGCTGAGGCCGCCCCGCTCGGCGTGCGCGGGCGAGCGGAGGCCGGGCGGGCGGGCGATGGTCGTGTTGGTGGCGATGATGCCGTCGATGCCGTGGGCGATGGCCGTGTCGGTGATGGCGTCGGCCGATCGGTCGTCGAGATCGGGTGCCACCTTGAGGAAGACCGGCTTGGCCGGTCCGGCTCGGGTCCGGGCCTCGAGCACGGAAGCGAGCACGGAAGCGAGGGCGCGTTCCTCCTGCAGGTCGCGCAGGCCCGGCGTGTTGGGCGAGGAGACGTTGACCGCCAGGTAGTCGGCGAGCGGCAGGAGGCGGGCGGCGGCGATGCCGTAGTCGCGGGCGGCGTCGGCGCTGTCCTTGTTGATGCCGATATTGACGCCAAGGATGCCGGCGCGTGGGCGTCGGGCGAGGCGGTCGGCCATGGCCTCGATGCCGTCATTGTTGAAGCCCATGCGGTTGATGATGGCCCGATCGGCGTCCAGCCTGAAGAGCCTCGGCCGCGGATTGCCGGCCTGCGGGCGGATGGTGACGGTGCCGACCTCGACGAAGGAAAAGCCGAGGCGGAGCAGGCCGGCCGCCGCCCGCGCGTTCTTGTCGAAGCCGGCGGCGAGGCCCAGAGGATGGGCGAGGTCGATTCCGGCGAGCCGGGCCTCGAGACGCGGACGCGGCGCGTGGCGGAGGCGTGGGACCAGCGGGATCAGGCGGATCGCCAGATCGTGCGCGGTCTCGGGCGGCAGGCGGGCGAGCAGCCTCGGTGCCAGGTGCCAGGGCGCCGCGAGGCCAGGAGCCACGCGGCTCAGCCGTGGGCGCGGGCGATGAAGCCGCCATTGCGGAAGTCGGGCTTGGTGTAGGTGAAGGGCCGGCCTTCCACGGTGACCACCTCGCCGCCGGCCGCGCGAAGCACGGCGTGGCCGGCCGCGGTGTCCCATTCCATGGTCGGGCCGAAGCGCGGGTAGACGTCGGCCCGGCCCTCGGCCACCGCGCAGAACTTCAAGGAGCTGCCGCAGGCGATGGTCTCGGTGATGCCGTGCTCGGCGAGCCAGGCGTTGGTTTCGGCGTCGCGATGCGAGCGGCTGGCGACGGCGACGCTGCCGCTGGCCGGCGGGGCAGGACGCACGGCGATGGCTTCGGTCACGCCTGCCTTGCGGCGCTCGGCGCCGTGGCCCAGGGATCCCCACCACATCGTGTCGATGGCCGGGGCGAAGACGACGCCCATGACCGGCAGGCGGTCCAGCACCAGGCCGATATTGACCGTGAACTCGCCCCGGTGGTTGATGAACTCCTTGGTGCCGTCGAGCGGGTCGACCAGCCAGAACGGGCCGTCGTCGACGGCCGGAATCTGGCCCCGGCTCACCGCCTCCTCGGCGACGATCGGCCAGTCGGGGGTGAGGGCGCAGAGGCCCTTCAGGATGATCGCCTCGCCGGCCTCGTCGGCGAGGGTGACCGGCGAGCGGTCGGCCTTGTAGTCGACGGCGGTATCCTTCCCGTAATGGCGCATGATCTCGCGGGCGGCTTCGTCGGCGAGGCGGATCAGCTCGGGCAGATGCCGCTGCGGGTCGACCATTCAAAACTCCAGCTCTCGGGGATCGGCGGCCGGCTCGGGCGCGCCCTTGCGGTCGGTGCTAGCGAATGGGGGTTGCGGAAACAAGCACGGGCACACCCTACCAGCGTGTCGTTAACGGAATATCAACGCGGCGCCGCTAGCTTGTGCATCGACGAGGCCGGCAGGCGTGCCCGGCCCGAGACCCTGGCCGGAGCCATGTCGCAGCAAGCGGTGGTCGATCGACCGGACGGAACGGTGCCGGTGGCGCGCGGTGCGACCGGGTGCTCCGGCAGGGCGATTGCGGCCGCGTTCGCGCTCCATCCGCCCCGCACCGGGCACGGCCTCGATCCGCGAGACCCCGGCCGGTTCGCGGCACGGCTCGAGGCGTTCCGCCGCCACCATGCCGCCCTGCCGGCGCCGCGGCTGGTCGGCGGGCTCCAGCTCCTCGACATCGAGGAGCTTCGCCTGCGCTTCGGCAATCGCTGGCCGGCCCTGCGCGAGAAGGCCTACCAGATCGTCGAGGGCAGCCTCGCGCGGCGGCTCGGCCCGCACGATCTCTACGTCGCCCTCGAGGGCGACCGCTTCCATCTCCTGGTCACCGACATCGACCGTTTGGCGGCGGAGCGGCGTGGCCGCTTCATCGCCGCCGAGATCACCGCGCGGCTCTGCGGCATGGTGCCCGGCGGCGTCGCCTGCCGGCTGCGGACGACCGGCTTCGATCTGGTCGCCGGGCTCGCCGGCATCGCCGGGCCGGGCGCGCTCGAGGCGCGCATCGAGGCCTTCGAGCGGCAGGTCGACGAGGCCGAGCTCGCCCTGTTCACGGTCAGCGAGCCCGCGATCGAGGCGCTCTACCAGCCCGTCCTGAACGTCCGCAAGCGGCTGGTGACGGGCTATGCGCTGACGCCGATGCTGGACGCGGGAGCGGGCCGCCGCGGCGTTCAGGCGCTCTGCCCCTCGAGCCTGAATGGCGTCTTCGACGCCGCCCTCGATCGCTGGTCGATCGCCCGGGCGGCACAGGCGCTGCCTGCCGGCCGCACGACCGTGCGGATCGAGCTGCACTATGCGACACTGGCGGCGATGCGCCATCGCGAGAAGCTGATGCTCGCCTGCCGCAGGCTGCCCGGCGGCGCCGCGCGGCGGCTGGTCATCGAGATCACCGGCCTGCCGGCGAGCCTGCCGCAGGCCCGGGTGCGCGAGCTGGTGAGCTATCTGAGGCCGTTCACGGTGGCCGTCCTGGTCCGACTCGAGCCCGACCTGCTCGCGGCCAGTGTCACGGTCGACGGCACGTCGCCCAAGGCACCTTTGCCTACCGACCATCTGCAAACGTCGGGCGTGGCCGGCATCTCGGTGGTGCTGCGTGCGGCCCGGTCGCCGACCGAAGACGCCACCGGGCCACCCGACCACGTTCCGACCGCTGCCGGCACGGAGGAAGGGCCGCCGGCCGCCGCCGTGCTCGCCGGGCTCGCGGCACTCGGCCGAGCAGCCGGCCTGCGGACCTCCGTCGTCATCGACTCCGGCGTGGACGCGGCGCGAGCCGCCATGGGCGCCGGCTGCCACTACCTCGCCGGCGAGGCGCTCATGCCGCTCACCGCCCGCCCCGGCCGCGCGATCAGGCTCACCGGCTGACATGTCATGCCCGGGCGGCCTTCATCCTGTGCTCGTGTTGCCGCACAATGGATTGATGGTCGGCCGTTCGCTGGCGCCTGCGGCTCTTTCGGGCGCTGTGACGCGGGTCGGCAAGTCTTTCGATCGCGCCGGAGATGCTGCCGTGTTCGATGGACGAGCACGGTGGCTGGACGGATGAGGACCGGGCGGTGCTGGCTGGCAGAGATGGCTCGAGCGCTTGCCTCCATCGTTGACCCCTGCGGTCTCGCCCGGCTGTCGAAGCTTCTGGCAGGGGAAATCGGATGACGGCAGGGATGAGCTGCGCGATCCTGGGCCGATGGCGGATCTTGGCCGCCGATCTTTGGGACCGCGACCATCTCGATCTGCTCGGGCCCGCCATGCTGACCATCCGGGCCGATGGCCACGGCGAAATCGCCTTCGGTGCGCTCGAAGCGAGCCTCGAGCTCGAATACGGCCGAACCATGGTGTTCTTCACCTTGGCCGGCTTCGACGAAATGGACGAGGTGACGGGCTCGGGATCGGCCGAGCTGCTCGAGAATGGCACGCTGGAGATCGAGCTCGCGTTCCACCAGGGCGACGAGGTGATCCTCACGGCCGAACGGACGACCTCTCCAACCGCCTCTTGAAGCATCGCTCCCGGATCGTTCCGGCGTGGCGTCGGCGCGATAATGCCTTCAGCTCCCGCTCGGCTCTCCCGAAGCGGGCGGCCCCCGCCCCGGTACTCCGCGCTTGCCAGTGCGGCCAACTGCGGACAAGCTCCGGGCACGGGCCGGATCGTGTCGGCCGGACGGGGGGACAGAGGATGGCCGAGGCTCGCCCTGATGACAAGGCGCTTGCGGCGGGTCCGGCAACGCCTGCCGAGCGGGAAAGCCCGCTCGGCGAGGGCGAGGGGCCGGATCGGGGCGAGCCGCTTTCGCCCATCCGCCTCGGTGCCCTGGTGCTCGGCCCGCTCGCGGCCATCCTGATCGTTCTCCTGCCGGCGCCTGCGGGCATGCCGATCGAGGCCTGGCGGCTGGTCTCGCTCACCGTCTGGATCGTGGTCTGGTGGCTCGGCGAGGCGGTGCCGATCCCGGCGACAGCGCTTCTGCCGATCCCGCTGATGCCGATCTATGGCATCTCGCCCATGGGTCCGGTGGCGGCGAGCTACGCCGACAGCCTGATCTTCCTCTTTCTCGGCGGCTTCCTCCTGGCCGCCGCCATGCAGCGCTGGGGCCTGCATCGGCGCATCGCGCTCAGCATCGTCGCCATGGTCGGCACCAGCCCCGGCGGCATCATCGGCGGCTTCATGCTGGCCACGGCCTTTCTCTCGCTCTGGATCTCCAACACCGCGACCACGGTGATGATGTACGCGGTCGGGCTCTCGGTCATCGACTTCGTCGGCCGGCGGACCGACGACGATCGCATGCTGCACAATTTCGGCGTGGCGCTCATGCTGGGCATCGCCTACAGCGCCTCGATCGGCGGCGTCGGCACGCTGATCGGCACCCCGCCCAACGCGCTCCTCGCCAGCTTCCTCGCCAGCACCTACGACATCCACGTCACCTTCTTCACCTGGATGCTGTTCGGCATGCCGGTGGTCGTCGTCATGCTGCCCCTGGCCTGGCTGCTTTTGACCAAGGTGATCTTTCCGGCGCACCGGCTGCAGGTCGGCGATGCCGGCGCTGTCGTCAAGAGCGAGCTTTCGGCCCTCGGGCCCATGAGCTACGCCGAGAAGGTCGTGGGCGGCGTCTTCCTCGGCGCGGCGCTCGCCTGGATCTTCCGCTCGCCCATCGTGACCCTGACGGGCCTGCCGATCAACGACACCTCGGTGGCGCTGATCGCGGCCCTCGTCCTCTTCGCCTGGCCCCTGTCACGCGCGGGCGGCATCTTCGTGCTCGACTGGACCGCGGCGCGTCACGTCCCCTGGGGCGTGCTCCTGCTCTTCGGCGGCGGGCTGGCGCTGGCCGGCGGGTTCAAGGACACGGGGCTCGCCGAATGGATCGGCAACTCGGTCACCGGCTTCGAGGTCGGCACCTGGGTCCTGGTGCTGATCGTGGTGACGGCCATCGTCTATCTCACCGAGATCACCTCCAACACGGCCTCGACCGCCACCTTCCTGCCGATCCTGGGTGCCGTCGCCGTCGGCCTCCAGCTCGACCCGCGCATGCTGGCCGTGCCGGTCGCGGTCGGCGCCTCGATGGCCTTCATGATGCCGGTGGCCACCCCGCCCAACGCGATCGTCTTCTCCTACGAGCGCATGCAGCTCAGGGACATGGTGATCGCCGGCTTCTGGCTGAACATCCTGGCGATCAGCGTGACCTTCGGCGCCATGTACTTCCTCGCCGGCCTCGTCTTCGGCATCTGAGCGGCGGGCGAGGCCGGTGCGGGCGACTTGCCCGGCATCCCCGACCGCGTGCCCGGCGACACGGCCGGAGCCGGCGCCGCCGGGTGTCGACGAAGCCTAGCCCGCGGACACGATCGCCCGGTACTCCTCCTCGGTGAAGGCCCGCATGGTCCGGGTGCGAACGGCGCCGCCCCTGGCCAGCTTGAGGAGGAAGCGGGCGAGGGCCGCGTCGTCCGGCGCATCGATGACGACCACCATGTCGTGCTCGCCGGTCACCATGAAGAACTGCTCGAGCGTGGCGCCTTCGCTCTTGGCGAGCTGGCGCGCCTGGTCGAGCCGTGTCGGCGAATCCTTGACGTGCTTGATGCCCTCGTCGGTCCAGCTCGTGAGCCCGATATATTTCGGCATGCCTGTTCTCCCTTGATCCCACGGCCCAGGGCCGTGAATCAGGAAAGCCTAGCACGAAATGCCCGGGCAACCGAGCGACGCTGGCACCTCACCAGTGGTCGGTCAGCCGCGCGAACTCGGCCGCGAGCCCCTTGGGCCCGGCGATCACCGGATTGCCGTCGAGCAGCCCGTTATCGGCGAGGAAGTCGTTGGTGAAGCCGCCTGCCTCCTCGACCAGCAGCAGCCCGGCGAGGCAGTCCCAGCTGTTCATGTGCGGCTCGAGATAGCCGATCAGCCGGCCCGCGGCCGTCCAGGCGAGACCCAAGGCACCCGAGCCGTGCCGCTGGTACATGCCGCCCGATTCGAGCAGCTTCTTGAACAGCGGCAGCATCGAGGCGACGGGGACGCGCAGCGAATAGCCGAGGCTGACCGTGCCGTCGCCGAGCGAGGCCGCCTTGGCGACCCGGAGCGGCACGCCGTTCAGCGTCGCCCCGCCGCCGCGCCGGGCGGCGAACAGCTCCTCGGCCATGGGGTCGTAGATGACGCCGATCTGGATCCTTCCGGCGCGCTCGTAGGCGAGGCTGACGCACCAGGAGCCGATGCCGTTCAGGAAGCACCAGGTGCCGTCGATCGGGTCGATCACCCAGTGCCCGCCAGCATCGCCCTTGAGCTGATGCGCGTGCTCCTCGCCGACGAAGCCGTCCTCGGGGAAGAGTCCGGCGAGCCGCTTGCGGATCAGGGTCTCGACCTCGCGGTCGGCCTGGCTCACCAGATCCTGGGCACCCTTGCTCTCGATCTCGAGGGTGTCGCGGACGAGGTAGTAGCGCCGGGCGAGGCTGCCGGCCTCGCGGGCGACGGCTGCGGCGGCGGCGAGCCGCAGGTCGGGGTCGATCTCGGGCATCGTTCGGTCCGGGCTTGGGGTGCTGGTTGCCGCGGGTTATAGGACGGCTCGGTCGCCCAGACGAGAGCGGGGCAAAAAAATCGAAGGAGCGCGCATGATCATCGTCGAGGCGAACGGGGCGAGGATGCCGGCCATCGGCTTCGGCACCTGGGATTTGCCAAAAGATCGGGTGCAGGCGCTGGTCGAGCACGCCATCGGCACGGGCTACCGGCATGTCGACACCGCCCAGATGTATGGCAACGAGAAGGAGGTCGGAGCCGGCATCCGGGCCTCGGGCGTGACGCGCGACGCGATCTTCCTCACCACCAAGATCTGGCCGGACCTGTTCCGTGCCGACGACCTCCGCCGTGCCGCCGGCGAGCGGCTGAAGCTCCTGGGCGTCGAATCCGTCGATCTCCTCCTGCTGCACTGGCCGGCGAAGGACGTGCCGCTCGCCGAGACCATCGGCGCCCTGAACGCCATCCGCGAGGCCGGCGAGGCCAAGCATATCGGCGTCAGCAACTTCACCGCCGCCCTGGTCGAGGAGGCGGTCGACCTGAGCGCCGCACCGCTCGTCACCAACCAGGTCGAGTACCACCCCTTCCTCAGCCAGGAAAAGGTGCTGAAGGCGCTCCGCGCGCACGGCATGGCGCTCACCGCCTATTGCCCGATCGCCCGCGGCAAGGTCCTGGGCGACCCTGTGATCAGCGAGATCGCGGACGCGCACGGCCGGACCGCGACCCAGGTGACGCTGCGCTGGCTGGTCCAGCAGAAGAACGTCGTCGCCATTCCCCGAAGCTCGAACGAGGCCCGGATCGCCGAGAACCTCGCCGTCTTCGACTTCGCGCTGACGGACGACGAGATGCGCCGGATCAGCGCCTTGGGCTCGCCCAGGGGCCGGCTGGTCAACGGCGCCTACGCCCCCGAATGGGACGCATGAGCCCCGTCACCTTCCAGGTCATCGAGGAAGCTGCTCTCCTGCGCCACGGTAGGGCGGCGCTGGCCGCCCGCCTCACCGTGCCCAAGACCGTGGCCGAGCTCGAGGCCACCGGCGACGACCGCCATCTCTCCCTCATGTCGCTGCGCATCTTCCGGGCCGGCCTCAGGCACGAGCTGGTCGACCGGAAATGGCCGGCCTTCGAGGAGGTTTTTTCGGGCTTCGACCCGGCCCGCGTGGCGGCGCTGCACGACGAGGACCTGGAGGCCATGCTCCAGGACCGCCGCCTGATCCGCCACATGGGCAAGCTTCGGGCCATCCGCGCCAATGCCGCATCGCTGCTGGCGATCGCCAGCGAGCACGGCAGCTTCGCCCATTGGCTGGCGGCCTGGCCGACGGCCGACGTCACCGGGCTCTGGGCCGAGCTCGAGAAGCGCATGCAGCACCTCGGCGGCCGCTCGGCCCCCGCCTACCTCCGCATGGCCGGCAAGGACACCTTCGTCCCGACCACGTCGGTCGAGCGCGGCCTCGTCCATTGGCAGGCGACCGAAAGCCCGCCCCGGACCAGAGCCGACCGCGCGGCGGTGCAGGCCGTCTTCAACCGCTGGCACGAGGAGACCGGCCGCCCGCTCTGCCAGCTCTCGCAGATCCTGGCCCTCTCGGTCGATTGAGGGCCATCGGGACGCTTGCGCCCGAGCCCGGCATGGGCAAGGTGGCTGCAACTCCATCGAGGAAGGGCGAGAGACGGTGTCAGGCGTGGTGTTCGAGGCCGGCGGCTATCGCTATCTGCCGGGGGTGAGCCAGTATTCGGGCGGCGTCGCGGCGCTACCCGGCTGCGACATCGTCCGGGTCCGCTTCCGCCGGCCGCTGCCGCTGGAGGCCGGATTCGCCCGTGCCGCCGAGATCATCGAGAAGGCCGGCCGGCCGCTTGCCGCCTTCTGCGCCTGCGAGCTCCGCTCCCCCGCCCCCTTCACCGAATCGGGCTTTCGCGACTTCAACGCCTCCTACGTGGCGCGGCTCGAAAGCTGGGGCATCGTCCAGAACGGCGCCAACCCGGTGGCGAGGAGCAATCTCTGCCCCGAGATCGACCCGCCCGAAACCCCCTCCTTCCACGCCTTCTGCTTCACCACCGAGGCGCTGTCCAAGGCCCCGAGCTTCGTCGTCTCCGGCAGCGGCGAGGTGCCCGAGGGCAAGGGCAGCTACCGGGACCACATCGTCCGCCCGAACGACACCAGCCCCGATGGCCTCCGCGAGAAGGCCCGCTTCGTCCTCGCCGAGATGGAGCGCCGCATGGCCGCCCTCGGCCTCGCCTGGCCCGACACCACGGCGACCCAGGCCTACACGGTCTTCGACCTCTTCCCGTTCCTCGCCGAGGAGATCGTCGGACGGGGTGCGGCGGCGCACGGGCTGACCTGGCACTACCACCGCCCGCCGGTGGCCGGGCTGGACTTCGAGATGGACTGCCGGGGCGTTGCCAGCGAGCTCGTGGTCTAGCCGCAGGTTGATCGGGCCGGCGATCCGACGATAAGCTCGTGCCGTCCTTCCCACCGCACGGCGGAGACAGGCGATCAGCGACACCAGCGAGGCCGCCGACGGGAACGGGCGAGGCCGCCCGCTGTCCCTCCTGTCCCTGGCCGCGCTTGGCGTCGTCTACGGCGACATCGGCACCAGCCCGCTCTACGCCTTCAAGCAGTGCTTCAGCGACAACACCGGCATCGTCGCGAGCCCGGAGAACGTGCTCGGCATCCTGTCGCTGATCCTCTGGTCCCTGATCATCGTCGTCTCCATCAAGTACCTGCTCTTCGTGCTGAAGGCCGACAACCACGGCGAGGGCGGCATCATCGCCCTGGTCGCCCTCCTCAACCCGTGGAACGCGGCAGCCGGGTCCCGGCCCCACATCCTGATGGTCATGGGCCTGTTCGGCGCCGCCCTCCTCTTCGGCGACGGCACCATCACGCCGGCCATCTCGGTGCTGAGCGCGGTCGAGGGCCTGCAGGTGGAGAACGCCGCCTTCGGCCCCTTCGTCCTGCCGATCACCATCGGCATCCTGCTGGCCCTCTTCTCCGTCCAGAAACGCGGCACCGCCCGGATCGGCGCCCTGTTCGGCCCCGTCATGCTGGCCTGGTTCGTGGTGCTGGCGCTCCTCGGCATCGGCGGCATCCTCGAGGACCCGCGCGTCCTCGAGGCCCTGCTGCCGACTTACGGAATCCGCTTCCTGCTCGACAGCGGGATGCTCGGGATCGCCGTGCTCGGCACCGTCTTCCTCGCCGTCACGGGTGCGGAGGCGCTCTACGCCGACATGGGCCATTTCGGCCGCGCCCCCATCCGCCTCGCCTGGTTCCTCGTGGCCTTGCCGGCCTTGGTCCTGAACTATTTCGGCCAGGGTGCGCTGGTCCTCGCCGACCCGTTCAAGGCGGACCACCCGTTCTACCTGCTCGCACCGGGCTGGGGCCACTATCCGCTCGTGGCCATGGCGACCGTCGCCACCATCATCGCGTCCCAGGCCGTCATCTCGGGCGTCTTCTCCCTCACCCGCCAGGCCGTGCAGCTCGGCCAGCTGCCGCGCGTCGACATCATCCAGACCGACCGCCACCACATCGGCCAGATCTACATCCCGGCCGTGAACTGGATCCTGATGATCGCGACGATAGCGCTGGTCCTGGGCTTCCGCACCTCGGACAACCTGGGTGCCGCCTACGGCCTCGCCGTCTCGGCGGACATGGTCATCACCACCTGCCTAGCCTTCTTCGTGGCCAAGCGCTTCGGCTGGCATCCCCGGCTCGCCGGGGCGCTCGCGATCGCCTTCCTCGTCGTCGACCTCGCCTTCCTCGCCGCCAACTCGCTGAAGTTCCTCGATGGCGGCTGGTATCCCGTCCTGATCGCCGCCCTGATCTTCGCCATCATGGCGATCTGGCGAAACGGCACCGCGGAGTTGCGCGCCCTGACCCGCGACGGCCGCCAAATGGTCGACGAGTTCCTCGACCGAATCAAGAAATCGCCGCCGACCATCATCCCGGGCACCGCCGTCTACCCGACCGCCCTGCCCGAGACCACCCCCTCCGCCCTGGTCCAGATCATGGAGCACGTGCCGGTCCTGCACGAAAGACGCATCTTCCTGACGGTGCGGATCGAGGACGTGCCCAGGGTCCCAGGCGCCGAGCGAATCGAGATGTCGAGGCTCGAAAGCAACACGCACCGCATCATCCTCCACTACGGCTTCATGCAGACCCCGAACGTCCCGGTGGCGCTCAAGCTCTGCGGCGTGCTCGGCCTCGACATCGACCCCGACACCCTGACCTACTTCATCGGCCTCGAAGACATCGAGCCGACCAAACCGCGATCGCTCCCGCAAGCCCTGCAGATCAGCATCTTCGCCTTCCTCTGGCGCAACGCCGGCCGCGTCGCCGACTCCTACAACTTCCCCCCCGAGCGAACAATCGTCATTGGCAAGCGAATAGAGATGTGACGGGTGGGCGGCGCGCATCGGGCTTCTCCCTTGCCTTCGGAGCCATTGAACCTGGCCCATGGGCTCGACGCCCACATCGCGAGCTGGAATCCGCCGGACACTTCATTTCCTGGAGACGAGCCCCGAGGTTCCACTCAAGAAGGCCCGCTTCGTCCTCGCCGTGATAGAGTGCCGCCTCGCCGCCACCGGCTTCGCCTCGCCCGACGCGACGGCGGACCAAGCCTCCACGGTCTTCGATCTTTTTTTGCTTTTTGCCGAGGAGATCGTCGGGCGGGGGCGGCGGCGCATGGATTGAAGTGGCGCTACCATCGCCCGCCGATGGTAGGGCTAACTTCGAGATGGACTGTCGGGGGGCGCCGAGCGAGCTGGTACCGTAAGGAGGGGCAGGATTGGGTTGCGGACGCCGTTCGCACCCCACGAAGCCTTTTTTTCGGGTCTGGTTTTGGGTTTCTAGTGACCAGTTGAATCTATTCGACCCGTTCTCAGACCCTCCTAAGCGCGGACACCGTCACGCTTTTCGAGCCTCTTTTCAGAATAAGGCTCGCGATCCTTGGACACTCCCGAACCATCCGCGCGCCTATTGGATGGGAGCGCGTGCTGAAGAGCCGGAGACCACTTCCTTATCTCTTTCTCCACCTCTAGGATGACGCGCTCAAGCCACGGATCAATCGGACGAGAATCGCTTGACATCCCGAAACTCCCACTGTTTGGCAACGTCGTATACGAAAAAAAAATCTAAACAATTCTTGACTTTTCGTCGGAGTGAATCGAGGGCATCACACTGTTGCAATTTCACACGGCCGGTATCCTAGTGCCATTGCAGCCGATAACGTACCATAGAGCGCACCGAGCGGAGTTCGGATAATGTCAGATGTTCTGCCCCCGCTTCCTAAGCCAGAACTCTTCTTTGCACTTGTTGCGCCTATTGGCGTCGATCTATCGGTCGCAACGAAAGTTTTTGAAAAAAAACTAAGTATCTTTAACTATACCACAAAAGACGTTCGCGTCTCTTCCACCTTCGACCAATTTGCCACAACAACTTTTGTCGACGAAAGTTCGACCTACAATCGTTACATGAGTGCAATGACCGTTGGAAACGAAATACGCAATAACTTTGATCTTCCAGGCATATTGGCTCTTGCAGCTATCTCAAAGATTTTTCGTTTTAGACAAGCAGAGCTAACCCATTTTGAGCAACCGTATTTAGAGAATACATGCTACATTATTAATCAGTTGAAAAGGCCTGAGGAAATCGAAATATTGAGAAGAAATTATGGATCACATCTTTTTGTTTTTGCGATAACGTCTCCTCTTAGAGCTAGAGTCCAATACCTATCAGAAAAAATTAGGAAGGACGATTCGTCTCGGAAAAGTCGTACATCTTATGAGCCGCAGGCTCTTCAGTTGATAAACCGTGATGAAGAAGAGGAGGACAATAAATTTGGTCAGCGCCTAAGATTGGCCTTTTCTAAGGCGGACTTTTTCGTCGAAGGATCAAGTTTTGCAGAATTCGAACAAGGAATAGAGCGTGCCGTCGATTTGATATTCGGGAAGTCATTTATTTCTCCGCGCCCAGATGAATTTTTTATGAATATTGCTAGTAATGTAGCGCTCCAATCCGCCGATCTGTCTAGACAGGTCGGTGCTGTCATCGTAAATAAAAGCAATGAGATCGTGTCGTATGGCTGTAACGAAGTACCTAGAGCGGGAGGTGGTGTATATTGGGATGGTGATAAAGAAGATTTTAGAGATCATACTCTTGATTCAGATCCAAACGTAGATCACAAAAATAGGCTTATACAAGATTTGCTGAGAATCATCAAACCAACTATGAAAGACACATATCAAAAAATGAATCCTGCTGAGATTCTTGAGTATATTTTGGAAAACAACGAAATAAATATCGAAGAAGCTCAGATAAATGATTTATTGGAATTTGGGCGAGTTGTTCATGCGGAGATGAATGCATTAACGCAAGCGGCTAAGAGTGGCAGATCGACCGAAGATGCAACTTTATACTGTACCACCTTTCCATGTCATGTCTGTGCCCGACATGTCATTGCTGCGGGGATCGGGCGTGTCGTTTTTGTCGAGCCGTATTCAAAAAGTCAAGCACTTGAGCAATATCCAGAAGCAATAAAAATTGAAGGTCGTGAAACGCAAACGAATAAAGTCGTCGAATTTCAAAGATTTAGTGGAGTTTCCCCCATCCGATTTACAAACTTTTTTTCTCATGGACGACGGAAAACAAAAAAAGGGAAAGCCATAAAGTGGAGATTAGGAGAACCAATACCGATATGTGAGAATCATTTCCCCACCTATTTACAGAATGAGCTAGCATCGATCAAATACTTAGCAGGGAAGATTGGTAAGGGCGAGGGTCCAAACTAGACGAATCCTTTGCGTGAGGTCAGCGTTCCCTGTGGTTTGGCAGAGTTGGGCGCATTTTTGTTCTGAGAGGCGCACGGAACCGTCTACGTCATGCAGTTTGGGAGTCTGCGGAACACCTTCGTTTTTAACCATCTTCACTCGCCCCCATCGCGACGCTCGCGCCTTCCCGAGCACGCGCCCGGCGGTCACCCGCGGAACCGACGGCCGCCCTCCCCGCCACCCCCGCTGTTGCATCTCATGCAACACCAGCGCTCGGGTTGTTGCATCCGATGCAACAAAAGGGCTCGGGTTGTTGCGTCCCGTGCAACAGGCGGCCTCGGGTTGTTGCATCGGATGCAACAAAAACCCCGGGATGTTGCAGCCGATGCAACAGCCGACGACGAACGAACCCACCGAATCGACGTTCGAACCCGGGAATCGGACGATCGAACCCGGCTTTCGACGAACGAACCCGGGAGCCAGGGCCGCGTCTTTCGGGCGTTTTGGCCGCCCTTCGGCGACGAGCGAACCGGCCGCCCCGGAATGCCGAACGAACCCGCGCCGCTTGACGCGGCGGCTGTTATAGGCTAATATGCCTACGATGATCGAGGCCGGGACGTGGCGCGCGGGCGGAAGGTCAGGCGACCTCGGGCCGGCGGGCGGCCTTCTTGCGCTCGCTGGGGTCGAGGATGCGCTTTCGGAGGCGGATGTATTTGGGGGTGACCTCGACCAGCTCGTCGTCGGCGATGTAGGCGATGGCCTGCTCGAGGGTCAGGCGGACGGGCGGGGTGAGCAGGATGGCGTCGTCCTTGCCGGCGGCGCGCACGTTGCTCAGCTTCTTGCCCTTCAGGGGATTGACCTCGAGGTCGTTGCCCCGGTTGTGCTCGCCGATGATCATGCCGGAATAGACCTTGGTGCCGTGCTCGACGAACATCGAGCCCCGGTCCTCGAGGTTCCAGAGCGCGTAGCCGACGGCCTCGCCCTGCTCGCCGCTGACGATGACGCCGGTGTGGCGCTGGGCGATCGGGCCCTTGTAGGGCTGCCAGGCGAAGAACAGGCGGTTCATGACGCCGGTGCCGCGGGTGTCGGTCAGGAACTCGCCGTGATAGCCGATCAGCGAGCGGGACGGGCAGTGGAAGACGAGGCGCTGCTTGCCGGCGCCGGCCGGGCGCATCTCGGTGAGGTCGCCCTTCCGCCGGGTCAGCTTCTCGACCACGGCACCGGCATATTCCTCGTCGACGTCGATCACCACCTCCTCGATCGGCTCGAGGCGCTTGCCGGTCTCCGGGTCGGTCTGGAAGAGGACGCGGGGGCGGCTGATCGAGAGCTCGAAGCCCTCGCGGCGCATGGTCTCGATCAGCACGCCGAGCTGCAGCTCGCCCCGGCCCGCCACCTCGAAGGCGTCGTTCTCGGGCGAGCGGCTGACGCGGATGGCGACATTCCCTTCGGCCTCGCGCACCAGGCGGTCCCAGATCTGGCGCGAGGTGACCTTGCTGCCGTCCTGGCCGGCATAGGGGCTGTCATTGACCGAGAAGGTCATGGCGATCGTCGAGGGATCGATCGGCTGGGCGGCGATCGGCTCCTCCACGGCGGGGTCGGCGAGGGTGTCGGCGACGGTGGCCCTGGTCAGGCCGGCCAGGGCGATGATGTCGCCGGCCTCGGCCTCGTCGACCGGCAGGCGCTCGAGGCCCCGAAACGCCAGGATCTTGGAGACGCGGCCCTGCTCGACCAGCTCGCCGGTGCGGCTCAGGGCCTTGATGGCCTGGTTCGGGCGGACCACGCCGCTCTCGATCCGCCCGGTCAGCAGGCGGCCGAGATAGGGGTTGTTCTCGAGCGTGGTCGCCAGCATGCGAAAGGGGCCGTCCGGATCGGCCACGGGCGGGCGGACGTGGGCCACGATGAGCTCGAAGAGGGGGGCCATGTCGACGGGGGTGTCGCCCATCTGGTTGACCGCCCAGCCGTTCTTGGCCGAGGCGTAGATGTGCGGGAAGTCGAGCTGGTGCTCGTCGGCGTCGAGGGCGGCGAAGAGGTCGAAGATCTCGTTCAGCACCTCCTCGGCGCGCTGCTCCGGCTTGTCGACCTTGTTGATGACGACGATCGGGCTGAGGCCGATCTTGAGCGCCTTGCCGAGGACGAACTTGGTCTGCGGCATCGGCCCCTCGGCGGCGTCGACCAGGAGCAGGCAGCTGTCCACCATCGAGAGGATGCGCTCGACCTCGCCGCCGAAATCGGCGTGGCCCGGCGTGTCGACGATGTTGATGCGGGTGTCGTGCCAGAGCACGGAGGTGCATTTGGCGAGGATGGTGATGCCGCGCTCGCGCTCGAGGTCGTTGCTGTCCATGGCGCGCTCGGCCACCCGCTGGTTGTCGCGGAAGGTGCCCGACTGCTGGAGCAGGCGGTCGACCATGGTCGTCTTGCCGTGGTCGACATGCGCGATGATCGCGATGTTGCGCAAATTCATGAGGGTCGGGGTCCGGATGGGGCGCCAATCGCGCCGGTGGCGGCCTATATAGGGTGATTGGCCGCGAGATGCGAGCGCCTGCCGGGCCTTCCCTTATGCGGCGAGGCGCTCGAGCGCCTGTTTTTTTGGATCGGATCGCCATGCCTGCCCTGCCGGAGCCCCTTCGATCCATGCCCCTGGAGGTCGCGGCCGGGGTCGAGGTGCTGTTCACCGACATCGACGACACGCTGACCCTGGACGGCCGGCTGCCGGCCACGGCCTACGCGGCGCTCGAGGAGCTCGAGGCGGCGGGAATCGTCGTGGTGCCGGTGACGGGCCGCCCAGCCGGCTGGTGCGACCTGATAGCGCGGCTCTGGCCGGTCATGGCCGTGGTCGGCGAGAACGGCGCCTTCTACTACCGCTACGACCGGGAAGCCCGGCGGATGCGGCGGGTCTATGTCCAGGATGCGGCGACGCGCGCGGAAGGCCGGCGGCGGCTCGATGCGATCGCCGCGACGATCCTGGCGGAGGTGCCCGGTGCCGCCATCGCCGCCGACCAGGCGGGGCGCGACTGCGACCTCGCCATCGACTTCGCCGAGGATGTGGGCCCGCTGCCGGAGGCCTCGATCCGGCGCATCGTCGCGCTCTTCGAGGCGGCGGGTGCCGTGGCCAAGGTCAGCTCGATCCACGTCAATGGCTGGTTCGGCGCCTACGACAAGCGGTCGATGTGCGACCGGCTGATCGAGGAGGAGCTCGGCACGACGCGCGAGCGGCTCGGCATGCGCGCGGCCTTCGTCGGCGATTCGCCCAATGATGCGCCGATGTTCGGGAGTTTCCCTTGCTCCATCGGGGTGGCCAACCTAGAACATTATTTCGACGTTATCGACGCGCTTCCGCGCTGGATCACGCGCCAGAAGGGTGGCCTCGGGTTCCGTGAGTTGGCGGACCGGCTGCTCGCCGACCGCCATTGAGCACGGACCGACCGCAGTGCGCATGCTGCCCAACCTCCTGAGCCTCGGCCGGATCCTCTGCGGACCGCTGGTCATGCTGCTGATCGCGCAGGGCGGCACGGCGGCCCTGCTCTCGACCATCCTGGTGATGCTCGTGGCCGAGGTCTCGGACCTGCTCGACGGCCATATGGCGCGCCGGCTCGGCGCCTCGTCGGCCTTCGGCAAGATCGTCGACCCGCTGGCCGACAGCCTCTATCGGGCGCTGGTCTTCCTCACCTTTCTCGATGCGGGCTGGATGCCGATGTGGATGGTGGCGGTGATCATCAGCCGCGACATCCTGGTCTCGTACCTGCGCATCTTCTCCGAGCAGAACGGCGTCACCATGGGGGCCCGGCAGAGCGGCAAGATCAAGGCCGTGTTCCAGGGGGTCGTGCAGATCGGCACGGTGGCGCTGGTGCTGGCGAGCGGCGGCCATCTCGCCGGCATCCACGCGACGCTGGTCTTCTCGCTCCTTCTGGTGGCCACGGTGGTCACCGCCTGGTCCGGCATCGACTACACGCTGGGCTTCCTGCGGACCGTGGATCTGCGGCACATGGTGGCCAATCGCGGCTGACGGCGGGACGGCGCCGAGGGCCGCCTCTCCCTCGACGATCGCGGCGTTAAGGGTCTGTCAACCAAGAACAGGTAGAATCCCTGTCACGTGCATGTCGCAATGCTCCGGCAAATGCGCCATGTTAGGGACATAGGGCGCGGGGCAGGCAGGAACGGCCCTCGCCGTTATCGGAATGGGCGGATGAAGTTCAAGATCCTGCGCCCCATGCTGCGCACCTGGCGCTCCCAGACCTATCGGCCCGGCATGCTCGGCTGGTCGCTCGGGGTCGGGCTGGTGATCGGCTTCTCGCCGACGGTCGGGCTGCAGGCCCTGATCTGCGTCGCCGTGACCCTCGTCTGGAACCGCTTCCACAGCGCCAAGATGAACCTGCCGGCCATGCTGGTCGGCAGCTTCGTGGTCAATCCCTTCACCATGGCGCCGACCTACCTGCTCTACTACCAGATCGGTTGTCAGGTCGTCGACTGCCACTTGCGGTTGCGCGAGGAGTTCTTCGCCTCGCTCGACAGCATCACCAGCCTCGGCGGCCACATCCTCGTGCCGATCCTGCTCGGCAGCCTGCCCTTCATGCTGATCGGCCTGCCGCTCGGCCTCTATCTCGGCAACCGCATCGAGGCGCTGCTCGAGGCCCGCCGGCGGCGGCGCCCGAGGCCGGCGGCGCCCCGCGGCAGGACGAAGCGGACGGGCAACGCCGAGGCCTGAGGCAGGAATGCCCGAGCGTCGACTCCGGAATCGCGGCAGGTGAGCGCGATTCGAGTCCAATCACTGATCCCGCCATTGCGGCCAAACCGGCATGATGCGGGGAATGTGTTGCCCGGTCTGGCGCGTCATCGACGAGGTCTGGGATGCCACGGTGCAGAGGCCTGCCTCGGGTATGAACACCAGCCTGCTGTCACGCAGCGTCAACGAAGTCGACCGCAAAAGTGCAATCAGGTGAGACCAGAAATGAATTCTGGCGCGCACCGCGCCGCATAAGTCGGCGCAGGCAAGAGCCCCTGCGGGCTTGAAGGAAACGGGCGCCCCGGCATGGGGCGCCCGCCACCGAAGGACCACAACCACCTCTCGCGGAGGAGACACGCGAGCCTCGCCAACATAAATCGATCGAGGCGGCGCTTCAAGCGGCGAGCGTCGTCGCGGCCGTTTTGTGCTCTTCCGGTATGGCGTCGCTGCCCGGCATGCGCCAAGCATCATCGCGTTGGCCGAGATGCTCCGCGCATGCGCCGGGCCGCGATCAGCGGGGTCATGCCCGTGACCTGCGGAAGTCGAATCGCTGGATACGGGACGATGATCGGCCGGCATGTCCCGTGACGCAAGGCCATGCCGCCTCGATGGGTTGCACCCGCTCCAGAATGCCCGAAGACGCCGGCACATGGTTGGCGTCGGCGCGGGTGGCGAGGATGCCGGCATTGCGGCGCTGCTCGGGCAGGAGCGAAGGGCCTCTAACGGCGCAGGGTGCCGAAGCCCTTGAGAGCAATCCGCTCCAAACCGTGCAGCAGGCGGCGAGCGGGAAGCGGTCGAAATCGCCAGTGCCGGTGGGGGCCTCGCAGGCGGTTGCATCCCAGGCATCGACGCCGAAGCCCGGAATGACGCTGACCGCTCGCGGGGCGCCATCCAGCCCGCCTCCATGTCGTTCATGAAGGGGGGCCAGTTCGAGGATGCCGTCCTGGATCTCGATCGACCGGCTTCGGCTCGAGGCGGGGGCCGGTCCCGGGCGGGGGCACGCGGGCCTGGCGCGGCGCCCAGCGAACGGCATTGCCGATCCAGCGCGCCGGCGGAGAAGGCGCGGCACGACGCTTCGTCGAATCGATCGATCAGCCCGCCTGGGCAGGGGCGGTCATGCTCGATCGCTGAACGTGGCTTCCGTAGTGTCCGGGCGGGCATCGCCGAATCCAGGGATCGGCACCTCGAGGCCGGCTTTTGGCATACCGCAACGCCAAGCCCGGCATCGGGCCCCGCGACTGATGCTCGGGCTCGACGGCCGCCAGCGGGCGCCGGCGGAGAGCTCAATCGAGTGTCGGCAGGCTCTGCTCGCGGGCGAGCTCGGTCGTGACGATCCGTGCGCGACCGGGGTCCATGGCTGCCAGGATGGCTGCCATCTTCGCCTCCTTCATCCGCTTGGCCACCGGCAGGAGCACGGCGAGATCGAGCCGGTCGAAGATCTGGGCGGCGGACTTCGCGCGCATGCTCTCGTAGACCTTGACCAGCTGCCGCTGGCGCGCCTCCTCCTCGCCATTGGCCATGCCGACCAGCTCCTGCAGCTCGCCGCGCAGCGCCTCGAGCCGGTCGAGCTGGGCGGCGAGGTCGGCCTCGGCCGCGCGCAGCCCCGCCTCGCGGATGGCGAGCCGCGCCTCCAGCTCGAGCAATTGCTCGCGCCGCTGCTGCAGCTCGAGGGCGACATCGGCGAGCTCCGGCGGCGCTTCGGGCACCAGGGGCAGGCTGGTCGGCGCGGGAATCTCCGAATCCCCGCTCGGGGCACCGTCTCGAGGTGGTGGGCTCGAAGGGTCGATCCCCACGGCAGGCTCGACCAGATTCCAGTCGAAAGCCGCGACCGGGAGTGGAAGGGCGCTGTCCGCGCCAGCGGCGGCTTCGTGCGGGGCTTCGGCTCGCGGTGTTGCGGGTGACCCGTCACCCCGGCGGGGATCGGCGACCAGCCCCACCGCCACGGATACGAGGGCGAGACCGGCGACCGCGGCCGTCACCAGCGGCAAGGAGAGTCGGCCTGGCGCCATGGCATGGGTCGCCGCGCCATCCAGGAGCCGCCGCAGGCGGTGCCGCAGCCGCCGCGGCGACCCTTGCATGCGCCACCACGGCCGATCCGTCATCTGAGCGCCTGCAGGGCCTCGAGGAGCTCGCCATGCAGGAGGCCGTCGAGTCGGGCCTCGGGCTGGTCGTCCCGCGGCTGGCCACCCCTCGGCTGGCCACCCCTCGGCTGGTTCAAGCGTGGCTCCGGAATTCGGTCCGGCCCACGCACCGGCGGCTCGGCCGGCGGTTCGGTCCCGGGCGGCTCGGCGGGGCGCTGGCGTGGTTCGCTGGCGAGGTCGTCCCGGGTGCGCAGCTCGGCCAGCCGGCCCGCGCCCTGCTCGCGGGCCGCCTCCAGGCGTCGCGTGACGCGCGTGGCGCTCTCGATCAGCCGGCCCAGCTCGCGTGCCTGGCGCTCCCGCTCGAGTGCCGCACTCTCGATCTCGCGGCCGGTGTCGCGCATCAGACGGATGGTCGCCTCGGCCCTGGTGGTCGCCGCGCCGAGCGCCTCGACGAACGCCTGCATCTCGCCGCCCTCGGTCCGCAGCCGGCGAAGGCGAAAATGGACGATCACGCACCAGGTGATGGTCAGGAGGAGAAGGACGACGAGCACGACCTGCAGGGCCAGCTCAATCATCGGTGCGCCTCCTCGGCCGGTCGATCTTCTCCTCGACCTGGACGCACATGGTGTCGCCGCGCTGGCAGACCTTGCCGCGCAGCATCTCGATCTGCCCGCAGCGCAGCGTGATCTCGGTCTCGGGCCGCGAGCGCAGCTTCAGGACCGCGCCGACCTCGAGGTCGGCGACGAAGGCGAGGCTCACCGTCTGCACCTCGAGCACCGCCTCGAGCTCGACATCCGTCACCCAGATCTCGCGGGCGAGATGGCTCTCCCAGATGGAATCGCGGCCGAACTTCTCGCCCATGAACATCTGCAGGAGCAGGTCGCGGGCGGGCTCAAGCGTCGCGTAGGGCACCAGGAACTCGATGGTGCCGCCCCGATCCTCCATGTCGATGCGCATCTTGAAGACGATGCAGGCATTGCCCGGCCGGGCGATCGCGGCGAAGCGCGGGTTGGTCTCCATGCGCTCGAAGCGGAAATGGACATCGGTGATCGGCTGGAAGGCGTTGCTCAGGTCCTGCAGCACGAGGCGGATCAGCCGCTCGACCAGCGAGGTCTCGATGGTCGTGTACGGCCGCCCCTCGATGCGCATCGGCACGGTGCCGCGACGGCCGCCGAGCAGCACGTCGACGATCGAGTAGATCATCGGGCTGTCGACGGTGACCAGGCCGAAATTGTCCCATTCGACCGCCTTGAAGACGGCGATCATCGCCGGCAGCGGCACCGAGTTGAGGTAGTCGCCGAAGCGCTGGGCGGTGATGTTGTCGAGGTTGATGTCGACGTTCTCGGAGGTGAAGTTGCGCACGCTCGTGGTCAGCATGCGCTCGAGCCGGTCGAACACCACCTCGAGCATCGGCAGGCGCTCATAGGTGACGTCGTTGGAGTTGATCAGCGCCAGGATGCCCTGGCGCTCCTCGCCGTCCTTGTCCTGGGCGGTGCCGAGCAGGCTGTCGATCTCGTCCTGGTCGAGAATCCGGCTGGCCGGCCCGGCCTTCGTCGTGGACGGCGCGGTGGCGGCGTCACCACCCGGGTCGTCCTCGGTCCACTCGGTAATCTGGATGTCCGAGTCGTCGCCGGATGCGGCCGCCCGGCTGCTCACAGCCGACCCCGCTCAGGCCATGCCGCCGGGATCGATCTCCTCATCGGTCGGGCCCCATCGCCATGCCTCGCCATGTCCACGTCGCCGGTCCCGCTATTGGACCAGCATCTCCTTGACCAGCACGTCGTCGACCCGGATCGGCTGAACCGCGAAGTTCACCCGGGCGGCGAGCTCCTCCTTCAACCGCTGCAGGCCGCCGGAGCCGCTCACCTCGTCGACGGTCAGAGCCCGCAGATAGAGCTGGAAGCTGTCCATGATCCGGGGCATCAGGCTCTCGACCCGGGCCGCCACCTCGTCGCTCGCGACCTCGAGCGCCGCCCTGAGCTTGAGAAAGCGAATGCGCTGGCCGCCGGACTGCAGGTTGACCAGCACGTCCGGCATGTCGACGAAGACGACGCCGCCAGCCGGCGATCCGTCGCCATGCGCGTCTCCGCCATGGTCATCCGCGCCATGCCCGTCCCCCGGCGTGGCGTGCGCGCCGGCCTCCTCCGCCACCATGTCGGCCGACGCATGTCCGCCGAGGAGGCCGAGGAACCAGGCGCCGCCGCCGGCGAGACCGAGGACCAGCACGAGCCCGATGCCGCCGAAAAGCAGGAGCTTCTTCTTGCCAGACTTCGGCTTCGCCTCCGCCCCGACCTCGCCCGTCGCCTCTTCAGCCATGCTCGAATCCGTCCTTGGCACAAGTCCCGGCGACCTTTGTAGCCAACACTCGTTAACGAACTCTTGCCGGCCCGGGCGCTGGCCGGTCCGGGGCTGCCGACCCGGCAGGAATTGCCCGGTCACTCTTGCCGGGTTGGATCGAGGCGGCGGGCCAACGCCGCGTTCCTCCCGTCGTTTTGGAACTGGCACGGGGCGTGCATGAGGCCCGGCGACACGGGTCGCATGGACCACAGAGATCGGGACGCATGGACAATACCAGCTACGTGGCGCTGAGCCGGCAGGTCGCCCTCGAGCGCCAGATGGCGGTGGTGGCGGGCAACATCGCCAACATGAGCACGGACGGGTTCAAGAACGAGCAGGTGCTGTTCGAGGAGGTGCTCGAGCGGGCGGGCAAGCCCGGCCGCGTCGCCTTCGTCCGGGATGCCGGCCTGATCCGCGATCCGGCCCCCGGGACGATCGAGACGACCGGCAATCCGCTCGACCTCGCGATCAACGGCGACGGCTACTTCACGGTCGAGACGGCGAACGGCCCCCGCTACACGCGGGGCGGCCATTTCGTCATGGGTGCTGGCGGCGAGATCGTCACCAGCGGCGGCCAGGCGCTGCTCGACGAGGGCGGCGGGACGCTGGTCGTGCCGCCGGGCAGCGGGCCGATCGAGGTGGCGCGCGACGGCACGATCTCGACCGCCCAAGGGATTCTCGGCCGGATCGGGCTCGTGCGCTTCGCCGACGAGCGGGGGCTGCGGCGCGAGGGCGACAGCCTCATGCGCGCCGACCAGGCGCCGGAGCCGGTGCCGATGCCGGACATCGCCCAGGGCCGGATCGAGCGCTCCAACGTCCAGCCGGTGCTCGAGATGACCCGGATGATGGAGACCGTCCGCGCCTTCCAGAACACGCAGCGCCTGCTCGAGACCCATCACGAGCTGGTCCGCCGGGTGATCGACGCCGCGAGCCAACGCTGAGCCGGTGACCGGAGCATCAGGCCACGCCCCCCTTCCTGGAGTAGTCCGCCATGCGCTCGATGAGTGTCGCCGCCACCGGCATGATGGCCCAGCAGCTCAACGTCGAGGTCATCTCGAACAACATCGCCAACATGACGACGACCGGCTTCAAGCGGTCGCGGCCGGAGTTCCAGGACCTGCTCTACCAGACGCTGCGGCGGGGCGGCTCCGCCTCGTCGCAGGACGGCACGATCGTGCCGGCCGGCGTGCAGGTCGGCCTCGGCGTCAAGACGGCGTCGGTCTACCGGGTGATGGAGCAGGGCAACCTGGTCAATACCGAGAACCGTCTCGACATCGCGATCCAGGGCCAGGGCCATTTCATCGTCGAGCTGCCGTCCGGCGAGTTCGGCTACACGCGCTCGGGCAATTTCCAGCTCAGCCCGGACGGCGAGATCGTCACCGCGGACGGCTATTCGGTGAACCCCGGCATCATCGTGCCGCCCGATGCGGTCGAGGTCTCGGTCAATGCCGACGGCATGGTGACCGCCAAGATCGAGGGCGAGGTCGCCCTGCGCGACCTGGGCCAGCTGGAGCTCGCGACCTTCGTCAACCCGACCGGGCTCGAGGCGGTCGGCGACAATCTCTTCCTCGAGACCGAGGCCTCGGGCGGGGCGGCCTTCGCCACGCCGGGCACCGCCGGCTACGGCACCGTGCTGCAGGGCTTCCTCGAGAGCTCCAACGTCAACCCGGTGCAGGAGATCACCAGCCTGATCACCGCCCAGCGGGCCTACGACATGAACTCCAAGGTGATCTCTGCCTCGGACGAGATGATGATGACGGTGACGCAACTGCGATGACCCGGCGCCTCAGCATGATCCGCGGATCGGCCCTCCGGCGCGTCCCGCTCCTCGCCGCGCTCGTCGCTGCGGTGCTGGCCTGGCCGGCAGCGGCCGCCTCCTGGCTGGCGCCGGGCGAGCCGCTCACCGAGGCGCATCTGGCCACCCTGGTCGAGGCGGCGCTGCCGCCGCTCGGCGACGGGTTCGAGCTGACCTTCACCTCGCCGAGCCTGCCGCTCACGAACCCGGCCTCGAGCGAGGCCAGCCTGGAGCTGGTCGAGCTGCGCTTCGATGCGCGCAGCGAGCGCTTCACGGGCGGCCTCCTGGTGCGGCTCGAGACCGGCGAGCAGCGCCTGCTCGCCGTCGGCGGCCGCGCCCAGCTCATGGCCGAGGTGATGGTCCCGATGCGGCCGGTGGCGGCCGGCGAGCGGCTCGACCCCGCCTGGCTGGAGCCGGCCCTGGTGCCGGCCCGGCTGCTGCGGGCGGATGCGCTGGGCACGCTCGACGAGCTCGACGGGCTCGAGGCGCGGCGGCGGCTCGCGGCCGGGCGGCCGATCCGCGGCGCCGACGTCCAGCCGACGCGGCTGGTGCGGCGCGGCGAGGCGGTCGAGCTGCGCTATCGGGCACCCGGCATCGAGCTCGTGACGCTCGGCCGCGCCCTCGAGGACGGCGCCAGGGGAGCCATCGTCCAGGTCGCCAACCTGGACAGCGACCGGCATCTGGCGGCGCGGGTAGTCGGCCCGCGGCTGGTCGAGATCGCCGGCCGGCAGGGGAGCTCGCGGTGAGCGCGCGGCCGATCCTCGCTGCCCTGGTCGGCGTGGTCTGGCTCGCCGGCTGCAACACGCTGGAGCGGCTCGAGCAGGTCGGCAAGCCGCCGCCCTTGCAGCCGGTCGAGAACCCGGTCGAGCGGCCCGGCTATCAGGCCGTCTCGGTGCCGATGCCGCCGCCCGAGGAGAACCGCAGCGCCGGCGCCAACTCGCTCTGGCGCGAGGGGGCGAGAGGCTTCTTCCGCGACCAGCGGGCGCGGCGCGTGGGCGATCTCATGACCGTGAGCGTGGTGATCGACGACCGGGCCGAGCTCTCGAGCAAGAGCACGCGCAGCCGCGCCAACTCGGACCAGCTCGGTGTGCCGAACTTCTTCGGCTTCGAGACCAAGCTCGACAAGATCTTCCCGAGCGCCGTCGACCCGAGCGCCCTCGTGGGGGCCTCGAGCGACATGTCGAACCAGGGCCAGGGCGGCACCAACCGGCAGGAGACCATCGAGTTCAATATCGCGGCGATCATCACCCAGGTCCTGCCGAACGGCAACATGGTGATCGACGGCAAGCAGGAGATCAGGGTCAACTTCGAGGTCCGGGAAATCTCCATCGCCGGCATCGTCAGGCCGGAGGACATCACGCCCCAGAACACCATCAGCCACGACAAGATCGCCGAGCTTCGGGTCGGCTATGGCGGTCGCGGCCAGATCACCGACGTCCAGCAGCCGCGCTACGGTGCCCAGGTGCTCGACATCATCCTGCCCTACTGACGGGCTCGCCGGTGCCGGGCGCCGCGCATCAGGCCGGCGCCCGGCAGCTTGTCGAGAAAGCCCTGGAGCCTGCCGCTGAGCTGGCCGAAGCGCATCACGTTCTCGATCCGCCGATCGAGGAAGGCCCAGGTCTCGGCGTGGCCGGGCGAGACGTCCTCGAGCCAGTAGAGGAAGGTCGAGGCGAGAACGGCGCCCAAGGTCGCCCGCCGGCTGTAGTAGCTCGGGCTGCGCTGCTGGCCGGCGCCGCCGAAGCCGGCCGCCTCCCAGATGCGGTCGAGCGTGCGCCAGAAGGCGCGGCCGCCGCTGGCGAGATTGCGGGGCGTGCCGCGCGCCACGGCGGCCCGGCGCAGCGCCTCCTTGTGCTCGTCCAGAACCTCGAGGCGACAGCGGATCAGCTTGGCGATGCGCTGGCGGACAGGAAGGTTGGCGAGGCTGGACGGGTCGGCAGCCTCCAGCATCCGCCTGTCGGTCCAGTCGTCGAGCCAGGCGAGCAGGCTGTCGCCGCCCTTGGGAAAAAGGCGAAGGGCGGTGGCCCGGTCGACGCCCTGGTCGCTTGCCGCCTGGACCAGCGTGCGGCGGCTCCAGCCGTCGAACGCGGCATGACTCAGCGCCGCCTCGAGGAGCGCGTCCTTCTGCGCCACCCGTCCCGCGATTGCATCATCTTCCGGCGCCGCGCTCTTGGTCTTCCCGTCGTTCGGCTCGGGCGCGGGATCGCCGCTGGCGGGCTTGGTCATGGCTCACTCCTGGGATCGGGTGCGGGTCTGGCCGCCTGCTCGTCGAGATGGGCGGCCAGCCGCGCCAGCTCGCTGTCGAAGGCCAGATGGCGGGGGCTGGCGAGGCGATCGAGATAGAGGACACCGTCCAGATGATCGACCTCGTGCTGCAGGATGCGGGCGAAGAGCCCCTCCGCCTCGCGCTCGACCGGCCGGCCCTCGGCATCGATGGCCGCGAGGCCGACCTTTCGGTGGCGTGGCACGAGGCCGCGCAGGCCCGGGATCGAGAGGCAGCCCTCGAAGGACGCCTCGCACCGCTCGCCGAGCAAAGTGAGCACCGGGTTGACGAGCACCAGGGGCTGGCCGGCGCGATCGACCGCGTCGTCGCGAGGCTCGAGCGCCAGGATGACCCGAAGCCCCGCGTGGACCTGGGGGGCGGCGAGGCCGAGGCCCCGGGCATCGGCCAGGGTCTCGAGCATGTCCCTGATCAGCTCACGGGTCAGGGCATCGGTCGGGTCGGCCACGGGCCGGGCCGGCTCGAGCAGGATGGGGTGGCCCAGAAGGGCGATCTTGCGCAGCGTCATGGGGAATAGGTAAGGGCGCCCGTGCCGGCGAAAAGGCCGGGCGGCGAAAAGCCCGGCCGGGATCGCGGTGCCAGGGTGTCGAAAAGCGCTGCCGCCCCCCTTGTCCGGCCGGCGGTTTTGGGTTATCCACCGGCCCTGCCCTCTGGGGAGGGAACCCCTTTTGTCGCCCTGCCGAACGGGACCGGTGGCAAGGCGAATAAGCACGGGAGAACGGTCATCGTCGAAGTTCAGGTGCGTGACAACAATGTCGATCAGGCGCTCCGCGCGCTGAAGAAGAAGATGCAGCGCGAGGGCCTGTATCGCGAGATGCGCATGCGGCGGCACTACGAGAAGCCGTCCGAGCGCCGCGCCCGCGAGAAGGCCGAGGCGATCCGCCGCTACCGCAAGCTGATGCGCAAGCGGGCCGAACGCGACGAGGTATGAGCCGCTAGAGGCTCGCTCCCGCTCCAAGAAGTGACAAAGGGCGTCCGAGCGGGCGCCCTTTTCGATTCCGGTTCGAGCCAGTGTCCCGCGTGTAGCAGGCGCCCGCCGGTCAGCCCGGCTGCTCGAGCCCGTGGGCTGCCAGCACCCTGCGCTGCCGCTCGGCCAGCACATCCACGTCGAAATCCTCGATCAGCCCCAGGAACATCTGATGCCAGTTGATCTCGGCATGGAGGTGGAGGAAGACCGAGCCTAGGCCGATGGCGGCGCGGTCCATGAAGACGAACTCGCGCGGCGGGGTGACGCCGCCGACCTCGCGCAGCCGCCGATACACCTTGCCCGCGACCTCGTGCCCCTGGCGATCGCTGGCGGTTTCGTGGATCAGCCGGGCACGGTCCTCCAAGAGGGGGCCGTAGAGGAAGACGGCCCAGTCGTTGAGAATGTCGATCACCTCGCTGGTCAGGCCGCTGAAGCCCCAGCACTCGTAGGCCGCGACGGCGAGGTCGCGGTCGTTGCGCATGAGCGCCCAGAAGAGGTCGATCACCCCCTTGACGAAGCGCGGCTGAAAGATGCGGACACAGCCGAAATCGAGCAGGTTGATGTCGAGATCGGGCCGCACCGTGTAGTTGCCGAGATGCGGGTCGCCGTGGATCACGCCGAAATTGTAGAAGGGCACGTACCAGGCGCGGAACATGTTGAGCGCCAGGCGGTTGCGGGTCGCCGCATCCGCGGTCTTGAAGTCGAGGAGCCGCGCACCCTCGAGCCAGGACATGGTGAGCAGCCGGCCGGTCGAGAGCTCGTCGATCACCAGCGGCACGTGGACATGCGGCTCGCCTTCGAGGATCTCCGCGTAGAGCGCCATGTGCCGCGCCTCGCGCACGTAGTCGAGCTCCTCGCGCAGGCGGACGGCGATCTCCTCGTAGATGCGATCCGGGTTGATCGCCCGGTCGTAGCGGCGATAGAGGGCGAAGATCAGCCGCAGCTGGGTGAGGTCGGCGTCCACCGCCGCGGCGATATTCGGGTATTGCAGCTTGCAGGCGGCGGTTCGGCCATCGGCCAGCACCACCTTGTGCACCTGGCCGAGCGAGGCGGCGGCCGCGGCTTCCAGCGGGAACTCGCGGAAATGCCTCGCCCAGTCTGGCCCGAGCTCCGCCCGCATCCGCCGGCGGACGAAGGGCTTGCCCATGGGCGGGGCGTTGCTCTGAAGCTGGGCGAGCTCGGCCGCGTACTCGGCCGGCAGGGCATCGGGGATGGTGGCCATCATCTGCGCCACCTTCATGAGCGGACCCTTGAGCCCGCCCAGCGCCTCGCGCAAGGCGGACGCGTGCTCCAGCCGGTCGGCGCTGCTGCTGGTGGCGCCGGTCAGCCGGCGGCCGGCGAGCCGCGCCGCCTGGCCGGCCATGGTGCCCGAGACCTGGGCGTAGCGGCGAAGCCGGCCGCCCATGGAGCTTTCGCTGTTGCGCCGGCCGGCGCCGCCCGGCCGTTCGCTCAAGCCGTCTCTCCGGCGCCAGCTCCGGCGGCTTTCGTCCCGCTGGCATCCAGCTCCCGCTCGAGCTCGGCGATGAAGCCCTCGATGATGGCGAGCCCGCCGCTCCAGAAGGCCGGATCGCTGGCATCGAGGCCGAAGGGGGCCAAGAGCTCCTTGTGGCGGAGCGTGCCGCCGGCCCGGAGCATCTCGACATAGCGGGGCTCGAAGCCCTCGGGCGCCTTCTCGTAGAGGGCATAGAGCGCGCTCACGAGGCAGTCGCCGAAGGCGTAGGCGTAGACGTAGAACGGCACGTGGACGAAGTGCGGGATGTAGCTCCAGTAGGTCCGGTAGGTGTCCGGATAGACGAACGCCGGGCCGAGGCTCTCCTTCTGCACCGCCATCCAGATGTCGCCGAGCTCGTCCGGGGTCAGCTCGGCCTTCCGCCTCGCGTCGTGCACCCGCCGCTCGAACTCGCAGAAGGCGATCTGGCGGACGACCGTGTTCAGCATGTCCTCGACCTTGCCGGCGAGCAGCACGCGGCGCTCGACCGGGCTCCTCGCCTGCGCCAGGAGGGCTCTGAAGGTGAGCTGCTCGCCGAAGACGGAGGCGGTCTCGGCCAGGGTCAGGGGCGTGCCGGCCATCAAGAGTCCCTGATCCGCCGCCAGGGT
Organism: uncultured Geminicoccaceae bacterium; assembly: GCA_964393275.1. Classification (GTDB taxonomy): domain Bacteria; phylum Pseudomonadota; class Alphaproteobacteria; order Geminicoccales; family Geminicoccaceae; genus SLRI01. Next base: position 87,548 of record CAYMTA010000010.1, on the reverse strand, counting down.
CTGGTGCACGCCGTGGCCGAGCTCGTGCGCCAGGGTCATGACGTCGCGCGCCCTTCCCTGGAAGTTCATGAGCACATAGGGGTGCACGCTCGGCACGGCCGGGTGGCAGAAGGCGCCGCTGTCCTTGCCGGGGCGCAGCTCGGCGTCGATCCAGCGCCGCTCGAAGAAGCGCTCGACGATATCCGCGAGCCGCGGCGAGAAGCCGCGATAGGCATCGAGCACGATGACCCTGGCGTCGTCCCAGCTCCGCCGCTGGTCGCTGTCCTCGGGCAGGGGCGCGTTCCGGTCCCAGAGCTCGAGCTTGTCGAGGCCCATCCAGCGCGCCTTGAGCGCGTAGTAGCGGTGCGAGAGGCGCGGATAGGCGGCGCGCACGGCCAGGATCAGCGCGTCCACCACCTCGTCCTCGACCTGGTTGGCGAGGTTCCTCGACGAGATCGGCCGGGCGAAATGGCGCCAGCCGTCCTCGATCGCCTTGTCCTTGACCAGCGTGTTGGTGATCCTGGCGCAGAGACGGATATTCCTCGCCAGGACGCCGTCGATGGCGGTCGCGGCATCCTTGCGGACAGCGCGGTCCTTGGCGGACATCTTGTCGAAGATCTCCGCACTGGTCAGCTCCTCGCCCCGGAACGGGAAGCGGAGCGCTGCCATGCTCTCGTCGAAGAGGCGCACCCAGGCGCTGCGGCCGGTGACCGAGCGCTCGTGCAGCACCTTCTCGATCTCGTCCGAAAGCTGGTGCGGGCGAAAGGCCCGGACATTGGCGAGCCAGGGCCGAAAGCGGGCAAGCGCCGCCGACGCCTCGATCTTCCCTTCGAGAGCCGTGTCGTCGAGGCGATTGAGCTCGAGGGTGACGAAGAGGAGGTCGGTGTTGATCGCGTTGACCCGCTCCTGCACGCCCTGGAAGAAGCGGCCGATCAGGGCGTCGTCGCGGTTTCCGGCATGAGAGAGCGAGGCGAAGGCGTAGACCCGGCCGAGCTTTTCTTGCACCACCTCGTAGCGCTCGACGAGGCTGGCGAGGCCGTCGCCGTCCAGGCTTTCGAGCCTGCCGGCATGGGCTTTTGCGATGGCCTTCGCTTCACCGGCGGCGGCCTCGAGCGTCGCCTCGATGGCCGGATCGTCGAAGCCGGCGAAGAGATCGAAGAGATCCCAGCGCGGCGCCGCTGGAGCCGCCCCGGTCGTGGCGCCCGTCCTGGCCATCTCGGCGGTCGCCCGGAGCCGCTCGTCCTTCGTCATCGAACTTCCCTTCAACCTTGACATGCCAGATATATGTGGGCGGGGATGCAGGTCCAGCGGGCCGAACGAACGGTCGCGGCGGGGCCTCGGCCCGGATGCAGCCCGAACGGGAAGACAGGTCGCGAGCGCAGCCCAGAGGTGTCATGTCGACGTTCATCACCGAGACCAATCTGCTTGCGATGTTCGAGGCTCGGGCGGTGGCGGAGGGCGACAATCCCTTTCTCTGGGAGAAGCGGGACGGAGCGTACCGCCCATGGTCCTGGCGCCGGGTGGCGCGCGAGGCGGGGCTCCTCGCCCGGGCCTTGCGCCAGCTCGGGCTGGAGCCTGGCGATCGGGTCGTGCTGGTCGCCGAGAACCGGCCGGAATGGTGCATCACCGATCTGGCGATCCTGGCCGCGGGCGGCATCACCGTGCCGGCCTACACGACCAACACCGAACGGGACCACAGCTACATCCTCGGCCATTCCGAGGCACGGATGGTGGTCTGCGCCGGCCACGGCCTCGCCCGGCGCCTGATCCCGGCGATCAGGGAATCCCCCTCGGTCAAGGCGCTTCTCTTCATGGAGCCGCTCGCCGATCCGGGCGAGCTGCCGGTCACCGCCATGACCTGGGCCGATGCGCTGGCGCTGGGCGAGCGCTCGCCCGAGGTGCCGGGCTCGGCCGCCATCCAGCCGGACGACGTCGCCTGCTTCATCTACACCTCGGGCACCGGCGGCACGCCCAAGGGTGTGATGCAGACGCACCGGAACATCCTCGCCAATCTGGAGGGCGCCTACGAGCTCTTGAGCCATCTCGGGCTCGGCGGCCGGGAGACCTTCCTCTCCTTCCTACCGTTGTCGCATTCCTACGAGCACACGGCCGGGCAGTTCTTCCCGATCTCGCTCGGGGCCGAGATCTACTACGCTGAGGGGGTCGAGACGCTGTCGACCAACCTGACCGAGGCGCGGCCCACCATCCTGACCTGCGTGCCGCGCCTCTACGAGGTGCTGCGGTTGAAGATCCTGGCGGGCGTCAACCGTCAGGGTGGGCTCCGAAAGCGGCTGTTCGAGCAGGCCCTTCGGCTCGGCACGAAGCGCTACGAGCAGGGCGGCAGGCTGGGGCCGCTCGACAGCCTGGCCGACGCGCTGCTCGAGCGTCTGGTCCGGGCCAAGGTCAAGGAGCGCTTCGGCGGCCGGCTCAAGGCGATGATCTCGGGTGGCGCCCCGCTCAATTACGATGTGGGTGTCTTCTTCGCGGCGCTCGGCCTGCCGGTGCTGCAGGGCTATGGCCAGACCGAGGCGGCACCGGTGATCAGCGTCAACGTGCCGGGCCGGGCCAAGCACCACACGGTCGGCCCGCCGATCCGCGGCGTCGAGATCCGCCTCGCCGAGGACGGCGAGATCCAGGTCCGGGGCGCCAATGTGATGAAGGGCTACTGGAAGGACGAGGAGGCCACCCGGCGAACCGTGGTCGACGGCTGGCTGCACACGGGCGATGTCGGCGTCCTCGACGAGGACGGCTATCTGAGGATCACCGACCGGAAGAAGGACATCATCGTCAACTCGGGCGGCGACAACATCTCGCCGCAGCGCGTCGAGGGCGTCATGCTGCTCGAGCCCGAGATCGGCCAGGCGCTGATCTTCGGCGACCGCAGGCCCTATCTCGTCGCGCTGATCACGCCGGACCCGAGCTTCGTCCAGGCCTATGCGCGCGAGACCGGCCATGCCAACGATCCACGGGCGCTGGCCCAGGACCAGGGCTTTCGCCAACGCATCGGCGAGGCGGTCAAGCGGGCCAACGCCAATCTCTCGGCGATCGAGCGGATCCGCAAGTTCGAGATCATGGCCGAGCCGTTCAGCGTCGAGAACGAGATGATGACGCCGACCCTGAAGCTGCGCCGGCCGCGCATCATCGAGCGCCACGGCGAGCTGCTCGAGAGCCTCTACGCATCCGGCCGGTAGGGTGGGAACGCCGGCGCGCCGCGCATGGCATGCGCCACGTTAACCTTATCTAAAGGTCCGTCGGCCACAAGAAGCGTTCACGCTGCCTCGAAGTGGACCGCCCGTCATGAAGCCGCTCCGCCCGGCCCATCCCTGCGTTCTTGCGCTGGCGCTCCTCGCCATGCTGCTCGTCGGTGCCGCGCCACATGACGGCCGGGGCGAGATAGCCCCGGCCGGGCCGGATGGGGTGGCGCCGGATGGGGTGCCGGTGATCGACGAGGCGGCGGAGGACGAGGCGGCGGAGGACGAGGCTGCATCCGTCCGCCTCCATGGCGAGCTCGGCCTCGTCTCCGACTATGTCGATCGCGGCATCAGCAACAGCGACGAGCGCCCGGCGCTGCAGGGCGGCCTCACTTATGACTTCGATCTCAGGCTCGACAACGAGGCGACCGCCTATCTCGACCTCTGGGGCTCGAACGTGGATTTCGACGATGGCGGCGAGGCCCGTGTCGAGCTCGACCTCTCGGTCGGCCTCGCCGCACCGCTCGGCCAGAGCGGCTTCGACGTCGACGTCGCCGCCACCTACATCGTCTACCCCGGCGCCGATGGCGACCTCGACTACAACTACGTCGAATTCCCGCTGGCGCTCGGCTACGCCGTCACCGACGATGTCTCCCTCGGCCTCGGCTACACCTTCGCGCCCGACTATTCGGGCGATGTCGGCCGGGCTCACTATGTCGAGGCTCTGGCCAGCTGGGCCCTGCCTTGGGCAAGCGAAAGCTGGCCGATCACGCTCGATGCCCGGCTCGGCCGGCAATGGTTCGAGAGCAACAGCATGGCTGGCCTCGACGACTATCTCGATTGGGGCATGGGGCTGACGCTGGCGCTCGGCCGGGTCGATCTGGGGCTCCACTACACGGACACCAGCCTCGGCCGGAACGATTGCTATGGCGGCAGCGATGCCTGCGGGGCACGCCTCGTGCTGAGCGCCGTGGCGCGCTTTTGAGCCGGCCCGCCGAGGTCGCGCGGCCCGCCGGTCAGTGGGCCCGCATGGCGTGCGGCAGAGCGACCGAGCCGTTGGCGACGCCCGGCAGATGCGGGACGGTGCCCGGTGACGGGTCGAGCGCCGCGCCCAGGAGCCGCATGCCGTCGTGCCGGCCGGCATCGTACCAGCGCAGCGCATGCGCCGGCTCGCGCCGCCGGATCGGCGGCTGGTCGCCGGCGAGGGCGATGGCGAGCGCGCCACCCAGATAGGTCGCGACCGGTGCCAGGGCGAAGGCGACGGCCGGAAAGGCCGAGGCGAGCCGGGCCGCGCTGCGGGCCTGGCCGGCCTCGTCGAGCAGAGGATTGCCGAACTGCGCGGCCAGCACCCCGGCCGCGCCGAGCCGCCGTCGGCAGGCACGGTAGAACGCCTCGGTGAAGAGCGCCGCCCCGGCGCCGACCGGATCGGGGGCGTCGACCAGCACGAGGTCGTAGGTCTCGCTGGACCGCTCCAGGAACGCCGAGCCGTCATCGATCACCACGCGCACCCGCCGGTCGTCGAAGGCGCCGGCGTGGATCGAGGGCAGATGGCGCCGGCTGGCATCGATCACCGCGGCGTCGATCTCGACCAGATCGATCGCCTCGAGGTCGGCGTGCCGGACCAGCTCGCGCAGGCAGCCGCCATCGCCGCCGCCGATCACCAGGACGCGGCGGGCGGCCGCATGGCTCGCCCAGGCGAGGTTGACGAGGCTCTCATGGTAGATGAACTCGTCGCGCTCGGTCGCCTGGACCAGGCCGTCGAGCATCAGGACCCGGCCGAGATCGGCATTGTCGAAGATCAGGATCTCCTGGTGGGCGCTCTGCCGGCGGAACACCTCGCGGTCCACCCTGAGGCTCTGCTGCCAGCTCGGATAATACGCTTCCTGGATCCAGCCCATCGCCAGCAATTCCCCAATTGGTAGAATATGAATCACTATGATCCCTTTTCTGGCGTGCGGCAAGCCGAAGTCGCCGGGTTCCGGGCAGGCCCTCGGCCCGGAGCGGCGACGTTAACCTCGTCTTCATGCGGAGCTGCGACACTCGGGCCAATCTGCACGAAACAGCGCCTCAGGACGTGCGATCGCCATGGAAAAGATAAGCCCTCGTCTCGGCCGACGGATCATCGCGCCGACCGCCGCCCTGATGGCCGCGAGCCTCTTCATTCTGCTCGGCCTGATGGCGATCAATGCCGGCACGGAGGACGAGACGGCCCGGCTCCAGTCGATCAACACGGTCGAGCAGACCCTCCGCCTGCGCGAAACGCAGGTCGGCAGGGTCGCCAAGGACTACGCCTGGTGGAACGACGCCGTGCGCTACCTGCATGTCGAGATCGATCCCGAATGGGCCGATCTGAACTTCGCCGGCTACATCTTCGAGACTCACAACTACCAGTACACGCTGGTCATCGATGGCAGCGACCAGACCGCCTACGCGGCGTTCGAGGGCGAGCGCGCCGAGGCCGCCCTGCTGCCGCCGATCACCGGCGGGCTCGAGCAGCTCATCGTCGCCGCCCGCCACGCCAGCGAGCACGAGCCGGACTACCAGACCGGCATCGTCCTGGTCGGCGGCGAGGTGGCGGTCGCGGCGGCGAGCGCCATCACGCCCGAGGAGACCGGCGATTTCGTGCTGCCGCCCGGGCCGCGCAGCGTGCTCGTCTTCGTCAAGCTGCTCGACGAGGCGCTGCTCGGCGACATCGCCGAGCGGTTCCGCCTGACGGGCATGCATATCGCCGATGGCGCCGAGGACGACGAGGTGGCGTCGCTGCCGCTCACCACGGTCAACGGCGGCGCCGCCGGTCGCCTCGCCTGGCAGCCGCACCGGCCCGGCCGGCAGTTCATTCGCTCGATCGCACCGTCGCTGCTTTTGGCCCTGGTCGTCATCGGCGGCTTCAGCGCCGTCGTGATCCGGCAGGCCGGCCACGCGGCGCGAGCCTTCGAGGACAGCCAGTCACGGTTTCGCGACGTCGCCGACGCCAGCTCCGACTGGATCTGGGAAACCGACGAGACCCTGCATCTCGCCTTCGTCTCCGAGCGGGTCGCGGAGATCATCGGCATACCCGCCTCCAGCATGACGGGCCGATCACTCGACCAGCTCTTCCATCAGGGCGACAACGACATCCAGTGGGCGCACTACCGCCGAGCGCTGACCGAGGCGCTGCCGTTCCGCAATGTCCTCGCGGTCTGCGACGATGCGGACGGTGTCCGCCACTCGCTGCGCATCGCCGGCAAGCCGGTGCTCGATCTCGCTGGCGCCTTCCAGGGCTTTCGCGGCACCGCGACCGACATCACGAGGGAGCTCGAGGCGGAGCGCCGTGCCCAGTTCCTGTCGCGCCACGATGCCCTGACCGGCCTGCCCAACCGCAACATGCTGGCCGAGCGGCTCGACGAGACGATCGCCCAGGTCGCTCGCCGGCGCGAGATGGCGGCCGTGCTCTGCGTCGATCTCGACCGCTTCAAGGACGTCAACGACACGCTCGGCCACGGTGCCGGCGACACGCTGATCCGGCAGGTCGCGGAGCGGCTCGAGGCCTGCCTGCGCGAGACCGACACGCTCGCCCGGGTCGGCGGCGACGAGTTCGTGGTCATCCAGACGGCGGTGCAGGACGTGGCCGCGGTCGAGCTCCTCGCCCGCCGCATTCTCTCGGTCGTCCAGATGCCTTTCGACATCGGCGCCGAGCGGGTCCTGGTCACGGCCAGCATCGGCATCGCCATGCTGCCGGTCGACGGCTCGATCAGCGGCCGCCTGCTGCAGAACGCCGACATCGCCCTCGATCGCGCCAAGAGCGAGGGGCGCGGCTCGTTCCGTTTCTTCGAGCGCGACATGGATGCCCGGCTGCAGGCGCGCAAGACGCTCGAGCGCGACCTCCGCCTCGCCATCGCACGGCACGAGCTCGAGCTCTTCTACCAGCCGAAGATAGACCTGAAGAAGGGGCGGGTGAGCGGCGTCGAGGCGCTGGTGCGCTGGAACCATCCGGAGCGGGGCATGGTCTCGCCGGTCGACTTCATCGGCGTCGCCGAGGAGACCGGGCTGATCGTCGAGCTCGGCGCCTGGGTCCTGCGCCGGGCCTGCGCCGACATCCAGGCGCACGGTGGCCTCGAGCTCGCGGTCAATCTCTCGCCGGTCCAGCTCAAGCGCGGCGGCATCGCCGAGCTGGTCGCCGACGTCATTGCCGAGACCGGCTTCGATGCCGAAAGGCTCGAGCTCGAGATCACCGAGAGCGTGATGATCGAGGGGGCCGAGGCGGCGATCGCCGAGCTGCGCCACGTCAAGGACATGGGGGCCAGGATCGCCATGGACGATTTCGGCACGGGCTACTCGAGCCTGAGCTATCTCAACCGCTTCCCCTTCGACAAGATCAAGATCGATCGCTCCTTCGTCATGGATCTCGGCAGGCGGGGCAACGGTGCGGCGATCGTCAAGGCGGTGGTCGGCATCGGCCGGAGCCTCGGCATGACGATCTGCGCCGAGGGCGTCGAGACGCTCGAGCAGCGCCGCTTTCTGGAGCAGGCCGGCTGCCACGAGGCGCAGGGCTACCACTTCGCCAGGCCCATGCCGCTGGCCCAGCTCGCCACTTTCCTCGCCGAGCCGTCGGGCGTGCTCGATCCGGCCTGAGGGTCACCGCGGCGGGCGCCCAGAGTTCACGCATGACGGGAATTGTTGTTGATGGCTATACTTGCAGGTTGAATTGAGTTATCCCGTTCGGCGGCGGCGACGCCCTGGCATCGGCAGTCCCGCCGATCCGGCGATCCACCGGGATACCGTCATCATGAGCGACGTGCTGTCACGGCTCAAGAAGCTGACCAAGTGCCTGCACATCTACATCGCCGAAACGCCGGATCGCGGCTTCGGCATCTTCGCCGCCCGCGCCTTCGCGGCCGGCAGCGCCATCGTGGTCGACGAGGACGGCGACTACTATGCCGGGGTGATGACCCTGGCGGAGGCCCTGGCGCGCGGCTACGACCTCAGCCAGGACCTCTTCCAGATCGGCGCCGACGCCTTCCTGCTGCCGAACGCCAATCTCGACGATTTCGTCAACCACAGTTGCGCGCCCAGCACCGGTCTCAGATTGACGCCGGCCGGCTATCGGATGATCGCCCTGCGCGACATCGCCCCGGGCGACGAGCTGACCTACGACTACTCGACCTACATCTCCGGCACGCCCGAGCGGATGAGCTGCGCCTGCGGTGCAGCCGCCTGCCGCGGCACGATCGGCGCCTTCGAGACCCTGCCCAGGGCGGTACGGCAGCGCTATCTGGCGCAGGACGTCGTCGGGCGCTTCGTCGCCGCCCGGGATGCTGTCGCTGCCGAGGGCGAGGCCACAGCCCTGGATGCCGCCCTGTCGGTGTCGGCCTAGCCGGCTGTCGAGCAGCCCCGGATGGCCGCGCGGGGCCGCCTCTCGCATCCGCCGGCGCGGGCACCCGGTTGCGTCTCCCGCCGCCCGCCGTCACGGGCCGGACGCGACTTTCGGCCTGACCCTTGGGCGGAGCGGGCCGGGTGACGGTCGGCATGGGCGGCCTTCGGAGCTCGGTCGTGGTCAGGCTGGCGCTGGTCGCGGGCCTGCTCAGCGCCGGCAAGGTGCTGCTCTACACGACCGGCACCACGCTCTTTCTCGCTCGCGACGGCATCGCCGGCCTGCCGCTGCTCTACGTCGCCCTGGCCGTGCTCGCCACGCTCGTCTCGATCGGGCTCGGGCGGATCGTCGACCGGGTGCCGGGCGGCCGGCTCCTGCCCGGTCTCGCCTTGGCCATAGGCTTGGTCGTGGCGGGCCTGCTGCTCGGCCTGGCGCTCGGCCTCGAAGGGGCGCCCCTGGCCCTGCTGCTCACCGCCCATCTCTACGACATCGTCACCGACATCGTCTTCTGGGTCCTGGCCGCGGCCTTCCTCGACAATCTGCGGTTGCGCCGGCTGACGACGCGCCTCTACATCGCCATCGCCCTCGGCGGCAGCACCGCCGGCATCCTCGCCGAGCGGGCGCTGCTCTGGCTGCAGCCCCAGCAGCTCATAGCACCGGTGATCCTGCTCGCGACCCTCGCCGCTCTCGTCCTCTGGCCCCTGGCGGTGCCGCGGGCGGTGGACGATCTCCAGGACGGCGGCGACGCCCCGGGCGGGCTCGGCGATCTCGGGCGGTTTCTCGCCCGCCATCCCTTCGCGCTGCTCCTGGCGCTCAACTCGATGATGCTGACCGTCGTCTACAGCCTCACCGAGTTCGTCTGCTTCGCCCTCTACGCCGAGGCCTACGTCGACGAGGCCGAGCTCGGCCGGTTCCTGGCGCTCGTCTTCGCCGGCCTGCAGCTCGCGGAGCTCGCCGTGCTCTGGCTCGCGGCACAAGGCGTCGTCGAGCGGGCGGGGCCTCTGCTGCGCAACCTGCTCTTTCCCTTCGCCTCGCTCGCCTGCCTCGCGGCCCTCCTGGCGCAGCCGCGTCTCGGCTGGGCGATTCTCGCCCACCTCAACACCGAGGCGGTCTCGAATGCCGTGTTCGAGCCGGTCAACACGACCAATTACGGCGCCCTGCCGGCCGCCGTGCACGGCCGGGCCCGCACCCTGGCCGACGGCGTCTTCTACCCGATCGGCATGGCGCTGGCCGGGCTGGTCCTCGCCGTGCTGCCGGCCGACGAGGCCGCGTTCCGCGCCCGCGTGCTGGCGCTCGTGGCCGCCGGCTTCTTCGTCCTGCTCAATCTCGTGGTGGCGCGGCATTACCTGCCGACCCTGGTCCGCCACCTGCGGCACGGCCAGCGGGCCCGGCTGCCGGCAACGGCCGGGCGCCGGGGCAAAGCGCAGGCTCCCTCGGCCGACCGGGATCGGCTCGCCCGGCTCCTGGCGAGCCGGCGGGCGGCGGACCGGCTCTTCGCCATCGATCTGGTCGAGGCGGCGCTGCGGCCAGCCGATCAGGCCGCGGCCCAAGAGCTGATCACCCCCCTGCTCGCGGCCCTGGTCGATGCGGCACAGCGGCTCGGCGAGACGGACTGGGCGCGGGTCGTGGCGATCCTGGCACGGGCCGAGCCCATGGCCCTCGGCCGGGCGCTCGAGGCGGCGACCGCCACGGCCGAGCGCGAGGCCATGGCATTGCTCTCCGCCGCCCGCCTCTTCGCCGGGGCGGAGCCGGAGGCGTCGGGGGCGGCGGGCGATTTCTGCCTGGCTCTCGCCGAGCTCTTCGCCGAGGGCCCGAAGGTTTCGTCGGAAGCCGTCGCCTGGCGGGGGGACACCGCTCTTTTTGGCCGGCTCGTCGCCGTGGTGCGCCACGCACCGCCCGCCCTGGCGCCGCGCCTCGCTCGAAGGCTCGATCAGGCCGACATGCCGGAGCCGCTGCGGCTGGCGCTCCTCGAGGCGGTGCTGCGCCATCCACCCGAACCACCCGATGCGGCGCTGGTGAGGCTCGCCCGGGACGGGCTGGAGACGGCGGCGCCGGCCCATCGGGCGCTGGCGCTGGGGGCCCTCGTGGCGATGCAGCCGCCGGCAAAGCGACTCGAGCTCGCCATGACCACCCTGGTCGACCCGAGCCCACAGGTGCGGCGCGTCGCCGTCGACGCCCTCCTGCCGCTCGCCGACCGGGCGCTGGCGCTGCTCGCGGCGCAGGCCGGGCGCGGGGCGGCCGCGCCGCTTGGTGTCATCGAGCTTCTGGCGGCGATCGGCAGCCGTCCGGCACGGCGCCTGCTCAGGCGCCTGATCGCCGGCCTCGCCGAGCTCGCCGAACGCCACGCGCTGCTGCTCGACCGCATCGCTGCGACCGGCGACCTGTCGCTGGCACCGCTGCACGCGGCCCTTCTCGATCATGCCGGGGGCCTCACGGACCGGCTCTTCGTCGGGATCGCGGCCCTGGGCGAGGCGGGCCATGCGGCGGAGCTGCGCCGGGCGCTCGGCGAGGCCGACACGCGGCTGGTCGCCGGCGGCATCGACGGCCTCGTCTCGCTCCGCCACGGCCAGCTCGCACGCCGCTTCGTGCCGCTGCTCGAGCGGCTGCATCTGCCGCATCAGGGATCGCCCGCCGGCCATCGGTCGTCCGGCGCCTCGGTGGAAGCCATCGAGCGGCTCGTCGAGGGCATCGACGGCCGCTGGCTCAGGGCCGCGATCGGGCTCCGGCGCGAGCGCCGCACCGGCATTGTAGCGGCGGCCGGAGCCGATCTTCCCGCAACGACCGACGAGGTGGCCATGCCGTTCTTCGCCCGCCCGGGCCCAACGTCCAACGACGGCGAGATGCTCGAGGCGCTGCTGCGGCTCAAGCGGTTCGAGCTCCTGGCCGGGCTGTCGCTCGAAGCGCTCGAGACGCTGGCACCCCTGGTCGAGGAGCGCCGCTTCGCGCCCGGCATGACCGTCCAGCGGGGCGGCGGCGCCTCGCCCCGGGTCTGGCTGGTCGACGAAGGCCGCGTCGAGGTCGCCTGGCCGGACGGGCAGGTCGAGATGGCAGGGCCGGGCGAGATCATCGGCGAGACGGCGTTGGTCGACCCGAGCCTGGTGGCGCCCAAAATCACCGCCGGCACCGCCTGCCGGCTGCTGCAGCTCCATCGGGTCGCCTTCGAGGACATCGCCCGCGACCATCCGGCCCTGACCCTCGCCCTCTGCCGTCTGCTCGCCCGCCGCCTGCGCCAGGAACGTGCCGGCCGGGCCGGGCCGACCGGCACCCGGCCGGCCGACAGCCGACAGCCGCCGGGGACGGGCCGCGAGAGGCTGGCGGTGGCGGCGGCCGGCGAGTAGGGCACGGTGGCGCATGGACGGTCGCGTTCCCTGGACCGAAAAGGGCTTGTGTCGCGCGGGTGGTGCCGGCAATTTCGCCCGGCCGAGGCAACCCTGCCGAGCCGAATGAACCCTCCAGACGAGCCTGAAAGCAAAAATGAGCGACGATGACGCGCCGAGCCTGGCCGAGCTCACGACCCGAATCGTCACCGCCTATTTCCGCAGGCACGACCTCGCCGCCACCGATGTCGGGCGGCTGGTGACCACTGTCGGCACGGAGCTCGGCGGTCTCGGCCGGCCGGCGGAGCAGCCGCGCCTGGCCGAGCCGGCCGTGCCGGTGCGGGAATCCATCCGGCGGGACAGCCTCGTCTGCCTCGTCTGCGGCAGGCCGCTCAAGTCGCTGCGCCGCCATCTCCTCGCCGCCCACGGGCTGACGCCGGGCCAATATATCGAGAGGTTCGGCCTCGTCCGCGATTACCCGATGATAGCATCCGCGTCATCCGAGCGGCGGGCCGAGATCGCGCGGCGGACCGGGCTCGGCACACGCCTGCCGCCGGCAGCCGCCCCGGAACCGCAACCGCCCGCGCCGCAACCGCCCGCGCCTCAATCGCTCGCCCCGGCCGAGCCCGCCCCGGAGCAGCCGAGGCTTCGCCTGCCGGTGAAGCCGATCCGCGGCAGGCGAGCGGGGAAGCGGACCGAGGCGGCGACGGGCGCGGTCGCGGCCGACGATCCGGCACGCCTGCCCCAGCCCGAGCCCGAGTCCGAGCCGGGCCCGAAGCCCCAGCCCGGCACGCCGCCTCCTAAATCCTGACGTCGTCGAAGGAGGCGTAGTTGAGGCGGTAGAGGCGGGCGTAGAGGCCGTGGGCCTCCATCAGCTCGGCATGGCTGCCGGTTTCGACGATCTCGCCGTCCTTGAGCACGATGATCCGGTCGGCATGGCGGATCGTGGCGAGGCGGTGGGCGATCACGAGCGCGGTGCGGCCCTGGAGCAGGCGGACCAGCGCCTCCTGGATCAGGCGCTCGGTGTAGCTGTCGACATTGGCGGTCGCCTCGTCGAGGACCAGGATCTTGGCATCCGCCACGAGGGCCCGGGCGAAGCTGATGAGCTGCCGCTGGCCGACCGAGAGATTGCCGCCCTGCTGCTCGAGCGGCGTGTCGTAGCCCTCCGGCAGGGCCATGATGAAGCCATGGGCGCCGACGGCCCTCGCCGCCGCCTCGACCGCGTCCCGGGTTGCCCCGGGCGTGGCATAGGCGATGTTCTCCTGCACCGTGCCGGTGAAGAGGAAGGGCTCCTGCAGGACCATGGCGATGTGGCGGCCGAGCGAGGCCTGGGTCACCTCGCGCACGTCGTGGCCGCCGACCAGGATGCGGCCGCTGTCGACATCGTAGAAGCGGTGGACCAGCGCCATGGTGCTGCTCTTGCCGGAGCCGGTTGGTCCGACCAGCGCCACCGTCTCGCCGGGTCTTGCCTCGAAGCTCACGTTCCTCAGGACCGGGATGCCCTTCACGTAGCCGAAGGTGACATCGTCGAAGACGACCGAGCCGTCGATCGTTTCGGGGTCGAGGGCGGCCGGGCGGTCGACCACGTCGATCGGCACGTCGAGGACCTCGAAGATGCGCTGGCCCGAGGCCATGGCGCGCTGCATGACGCTGTACTGCATGGTGAGCGAGCGAATCGGGTCGAAGAAGCGCTGCACGTAGAAGAGGAAGGCGACCATCACGCCGAGGTCGAGGGCGCCATCGAGCACGGCGACGCCGCCGGCGACGACGACGATGCCCATGGCCCCGCCGGTCAGCGTGTCGACGATCGGCACCATGAGCTGGGCGAGCCGCGTGCCCTGGAGCTGGGCGTCGAGATTGTCGGCCGCCTTCTCCTCGAAGAGCCTGAGGTTGACCGCTTCCCGGCCCATGCCCTGGACGGTGCGCACGCCATGGATGCCCTCGGCCAGGGCGCCGTTGAGGGTCGAGCTGGTCACCCGCGCGCGCAGGAAGGCGCGGCGCGCCCGGGGCAGCCAGATGAGCCGGATGACGACCAGGATGGGCATGACCGAGAGCGTGAGGAGGCCGAGCCGCCAGTCGAGCCACAAGAGGACGAGGGTGATGCCGACCAGGAGGACGAGGTCGCCGATGGCGAAGACGGAGGTCTCGAGGAACTCCTGCAGGGCGTGGACGTCGCCCTGCAGCCGGGACATCAGCCGGCCGACCTCGGTCTTGTCCATGAACGACAGGGAGACGCGCTGCAGATGGGCGAACATGGCCCGGCGGAGATCGACGAGGAGACGCTCGGCGATGCGCGCCACCAGCGTTTCCTGGATCAGGTTGGCGACGAAATTGACGGAGACGATGGCGAAGAAGACGGCGACGCCGAGGAGCAGCAGGCGCTCCGCCGCCACGGCGGTGGCGGCGGCCTCGCCCTCGAGCGCCGAATCGACCACGGCGCGCAGGATGAGCGGGATGGCGACCTGGCTCAGCGCGAAGGTGAGGACGGCGGCCAGCGCCCAGAGCAGCCGGCGGCGGTAGGGGCTGACGAAGCGCCAAAAGCGTCTGAGGATCCGGCCGTCGAAGGCGGCGAAGATCTCCTCCTCGGTGTCGATCTGCGAGCCGACCACGGCATGCGGCGGCCGCGGCCCGGCTGCCGGGCGAAGGGGCCGGCTGGCGGCGCCCTGCGCGCTCATCGCTCCGTCCCCGGCGCTGCCGCGTCGGTGGCCGGCTCGTTGCCGAGGCTCTGCAGCGCGAAGAGGCTGGCGTAGCGGCCGCCCAGGGCCAGCAGCTCCTGGTGCGAGCCGCGCTCGACGATGCGGCCGGCCTCGAGGAAGATGATCTCGTCGGCGTCCATGAGCGAGCCCAGCCGATGGGCGATGATGATCGTCGCACGGCTGGCGCTCTGGCGGCGCAGGGCCTCGCGGATGCCCTGCTCGGTCGCGGCGTCGACGGCGGCGGTGCTGTCGTCGAAGATCAGGATGGGGGTGTCCAGGAGGATGGAGCGGGCGATCGACAAACGCTGGCGCTGGCCGCCCGAGAGCGACACGCCGCGCTCGCCGACCAGGGTCTCGTAGTCCCTCGGCAGCCCGGCGATGTAGTCGTGCAGCCGCGCCATCTCGCTCGAATGGGCGATGCGGTCGCGCTCGGCCCAGGGATTGCCGTAGGCGACGTTGCTCAGGATCGAGGAGGTGAAGAGGAAGGTGTCCTGCTGGATCAGGCTCACCGCACGGCGCAACGAGGCCAGGGTCACGGTCCGGATGTCCTGGCCGTCGATGGTGATCCGCCCCTCGCCGACGTCGTAGTAGCGCGGGATCAGGTGGGCGATCGTCGACTTGCCGCTGCCGGGCGGGCCGACGATGCCGAGCGTCCGGCCGGCTGCGACCTCGAAGCTGATGTCGTGCAGGGTCGCCAGCGCCGGCCCGGTCCCGGCGTAGGCGAAGGACACCTTCTCGAAGCGCAGCGCCGCGTCGGTGACCACGAGCTCCGTCGCATCCGGCGCGTCCTGGATCGCCGGGACACGATCGAGCACCTCGAAGAGCCGGCCGCCGGACATGGAGGCCCGGGCGAAGGCGTTCACCGTCATGCCGAGCTGCCGGACCGGCATCTGCAGGATGGCCATGAAGGCGAGGAACTCGGCGAGCGTGCCGACGCTGATCTCGCCCGCGATCACCTTGGCGCCGCCGACCCAGAGCAGGAGCCCCATGGCGAGGAAGAAGGCATAGGTCATGGCCGCGGTGTTGCGCACCCGGATGTCGATCCGGTGGTCGGCGAGGGCCAGGGTCTCGTCGGAGATGGTGTCGAACTTCAAAAGCTCGTGCGGCTGGGCGGCGAAGGCCCGCACCACCCGAATCCCCTGGAGGTTCTCCTCCATCACCCGGGTCAGGATGCCGAGCTTCTCCTGCAGCGCCAGCCAGCCGGCGCGCAGCCGGAGCCGGGCGACGACCGACCGCCAGGCGGCGAACGGCACGAAGCTCAGGGCGATCAGCCCGAGCCAGAGATCCTGGCGGAGCAGGAGGGTCGTCCCGACGCCGACCAGCACGGTGATCAGGACGAGGCGCATGATGCCGGCATTGATCACCATGCGCACCCCCTCGATGTCGAGCATGCCGCGGGTGATCAGCTCGCCGCTGTGGGTGCGGTCGTGGAAGTCGAAGCTCAGCCGCTGCAGCTGCGCATAGTAGGCCATGCGCAGATCGTAGGCGATGCGCTGGCCGATCGCCTCGCCCTGGTAGTTGTGCCACATGGTGAAGAGTCCGCGCAGCACCGAGGCGCCGAGCAGGAGGAAGGCGGTCCGCCAGAGCGCGGCACGCGCCGCCCCGGCATCGCCGCTGGCCAGCAGGCCCCGGGCCGCATCGACCGCCTGGCCCAGATATTGCGGAATCAGAAGCTGGAAGACGGCGGCAACCAGCGTGGTGGCGAGAGCGATCGCCATGCCGCCGCGATAGCGAAACGCCATCTTCAGCACGCGGCGCAGGATGCCGAGATCCGAGAGCCCGACCGTGACGGTGGCCGGCGGCGCTGAACGGGTGATGAGCAGGGATCGCGTGGACACGTTGGAGCCGGATGCGGGGGGGTAAGCCGAACGCCACAGAACGCCCGCCCCTGGCGCCATGGTCGAGCATGGCTCCGGGCAGGCATTATGTCCGGCGCTGCGGAAGCTCCTCCATGCATAGCGCCGGAGCGCAAGAATGACTACCGCCGAGCGGCATCGTCATCGGCGACGTGACCCACGGTTGGGTCCAGTCAATTCACTTGCGATACGCGCGCATATCGGCGAGGTTGATTGTGTTTGAGATCGGATCAACCAATAGGCCGGAGAGCCTGCCTTCGGTAAAATGGCGATCGCCGCAACCACCAGCGACGGAGTCCCCCGCTGCGAGACACCGGCGCCAAGAATGAGATCCGCGGTGGGGACATGAACAACCGGCCATTCCTCAACTATTCCATCGAGCAGCTCGAGGAGCTTGCCGACGCGGATACCAGCAGATCAGCACGCAGTGCGCTCCTGCGTGAGCTGCGACACCGCAACACGATGCGCGCCCGGATGCTCGAGAAGCGGTTGCAGGATGCCTGGCGAAAGGAAGGGTCGAATGGCGGTGCCGACCGCGCGCGTCCCACTCATGGCGAGACGCCGCCTGGGCCTGCGGAGAGCCATGGCGCGCCGCCCCGCAACGGTGCATCGCCCACGTCGCGGCCAGAAACACCGGGCAAGCCTCCCATTGGACATCAGGTGCGGAAGGCAATTGTTGAACCTGTTCGGTCGATCGGCAAGTTGACAAGGCGCCATGATTCCGAATTGGATTTCATTTCAACCTTGATGCCAGACTCTCAAAAAATCGACGATAAAGTGAGCGACCAGGATGTAGTGCTATTCGACAAACAGACGGAAAGAACCAAGAAAGATAACAAGATGAAGGACGAATTGGATTTGCCTGAGCCGCACCAACATTTGCTCGATCTGCTCGACTATGTAGGTATTCTGGCGCTGTCCAAGGACCGGGTTATCTACACCCTGGCGGAATACAAGCAGCCGGTCTTTCACGAGGTGATGCTGCGCGGCCTGCCGGGCGTGCGCCACGCTCCGCCAAGCGGGGAAGACGATGTCTGGCTCGCCATCGAGCGGCTGCAGCGCGGCCAACCGCCCACCGTGCCGGGCATCCTGACACCCTGGCTCGAGGTCAGCCGCGACCCGGGGTGCGAGCCGAAGCCGATCGAGCTGCGTATCGTCAACGTCACCGCCGAGGAAGCCCGTCGCCTGCTGGCCGAGGGGCTGGCCGACGCCGACGACATCTTGCGGGCACAGAAGCCGCTGCCGGACCACGCGGTCGCGGATTGCCGCGATGTGACCCTGCGCCTGACGAAGCAGCCGGCCGTGCGGGACGCGATCGCGGACTACGTCGATCAGTGTTGGCGGCCATGGGCGGAAAGCGAGAAACCCCGGCGGCGAACCATCGCCATCTACGAGACGCTGTTCGCCCTGCAGCAGACGATCCGCGGAGACGCTGCCGCCCGACCGTTGCGCCTCGTCTGGGGCATCGGCTTTGCCCTGTGGTCGAGGGACGGCACGATTCTCGACCATCCGCTGATCGAATACCCGGTCGAGATCGAGCTCGACGACAAGTCGCGCATTCTGATCCGCCCCAGCGCGGAGGCCGAGTCGCGCCTGCATCTGCGGCCTCTCGAGGAAATGCAACTGCCGGGCGTCGTCCCCTTCCGCGCCGCGTTCGAGAGGATCGCCAAGGACGAGGCGATGCCGGAGCTCTCGCCCTTCGAGCCGCAAAGCTTCGAGTCGATCCTGCGAGCAGCCGTCCAGCATCTCGATCCGGGTGCCGTCTATTCCCCCGACACGACCACGAGCCATGTCGACCGCGCGCTGCCGAAGCCGACCGCTTCGCTGACGATTACCGATCATTGGGCGCTCTACGCCAAGCCGCGCGACGAGAACCTGATTGCCCGTGACCTCCTGCAGTTGCAGAAGGCCGTGCGCGACGTCGCCGAGCTGCCGCCCAGCGTTCGCGCCTTCGTTGAGGAGCCGAGCGATGAGATGCCGCCAATCGGCGGCGACGGCGGAAGTGGCGGCCTGTCCGGCGGCAGCGGTCGCGGCGGCGGCTCGGACGACAAGGAGAGCTTCTACTTTCCAAAGCCCTTCAACGAGGAGCAGCAGGCGATCATCCGGGCGCTGGGCCGTTCCGACGGCGTCGTCGTGCAGGGTCCGCCCGGGACCGGCAAGACGCACACGATCGCGAATATCATCTGCCACTACCTGGCCACCGGCAAGCGCGTGCTGATCACCTCCAAGGGCGAAGCGGCCCTGGGCGTGCTGCGCGGTCATCTGCCCAGGGAAATCCAGGATCTGGCGATCGCGCTCCTGACCACCGAGTGGGACGGCCTGCGCCAGCTCGAGCAGACCGTGGGCCTCGTCGCCTCGAAGATCGGGCAGATGGACACGGGTCGGCTCAACCGGGACATCACCGAGCACCGGCAGCAGATCGCCAGGCTCGACGAGCGAGTCCGTGCGGTCGATCGTGAGCTCGAGGCATTCGCCCGCCAACATCTCGAGCCACTCGCTCTCGAGGATGGCCGCTCGATGCTGCCCGAGAAGCTGGCCCGCTCGCTCGTCGAAGACCGTGACGCCCATGCCTGGCTGCCCGACCGGCCGGGCCCCGAGCCGGAATTCGAGCCGCGGGTGACCGATCAGGACATCGCCCGGGCCCGCGAGATCCGCCACCGACTGGGCGCCGACCTGCGCCATGCCGGCGCCGTGCTGCCGGCGCGCCAGGATCTGCCTGATGAGGGTGGACTGTCGGTCATTCATCGCGACCTCGCCATGGCCGCACGCATGGACGAGGAGCTGCGCACGGGTGCCATGCCGCGTCTTGCGGCGAGCCTGCCCAATTCGGTCGATCGGGTGAAGCGTCTCGCCGCGCAGCTCAATGACTACTTCAAGCAGTGCGCCTTCGTGCGGAACACGCCCTGGGCGCGGCAACTGGAGCGACGTCTGGCCGCCGGGACGGCCGTGGCGACGGGTGAGCGGGAGCTGATCGCGCGCCGCTGCGACGAGCTGGATGCGCTGATGGTCAAGCAGAGTGCCATGCTCGCGGCCACCGTCGTGTTGCCGCCGGGCAGCCACCAGTCGGCTGCGCTGGCGCAGGCGGCAGAGCGTGGCGCGGCCGGGCAAAAGCCGTACGGTCTGCTCGATTTCAAGCTGGCCGCACTGGTCAAGGCGATCCGGGTCAACGGTCGTGTGCCGGGCGACGCGCCGGGCTGGCGACATGTGAGAGACGCCATCGCGTTTCAGCGCGATGCCGACGAGCTGCTGCACGCCTGGCCCGCGCTCGCCGCTCTCGGCATTCCGGGACTCGGCCACAAGCACGATGGGGTGCTCACCGGTATCGGCGAGATGGCCACACAGCTCCGCTGGATATTGCAGCACCGCGTCATGCGCGTGGCGCTCGATCGCGAATGCCGCGAGCTCTTCCCCGCCGGCATCGGCGCCGATGCCGGTGTCGATTCACCCGGCGCCGTCCGTGTTCTGCTGGAGCGGCTGGAAGCGGTGCTGGGCCGGTACGGTCTCGAGGCGAGCCGCGCCCGCAAGTCCGAGTTGCTGCGCCTTCTGGATGAATGCGGCGGTGACTGCATCGAGGCTCTGCGAACCCTGGTCCGCGAACGCCTCGGCAACCCGAATGATGACCTGGACAGGCTGGTCGACGACTACCGGGGGCACCTGGCCGAAGCCGAGCGGCTGCGCCACCTGCGGCCCGACTTTACCGCGCTTCAGGACGTGGCCGCGCGGCTCGGCGAGATGGGTGCCGAGCGCTGGGCGAAGGCACTCGTCGAAGAGCCGGTCACCGGCACGCAAGACGAATGGACACCGTCGAGCTGGCGCACGAGCTGGACCTGGTGGCGCTACGAGGCTCAACTGCGCAGGATCGACGGCCGCAGGCGTATTCTCGAGCTGGGTCGGAGCCGTGCCGAGGCGGACGACCGCAGGCGCCGGCTCTTCGAGGAGCTGGTGCGCGACAGCGCCTATTTTGGCCTCAAGCGTACCATGACGCCGAAGGTGCAGGCTTCACTGGAGAAGTTTCTCGCCGCGATCAAGAAGATCGGCAAGGGCACGGGCAAGGGTGCCGCGATCTGGCGGCGTGCCGCCCGGGATGCCTTGAACGACGCGAGCCGTGCCGTGCCTTGCTGGATCATGCCGCACTGGCGGGTATCGGAGAGCCTGCCGGCCCGGATCGGCGAGTTCGACCTCGTCATCGTCGACGAGGCGTCGCAATCCGATCTGTTCGCTTTGCCGGCGCTCCTCCGTGGCAAGAAGATGCTGGTCGTCGGTGATGACAAGCAGGTGAGCCCGACAGCCGCTTTCATAGCGGTGCGGGAGTTGGAGCAGTTGCACGCCAACTTCCTCAAGGACAAATTCTTCGGCTCGCTGATGCTGCCGGGCAATTCCCTCTACGACCTCGCCGGAGCCGTGTTCCCCGGCAGCAAGCTCATGCTGCGCGAGCATTTCCGCTGCGTCGAGCCGATCATCCGGTTCTCGATGCAGTTCTATCCGGCACCGGACGGTCGCGACCCCCTTCATCCGGTCCGTCTGCCGACGGCTTCCGAGCGCCTCGATCCGCCGTTGATCGCCATCCATGTGCCGCATGGCCAGAAGAGCGCCAGCCAGATCAATCGGGCCGAGGCCGAGGTGGTCGTCGAGGAGATCGAGAGGCTGGTTCGAGATCCGGAGATCGAGCGGCGCCGGCGCAGCATCGGCGTGGTCTCGCTGCTCGGCGGCAAGCAGGCCGAGCTGATCCAGGCGATGCTGCTCGAGCGGCTGGGCGACGGCCCCTTCGTCCGGCACGAGATCGCCTGCGGCGACAGCGCGACCTTCCAGGGCAAGGAGCGCGACATCATGTTCGTCAGCATGGTGGAATGTGCGAGGACCGCGACCGCCAAGACCGCCACCATGTTTCAGCAACGCTTCAATGTGGCGCTGTCGCGAGCCCGCGATCGGATGGTGCTCGTCTACTCGGTCGACGAGGAGAGGCTCAAGCCCGACGATCTCAAGGCCAAGGTGCTGCGGCACTATCGCGACCCGATGCCTGGGGGCAGGCGCGGCGGCGCTGATCCGCTCGAGCTCTGCCAGAGCGGGTTCGAGCGAAGCGTTCTCGAGCACCTCCTCAATCGCGGCTACCGGGCGATACCGCAGGTGCAGATCGGTGCCTATGCCATCGACATCGTGGTCGAAGGCGAGGACGATCGTCGGCTGGCGGTCGAGCTGGATGGCGACCATTGGCACGGCCCGGACCGCTGGCAGGAGGATCTCTTTCGCCAGCGTGTTCTCGAGCGCTGCGGCTGGCATTTCTGGCGGTGCTGGGGCTCCAGCTATCACCTCGATCCCGAGGCTTGCATGGCCGATCTGGAGCGGGAGCTGCAGCGCATGCGGATCGAGCCCATCGGTGCGAGCTGGTCGCCCCCGATCTACACCGAGTTCCGCACTGCGGCATCAAAAGAGACCATGGCGGTCGAGGTCATGCAGGCTGAGGTGGAGACTATCGGGCCCGAGGAGCAGGCTCGCGAAACAGCAGCCACTTCCAGCGCTGCAGCCTCGACGATTGAACCACCGCCCGCGATCGAGCTCCCGGACTCCAGCGAAGTTCTTGCCATCGGCGATCGCTTCGTCATGGTTTACATGGATGATCCGGCCAGGCAGCTCTGCCTGACCATGACGGCGAGCGATCATCGCCCCGAGGTTGGGCTCGTCGCCGCCGATCACATGATCTTCAGACAGTTCATAGGCGCTGGCGAGGAAGAGCAGCTCGACGTCGTGATCGACGGCAACCATCGCGAGGCCGTCATCCTCAAGATCGACAAGGCCCCACAGGTCCACCGGGAACCCGTGTAGAGAAAAAAGCCAAGCACTCAAGGGCGGGGCACCAGAATGAATGGTCGGAGCGCCGAGATTTGAACTCGGGACCCCCAGTCCCCCAGACTGGTGCGCTACCAGGCTGCGCTACGCTCCGACGAGGCGGACTATAGCCATGGGTCGGATGGCGGGCAAGCCGGGGGCGGGATCAGGCGTCGGCTTCGGCGAGGGCCGAGGCGAGGTCGTGGCGAAGCGCCTTGAGGGTCTCGCGGAGTTGGCGCAGGCGGGCGGTGTCGGGCGATCCCGCCAGCTCCGGAGCCGCGGCGCCGGCGGGCTCGGGCATGGCCGATTCGTCGATTGGGCCTTCCCCGGGCGCGGCGTCGGCCTCGGCCGGCGGGGGCGGCGGCTCGGCCAGGGGCGGCACGGGCGGCTTGGCGGTCGTGCGGGGCGCCGCCGGCGGGCGGGCGCGGCGCTGGCGGAGCAGCTTCTGCGCGCCCTTGATGGTGTAGCCCTCGTCATAGAGGAGGGTGCGGATCTCGCGCAGGAGGTCGATGTCCTCCGGCCGGTAGTAGCGCCGGCCGCCGCCGCGCTTGAGCGGCCGCACCTGCGGGAACTTGCTCTCCCAGAAGCGCAGCACGTGCTGGGCCACGTCGAGCTCGTCGGCGACCTCGCTGATCGTTCGAAAGGCGGTCTGGGACTTGCCGCCGCGCGCCGGGCCCGGGATCGCGGCCTGGTCGGGCGTCACCACCATCTCAGGCCGCCGGGGCTTCTGAGTTGATGCGGTTCTTCAGCACCTGCGAGGCACGGAACACGAGGACACGACGCGGCAGGATCGGCACCTCCTCGCCGGTCTTGGGGTTGCGGCCGACACGCTCGCCCTTCTCGCGCACCGCGAAGGTGCCGAACGAGGAAATCTTGACCGTGCCGTTCATCACCAGCGAATGCGCGATCTCCTCGAGGATCGCGTCCACCAGCCCGGCGGATTCGCTGCGCGACAGCCCGACCTCCTGGTAGACGGCCTCGGCGAGCTGGGCGCGAGTAACCGTTCTGCCCGTCATCGCCCGCGTTCCCCTCGCGTGTGCCTTCGATGGACAAAACGCTAGATGATACAAAGGTTTCCGTCAACCGGGGCGAGGCCCTGCCGGGCTGCCGCCAGGGGCTCGCCCGCGGGCCCGATATCACCAACGCAGGAGCGCCGCACCCCAGGCGAAGCCGCCGCCCATGGCGTTGCAGAGCAGCAGATCGCCGCGATTCAGCCGGCCGCTGGCGAAGAGATGGTCGAGGGCCAGGGGAATCGAGGCGGCCGAGGTGTTGGCGTGCTCGGCCACCGTGACCACGACCTTCGCCTCGGCGATGCCGAG
This sequence comes from uncultured Geminicoccaceae bacterium, assembly GCA_964393275.1. GTDB lineage: Bacteria > Pseudomonadota > Alphaproteobacteria > Geminicoccales > Geminicoccaceae > SLRI01. Next base: position 64,017 of record CAYMTA010000010.1, on the reverse strand, counting down.
CTTCTTGCCGACCGCGTCGATGATCCGCTTGTTCGCCTGGTGCGGGACCAGCCAGTCGACATCGTCGATGCCGAGCCCGGTGGCGTCGAGCACGGCGCGCGCGGCGCCGGTGAGCTCGCCCACCGCATGGCGGAAGACCTCGCGGCCGTTCATGCGAAGATGGCCGACCGTGCCGGTCGAGGAAGGCCCGCCATCCACCTGCAGATGCGCATAATGGCGGCCGTCGGCGGCCAGCATGGTGGCGAGGATGCCCTGGTCATGGGCGGTGCCGGGCTGCTCCTCGGCACTCAGCACGACAGCACCGGCGCCGTCGCCGAAGAGGACGCAGGTGCCGCGGTCGGTCCAGTCGAGGATGCGCGAGAAGGTCTCGGCGCCGATCACCAGCGCATGCCGGGCCTGGCCGGCCTTGAGGAAGTTGTCGGCGGTGGCGAGCGCGTAGGCGAAGCCCGCGCAGACCGCCTGGAGGTCGAAGGCGATGCCCGGCCGCAGCCCGAGCTTGCGCTGCACCGCCGTCGCCGTCGCCGGGAAGGTGTGGTCGGGGGTCGAGGTGGCGACGATCACCAGATCGATGGCGGCGCGGTCGAGATCGGCGCGGTCGAGGGCCCGGCCGGCGGCGGCCACGGCGAGATCCGAGGTCAGCTCGCCCGGCGCTGCGATGTGCCGCCGGCGGATGCCGGTGCGCTCCTGGATCCAGGCGTCGGACGTGTCGAGGGTCCGGGCCAGGTCGTCATTGGTGACGGTGCGGTCGGGGAGATAGCCGCCGACGGCCCGCAGGATCGATCGCCGCATGGGGTCCTTGCCTAGGAGCCTGTCCGAAAAATGGTCATGACCTGCACGCGCCAGCCCTGGCTTTGGGCGAGGAGACCGGCCCGCCGCGATGCGGGGCCATCGTCAGGGTCGGTCGACGTGGCCCAGAGCCAGGGCTGACGCGCCCTCGCTTGCCCTGGGGCGATGCAGGTCGTGACCATTTCTCGGACAGGCTCCTAACCGGTGGCCGCTTGCGGCTTGGGCGCTTCGCCATCGTCGCTGTCGCCCTCATCGGCGGCAGCGGCGGCGACCTTGCCCATCTCCTCGATGATCCGCTCGTTGGTGCCACGGCTGATGAGATCGAGGGCGGCGCGGATGGCGGCGGCGAAGCCGACCGAATCCGTGCCGCCGTGGCTCTTCACGACCACGCCGTTCACGCCGAGGAACATGGCCCCGTTGTAGAGGCGCGGGTCGAAGCGGTCGCGCAGGCTCCTGAGCGCCGGCCGGGCGATCAGGTAGGCGAGCTTGGCGCGCAGGCTGCTGGAGAAGGCCTGACGCAGCGAGTGGGTGATCATCGACGCCGTGCCCTCGGCGATCTTCAGCGCCACGTTGCCGGTGAAGCCGTCGGTGACCACCACGTCGACCGTGCCGGCGGTGACCCCGGTGCCCTCGACGAAGCCGACATAGTCGATCGGCAGGCCGCTGTCGCGCACCAGGGCGGCGGCGCGGCGGACGACGCTGTCGCCCTTGGCCTCCTCGGTGCCGATGTTGAGCAGGCCGACGCGCGGCTTGGCGACGCCGAGCACGGCCCGGGCATAGACCTCGCCCATGACGGCAAACTGGAAGAGCTGCTCGGCGTCGCAGACGGCATTGGCGCCGAGATCGAGGAAGACCACCGGCGTGCGCTTGGTCGGCAGGACGCTGGCAATGGCCGGCCGGTCGATCCCGGGCAGGGTCTTGAGGACGACCATCGCCATGGCCATGAGCGCCCCGGTGTTGCCGGCCGAGACGGCCGCCCCGGCGCGCCCGGCCTGCACGGCATCTATGGCGAGACGCATCGAGCTGTTGCGGCCGTGGCGAAGCGCCACCGACGGCTTGGCGTCGCCGGCCACGGCGTCGGGCGTGTGGTGCAGCTCGGCGGCCTGCCGGAGGGCCGGACGGGATGCCAGGAGCGGGCCCATTCTGGCCTCGTCGCCGAACAGGATGAAGCGCAGCTCGGGATTGCCTTCGAGCGCCAGATCGGCTCCCTCGATGACGATCTCGGGGGCGTTGTCGCCACCCATCACGTCGAGCGCGATGACGACGCTCATCGGCTCTGCCTGTCGAGACACGGACGGACACGCCCGTGCGTGGAGCGAGGACCGGGCACGCTCCTCAGGTTCCCTTGCCCTGGTCGCGCAGCGCCGCCAGGGCGGCGAAGGCCGAGCGGGCGGCGTCCGCCTCGGCATGCCCCAGGGCGGCTTGCTCCGCCTCCAGCCGTGCGTCGGCGTCGGCGGCGCGCGGGTAGGGGTCGAGCGCCAGGGCGAGCTCCTCGACGGCGATCTCGCCCAAGTCGAGGCAGTCCCTGTCGAGCGGCTCCGGCTCCTCGTCGTCCGGCGAGATCAGGATCTCCTCGGCCTCGATCTCCGGGCCCTGCACGAAATAGCGCTCGATCTCGACGTCGAGGCGGGCCGCCACGGGCTCGAGCGTGACGACGCAACGCTGCGTCGCATCCGCCTCGAGCTGGCCGCGCAGGATCAGCACGCCCTCCCTCGGGCCGTGCTCGACCCGGCCGGCGAAGGCGAGGCCGTCGAGCGCCACGAGATCGAGCCGGTCCGCCACGCGGCGGCGCTCCGCCGGATCGGCGGCGATACCGAACGATCGGCCATCCCTCTCGGGCAGCTCACGAAGCATCATCAAGCGCGAGAATTCAGGGCCTTGCGCCACAATGGGTCCCCTTTCGGAACACGCTGCCGGTCCGGCTGGCGCCGCGTCCGCCTCAGCTTCACTCCACCGCCGGCGGCGATCACCTGCCATGCCGCGCCCAAATCCGGCGGCCGGCGCGATAAGATGGGGCATGAAGGCCAGCAACGCTAGGCACAAGCCGATCCCGGGTCAAGCCGCGCCTCGTGCCCCGGCTCTTGGAGGTCACAATGGCCGGCGAGCAGACGCTCGCCCGAAAGCCGCTCGAGCCGGGCAACCTCGTCCTGCAGGTGGGCGGCCAGACGGCGCATGCCCTCCGCCGGCGCCGCTGCCGGCTCGGCGCTCCCGGCGCGGTTGTGGATGTTGCGGTCGAGGAGGCGGGCGATGGCGTGGCCGTCGCCCGCGTCGAGGGCGGCGTCGAGGCCTCGGGCCCGGGCGAGGAAGGTCCGCGCCGAGCGCTTGACGTGCTTGCCGACCGAGAGATCGCCCACCCCCTGCTCGCGGATGTTGCGGTCGACATCGGCGAAGAGCACGTCGAACAGGTCCTGGACGAGCCTGCCGCCGGCCTCGCCCTCCCGCCGCAGCCGGCGCATCATGAGCGCGGTGTGGGCGAAAATCACCTCGAGCCGGCCGTCGGGCGTGTCCGGCACGCCCCATTCGCTGTAGAAGTGTGGTGCCCGTGCGCGGGCGACGATGCCATGATAGAGGGCGAAGGCGTTCGCCAGGCGTTGGCGGTCGGCCCGGCGGCTGCCGAGCCAGCCGCTGAAGCGGCCGAACATGCCCCGGCTGACCGGCCAAGTCTCTTGTTCGCGCGTGGTCATGACTTTACTTGATACGCCTGCTGTTCATCCCACGCGCGGCCCACCGCCGCGCATCGGCCTCGGGCGGTGATCCGCCGTTCGCTGGAGAGAGCCAGAAACCATGTCATTGAAATCGAGCACCACGATTCCCCTTCTCGCCTTCGGGCTCGCGGCTGGCCTTGCCGCCTGCAGCCCGCAGGTCATGCAGCACGGCTACACGGTCGACGAGGCGGCGGTGCAGCGCATCGTGCCCGGCGTCACGCCACGCGAGGAGGTGGCGCGGCTCCTGGGCAGCCCGTCGACCCTCGCGACCTTCGAGGACAGCCGCTGGTACTACGTCACCCAGCGGCTGGAGCAGCTCTCGTTCTACCAGAGCGAGATCACCGAGCAGAGCGTGCTGACGATCGCCTTCGACGACCGGGGCATCGTCCAGGATGTCAGCCACGTCAGCATGGACGAGGCGATGGAGATCGATCCGGACTCCGATGTCACGCCGTCGCTCGGCAACGAGATGACCATCTTCGAGCAGCTGATCGGCAATGTCGGGCGGTTCGGCGATCCGGTGGCCGGACAGCTCGGCGGGCGCCCGGCCAACTAGAGACGGCCTGCCCGGGTCGGTCGCCCGACCCGGGCAGCGGGGCATCAGTGCGCGGCCAGGATCGCGATGATCAGGAGCGCCACGATGTTGATGATCTTGATCATCGGGTTGATCGCCGGGCCGGCGGTGTCCTTGTAGGGGTCGCCGACGGTGTCGCCGGTGACCGCCGCCTTGTGCGCCTCGGAGCCCTTGCCGCCGTAATTGCCCTCCTCGATGTACTTCTTGGCGTTGTCCCAGGCGCCGCCGCCCGAGGTCATCGAGATGGCGACGAAGATGCCGGTGACGATGGTGCCGAGCAGCATGGCGCCCAGGGTGGTGAAGGCCGCGGCCTGGCCACCGATCCAGAAGATCACGAAGTAGACGACGACGGGGGCCAGCACCGGCAGGAGCGAGGGGATGATCATCTCGCGGATCGCCGCCTTGGTCAGAAGGTCGACCGCCCGGCCGTAGTCGGGCTTGGAGGTGCCCGCCATGATGCCGCTGTCCTCGCGGAACTGGCGCCTGACCTCCTCGACGATCGCACCCGCCGCCCGGCCGACCGCCTGCATGCCCATCGAGCCGAAGAGGAAGGGCAGCATGCCGCCGAGGAAGAGGCCGACCACCACGAACGGGTCGGAGAGGACGAAGACGACCTCGAGATCCGGGAAGTAGTAGTGGAGATCCTGGACGTAGGCGGCGAAGAGCACGAGGGCGGCGAGCGCCGCCGAGCCGATGGCGTAGCCCTTGGTCACCGCCTTCGTGGTGTTGCCGACGGCGTCGAGCGCGTCGGTGGTCTCGCGGACATTGGCCGGCAGATCGGCCATCTCGGCGATGCCGCCGGCATTGTCGGTGACCGGGCCGTAGGCGTCGAGCGAGACGACGAGGCCGGTCAGCGCCAGCATGGTGGTGGCGGCGACGGCGATGCCGTAGAGGCCGGCATTGAGGTAGGCCACGAGGATGCCGGCGCAGATCACGATGACCGGCATGGCGGTCGATTCCATCGACACGGCGAGGCCCTGGATGACGTTGGTGCCGTGGCCGGTGGTCGACGCCTTGGCGATCGACTTGACCGGGCGGTAGTTGGTGCCGGTGTAGTACTCGGTGATCCACATGAGGGCACCGGTGACGGCGAGGCCGACCAGCGTGCAGTAGTAGATCTGCCGGCCGCCGAAGGTCTTGACCACGACGTCGCCGACCTTGGCCTCGTAGCCGGTGGTGCCGAAGCCGAGCACCAGGGCGGTGAGCGGCAGAAGCAGGACCAGCGAGATGCCGGCGGCGCCCCAGAAGCCCTTGTAGAGGGCGCCCATGATGTTCTTCTTGGGGCCGAGCTTGACGAGGTAGGTGCCGGCGATCGAGGCGAGCAGGCAGATGCCGCCGACGGCGAGCGGGTAGATCATCAGGGTCGCGGTGGCCGGACCCGAGAAGAAGATCGCGCCGAGCAGCATGGTGGCGACGACGGTGACCGCGTAGGTCTCGAAGAGGTCGGCGGCCATGCCGGCGCAGTCGCCGACATTGTCGCCCACGTTGTCGGCGATGACCGCCGGGTTCCGCGGATCATCCTCGGGAATGCCGGCCTCCACCTTGCCGACGAGGTCGGCGCCGACATCGGCGCCCTTGGTGAAGATGCCGCCGCCGAGCCGGGCGAAGATTGAGATGAGCGAGGCGCCGAAGCTGAGGCCGATCAGGGCCTCGAGAATGGTGCGGGTCTCGACGCCGACGGCCATCAGGACGCCGTAGTAGACGGCGACCGCGAGCAGGCCCAGGGCCACCACCAGCATGCCGGTGACGGCACCCGCCTTGAAGGCGACGTCGAGGCCGGCGGCGAGGCCGTTCGGGCCCGAGGCGGCCTGGGCGGTGCGGACATTGGCCTGGACCGAGACGTTCATCCCGATATAGCCGGTCAGGCCCGAGAGCACGGCGCCGATCAGGTAGCCGATGCCGACGGGGAAGCCGAGAAACACGGTCAGCAGGATGAAGACGACGACGCCGACCATGGCGATCGTCCGGTACTGGCGATTGAGGTAGGCCCGGGCGCCTTCCTGCACGGCGGCGGCGATCTCCTGCATTCGCGGCGTGCCGGTCGGCAATGCCAGAATGACCTGCCGCGTGAAGATTCCGTATGCGACACCGGCGGCACCGCAGCCGATGATCAGGATCAGCAAGAACCACTCGAAACCCGACATATGTCGCCGTCCCCGCACCAATCGCCCGGTCCGTCGATCGAGCGTGCCCAGAAAAAAGAGCCCGATCCGTCGATCGGGCGCTGCTCGGCATCGCCGCAACGCATCGTGCCTTGCAGCGCAGCCCTCTTAACGGCGTGGCCACAAGCTGTCCACGTGCAACCCGGCGCCCGGGCTGCGGCGCAGGGCCGCCGGGGGCGGCGGTCCGCCCGCGTTCGCCTCTCCGGCAGCCGTGCCTATCTTGCCTTCGAGGACCGGCTCCAGGGGTGAAGATCGACCATGCGCCTGACCAATTCGCCGGATGGCTACGGCCTCGTCCACTGGGCGCTGCACTGGATCAGCGCGCTCCTGATCTTCTGGCTCCTCTGGCTCGGGCTGACCATGGTCGAGCTGCCGATCAGCCCGCAGAAGTTCGTCGACTATGCCCTGCACAAGGCGCTCGGGCTGACCGTGCTCGTGCTGGTCCTGGCACGGCTCGCCTGGCGCCGGCTGAACGGCGTGCCGGCGCTGCCCGACGGCATGGGTCGGCTCGAGCGGCTGGTGGCGATCGTGGTGCATCACGGCATCTACCTGCTGCTCCTGGTGATCCCCTTGAGCGGCTGGCTCTATTGCGGTGCGACCGCGAGCCCGGCCAACTGGTTCGGCTTCTTTCCCGTGCCGGACCTGATCGGGCCGAACGAGGCCGCGGCCAAGGTGCTCCGGGCGATCCACGAGATCGCGGGCAAGCTCCTGATGCTCTGCCTCGTCCTGCATGTCCTGGGCGCCCTGAAGCACCATTTCGCCCGCCGGAACACCGTCCTCAAACGCATGCTGCTGCCAAGAAGGAGCTGATCCGATGCGGTTCTTGCCTGCTCTTCTGATCCTCGCGACCGCCTTTCCGGCCGCCGCCAGGGATTGGCGGATGGTCGACGGCGAGAGCAGCCTCGCCTTCACCTTCCGCCAGATGGGCTCGCCGGTCACCGGCGCCTTCGAGCGGTTCGCGGCCGACATCAGCTTCGATCCGAAGGCGCTGGCCGCGGCCAGGGTCGAGACGGTGATCGAGATCGAAAGCGTCGCCACCGGCAATGCCGAGCGCGACGCCGGCATCGAGGGGCCGGACTGGTTCGACGCGAAGACCTATCCGACCGCGCGGTTCGTCAGCACCGGCTTCACCGCCGCCGGCGGCGACGCCTACGAGGTGGAGGGAAAGCTCACCATTCGCGACGTCACCCTGCCGATCGTGCTGCCCATGACCATCACCGTCGACGGCGACCGGGCGGTGGCCAAGGGCGAGCTCGAGCTCGACCGCACCGCGTTCGGCGTGGGCCGGGGCGAATGGGCGGCCGAGAACGTGGTCGGCCACCAGGTGCTCCTGCGGGTCGAGGTGGTGGCCACCTCCTCGGATTGAGCCGGGAGGCTGCGGCCCGAAACCCGTGCGTTTGTGGCAAATGTCACTGCCACGGCGCCGATGACGGTGCAGGAGAAGCGGGTCACCGCCGCTGGATGCCGGCCGGCATCGGCTCTCCTCGATGCGGCGCAAGGGGGTTCGCCATGAAGTCCGCCATGAAGTCCGCCATGAAGAGCGTTCATCTCGGCTCGTTCGGTCCATGGCTCGCCGTGCAGGCGGTGCGCCCCATCGGCGTTGCCGGCCTCGCGGCCCTGCTCGAGACCGCCATCCTGCGGTCGCGCGGGCGGAGCAGCCTCGCCGAGCTCGACCATCGCCTGCTGAGCGATATCGGCGTGTCCCGGGCGGAAGCCCTTCGGGAGAGCGGCAAGCCGTTCTGGCGCTGACCCGGGACCTCCTAGACGGCCAGCGAATGGCGGGCCGGGCCCGGCGCGAGGTAGCGGTCGAAGCAGGCGGCCACGAGGCGGAGCAGCGGCCGATAGCGGGCCGGCACCAGGATCAGGTCGGCGTCGCGACGGACGATGCCGAGCTCGACCAGCCGCTCGAAGCGCTGCGACTCGGGCTCGATGACGGCGTCGCCGAATGACCGGGCAATCGCTCCGAGATCGGCCCGGCCCTCGCACATCAGCCGATTGATGATCGCCCGGCGATGCCGGTCGTCGGCGCCGAGCCGAAGGCCGCGGGCGGTCGGCAGCTGGCCCAGGGCGATCGCCGCCCGCCAGGCCTTCAGGTCGACATGGTTCTGCAGATAGCCTTCGGCGAAGCTGCCGATGGCCGAGGCGCCGACGCCGATCAGGGTCGTCGCCGTGTCGGTCGTGTAGCCCTGGAAGTTGCGCTCCAGCCGGCCGGCCTCGAGGGCCTGCGCCATCGGGTCGTCCGGGCGGGCGAAGTGGTCGAGGCCGATCGCCACGTAGCCGTGCGTCTCGAGCCGCTCGGTGATCGCCGCGAACTGCGCCAAGCGCTGGACGGCGTCCGGCAGGAGGTCGTCCTTGATCATCGACTGATGCTTCTTCAGCCCCGGCAGGTGGGCATAGCCGAAGACCGCGATCCGCCCGGGCGCCAGCGCGGCGACGCTGTCGACCGTGTCGACCACGCTCGCCACATCCTGCAGCGGCAGGCCGTAGAGGATGTCGAAGGAGATGGCGCCGATGCCAGCCTCTTTCAGCCGCTCGAGCGCCACGCGGGTGGTGTCGACGCTCTGGATGCGGTTGATGGCGCGCTGCACCGCCGGATCGAAGGACTGGATGCCGAAGCTCGCCCGATTGATGCCGATGCGGGCGAGGCATTGGGCGAGCTCGGCCGAGACGAAGCGCGGATCGAGCTCGATGGCGCGCTCGGCATCGGCCACGAAGCCGAAGCGCTCCTCGATGCGCCGCATCAAGCTCGTCAGGTCGGCGGTGCCGAGGCTCGACGGGGTGCCGCCGCCCCAGTGCAGATGGGCGAGCGGGACGGGCCGGCCCAGATGGTCGGCGACGAGGTCGAGCTCCTTCGCCAGGGTCTGCGCGTAGGCGTTGATCCGGCCGGCATGACGGGTGATGTGGGTGGTGCAGCCGCAATACCAGCAGAGCTGGCGGCAGAACGGGACATGCAGATAGAGCGAGGCCGGCTGGCCCTGGGGCAGGGCGGCGAGCCATTCCGCGGCGTCGGCGGGCCCGATGTCCCGGCTGAAATGCGGGGCGGTCGGGTAGCTCGTGTAGCGCGGCACGCGATCCGCCTCGAACAACCGGCCGAGCTGCTCCGCCTCCAGGAGGGGCGGCTCGCCGGTCGGTCGGTCGGGGGAAGGTCGGGCGGGTGCGGGCATGGGCATCCCCGGCCGGCGGCGCCGGGCCGCCGGTGGATCGGTTGCGTCAGGCGAGCGAGGCTAGCGGAGCCGGGCGCGGCCAGACTTGACCTGGATCAAGACCGGGCCCGATACCGAAGCCGATGGACGCCGGGCTAGAGCGGCTTGGGCTCGTTGGCCGGCCCCTTGGCGGGCAGCGCCGGTGGCGCGATGACGCCGTCGCCCGTGGTCGTCGCGGCGGTTGCGGCCGCCGGTGCCGGGGTCGGCAGCGCCTCCGCGCTGGGCCGCGCCGCGGGCACGGCGATCGCCTGGATCGGGCCGCCCTCGGTCGCTGTCGCGGCCGGCACCGTGGCCGGAACCGGCGCTCCGGCCTCACGCGGCGGGATCTGCGCCACGCCCTTGCCGACCAGCTCGACGATCGCCGAGAGCTGCGGGCTGTCGGTCGGCGCGACGAGCGCGAAGATCATCGGACCCCGGCGCCATTGCAGCGAGAGGTGACCCTCGGGCACGAGCCGGAACACATGATCGGCGTTCGAGCGGGCGATGCCGGCATAGAGCGTCACCGTGCTGCCGACCTCGTCGGCGTAGATCAGGCGGATCGCCGGCGCGCGGCTGGTCTCGAGGGTTTCCCCGCGGACGAGATGCAGGCCGATGCCGTCGAGCTCCGGAACTCTGAGCGACAGGCCCGGCACCTGCCCGGCGAGCCAGGTGATCGACGCATCGTGGGCAGGGGCGGGCGCCTCGGCGCCACCGGTCTGGACGACGAGGCCGGCGGGCTCGCTCGCCGCCAGCTGGGTCGTGCCGAACGGAAAATAGATCTCGGGCGCGGCGGTCGACACCTGGTCGGCCAAGCTGGTCGCCCTGCCGGCGAGCCGGTCCAGCGTCACGGCGGCGCCGCCGGCGAGCACGACGAGCGCCACCGCCGCGGCGGCCGCGTAGCGAAAGGCCGCGATGCGGGTCTGGCGGCCCACCAGCCGGCTTGCGATCTCGCCTTGCAGCTCCATGGCGAAGCTGCGGCTGTCGAGCATCGGCAGATGCTGCCGGAGCGCGCGCAGCCGCGCATTCTGGTGCAGATAGGCCTCGACCCTCAGGACCTTCTCCGGTTGCGCGGAGAGAGCGGTCAGCACCTGCACGCGCTGGTCGTCGTCCAGCGCCCCGTCGACGAAGCGGAGCAGCCGGTCATTGTTGAGCGCGTCATCGACGCGCAAGTCATCCTGCGTCATTTCACCACTCGAAGCTTGCGTGACGTTTCACGGCTGGTCATGGCGCGCAACGCCTCTCGGCCCCGCGACAGCCGCGACATCACCGTTCCCACAGGTATGCCCAGGGCCTCCGCCGCCTCGAGATAGCTCAGCCCCTCGAGGCCGACGAGCAGCACCACCTCGCGCTGCTCGTTCGGCAGCTTGGCCAGGGCCACGACGGTGTCCCGCAGCTCGACATGCTGCTGCTGGCTGGGTGGGGTGACCAGTGAAGCCAGGATGTCCTCCGAGAGGAAATCGCTGGCCATGCGCTTCTCGCGCCGCGTCGAGTCGACGAAGACATTGTGCAGCGTCGAGAAGAGATAGGGGCGCAGATCGCCGATCGTGTGCCAGCTCTTGGCCCGGGCGAGCACCCTGGTCAGGGTCTCCTGGACGGCATCGTCGGCGTCCGCGGAGTCGCCGAGCAGGAGAAGGGCATATCGACGCAGCGCGGCGACATGCATGACCAGCTCCTCGGCGATCGCCTGGCTCGCCGCCCCCGATCGTTCCTTGCCACGCTGCCAGATCATACGCATTCCAGTTGAATCCCGTTCCCATCACCATTAATCCATCTGTCGACGGAAGCGAAGTGAAATACCGGGGCGCTGGCTGGCGCCGAATACTGTTGCTTTGCGGATTGGCCGGGCGAAGAAAATGTCCGTCGGCCGCACGGCCGACGGACCAATCGTGGGCGGTAAAAGCCATTGACCGGGACCGGGCCGGCGCGAAGGCCGGATCGGTGTCGGTCAAGACACGTCAAATGGACGCTGCGCCGTCCGAATTATTCCAAAAATTCGCAGCCACCGGACAGAATCTCGGACAGGCTCCGAAGGATCATTCGGCGCTGCGGGCCCGCACGTAGCGGCCGGGCGCCGGCTCGATCACCTTGAGTGGCCCGGCCTCCGGATCTCGGGCGGGCACCGTCCCGCCGCCATGCCGCTCCAGCCAGCGCCGCCAGGCCGGCCACCAGGAGCCCTCGTGATGCTCGGCCTGGGCCAGCCAGGTCTCCGGGTCGGCGCTGCGGCTGGCGCTCGTCCAGTAGCCGTACTTCTTGGAATCCGCGGGATTGACGATGCCGGCGATGTGGCCGGAGCCGCCGAGCACGAAGCGGACCGGCCCGCCGAGCAGGCGGCTGCCGCTGAAGGTCGAGCGCCAGGGGGCGATGTGGTCGTCCTTGGTCGAGACGAAGAAGGCCGGCTGGCTCACCTCCTTGAGATCGATGGGCACGCCGTCGAGGGTGATGCCGCCGGGCTTGGTCAGAAGGTTCTCCTGGTACATGCGGCGCAAATAGAAGCTGTGCATCATGTAGGGCATCGTCGTGCTGTCGGCGTTCCAGTAGAGCAGGTCGAAGGCGATCGGCGCCCGGCCCATCAGGTAGTTGCTGACGACGAAGGACCAGATCAGGTCGTTGGCGCGCATCAGGTTGAACACCTGCTGCATGTGGCGCGCCTCGAGATAGCCCTTCTTGGCCATGTGCCGGTCGAGCAGCTCGAGCTGCTCGTCGTCGATGAAGACGGCGAGGTCGCCGGGCTCGGCGAAGTCCAGCATGGTGGTGAAGAAGGTGGCGGACGCGACGCGCTTGCGGCCCTTGGCCGCCTCGTGCGCCAGGAGGCAGGCGGTGAGCGTGCCGCCGAGGCAGTAGCCGATGACGTTGACCTCGTCGCTGCCGGTCTGCCGGGTGACGGCATCGAGGGCGGCGAGCGGGCCGTCCAGGAGATAGTCCTCGAAGCTCTTGTGGGCGAGCTCGGCCGTCGGGTTGACCCAGGAGATGACGAAGACCGTCGAGCCCTCCTCGACCGCGTAGCGGATGAAGCTGTTCTTCGGCTTCAGGTCGAGGATGTAGAACTTGTTGATCCAGGGCGGAATGATCAGCAGCGGCCGCCGCTGCACCGACGGTGTCGTCGGCGCGTACTGGATGAGCTGCATCAGCTCGTTCTCGAAGACCACCGAGCCCTCGCTCGTCGCGATGTTCCGGCCGAGCTCGAACGCGTCCTCGCGCGTCATGCTGATCTTCAGCTCGCCCTTGCCCCGCTCGAGGTCGTCGAGCAGCCGCTGCAGCCCCTCGTAGAGGCTTTCGCCCCGCGTCTCGGCGGCCTGGCGCAACACCACGGGATTGGTCAGCGCGAAGTTCGATGGCGCCAGCGCATCGACATACTGGCGGGTGTAGAAGGCGACCTTGTTGCGCAGCGCCGGGTCGAGGCCCTCGACATTGGCGACCGTGCTCTGGATCCAGCTCGCCGTGACCAGGTAGGACTGCTTGATGTAGTCGAAGACGAGATCCTCGCTCCAGGCCTCGTCCTTGAAGCGGCGGTCGTCCGGCGCCGGCGTGGCGATCGGCGCCACCTCCTCGCCCAGCAGGCGGCGCATGTAGCCTTCCCAGAGCCGGCCCATCTCCGTCCAGTAGCTGAGCTGGGCCTCGACCAGAAGCTCCGGCCGGGCGATCAGGTGCTCGGCGAGCTTGGCAAAGGCGTCGGTGACCACCTTCGGATCCGGAATCTGGAAGTGCTCGTCGTCCTGGCGCTCCAGGAACCGGCGGAAGATGCGGTTGCTCCGCTCGCCGATCTCGGCCATACGCGCGACCAGTTCCTTCGCGTCTGGCAACTCCTTCGTGCCTGCCATGTCGGCGATTCCTCCGGCTCTGTGCAAGGTGCACCGGAGGTTGTGGCCGGCCCGACGCTGCACTGCAAGAGGAGACGGGGATGGAAGCCATGGACGAGGCGGTCAGGACCAGGCTGGCGGCGGTCAGCACGGCGACGCTCACCACCTGCCTGTTCAAGCGGGGGCTGCGCAACCAGTTCCTGCAGAACGTGCATCCGATCAATGCCGCCGGCAAGCGGCTGGTCGGTCCGGCCTTCACGCTCCGCTACATTCCGGCGCGCGAGGACATCGACGTGCTCGAGGCCTATGCCGATTTCGAGCATCCGCAGCGCAAGGCGATCGAGACCTGCCCGCCCGGGCACGTCCTCGTGATGGACAGCCGCAAGGAGGCGCGGGCCGCCTCGGCGGGCGATATCCTGCTGACCCGGCTGATGATGCGCGGCGTGGCCGGGGCGATCACCGATGGCGGGTTCCGCGACACGCCGTCGATCGCCGCCCTCGCCATGCCGGCCTATCACCAGCGGCCCTCGGCCCCGACCGGACCGATCCTGCACCACGCGGCCGATATCGGCCTGCCGATCGGCTGCGGCGACGTCGCCGTCTATCCGGGCGATATCATGGTCGGCGACGGCGAGGGGGTCGTCTGCCTGCCGGCGCATCTCGCCCGCGAGATCGCGGACGAGGCCTTCGAGATGACGGTCTACGAGGACTTCGTCGAGACCGAGGTCCAGGGCGGCCGCCCGCTCTTCGGCACCTACCCGGCCACCGACGCGAGCCGCGCCCGCTTCGCCGAGTGGCGCAAGGCCCAGGGCCGCTGAGCGCGGAGCCGAAGGCCTGACCGAGGGTCAGCCGGCCCCGGCCGCGCCGCAGTCGATCCGCTCGATCCGCCCGGCACGCAGCCGGAAGAAGGCGTCCTGCGGCTCGTCCAGGTCGAGCATGGCGGCCGCCGGCAGGCTCTGATAGGCGCAGCGGATGGCTCGGCCGAGGGCCCCGTGGGCCACGGCGACCAGGCGGGTGGCCGGGGCGAGGTCGGCGAGCCAGGCCGAGGCCCGGTCCATGATCGCCTGCTGCGTCTCGCCGCCGCCGGGCGGTGCCACGCTCCAGCGATCGTCGATCCGCGCCTGCCAGAGCGCCGGATCCCTGGCCTCGATCTCGGCGGCGGTGAGGCCGTCCCACGCGCCCCAGGTCATCTCCATGAGCCGATCGTCGAGGGTGATCTCGTCGTTCCCGCGGCCGAGGCAGCTGGCGACGATGATGGCGGTGTGCCGGGCGCGGCCGAGCGGGCTCGAGACGAGCCGGTAGGCCGCCGGGTCGTCGAGCACGGCCCGCAGCCGCTGCCCGGCCCGCTCGGCCTGGGCGACGCCCAGCCCGGTCAGCGGCGAATCGAGCTGTCCCTGGAACCGTCGCTCGCGATTCCAGCAGGTCTCGCCGTGGCGGATGAGAAAAAGGTCGACCTCCTGCATCGCGGGTCAGGGAGCCGCGGCTTCCGGCGCGGTCGAGCGGGGAATGGCGGGACGCGACAGGGGGAAGGGCGGCAGCGAGGTGGGCAGGCCGTTCTCCGGCGGCGGGATGGAGGAGGGCAGCCGGTCTCTTGGCAAGGGCGGCGGCAGCGGCGCCGGGCCGGTGGCTCGCGGCGCCGGCGGCAATTGCTCCAGCGCGTTCTGGCGGCGCGTCCGCTCCGCTCCGGGCGGCTCCTGGCGGAGCTGGTCCTGGAGCTGGCGCCGCTCGAGCGAATTGGCGCCCGAGGGATCGCGGCGCGCCCGGTCGAGCTGGCGCTCCAGGCTGGGGCTGGTCCGGGTCGTCGGCGCGCCGAGGAGCCGATCCGCGGCCGCGGCCGACGGCGCCAGGCCGGCGAACGATGGCAGGGCCAGGAGCCCGAGCAGCACCAGGGTCGCGGCGCCGGGCAACGCGAATGTGAACGTCGACGAGCGTCCTCCAGGGCCCGGCGCCAGCCGGGGATTCTTGACGGCCGTCCGTGGCGGGTCGACTGTTGCATCCATCAGCACCATCTCCGCATTCCGCTCGCCAGCTCGACGGAAGTCATTCCGCATGTCCTCGAAGGTCTCGCACAGCCAAGGTCCGGGCAAGAGCCGGCGCGATCCTCGGCTCGATTTCTTTCGCGGCATCGCCATGCTGATCATCATGGTGGCGCACATCCAGTGGAATTCCTGGTCGTTCTGGATCCCGGGAGCTTTCGGCCCGTCGGACGCCGCCGAGATGTTCGTCTTCTGCTCGGGCTATGCCGCGGCGATCGCCTTCGGCGGAAGCTTCGTCAATTTCGGGTTCTGGATGGGCGTGCGGCGCATCGCGCTGCGCTGCTGGCAGGTCTACTGGGCGCATCTCGGGCTCTTCTTCGCCGTGGCGGCGATCACCGTCGTCGGCAATGAGCTCTACGGCACGCCCGAGCGGAACTATCTGGGCATCATGAACCTCGAGCCCTTCTTCGACGACACGGCCTCGCAGCTGGTCGGGCTCTTCACCCTCACCTACGTGCCCAACTATTTCGACATCCTGCCGATGTATCTCGTCATCCTGGCGATGATTCCGCTCGTGATGCTGCTGCATCGCCTCCACCGTTGGGTCGCCATCGGCTTCTGCCTCGCCCTCTATGCGGCGACGTGGGCGTTCAACCTCAACCTGCCGGCGGAGCCCTGGTCCGATCGGCCCTGGTTCTTCAACCCGTTCGCGTGGCAGATCGTCTTCTTCACCGGCTTCATGCTGTCGCGCGGCTGGGTCCGGCCACCGCCCTACCGGCCCTGGCTCCTGGCGCTCGCCGCCGCCTTCGTGCTGCTCATGATCCCGCTCAGCCGCTGGCAAATCTACATGCAGGTGCCGGCCCTGGAGACGATCCACAATTGGCTGTGGCTCAAGCACTGGGAGCAGGGCGGCATCTTCAAGACCAACCAGCACCCCTTGCGCTGGCTGCACCTCGTCGCCCTGACCTATCTGGCGCTCTGGGCGCTGCACGGGCGGGAACGGCTGCTTGAGACGGCGCCCGCCCGGATCGTGATCAAGGTCGGTCAGCAGGCGCTCGCCACCTTCATGGCGAGCATGGCGCTGGCCTGGATGCTGTCCATAGCGCTCGACCAGCTCGGCGGCGGTGCCGTGATCGTGGGCAACGTCTCCCGGCCCGGCCGCGAGTCGCTGAGCGTGGCGGCAGCCAACCTCCTCGGTCTCGCCGCCGTGGTCGGCGTCGCCTACATGGTCGACTGGTACAAGCGCGAGCCCTGGCGGCGAATGGTCCAGCCGCCCGCGCCCACCCCTAGGGCAGCCCAGGCAGCGGCACCTCCGGAGGCAGCGGCCCTGGCGGCGGCCGTTCCAGGCGCCACGGCGTATCGATGATGACCCCGCCCAGGGTCTCGCTGGCCGGCGCCAGGGTGGGCGGGCGATGGCAGTAGGGGCGCAGCGTGCCGCAATCCCAGCGCCAGCCGGCCGGCACGACGCTCATGCTGCCGCCGCGCTCGAAGCGGCAGCGGCAGAGCCGGTCGGCCATGCACGAGACCTCGCCGGCGTTCTCCGGTGCGCAGGCCGGCGCTTGCGCCCAGGCCGGCGCTGCGGCAAGCCATGCCAGGAAGGCGAGGAGGAGGGAAGCGAAACGGCCCATGCGCCTTTCCTACCATATCGGGCTTAACGAAGTGTTGCCGTGCCGACGCGGCTGACGCGCCGCGCCTTGCTGGTGGCCGGCGTCCTGCTGCCGCTCGAGGTGACCGCGGCGGCTCCGCTGCCGGTGCCGCCCTGCGTCGGCTCAGCACCTCGGCCGGCGCCGCCGACGCTCGGCCGGCCGCCGGCCGTGCTCGCCTGCAGCGACACCGACGTGCTGGCGGCCTGGCAGCCGCCCGACTGCCTCCGCTGGCAGAGGAAGCCGGCCGACGTCCTCCTGGCGCTGGCCGTGCGGTTCCGGCTGACGAATTTCGAGGCGTTGCTCCAGCGCTTCATCCAGGTCTCCGGGCTCACCCGAATCCGCTACTGGTCGGTGACCAAGCAAGCCTGGCGGCCGCTCTTCCTGAGCGCCGTGCCGCTCGCCAGCGTCGATCCGGCCAGCGTCCGGGGCGACTTCCGGCAGGGCGAGATCCTGCTCGGCCAGCCGGTCCATGTGCTGCTTGAGGACGACCTCATCGGTGCCGTGGTGCATGCGATCACGGTGGAGACGTTCTCGCCGGAGCGGATCCGGGTGACCATCCACAATGTCCGGCCGGGCCGGGTCCTGGGCATGGACGTGCTGCCGGTCGACGGGCTGCAGATGGTGCTGCTGTTGGAGCGGGAGGAAGCGGACGTCTGGCGCTACTGGTCGATCGTCCGGGCCACGGTGGACGCGCCGGACTTCATGCTGCCGTCGGCCGCCTCCTTCGCCAATCGGGCGGCGGCGATCTTTCGCTATGTCGCGGCCCTGCCGACCGATGCCGAGCCGCCGCTCGTGCGGACCGCCCGCGATCTGCCGGGTTGAGATCGGGGCGGGAAGCGGGCACATCCTGCTCCTGACCCTGATCCGAGGAGACGGCTTTGACGAAGGTGGATTGCGTGCTCGACGCCAAGGCGCAAGTTGGCGAGGGAGCGATGTGGGACGAGGTCGAGCAACGGCTCTGGTGGGTCGACATCAACGCGCCGACGCTCAACCGCCTCGACCCGGCGACGGGCGAGAACAAGGTCTGGACCATGCCGTCGAAGATCGGCTGCTTCGGCTTTCGCGCCCGAGGCGGCTTCGTCGTGGCGCTCGAGAACGGCTTCTCGACCTTCGACCCCGCGACCGGCGCCATCGAGGCGATCGTCGATCCGGAGGCCGACCGGCCGAACAACCGATTCAACGACGGCACGCCCGATCCGGCCGGCCGGCTGATCGCCGGCACCATGCCGATGGGCGAGCGGCTGCCGGTGGCCGCCATCTGGCGGCTCGACCCGGACCGCCGCGCGACCCGCCTGGTCGATGGCCTTCGGGTCTCGAACGGCATGGCCTTCAGCCCCGATGGCCGGCTCTTCTATTGGTCCGATTCCGACCCCTCGGTGCAGACGATCTGGGTCGCCGACTACGACAGGGCCGCTGGCACATTGGGCGCGAGGCGCGTCTTCGCCCGCACCGACGATCTCGCCGGACGGCCGGACGGCGGCACGATCGACGCCGATGGCTGCTACTGGATGGCCGGCGTCGGCGGCTGGCAGCTCGTCCGCTTCACGCCGGACGGCAAGGTCGACCGGATCGTCGACATGCCGGTCGAGAGGCCGACCAAGATCGCCTTCGGCGGCGCCGATCTGAAGACGCTCTACGTCACCTCGATCGGCAGCGGGCAGACGCCCGGCACCGAGGCCCGGCAGCCTGAGGCCGGCGGGCTCTTCGCCCTCACCGTGCCGGGCGTGCAGGGGCTGCCGGCATGGCGTCTGGACATCTAGGAGCCCGACCGGGCCGAGCGGCGAAGCGGCCGACGCCCGAGCGGCTGCGGCGGCGCGCGCTGGCCTATCTCGAGCGGTTCTCCACCAGCCGGGCGCATCTGGGCCAGGTGCTCCGCCGCCGGGCGCTGCGCGAGGCCGCGGCGCTCGGGCTCGAGGCGGCATCGGTCGAGGCGGCGATCGAGGCGTTGCTCGACGAGCTGGCGCGGCTCGGCCTCGTCGACGACCGGGCCTTCGCCGAGACCCGTGCGCGGCGGCTGGTCGAGAAGGGCCGGCCGGCCCGGCGGATCGTCCAGGAGCTGGCAGCCAAAGGGGTCGATCGCGAGCTGGCCACAGATGTGCTGGAGGGGCTGGGCGAGGGGACGCCGGAGCTCGACCTCGAGGCGGCGCTCGCCTTCGCCCGCCGGCGCCGGCTCGGGCCCTACGCGGTGCCCGGCGGCCAGGAGCGGACGCCGGAGCAGGCGCTCGCCGCCTTCGCCCGCGCCGGCTTCGCCTATGGCGTGGCCCGCCGGGTGCTGGCGGCGTCGAGCATCGAGGAGATCGAGGCCGAGGGCGACTGAGCCCTCGTTCACTCCAGGTTCATGCGCGTCCGCAGCTCGGCGGTCGAGTTGCGGCTCGGGTAGGGTGCCTCCGGCACCGGCACGCCGAGATGGGCGCAGAGCGGCGCCCAGCCGTCGCCGAGCCGGTGGACCAGGAGCCGGTCGGCGGGGACCGTCGCCTTCACCTCCTCGACATGCGCCTCGTAGACGGCGATCGCGTTCGCCCGGTCGTCCGGCCGGCCGCCGAACACCTCGTCGCCGACCCAGTGAATCAGCGGCGACTTCTCGATGGGCCAGCGCCAGACCTTCAGGATGGTGCTCTCGAAGCTCGTCCACCAGCTCCCGGCCGAGCGCCAGGTGAGGATCACCTTCGCTTCGGGATTGAGCTCGATCAGCTCGCGCCAGTAATAGGCGGACGGCCAGTCCATGCAGGCGCGATAGCCGTCGAAGAGCGCCTCCCAGTCCGGCTCCGCCCCGTGCGCCAGCTCGATCCAGAGCTTGTACAGCTCGGGGCGATCCGAGAGCTCCAGCATGTGATGGGTGGGGCCCACGCCCAGCATGTTCAGGGCCGTGCGCATCGAGTCCGTCCCGGTTCTCCCGAAACCGGCGCCGATCACCTGCAACGGCATCACCGATACTCCACCGAGGACACCAGCCGCACATTCGACCGGCATCACGCTACTGTCGCCGCGAATGGCCGGCAAGACGAATGAAGGGGCTCAGATCAGCCCGCTCGACTTGAAGCTGGTGTGGCGGTTCTTGCCGACGATGACGTGGTCGTGGACGGTGATGTGCACGGCGGCATTGACCGTCGCCTTTGGCCAACGGCTACGGAGGCCGATCAAGGGCGTGCCCGTCAGGCACTCGCCTCCCTGGCCAGGATTTCGTCGAGCTCCGGCAGCATCACGATGCCGTCCTGGTCGCTGCCGGATGAATGCACCACGAGTCAGACGCAGGGAGCGCCGCTGTCGTTGCACGGCGCGTGCGGCAGGTCGGCAGGCACGAAGCCCTGCTCGCCGGCCGTGAGCTCGACCCTGTGCTCCAGGTGCTGGCCGTAGCGGACCGTGCAACGGCCCTCGAGCAGGTAGGCGATGGTCTCGATGCCCTCGTGGTAGTGCGCCCTGGCCCTGGCGCCCGGCGGCATGGGCAGCACGTTCATGCAGATCTTCGCGGCCCCCACCGTCTCGGCCGACGCACCCGCACCGTAGGTGAAGCCCTGCTTGCCCACATAGGTGCCGCCGGGCTTGACGACGGCAATCCGGCCAGGGTCGAGCAGGGTCATGGCGAACGCTCCGGATGGGTCGAGTGGGGTCGGGGCCATGGTGAGCGTAGGACGGCCGGCGGCGCTGCGCCAAGCGGTTTTAGTCGAATGCGGAGTGGGGGAAATCGAGGACGCTGCTGATTAGGAACACAGGCGTCCCCTTTCGCAACAAAGGGTTAAAAGAGTCTCGTGGACCCGAATTCCCAAAGAGTCTCGTGGACCCGAATTCCCAAGTTTTAAAAAGGGACGTGTCCCCTTTAACCCGCATAAAAGTAAAAGATCGGATTCATGAACGAGTTTGTACATGATATAGGAATATTATTATTTCACAAGAGAAGTAATTATCCACCGGGGGCGGGCTGTGGAGGAGCGACAGATTCAGCCGGAGGTTGCGGTCGCTTCTTTGGAATAAGGCGTTTCTGTTCAATAAACTGGAGTGTCCGCCATTGGTGCGGGAGAAGCCCACGGTGCAAAGAACATTTCCATGAAAGAAGCATGTCCGCTTAACCAGCTATAAACAACAAGAGGCCATGTGACAAAGCGGAGAAGAGAAAGGATGACGCGAAGCATTTGAAAAAACACTACGAACATAAAATTGGAAAAGCCCATTTCAAAAATTGAGGGCATATGAAAGGCGGCATAAGTTAAATTAGACAAGAAGCCGGAAAAAGCAAAAACCGCGCCGATGGCCAAATATAAACCAAAGATGCTTAATGCAAATATTCTGAAGAAATTCAACGACGTAGACTCTTGCGGAGAGCGGATAATGCAGCCTTCAGATCAAAAGAAAATCCAAAGAAGTTTGGCTTGGCTTCGAACCAGTCAAGCGGCCGTTCGGAAGTCTCATGATCTTGTAAAACCTTTTGAGCAGCCGGAAGCCTTATGCCGTCAATACATCCACGGCGAATCTGGTCCTGTAGCCAAGGTATGCTGTCCCGACCGCGCTTATTAACTTCGTTTCGAATGATTTCGATATCGTCCTTTGTTCGATAAAGGGTCATCGAGAGAAATCCGTCTCAGCCTATTGCACCAGAGTTATTCCGACTCTAACCGCTTTGCAAGCAAACGGGTTGGGGGTGCCGCGCAACGCTTTCGCTGGGGCCAAAGAGCGGGCGAACGCTCTTAGGAAGGATGTGCTTTTCCGATCCGCGAGACTCATTTACCGATAGCCGGTCCGGTCGTCAACTTGCGCTTGCGGATGCAGCGACGTCCGCTGAGCTGAAGAAGCGCCTCACCGATCCGAAATAAAGGTGGGTGCAGGGAGGCCGGCCTCCCTGCGTCTTTGCCTTCAAATCAACCCGCTCGACTTGAAGCTGGTGTGGCGGTTCTTGCCGACGATGACGTGGTCGTGGACGGTGATGTGCACGGCGGCGAGGGCGGTCACGACCTGGCGGGTCATCTCGATGTCGGGCCTGGACGGGGTGGGGTCGCCCGAGGGGTGGTTGTGGACCATGATGATGGCGGAGGCGGCGAGCTCGAGGGCGCGCTTGACCACCTCGCGGGGGTAGAGGGGTGTGTGGTCGACGGTGCCGCGGCTCTGCACCTCGTCCTTGATCAGGATGTTCTTCTTGTCGAGGAAGAGAATGCGGAAATGCTCGGCCGGCTCGTGGGTCATCACGACCTGCAGGTACTCGATCAGGCTGGCCCAGGACGCGATCACCGGGCGGCCCTTGATCTCCTCCTTGAGCACGCGGGCCAGTGCCGCCTGCAGCGCCTTGAGCAGCACCGTGGTGAACTTCAGGTCCTCCTCGCCGCCGGCGGCGAGCTCGGGGATGTCGCGAAACCGGGCCGGGTCGGCGGCGAGCACGCCGCCGAGCCCGCCGAAGCGCTCGAGGAGCTGCTTGGCGAGGGGCTTGGTGTCGCGCCGCCAGACGGAGAAGAAGAGCAGGAGCTCGAGCAGCTCGTAGTCGGCGAGCGCTTCGGGGCCGGCCTCCAGGAAGCGGCCGCGCAGCCGCTCGCGATGGCCGTGATAGTGCTTGTCGCCCCATTTGCCGCCGTTCGACCCCCGGTCACGGCCGGAATCGGCGCTGAAGCCGGCCGCCGCCTCGGCCAGGCCCGGTGCCATGGCCTTGCCGTTCAGCAGATCGACCAGCGCCTCGAGATGGGTGCGGGTGGGAAAGCGCCAGGCCTGGTCGAAGCGGCTCCACACCCCGCCGGCCCGGCGCAGATGCTCCTTGTGGCGGAAGGTGTCGCCGGCGACATGGTAGGGCTGCGGCGTCTCCGGTCGCTCGCTCAGGGTGAGCGCATGGCGCTGCAGCTCGAGCTCGAGGGCCTTGATGTCGGTCACCGTCACGATGCTCCCGCAGGCGCGTCGGACTTGGCCCGACGCGGTCAGACGATGGGGATGCCCTCGGTGATAGATATCGCGCAATGGTTGAGTTTGCAACGGCAGGCGAGCATGACGACACCCGCTCTCCGGGCCGTCTCGAAGGCGGCCGCGTAGGCCGGGTCGATGTCGGCGGCGATGGTGAGCGCCTCGACGTCGGCGCGCTGGCAGACGAAGAGCAGGAAGGCCGGCGTGCCGGCGGCGGCGAGTGCTGCGAGTGTCTGGAGGTGGCGCGTGCCGCGGGCCGTGACGGCATCGGGAAAGGCGGCGACGGCGCCGCGGCGCCAGGTCGCGTTCTTGACCTCGAGGAAGCCGCCGCGGCCGTCGCTCGCGCGGAGCGCGAAATCGAGGCGCGTGCCGAGCCCGAGCCGGGGCTCCCGCGCGGCCACGGCCCAGCCCTCGAGCCCGGGTAGCCGGCCGAGGGCGAGCGCTTCCGCCACCAGCCGGTTGGCGCTGCCCGTATCCAGCCCGACGAGGCCATCCGGCGTCTGGACCAGCTCGACGCGGTGCGCCAGCTTGCGCCGCGGGTCGCCGCTGCGCGAGAGCCAGACGGCGGCGCCCGGCACGGCGAGGCCCGGCAGGCGGCCGGGATCGGCGATGTGCGCCGTGACCGCCTCGCCATCCTCCATGGTCACGTCGGCGAGAAAGCGCTTGTAGCGGCGCACCAGCGTGGCGCGATGCAGGGGGACGGGCAGGTTCAAGGGCGCTATATCCGGGTCGGGCAGCAAGGGAAGGAAGGGCCATGGCGACTGGCGGCGAGCAGGGCAGGAAGGTGACGGCCGGCCTCCTGATCATCGGCAACGAGATCCTCTCCGGCCGCACGACCGATGCCAATCTCGCCTATCTCGCGACCTTTCTGGGCCAGATCGGCATCAGGCTGGTCGAGGCGCGGGTCATTCCCGACATCGAGGCCGAGATCGTCGAGGCGGTCAACGCGATGCGCGTCAAGGTGGACTATCTCTTCACCACGGGCGGCATCGGCCCGACCCACGACGACATCACCGCCGGCTCGATCGCCAGGGCGTTCGAACGCAAGCTCATCCGCCATCCCGAGGCCGAGCGGCGCCTGCGCGCCTTCTATCCGCCGGAGAAGCTGACCGAGGCACGCCTGAAGATGGCCGAGACGCCCGAGGGTGCCACCTTGATCGACAACCCGGTGAGCGTCGCCCCCGGCTTCATCGTCGAGAACGTGCACGTCCTGGCGGGCGTGCCGAAGATCATGCAGGCGATGCTCGATATCCTGAAGCCCCGGCTGGTCGGCGGGGCGCTGGTGCATGCCCGCACGCTCGTCGTCTTCAAGGGCGAGGGCGACATGGCGGAAACGCTCGCCGCCATCCAGAACCGCTACCCGATGATCGACATCGGCAGCTATCCCTTCTTCCGGATGGACAAGCCCGGCACCAGCATCGTCTTTCGCGGCGACGACGTGGCGGCCATCGACGCCGCCTTCGCCGAGCTCGAGGCCGCCTGCGGGGCCATCGGCGTCGAGTGCAAGGAGGAGCTGTCGCTCGCCTGATCCTCGTCCGGCGCCCGATCCTCCAGCCGTGGCGCCGGCAGGGCCTCGAGCGGCTCGAGGTCGGCGACCAGCGGCAGGTGATCGGAGGCGATGCGGGTGAGCGGGTTGTCGATCCGCCGCGCGAAGCCGTCGTGGTCGGTCGAGCGCAGCGCCTTGACCGCGATCCGGTCGAGCCTGAGGATCGGCAGGCGGGCCGGGAAGGTGGCCGGCGAATGGAGGAAGGTGACCGTGCGGTCGAGCGAGCGCAGCGCGTGGCGCCGGCTCCACCACTCATTGAGATCGCCCATCAGCACCGCCGGCCCCTCCGGCCCGTCGGCCAGGAGGCTCTCGAGCTCGCGCAGCTGAGTCGAGCGGACGCGGTGGTTGCGCACCTCGAGATGGGTGACGATGACCCGCAGGCGGCCGAGGCGCGGATGCGCCACCACGGTGTCGAGCAGGCCCCGGGTCTGGCTGCCCGGGCGCTGGTAGATCCGCCGCTCGGCCTCGAGCACCGGATGGCGCGAGAGCAGCACGTTGCCGTAGCCGCCGCCGTAGCCATCCGCGTCCTCGAGCAGGAGCGGGCCGGCGATCAGGTTGTAGCCGAGCGATTCGGCGATGAGGCGCGCCTGGTCGACACGGCTGCGGCTGCGCCGGCCTTCGACCTCCTGCAGCCCGATGATGTCGGCGTCGAGGCTCTGCAGCACCTCGGCGATGCGCTCCGGCCGGCGCCGCCGGTCCAGCCCGACAGCACCATGGATGTTGTAGGTCACGACCCGCATCAGAACCGCTCCAGGCGCCAGGGCCGCTCGCCGACCACCCAGCCGAGGACGAGGATGGTTCCGGCGGCGATGATGAGCCAGTTGTCGAGGAACCCGCTGCCACCGAGCAGCCAGGCGAGCAGCACGGCCAGCCCCAGGAGGCCGGCGCCACGGCCGAGCCAGCGGCGCAGGTCGCGATTGCGCTTCGGCAGGCCGAGCTCGACGAGGAGTTGCGAGCCGATGATTGGCTCGGGCGGGTCGGCATACTCGGTCACATCGATGAGGTCCGAGATCGGCTCCGGTATCGGTCGATCCTCGAGCACGAGCGGTGCCAGATGGTGCGCGGCACGGCGGTCGGAGAGCCGCTCGATCATGGCGATGGTCGAGCCGAGCTCCGCCTCGCAGGCGGCAACCTCGTCCGGCTCCCGGCCCAGATGCTCGGCGAGCAGCCGGTGCCGCCAGCTCCGGATGACCGGGTCGGCGTCGGGCCGCTCGATGACGATGTTGGTCTCGGTGTCGACGCCCATCGAGCGGTTGGCGAGATTGGCGCTGCCGACGGTGAACAGGCGATCGTCGATGGCCATCAGCTTGGCATGGATGTTGACCGCGACGCCGTGGCTCTGGGCGGTCAGCACGCGGACCCGGTCGGTGGAGGCGGCTTCGAGCCGGGCCTTGAAGATCTTGCGGCCGGCATCCATCACCACGGTCTCGAGCGGCCCTTCGCAGGCCTCGGGGGTCACGATCACCACCTCGAGGCCGGGAACGTCCCGCAGCCGCCGGGCCAGGCCGCGCGCCACCGCGGGCACGGTGAGATACTGGTTCTCGATGTAGACGAGCCGTTCCGCCTGGGCGATGGCGGCAAGAAAGAACGTCTCGATCTCGCGCACGGCGGCGAAGCCGGGCATCTCGGGGCGGGTGCGGGCGATGGCGGCCGCTACATCCTCGATGTCCGCCTCGACCCCCTCGGGCCAGAGCCCGGCATCGCCCGGCGCATCCGGCTCCGCCGCGCCGGACGCGGGGTGGTGGCCGGTCGCCCGCAGCCAGCGCTCGGCGGCGAGCTCGCTCAAGGCGGAGGCCAGCGGGCCCTCGACCATCAGCATGACATCGTGGAACGGTCGGCGCCCCGGGTCGCTGTCCGCCCCCTGGCGGCGCAGGTTGCCCGGGTGATGCTCCGGCGTGTCCCAGCGGCCGGCGGTGAGATCGATGCCGCCGACGAAGGCGAGCCGGTCGTCGATGACGACCAGCTTCTCGTGGTGCGCGGCGCCGACCGGGATCTCGTCGTCGAGGACGAAGTCCAGCCGATCCTGCAGGGGGCCGAATCCCCATTGCGGCAGAAGCTCGCGGTCGGCGGCGAGCACCATCGGCCAGTCCCAGATCAGTATCCGGACATGCAGCCCCGCCTTCGCCTGAAGCAGGCGGTTCACCCGGGCCGCCAGGGTCTCGGTCGACCCCTTGGGGTCGAGCAGGAGATCGCTCCGCAGATCCCAGCCGAGGATGACGATCGAGCGGCAGGCCTGCTCCATGGCATGGGCCAGCGCGCGGAAATAGGCGGCGCCATCGATCAGGAGGGCTGCCCGGTCGGCCTTCTCGATCCGCCAATGGGTGCCCGGCCGGTCGAGAACCCCTTCAGCGCAGGCCATCGATCTCGTCGACCATCGCCCGAAGCGCCGTCTCGCCGACGACGCCTTCCAGCTCGAGGTGGTATTCGCGGCTCTCGCCGTGCTCCAGCCAGATCATCTCGTCGCGTTTCTTCCAATCCTCGCGGCTGCCGGCATGGCAGGTCGCGGGCTCGATGCCGATGACATAGTCGCCTTCGTGCAGGTTCTGCCACTGGTAGAAGGCCGGCAGGCTGCGGCCGTCATAGCGCATGGCGAGGCCGATGCCGAGCGAGCCCGCAAGGCCGGCGAAGGCCGGGTTGGCCAGAAGGACCCGCACCATGCCATCGGCCCGCTGCCGCAGCGCGTGCTCGTAGACTTGCTCGCGAAACCCGGCCTGGGGGGCCGCCTGCTCGAGCGGCCCGATGCTCGTCGCGCGCGGATCGTGCGCATGGAATACCGTGCGCTCGAGCGGCAGGCTGAGCCGGGCCTCGGCCGCCACCACCGGCCAGCCGGCATTCACGTGGTAGAGCAGCGCGTGCGGGGTGGTGCGGTAGCCGAGATTGGTCACCCTGTCCCTGATCTTGACGGTTCGCCCGCCGACCGCCGCCTCGATGCGGCGCGCCAGCTCGAGGTTCTCACCGAACATCGTGACCTGGCGAACGGTTCCCTCCGCATGGAGGATGCACTCGTCGCCGTCCCAGCGCTCGCCGAAGCCCTGCAGCCGCGCCGGGGTGAAGGCGATGCGGCCGTGGATGCCGTGGCTTACCCTGGCCCGGTAGGGGTAGTTGAAGTGCTCGGCGCTCTCCTCGGCCATGCCCATGATGTGGTCGAGGCCGCAGGTGTTGACGAGGCCGGAGAACGAGCGAAGCCAGCCGAGGCCGCCCTCGGCATCGTGCTCGTGCAGCCAGGGGTGGCGAAAGCCGTTGCCCGAGCGCCAGCCGAGCGGCACGCCGCAGACGCTCATCGCACCCACGTCCATGGCCCGGTCGACCAGGACCTCGAGCTCGAGCCCGCCGCCGGTGCGAAAGCGCAGCACCCGAAGGCCGCGCTCCGGCCCGTCCTCGTGGGTGACGAGATCGACGCCGAAGAGCTGCGACGTGTCGCCGACATGCCGGGTCAGCTCGGACCGGGTGAAGTGGCGGTTGAAAATCTCCGGCATGGCGAATCTCCTTCCTGGTCCGGCCCTGGGCACCGCCACAGGTCGGCACGGTTGCCGGCCGCCGTCAATCCCGCTGTCGGCACCCCTCCACCCCGACCTCGCAAGACCCGGCGCTCCCCGCGTCATCGGCGTGCGAGGTTGCAATGCGCTTTCTCATCGGTTTAAGCTGAAGGGATCAGCCGCGGCCAGGGACACCAATGGCGGATGAGATCATCCGTCATCCTCGTGTCGCTTCCACCATGGGGAGGCCAGATGAGCAAGCACGCCCAGCCGGACTTTACTGTCGAATCAATCGACTACGAGGTCGGGCGAGACAACATCCAGATCCTGGGTCTCGACATTCACAACCCGGTTTTCATGATCTCGGCCGTGACGATCGTCGGCTTCGTGATCTTCACCCTGATGTTCCAGGAAGGGACCGCCGCCTTCTTCGGCTGGCTGCGGCCCTGGCTGACCTCGACCTTCGATTGGGTGTTCATGTCGGCGGCTAACATCTTCGTGCTGTTCTGCCTCTTCCTGATCGTCTCGCCCTGGGGCCGGATCAGGCTGGGCGGCGCCGACGCCACGCCCGACTATTCCTATGCCGACTGGTTCGCCATGTTGTTCGCCGCTGGCATGGGCATCGGCCTCATGTTCTTCGGCGTGCTCGAGCCGGTCAACCACTTCCTGAATCCGCCTTTGGGCGTGAATCCCGAGGACGTGGCGGCGGCGCGGGCGATGGCCATGGCGGCGACCATCTTCCACTGGGGCCTGCATCCCTGGGCGATCTATGCCGTGGTGGCGCTGTCGCTGGCCTTCTTCACCTTCAACAATGGCCTGCCCCTGACCATCCGCTCGGCCTTCTATCCGCTGCTCGGCGACCGGGTCTGGGGCTGGCCCGGCCACATCATCGACACGCTGGCGGTGTTCGCCACGCTCTTCGGCCTCGCCACCTCGCTCGGCTTCGGCGCCGAGCAGGCCTCGGCCGGGCTCAACTACCTCTTCGGCATTCCGGCGACCGAGGTCACCAAGGTCGTGCTGATCATCTGCATCACCGCGGTGGCGCTGGCCTCGGTCGTGGCCGGGCTCGAGGCGGGCGTGAAGCGGCTCTCCGAGATCAACATGGTCCTGGCCCTGGTCCTCCTGCTCTTCGTCATCATCGCCGGGCCGACGCTCGCCGTGCTCACCGGCTTCTTCGCCAATGCCGGGCACTATGCCGCCGATCTCCTGCCGCTCAGCAACCCCTTCGGCCGCGAGGACACCGGCTTCATGCACGGCTGGACGACGTTCTACTGGGCCTGGTGGATCTCCTGGTCGCCCTTCGTCGGCATGTTCATCGCCCGGGTCAGCCGCGGCCGCACGGTGCGCGAGTTCATCACCTGCGTCCTGATCATCCCGACCCTGGTATCGATCCTCTGGATGACGGCCTTCGGCGGCACGGCGATCCTGCAGATCGTCAACGACGGCTATCAGGGCGTCGCCGACACCATCTCCCCCTACAGGCCCGAGCTCTCGCTCTTCAAGATGCTGGAGGTCCTGCCCATTCCCATGGTCTCGTCCTTTCTCGGGATCGTCCTGGTGATCGTCTTCTTCGTCACCTCGTCCGATTCGGGCTCGCTCGTCATCGACACCATCACCGCCGGCGGCAAGACCGACGCGCCGGTGGCGCAGCGCGTCTTCTGGGCGACCTTCGAGGGCCTCGTCGCCATCGCCCTCCTGCTCGGCGGCGGGCTGGCCTCGCTGCAGGGCGCCGCCATCGCCACCGGCTTCCCCTTCGCCATCGTCCTGGTCGTCATGTGCTGGTGCACCTTCAAGGGGCTTCGCGCCGATCCGCAGATGGCGCGCTAGGACCGAATCCAGCCCGGGAGAATTCGATGTACAAAGTCATCGCCGTGCCGGTCGACCTCGCCCATGTCGACCGGCTGGGCAAGGCGCTGGAGACGGCGGCAGATCTGGCCCGCCACTATGGGGCCACGCTCCATTACGTGGGGGCGACGACCGAGCCGCCGTCGAGCGTCGCGCGCACGCCCGAGGAGTTCAAGGGCAAGCTCGAGCGGTTCGCCGCCGAGCGTGGCGCCGCCCTCGGCATCGAAGCCAGGGCCAAGCCCCTGGTCAGCCTCGATCCGGCGGTCGATCTCGACCGTGACCTCCTGAAGGCGTTCAACGAGATCGGCGCCGACCTCGTGATCATGGCCTCGCATATCCCGGGCATCTTGGATCACCTGATCAGCTCGAATGCCGGGTGGATCGCGAGCCACGCCAAGATTTCCGTCTTCGTCGTCAGGTAGCACCCGCGACGTGGCCGTGGCATGATGCCGGCGGCCGGCGAGCGCCTTTCCGGCCGCTGACCGGAGAGCTCGAAGTTGCTCAAGAAGATCCTCCTGCCGATCGACCTGACCAGTCCCGAGGCCTGGCGAACCGCCATCGACGCCGCCGAGGACCTGGCGCGGCGCTATGGCGCCACCCTGGCCGTGCTCTGGGTGGCGCCGCCGACCGCCCACGACCCGGCGGCGCTGCCGGAGACCTATCTGCCGATGCTGCACGAGTTCGTCGCCCAGCGCTTCGCCGACGATATCACCGTCGAGGCGCATGTCCGCGCCGACTGGGACGACCCCGTGCGCGAGATCTGCCACACGGCGGACGAGGTCGGTGCCGATCTGATCGTCATGGGCACGCACTCGCCGCAGGCGGGCGAGGCGCTCGACGACTCCAACGCGGCGCAGGTGGCGCTGCAGGCCGGCTGCTCGGTCTGGGTCGTGCGCCAGCGCTAGGAGCCGCGATGGAGCTCGCGCCGGTCGCCCGGGTGATCGGGCTGCTGCTCGGGGTGCTGGCGGTGGTCATGCTGGTGCCGGCCCTGATCGACGCGACCTTCGCCAACCCCGACTGGCTCACCTTCGTGGTCTCGGCGGCGATCACCGTCTTCTTCGGCGGCCTCCTGATCCTCGTCACCTACCGGCCGGAACCGTTCCAGCTCGACCTGCGCCAGGCGTTCCTGCTGACCGCGCTGACCTGGGTGATCGTGCCGGCCTTCGCGGCGCTGCCGATGATCGGGCTCGGGCACGGCTACACCAATGCCTTCTTCGAGGCGATGTCCGGCCTGACCACGACGGGCTCGACGGTGCTGGCCGGCCTCGACGGGCTGCCGCCCGGCATCCTGCTCTGGCGCTCGCTGCTGCAGTGGCTCGGCGGCATCGGCATCATCGTCATGGCGATCGTGCTGCTGCCCTTCCTGCGCATCGGCGGGATGCAGCTCTTCCGCACGGAAAGCTCGGAGCAGTCGGAGAAGGTGGTGCCGCGCGCCTTCAACATGGTGGCCGGCACCGTGCTCGTCTATCTCGGCCTCACCGTCGCCTGCGCCGTGGCCTATGGCATAGCGGAGATGAGCGCGTTCGATGCGATCAACCACGCCATGGCGACCCTCTCGACCGGCGGCTACTCGACCCATGACGCCAGCTTCGGCTATTTCCGGCGGCCGCTGACGCACTGGATCGGCACCCTGTTCATGATCGCCGGTGCCCTGCCTTTCCTCGCCTATATGCGATTCCTGCGCGGCGACCGCGGTGCCCTGCTCAAGGACCCGCAGGTCCGTGCCCTCCTCGTCTTCTTCCTTCTCGTTGTCGGCAGCAAGGCCGCCTGGCTCGCGATCACCCAGGAGATGCCGTTCGACGATGCGCTGCAGCACACCGCCTTCAACGTCGTCTCGGTGGTGACGACGACCGGCTTCGCCAGCACCGACTACACGCTCTGGGGGCCCGGCGCCGACGCCATCTTCCTCATCCTGATGTTCCTCGGCGGCTGCGCCGGCTCGACCGCGGGCGGGATCAAGGTCTACCGCCATCTGATCATCTGGCAGCTCATCCACCTGAAGTTGCGCCGCCTCGTGGCGCAGCACCAGGTCGTGCCCTTGCGCTACGCCGGCCGGCGGCTGCCGGAGGACGTGCCCGGCGCCGTGCTCGCCTTCGTCGCGGCGCTGCTCGGCATGGTCGCCATCTTCACCGTGCTGCTCGGCCTCATGGGCCTCGATCTGGTGACGGCGCTGACCGCCAGCGTCACCGCGATCGCCAATGTCGGCCCCGGCCTCGGGCCCATCGTCGGCCCGTCCGGCAATTTCGCCAGCCTGCCCGACGCCGCCAAATGGCTCCTGGCCTTCGCCATGATGCTCGGCCGCCTCGAGATCTTCACCGTCTTCCTGCTCTTCACCCCCGATTTCTGGCGGCGCTGAGCTTCAGCTCAGGAGCCAGCGGTGGCAGGGCTCGGTGTTGATGCGCCAGGTGCGCTTCGGCCCGGCCATGACGTTGAGGTAGTAGAGATCGTAGCCGTGCGCGGTGCCGCAGGGGTGGTAGCCCTTGGGCACCATGACGAGGTCGCCGTCCTCGATGGTCATGGTCTCGTCGAGCGAGCGGTCGTCGGTATAGACGCGCTGGACGCCGAAGCCCTGCGGCTTGCTGAACCGGTGATAGTAGACCTCCTCGAGCAGCGATTCGTGCGGCAGGTTGTCGGTGTCGTGCTTGTGGCTCGGATAGGACGACCAGCCGCCCGAGGGCGTGATCACCTCGACGACGAGGAGCGAATGCGCCGGCTCGGTCTCGGGCAGGATGTCGTGGACGTGGCGGGTGTTGGTGCCCTGGCCGCGCTTGCTGTACGGGATGTCGTCCGGGCCGATCAGGCGAACGCCGTGGTCGCCGCCGCCGGGCGCCGTGCAGAGGGCGAGCTCGAGGGCGCTCTCGGCAATGACGGCATGGGGCGTCGCCCCTGGCACGTAGACCGCCGTGGGCTTGCCCTCGAAGGGGCTGACCCGGCCGCCGATCGAGCGGAAGATGTGCGGGCCGGCCTCGACCGTCGCCGTGCCGGTGACGAGGACGATGCAGGTCTCGTCGCCATTGCCCGCGACCTCCAGCCGCTGGCCCTTTGCGAGCCGGTGGAGGTCGAAGCCGACATGGCCCCAGCCGGCGCTCGCTGGCGTCACCCGGTGGACCAGCCCCTTGGCATCGGGCTCGCTGTTCTTCAAAAGCAGACGGCTCATGTGGCATCTCCAGCGCGGACCCTGTCCCAGGCCGCGATCAACCGGCCATAGATTCCGGCCATCCGGTCGATGGCGGCAGCATCGTCGATCCGGCCGGCGAGCCACTCCCTGGCCGCCTCGCCGAAGATGCTCCGGCCGACGGCGAAGCCCTTGCAGATCGGGTGCGGGGCGGCGCGGCGGAAGGCCTCCTCGAGGGTCGCCTCGGGTGCCTCGAGGCCGAGCAGCAGGACGCCCCGGCAATACGGGTCGTAGGCACCGACGGTGTCGGCGACGGCCCGCCAGGCCGCGTCGCTGCCGGGATCCGGCAGCTTCCACCAATCCGGATAGAGGCCGGCGCCGTAGAGCTGGCGGATCGCGCGGGCGAGGGTGGTCGTTTCCTCCGGCAGGCCCGACTTGCTCGCGATGATCTCGATCAGGAGATCGTGGAAGGTGCCGCGCGCGGCGTCCTGGAGGATCTGCAACCGCTCGATCTGCTCCGCCCGGAGCGCCGGCGGATCGTCCGGGTGGTAGAAGGCGAGGCACTTGACGCAGTGCTCGCGCGGCCATTCGCGCAAGGCCCTGCCGAGGTCGGGTCCCTCGTCGAAGCGGAGCGGCAGCGAGCCCGGCTGCTCGATCGGCCGGCCGATCCAGACCCCCTGGCCGGTGGCCTCGGCGAGCGTCGCCGACCCGTAGCGTCCGTCGAGCAGGATGCCGAGATCGTCGCGGCCCGAACGCAATCGCTCCACCGCCTGCCAGCAGAGCGCCTTGAACCGGTCGATATGCGCGCGGCTGACCCCCGCCTCGTCGGCCATCGCCTCGAGCTGGCTGCGGTGGTCGAAGGCGAAGGCCAGCACCTGCGGGTGGTGCCGCTCGCGGTTGGTGCTCCAGTGGAGCTGCTCGAGGACCTTGTCCTTGCGCAGGGCGCGGACGGGCGAGCCATGCTCGAGGAAGTGGCTGAGCTCGATCCAGGAGGGGATCGCCGGGGCACAACCGTGGCGCGAGACGGCGAAGGCGCCGCAGGCGTTGGCCAGCCGGCAGCACTCCTCGACCGGAAGGTCGCGCAGATAGCCCCGAAGAAAGCCGCTCATGAAGGCGTCGCCGGCGCCGAGCACGTTGTAGACGTCGACCGGAAATCCCGGCCCCTTGATCCCCTTCTCGATGTCGTCCGGAATGGCGGCCGGAAAGGCGACGCAGCCCATCGGCCCGCGCTTGCAGACGATGAGGGCTTCCGGCGCATGCTCCCGCACCGCCCGGATCGCAGCCAGCGTGTCGGTGGTGCCGCCGGCGATGTGCAGCTCCTCCTCGGTGCCGACGACCACGTGGCAGAGCGGCAGGATGGTCTGGAGATGGGCCGTCACGTTGCCGCTCGCGACGAAACGCTCCTCGCCGAGCCCGTGCCCGGTGAGGCCCCAGAGGACGGGCCGGTAGTCGATGTCGAGGATCACCTTGCGGCCATGGGCCCGGGCGGCGGTCGCGGCCTTGCGCGAGGCGCGGTCGAGATTGGGCCTCGAGAAATGCGTGCCGGTGACCACCACGGCCCTGGCGCTGGCGATGTAGGCCTCGTCGATGTCGGCCGCGTCGAGGGCGGAGTCGGCGCAGTTCTCCCGATAGAAGATCAGGGGAAAGCTGTGCTCGTCGCGGATGCCGAGGATGACGAGCGAGGTGAGGCGCGCCGGATCGGTCTTGAGGCAGGTCGTGTCGACGCCCCAGCGCTCGACCTCCTCCTTGATGAATCGCCCCATGTGCTCGTCGCCGACGGCGGTGATCAGGCCCGGGCGGAGGCCGAGCTTGGCCGTGCCGATGGCGATGTTGGTCGGGCAGCCGCCGACATACTTGGCGAAGCTCGACATGTCCTCGAGCCGCCCGCCGGCCTGCTCGCCATAGAGGTCGACCGACGAGCGGCCGATGGTCACGACATCGAGCACGGGTTCTCTATCTGGCATCGGAAGGCTTTCGGCGGTTCCCTGTCACCGCTCAATGCAACATGCATTCCAACATTCTTCAAGCATGGCCAGCGCCGTTCAGGCATGAAATGTCTAAACCTGCCGGCGGCCCCGGGCCGCCACCAGCCGCTTGCCGGTTTCGATCACGAGGCTGGTGGCGAGGCACATGGAAGCGCCGAGCGAGCGGATGCTCTGGATCTCGGCGTCGCGGACGAAGAGCGTGGGCCGGCCATAGGCGGCGAGCGGGCTGAGCTGCAGGTCGGTGATCGCGACGATGGCGAGGCCGAGCACCTCGGCGGCACGCACCGCCTCGAGCGTCTCGGGCGCATAGGGCCGATAGCTCAGGGCCAGGAGCACGTCGCCCGGCACCAGCGTCTTGAGCTGCTGGCCGAGCATCCCGCCCTGGTTGTCGAGGAGCTGGGCCGGGCGCTCCAGGTTGAGCAGGCCATGGAGCAGGTATGTGGCGACCGGCAGGCTGCGCCGCTGCGCCACGACGAGGATGCGCCGGGCAGCGGCCAGAAGCTCGGCCGCCGCCCGGAGGTCGGCGCGCGGCGTCTCGATGGCGAGCTCGTCGATCGCCCGGTGGGCCGCCTGGACGAGCCGGTCGAGGCTGTCGCCCTCGGCCGCGTCGCCGGTCTCGCGCTGCGCCAGCCGGTCGGCGTAGCTCGGCATCTGCTCGACCAGCCTGAGGCGGAAGAGCCGCTGCATGTCGCTGAACCCGTCGAAGCCGAGCGCCTGGGCGAAGCGAACCAGCGCCGAGGGTGGCACCATGGCCTGCTCGGCGACGGTGGCGACGGTCTCGAGGGCGATGGTGTTGGGGTGGGTGAGCACGAAGGCGGCGATCTCCTTGAGCCGCGTGCTCAGGCTGCCATGCCGGGCGGCGATGGCCTGCTCCAGATCGGCGAAGCTCTCCGGCACGGTGCGGGTCAGCTGCTTCATCGGCGGCGCA
Source organism: uncultured Geminicoccaceae bacterium (assembly GCA_964393275.1). Lineage (GTDB taxonomy): Bacteria > Pseudomonadota > Alphaproteobacteria > Geminicoccales > Geminicoccaceae > SLRI01. The sequence continues at coordinate 28,423 of CAYMTA010000010.1, read as the reverse complement.
TGCGCTCCAGACGGGGCGAGCCCAGAATGCCTGCTCCAGGCTTTCGAGCCTTCGGCTGGCCGGACCTTCGGGCCTTCGGCTGGCCCGGCACTTGAACCTTGGGCTGGAATGTGTATTCCATAAGCCCAAGCAGATGGAAATGCTGTTCTGGCAGCGCTGTCGGACAAGGCGATCTGCACCATCCAAGCGGGAGGTTTCCATGACCTGCACGAAAACCCTGGCGGCGGGGGCCGTCGCCGCCATGCTCATGGCCGGCAGTGCGCTGGCGCAGGACACCAGCATCATCGTGGTCACCCACGGCCAAGCCTCCGACCCGTTCTGGTCGGTGGTCAAGAACGGCGTCGACCAGGCCGCCGAGGATTACGGCGTCGCCGTCGACTACCGCGCACCCGAGACCTTCGACATGGTGGCGATGGGCCAGCTCATCGATGCGGCGATCAACCAGGAGCCCTATGGCCTCGTCGTCTCGATCCCCGACGCCGACGCGCTCGGCCCCTCCATCCGCCACGCCGTCGATGCCGGGATCAACGTCATCTCGATGAACTCCGGCTCGGACGTCGCGCACGATCTGGGTGCCCTCCTGCATGTCGGCCAGTCGGAGTTCGACGCCGGCAAGATCGCCGGCGCCGAGCTCGCCGGGATGGGCGGCACGAATGGGCTCTGCGTCAACCAGGAGGTCGGCAACGTCTCCCTCGACCTGCGCTGCGCCGGCTTCACCGAGGGCTTCGGCGGCACCGTCACGATCCTGCCGGTGACCATGGATCCGGCCGAGATCACCGCCAAGGTCAAGGCGGCGATGGCGAGCGACCCCTCGATCGACACCATCCTGGCGCTCGGCGCCGGCACCGCCGGCGAGCCAGCCTTGCGGGCGCTCGAGGAGACCGGCAAGACCGGCGACGTCAGGCTCGCCACCTTCGACCTCTCGGCCAACTTCCTGCAGGCGATCCTCGACGGCAAGGCCGCCTTCGCCATCGACCAGCAGCAGTTCCTGCAGGGTTACCTGCCGGTGGCCTTCCTCGCCTTGCAGGCGCGCTACGGCCTGATGCCGGGCGGCGACGTGCCGTCGGGCCCGAACCTGATCACCGCCGACAAGGCCGAGCAGGTGATCGAGCTCAGCGCCAAGGGCATCCGCTGACCCGAGGCCCGGGCCGTCGGGACCGACCATGCCGGTCGGTCCCGGCGGCGGCGCGCAGGACAGGCTGAGAGCGAGGGGAGACGGGAATGGCGGTTGCCGACGAACGGCTGAAGCAGGCGTCCTTCATGACGCGGCTGATGCGGCGCCCGGAGCTCGGCGCCTTCTCCGGGCTCGTCCTGGTCTCGATCTTCTTCTACATCCTGGCCAGCGGCCAGATGTTCACGCTCTCCGGCATCCTCACCTTCATGTCGCCGGCGGCCCAGCTCGGCATCCTCGCGATCGGCGCCGCCCTCCTGATGGTCGGCGGCGAGTTCGACCTCTCGGTCGGCTCGATGGTGGCCTTTGCCGGCCTCGTCTTCGGTGCCGCCGTGACGGCCCTGCACCTGCCGCTGCTGCCGGCCATCCTCTTGACGCTCGCCATGGCCGCGGCCTTCGGCGCGCTCAATGGGCAGATCGTGCTGCGCACCGGCCTGCCCTCGTTCATCGTCACGCTCGCCTTTCTCTTCATCCTGCGCGGCCTGACGCTGGTCGGGCTGAAATGGGCGACCGGCGGGTCGACCCAGATGCGCGGCATCAGGGAAGCGGTCGGCGACAGCGTGCTGGCCCCGCTCTTCTCGGGCAAGGCGTTCGAGGGCCTTTTCGCCTGGCTCGCCAAGCGGGGCATGATCGAGACCTTCTCGAACGGCGTGCCCAAGGTCAGCGGGATCCCGGTCGACATCCTCTGGTTCTTCGGCATCGCCGCCGTCGCCACCATCGTCCTGACCCGGAGCCGCGTCGGCAACTGGATCTTCGCCGCCGGCGGCGACGCCAACGCGGCGCGCAATTCGGGCGTGCCGGTCGTCCGGGTGAAGACCACGCTCTTCATCATCACCGCCTGCTGCGCCGCCCTCGTCGCCATCCTGACCGTCATGGACACCGGCAGCACCGACGCCCGGCGCGGCTTCCAGAAGGAGTTCGAGGCGATCATCGCCGCCGTGATCGGCGGCTGCCTCCTGACCGGCGGCTACGGCTCGGTGATCGGCGCCTTCTTCGGGGCGATCATCTTCGGCATGGTGCTGATCGGCCTGACCTACACCCAGATCGACCAGGACTGGTACCTCGTCTTCCTCGGCGGCATGCTGCTGATCGCCGTCTTCTTCAACAACATCGTCCGCAAGCGGGCCACCGGTGAACGGTAGGCCGCCGCTGATGGGCAGGCCAGCCTTGATTGGCAGGCCAGCCTTGATTGCCAGGATGGAGGAGAGCTGAGATGGCTACCGCTGCCGCGCAGGAGTCCCGCATGCCGGCACCATCGGCGCGGTCGGGCCCGCCCCTGATCGAGGTTCTGGACATCACCAAGCATTTCGGCTCGGTGATCGCCCTGGGCGGCGTCAGCCTCAGCGTCTACCCGCACGAGGTGCACTGCCTGCTCGGCGACAACGGCGCCGGCAAGTCGACCCTGATCAAGACGCTCTCCGGTGTCCACAAGCCGAGCTCGGGAACCTTCAAGGTCGAGGGCCAGGCGGTCACGTTCGACAGCCCGCGCGAGGCCCTCGATGCCGGCATCGCCACGGTCTACCAGGACCTCGCGATGATCCCGCTCATGTCGATCACCCGCAATTTCTTCATGGGCCGCGAGCCGCTCAAGGGCGTCTGGCCCTTTCGCTTCTTCGACTTCGGCGAGGCGGACCAGGTGGCGCGCGAGGAGATGGCCCGGATCGGCATCGACGTCCGCGATCCGGAGCAGGCGGTCGGCACGCTCTCCGGCGGCGAGCGGCAATGCGTGGCCATCGCCCGCGCCGTCTATTTCGGCGCCAAGGTGCTGATCCTCGACGAGCCGACCTCCGCGCTCGGCGTGCGCCAGACGTCGATGGTGCTCAAGTACATCAGCATGGTCCGCCAGAAGGGCCTCGGCGTCATCTTCATCACCCACAACGTGCGCCACGCCCATGCCGTGGGCGACCGCTTCACCGTCCTCAACCGCGGCCAGACGCTCGGCACCTACGCCAAGGACGAGGTCAATCTCGAGGAGCTGCAGAACCTGATGGCCGGCGGCAAGGAGCTGCAGGACCTCTCCGCCGCGCTCGGCGGAACGGTCTGATCAGCGCCGCGACAGGCCCCGGACCAGGGCACCGTTGACGGCGAAGAGCACCGCGAATGGCACCAGCGGATGGATGTTGCTCGGCAGCCGCATGATGTCGCAGAGATGGCCGGCGACATATTGCAGCGGCGTCTTCGGGCTCTTCGAGTGCTCCATGGCCGTCTTGACGATGCAGAGCACGCCTGTATCGGCCGCCAGCAGCGCCCTGGTCCGCGTTCCTTGGCGCCAGAAGGTAGATGCGCTCGAGCAGGATGCCCTGCCGGTCCTCCGGGCTCTGGTCCCCCCTCGACCCGGTGCGGCTCCTTCTTGAAGTCGAGCAGCCCGAGCTCGCAAGGGTCGAACCCCTTCTCGACCCGGCTGTCGACCAGCACGAGCTTGCAGCCCGCGTCCGGCTGCCGATGGTTCAGCGACCGATCCGGGCGGCGAACATCCGCCCCGCCGGCCGGTGGCGACGCTCGCCGCTATCGATGGCGGCACCGGTCGATCGAACGGTCAAGCGCGCTTCTCCCGGTCGTTGCTTCGGCCGGCCGCCGTCGCGTAGCGGCGGAACAGCACGGCACCGAAGGCCGCGGCGCAAATGACGGAGACGAGGGCGAACGGCCAAACGTCCCTGAAGGCGATGAGCAGCAGGAGCGATCCGACCGCGAGGGCGAGGATGGGCACGAGCGTGCCGAGCACTCTGCCTGGTCTGCCGTGCGCCTCCATCAGGATGATGGCGAAGTTGAGGAGGACATGGAGCACCGCCAGCGGCCACCAGTCCTGCCGGAAGCCGGTATCCAGAAGGGCGCCGCCATAACCCGCCATGTTGCCGATGAGCATCGGATGTGCCGTGACCGAATAGGGGAACGCCGTCACGCGCTCGGGCGGCAGCGCCTCGAGCTCGACGCCGTAGAAGGTCCGCGCGTCACCGAGCGCCCGGTACGCCGCATTGTTCAGCGCGAAGCCGGCCGCCATGACGAGGATCGCGAGCAGGCTCGGCAGGGTCGGCAGGAACGCGCTGGCGAGGGCGACGAGCGAGATGGTCTTGAGGAGCACGGCGTCGCGCTGGAAACGCTCGGGCGTGATGGATCGCCAGAAGAAGGCCAGCGCGTAGACGAGGTAGTGCCAGAAGCTGAGGGTGTAGACCGCCATGCCCCGGCTGCCGGCCAGGCACGCGATCACGAGGACCGCGACGACGAAGAGCGCCGCGACCAGCGTCGTCCGCTCGCCTGCCATCCCGCCCGCTCGCCGCATTGCCGTCGCCAGGGTCGTGGTCAGATGGCTCATCCCGCTTGCGGTGCCCAGTCACGCTGCTCCGCCCTCTGCGGTCGCCGATTGGGCCCGACAAGCAGCCCGACGTCAATGACGGGGCCCCTGGCTCGAGAGCGTCGGTGCGCGGCACGGCGCGTCTCCTTGAAAGCGCGCCGGCGGCAGGGCATAGCAGCCGCCGACAGGTGGAGGAGGAAGCCTCGATGGGACGGACTGACATCGGCTGCGGCGTCATCGGCACGGGCTACATGGGCGCCTGCCACGCGCAGGCCCTGGCCCGGGTCGGCCACAGCTTCGAGCCGGCGCTGCGGCCCGAGCTGGTCGCCGTCGCCGACGCCGCCATCGCCGGCGCCGAGGCCGCCCGGGACCGCTTCGGCTTCGCCCGCGCGACCGACGACTGGCAGGAGCTCCTGGCCGACCCGAAGATCGAGCTGGTCTCGATCGCGACCCCCAACGTGCTGCACAAGGAGATGGCGCTGGCCGCCCTCGCCGCCGGCAAGCATGTCTGGTGCGAGAAGCCGCTGGCGCTGACCGCGGCCGACGCAAAGGAGCTGGCCCTGGCGGCTGCGTCGGCCGGCACGACCACCCTGGTCGGCTACAACTATCTCCGCTCGCCCGCCGTGGCCTTCGCGAGGAAGCTGGTCGAGGGCGGCGAGCTCGGGGCCGTGACGCAGTTCCGCGCCATCTTCGACGAGGACTTCATGGGGCCGGCGAGCTTCCCCTTCTCCTGGCGCTGCGAGACCGCCCTGGCGGGCACCGGAGCGCTCGGCGACATGGGCAGCCATCTGGTCAACCTGGCCCATTTCCTGGTCGGGCCGATCGCCGAGGTCAGCGCCGGGCTTGCCACCGCGATCTCCGAGCGCCGCGATGCCGAGGGAAGGCTGCGCCAGGTGGAAAACGACGATGTGAGCGAGACCCTGGTCCGCTTCGCCAATGGTGCCCTTGGCCATCTCGGCTGCTCGCGCATCGCCTGGGGGCGCAAGAACGGCCTCGATTTCGAGCTCTACGGGAGGCAAGGCGGCCTGCGCTTCACCCAGGAGCGGTTCAACGAGATCCAGCTCTTCAGGCCGGCCGACCGCGCCGACGACAACGGCTTTCGCACCATCCTGACCGGGCCGCCGCATCCGCCCTTCGCCCGCTTCACCCCGGGCTGGGGTCACGGGATCGGCTTCAACGACCTCAAGGTGATCGAGGCGGCCCATCTCCTGCAGGCCATCGCCGACGGCACGCCCGCCTGGCCCGACTTCACCGAGGGCTGGCGGGTCGAGGCGGTGATCGAGGCGATCGCCAGGAGCGCGGCCACCCGTTGCTGGGAGCCCGTCGAGGACGGCGTGGCGATCTGAGCCGACCGGGCCGGCGAGCTGGTCGCGACGGCTAGCCACGGTCCGGGGCCCCGTTGCCGGGCGGGTCGCCGGAGGTCGAGCCGCCGGCGGCGGAGCCCGTGGCATCGCGCAGGAGGACGAGCGAGATCCGCCGGTTGCGCGCGTCGAGGGGATCGTCCGGGAACAGCGGCTCGGACGGGCCCTTGCCGATGATGTCGGCGACCCGCGAGGCCGCCACGCCGGCTTCGATGAGCGCTTCGCGGGTGGCGTTCGCCCGGTCCGCCGAGAGGCGCCAGTTGTCGTAGGCGGCGCCCCGGGCGAAGGGTCGGGCGTCGGTGTGGCCGCGGATCGAGAGCCGGTTCGGCAGATCGCCTATCGCTTCGGCGACCAGGGCGATGAGCGCCTGGGCATTGGCGAGCATCTCCGCCGACGCGGTCGGGAACATGGCGTTCTGCTCGCGATCGACGATCTGGATGCGCAGCCCCTCGGGCGTGTCGTCGATGATCAGGCTGTCGGTGAACCTGGCGAGCTCCGGCCGCTGGCTCAGCGCGTTCAGCATCGCCGCCCTGGCCTCGTCGAACGCCGCCTGCTCGCGGCGGCGCCGTTCCTCGGCGAAGGCCTCGTCATCGAGTGGCCGCCGTGCCGCCGCATCCGCCGCGTCGTCCAGGCCGAAGGCGAGCGCGAGATCGAGGGCGAAATCGTCCGGATCGGCCTCCTCGGGCGTCGCGGTCAAGGGCAGGCTCGAGGGCGCGAAGGGCGAGACCGGCGCCTGGACCGCCATGTCCGGGGTGACGAAGGAGATGCCGTCGAGCACGCCGCCCATGCCGCCCGGCTGGCTCTGGTTCTCCGCCGCGTCGCTGAAATACTCGGCCAGCCCCTTGAGCTGCTGCTCGTCGGCCGTGCTGAGCAGCCAGAGCATGAGGAAGAAGGCCATCATCGCCGTGACGAAGTCGGCATAGGCGACCTTCCAGGCGCCGCCGTGATGGCCGTGCCCCTCCTCCTCGATGATCTTGCGGATGATGATCGGGCTGTTGTCGGCCATGGCGGATCGGCTTGCCTATCGACTGCTCAGGACGCGAGCGGATCGGCCGGCAGGGCCTGCAGCACCTCGTCGATCTCCAGAAAGCTCGGCTGCAGCTCGGTCGGCACGTTGCCGCGCGCCAGCTCGACCGCGATCGGCGCCGAATGGCCCTGCAGATAGGCCACGAGGCAGTCGCGGATGATGGCGTAGAACTGGCCGTCCTGGTCGTAGGTCTGGTTGAGCCGTGCGGTCATCGGCCCGACGAAGCCGTAGGCCAGGTAGACGCCGAGGAAGGTGCCGACGAGGGCGCCGCCGATCATCCCGCCCAGGATCTCGACCGGCTGGTCGATCGACGCCATGGTCTTGATGATGCCGAGCACGGCCGCGACGATGCCGATCGCCGGCAGGGAATCGGCGATGTTCTGCAGCGCCTGGGCGCGACCGTGCAGCTCCTTGTGGTGCTTCTTGAGCTGCCGCTGCATGCAGTCCTCGACCTGGTAGGGGTCGTCCATGCTCATCGTCATCATCCGGATCGTGTCGGTGATGAAGTCGAGGGCGAAGTGGTCGTGCCGGATGCGCGGGTACTTGGCGAAGAGGCTGCTCTCGTGCGGGTCGTCGACATGCGGCTCCAGCGCCAGGACACCGCGCGTCTTCAGGAGCTTGACGATGACATACATCAGCGAGAGCACGTCGCGGTAGTCGTCCTTCTTCCAGCGCGGGCCGCCGAAGACGCGCTTCAGGTCGCCCAGGGCACCCTTGACCACGCCCATGCCGTTGGCGACGAGGAAGGTGCCGGCGGCAGCGCCGCCGATCATCATGAACTCGAACGGCAGCGCCTTGACGATGATGCCGAACTTGCCGCCGGCCAGCGAGTAGCCGCCGAACACGAGGCCGATGACCAGGACGATGCCGATGATCGCAAGCATTGCCGCTCCCGCTCGCGAGGCCCGCTGCGAGCCGCGCTCGAGAGGTTCTAGCCGCCCGGTCTTAAGATTCCGTAACCGTGGACAGGCTCCTAGCTGTCGCGGGCCGAGTGCCGCATCAGCCGCTCCTTGTCGCGCTGCCAGTCGCGGTCGCGCGTGGCCTGCCGCTTGTCGTGCTCCTTCTTGCCGCGGGCGAGGCCGAGCTCGACCTTGGCGAAGCCGCGCGGCGAGAAGTAGAGGGCGAGCGGGACGAGCGTCATGCCCTTGCGCTTGACGGCGCCCAGGAGCCGGTCGATCTCGCGCCGCCGCAGGAGCAGCTTGCGCGGCCGCTTGGTCTCGTGATTGAAGCGGTTGCCGGCCTTGTACTCGGGGATGTAGGCGTTGAAGAGCCAGAGCTCGCCGCCCATCTCGCCGGCATGCGCCTCGTTGATCGTGGCCCGGCCCTCGCGCAGGGACTTGACCTCGGTGCCGGCGAGGACCAGGCCGGCCTCGATCCGATCCTCGATGCTGTAGTCGTGGAAGGCGCGCCGGTTCCGCGCGACGCTGCGGCGCGCCTTCAACCGCTCGTTCATGTGCGTGCCCCGGGGTCAGGCGGTGTCGAGGAGCCCGGCGTGCCGCATGGCCGCCTCGACGGCCAGCGCGGTCGCCTCGCCGATGGGAACGAGCGGCAAACGCAGCTCCGGGCCGGAGCGGCCGAGCCGCTCGAGCGCCCATTTCGTCGGCGCCGGGCTGGTCTCCAGGAAGAGATCGCGGTGCAGGGGAAAGAGCCGGTCCTGGATGGCCAGCGCCTCGGCCGGCCGGCCGGCGGCCCAGGCGTCGTGCATGGCGGCGCAGAGGGCCGGCGCCACGTTGGCGGTCACCGAGATGCAGCCATGCCCGCCATGCGCCAGGAAGGCCAGGGAATTGCCGTCCTCGCCGGAGAGCTGGCAGAAATCCGGGCCGCAAAGCGCGCGCGTCGCGAGCGGTCGTGTGATATCGTTTGACGCATCCTTAACCCCTATGATGTTAGGGAGCTGGGCAAGGCGTGCCATGGTCTGCGGCGTCATGTCGACGACGCTGCGACCGGGAATGTTGTAGATGATGATCGGCAGCTCGACGGCGTCGTGGATGGCCTTGTAATGCGCGAAGAGACCGGCCTGCGTGGGCTTGTTGTAGTAGGGTGTCACGATCAGCGCCGCGTCGGCGCCGGCTTCCCTGGCGTGCCGGGTCAGGCTGATCGCCTCGGCCGTCGCGTTCGAGCCGGTGCCGGCGATCACCGGCCGGCGGCCGGCCACGATCTCGATGCAGAGCTCGACCACCCGCGCATGCTCGGCATGATCCAGGGTCGGGCTCTCGCCGGTCGTGCCGACCGGCACGAAGCCATGCGTCCCGCTCTCGATATGCCACTCGATCAGCCCGGCGAACGCCTTCTCGTCGATGGTGCCCTGGCGCATCGGCGTGACCAGGGCGACGAACGATCCACGAAACATGCGGGCTTTCCTTGCGATGACGGCGCTCACGAGACCGGGCCTCACGGCCGGGGCAGCCGGATGAGCGGCGAGGCCGCGATCATGGCGGCGGTCCGGGCATCGGGTGCGAACGGATGAAGGCGCGGCCGCGAGCCTTGGCGGAGAACGGCGTGCCGGCAGAGGATAGTGCGCCGCCGGCGGACCGGCAAGCGATGCGCTGGCGCTGGTGCGCGCAGGCGGCGTCGCGGGCCGGCCGCTGCCTGGCGCTCCTGGCGCTCCTGGTCCTGGCCCGGGCCGGGGATGGCCGGGCCGCGACCCCGGGCGGGCTCGATGCCTTCGGCCGCGCCGCTCTGGCAGAGGCGCTGGACGCCGCCGACCGGCAGCAATGGAGCGCCGCCCGGCAGGCGGTGGCCGCGCTGCGCTCGCCGCTCCTGCTCACCTATATCGACTGGCGCGAGCTCGCCGAGAGCAGCGAGCCGATCGCGTTCGGCCGCTACCGGGCCTTTCTGTCGAGCCACGCGGACTGGCCGCGCCTCGGCACCATCCGCGTCCAGGCCGAGCGCCGCCTCGATGCCTCCGTCGACTACGCCGAGCGGCGCGCGTTCTTCGCCGGCCAGCCGCCACGCACCCGCGAGGGCCGGATCCGGCTGGCCGAGGCGGAGCTGGCCATCGGTTCCCCGGAGCGCGGGCGCGGGCTGGCCCGCGAGGCCTGGATCCTGGACAATTTCAGCCCGAGCGAGGAGGCGTTCTTCCTCGGGCAATTCGGTCACCTCCTGACGGCGGCGGACCACGACGCCCGGCTGCGCCGGCTGCTCTGGGACAAGCGCCAGGACGAGGCGCGGCGAATGTTCCGGCGGGTCGATGGCGGCCTCGTGCGGCTCGCCGAGGCACGCCTCGCCCTGCAGGATCTGGAGCCGGGGGTCGACCGGCGCCTCGGGGCGGTGCCGGCCCGCCTCGTCCGCGATCCCGGCCTGCTCTATGATCGGCTGCGCTGGCGGCGGCTGAAGGGGCGCGACGCCGACGCCCGCGAGCTCTTGCTCGATCCGCCGGACGAGCTGGAGCGGCCGGCAGCCTGGTGGGACGAGCGCGCCTACCAGATCCGGGAAGCCCTGGCCCAGCGCAATTTCCGGGCCGCCTATGCCCTCGCCAAGCGGCACGGCCAGTCGCCGGCCGAGGCCGCTTCCTTCGCCGAGGCCGAATGGCTGCTCGGTTGGCTGGCGCTGCGCCACGCGAACCAGCCGGCCCAGGCGCTCGGCCGGTTCGCCCAGATGTACGACGCCGTGCGCACGCCCATCAGCCGCTCCCGGGCCGCCTATTGGGCCGGACGGGCGGCGGCGGCGCTGGGCGACCGGCGGGCCACCGCGCGCTGGTACGGGCTCGCCGCCGAGCACCCGACCACCTATTACGGCCAGCTGGCGCTGGGCGAGCTCGGCGAGCCTCTGGCCCTGGCCGTCCAGGCCGCCCGCTTCGCGGCGACGCCGGTCGTGGACCCGCTCTTCGACAACCAGCCGCAGGTCCAGCTCGTCCGCCTCTTCTGTGCGTTGGAGATCGCCGATCGCGCCGTGCCGTTCCTGCAGCGGCTGATGCTCGATCAGGAGGACAAGGGGCGGGTCATGCTGCTCGCCCATGATTGCGGCCGCCCGGATCTGGTGGTGGAGCTCGGCAAGCACGGTGTCTCGGCCGGCGTGGTCGATCCGCTCGTGAGCTTTCCCGTTCCGGCCCATGACGGCCTGCTCGATCCCGAGGGCGGCCCGGAAGGCGGCAGCGTGGAGCCGGCGCTGCTGCTCGCCATCGCCCGGCAGGAGAGCCATTTCGATCCGGCCGCGGCGAGCTCGGCCGGTGCGGTCGGGCTGATGCAGGTGATGCCCGGCACCGGCAAGGCGGTCGCCGAGCGCTACGCCATGCCCTGGTCGGAGCGGCTGCTGCAGCGCGATCCCCAGTACAACGCGCGGATCGGCGCGGGCTACCTGGCGATGCTGGCGGAGCGCTATGACGGCCGGATCGAGCTCATGGCCGCCGCCTACAATGCCGGCCCGATGCGGGTCTCGTCCTGGATCGTCCAGAATGGCGATCCGCGCGAGCTCGACCGCGATGCCATCGTCGACTGGGTCGAGCTCATCCCCTATCGCGAGACGCGCAACTACGTGCAGCGCGTGATCGAGGGCCGCAATGTCTATCGCGACCTCCTGGCCTCGGCCGCCGTCCGGCCGGTGAGCTTCGTCGTCGATCGCGGGCCGCTCCTGCCGCCGCCGGTCCCGGCCCCCAAGCCCCGGGACTTCTGAGAGGAGCAGGCCGGGGGCTCTCGACGACCGGCGGCTGTGGCGGCATTCTGGGGTCATGTGCAACGCCTACTCGCTGACCCATCCGCGTGACGCGCTGGTCGAGCTCGGTCAGGCGCTCGCCCGCCAGGGTGGCTGGCAACTGCATGCCGGGCTGCTGCCCGATCCGCTGCCGCCCCGCTATCGCATCAGCCCGAGGCAGCAGGCGCCGATCCTCAGGCTCGACCGGTCCGGCCGCCTGCTCTGGTCGATGGGGCTCTGGGGCTTCCTCGTGGCCGGCGGCAAGCCCGGCTTCGCGCCGACCAACGCGCGGGACGACCGGCTGACCGAGGCCTGGCCCTGGCGTCAGGCGGCCCTGACCCAGCGTTGCCTGATCCCGGCGGACGGCTTCTTCGAGCCCGAGAAGCCGGCCGGCGCCAAGGGCACCGTGCCCTGGTCCTACTACGCGCTCGGCAACCGCCAGCTCTTTCTCATGGCCGGCTTGTGGAGCCCGGCGGCCCATCCGGCGACCGGCGACAGGGTGGCCAGCTACACGGTGGTCACCACCGCTGCCAGTGCTGCGATCCGCCTGCACGACCGCATGCCGGCGATCCTCGACGGCGACGCGGCGGCGCTCGACTGGCTGCGGCCCGGCGCGGTGCCGAGGGATCGGCTCGGCCCCTGGCCCGCCGAGCGGCTCAGGGGCTGGCGGGTGGCGGACGCGGCGCGCAACTCCCGCCTGCCCGACACCGCCGCCATGATCCAGCCGGTCGACTGACCGCGCGGGCCCTCAGCCGCGGCTCCCCTTCGTGCCCTGCGCGCAGCCGATGCCGAGGAGGGCGGCGAAGGTGAGGGCCACGGCCGGCATCAGGAGGCTGAAGTCGGTCACCGCGTGCAGCGCCACGAGGCAGCCGGCGCCGGCGCCGACCAGGGGATAGAGCCGCCGCCGGCGGCGCGTCAGGGCGCCCGTGACGCAGAGCCCCCAGACCAGGGCCACGGCGAGCCAGAGCGCCAGGGCGGCGGGCAGGCCGAGCTCGGCCGCCGTCTGCAGCCAGTCGTTGTGGGCATGATCGAAGACGCCGAAGCCGAGCGCGGCATCGTGCAGGAGATAGTAGATCTCGACATAGGCGCCGTGCCCGTATCCCAGAAGCGGGCGCTCGCGGATGGCATCGAGGGTCATCTGCCAGGCCAGGAGGCGGCTTTCGCCGTCGCCGAGGTCGAGCGCGCCGAACCGCTCGAGCAGGGTCGCCCCGGTGAGCCAGAGGACGAGGCCGAGGCCGGCGAGGCTGGCCAGGATGGTCCAGAGCTTGGTGGCGAGCCGCACCCGGCTGACCAGCAGCACCAGGAGGAGGACGAACGCGGCGGCGCCGAGCAGGCTGAGGAAGCCGCCGCGCGAATTGCTGCCGATCGTGGCGAGCAGCAGGATGGCGGCCGCGATCAGCGGGTAGCGGCGCTCCTCGATGACCAGCGTGATCGCCGCGGCGACGCGCCGGCCGAGCCGCTCCCTGGATGCCTCGGCCGGCCCGCGCAGGAGCGGCTCAAGGATGAAGCCGAGGGCCGCGACGATGCCCATGTTGGCGTAGGTGGCGAAGTGGTTGCGGTTGATGAAGGTCGAGGAGACGGTGCTCTGAAAGCCGGCGCCGCCGGCGAACCGCCAGGCGAGAAGCTGGTCGACGAGGCCGAAGACGGCGTAGGCCGTGACGATGGCGAGGATGCAGCCGAGCAGCAGGCGCGCGTCGCCCTCGCGCCGCGCCAGGACGAAGGCCAAAAGGAACATGCCGCAGGCCGCGAGCAGGCGCATCAGGGCGTCGCCTGAGCCCGAGCGGTCGAGGCTGACCACCCCCTCGACATCGAGGCCGGCGGAGGCCGCGCGGGCCCAGATCGGATGGCTCCAGGCCTCGGGCAGGAGACCGGGCGTCACCTGCAGCAGGCTCCAGGCGCCGACCAGGGCGATCAGCACCGCCGCCGGCAGCAGGACCACCGGCACATGCGGCACCAGTGGCCGACGCGATGCCAGGACGCACCAGCCGAGCAGCAGGGCCGCGACCAGGGAGGCGGCGAGCGAGGCCGCCCAGTCGGGCTGGCCGCCGATCGGCAGCGGCACCCAGGCGAGCAGCGCCACGGTGGCGAACAGCAGCGGCCTCGGCAGCTCGCCGGTGCCGCCGCGGCCGCGCCTGGACTTGCGCCGGCTGCTCCCCGTCCGGCGAGCCGTCCGCCGCCGTCCCGTGTCGCTGTCGATCTCTGCTGCTGCCATCGTCGCCAAGTGCCCCGTTGCGGACGTGCCCTGGCAATCTGGCCAAGCCGGGTCCTGTCGGCAAGCACGGCCGCCGGCGGCGCGCGGCTTCCCGCCGGCCCGCTCCGGCTCTAGGCTGGCGGCAGCGGAGCAGAGGATGACGGGGAGCAGGCACTCATGGTCGAGCTGGCGGGGCAGGTGGCGATCGTCACGGGCGCCACATCGGGGATCGGGGCGGCGCTCGCCCGGGCCCTCGACGCGCGGGGGGTCCGGCTGGTCCTGACCGGCCGCCGCCAGGATCGCCTCGAGACGCTCGTGGCCGAGCTCGGCGAGGCGCGGGCCGTCGCCGGCGACATCACCGATCCGGCCCTGCCCGGACAACTGGTCGAAGCCGCGCTTGCGGCCTTCGGCCGGCTCGACATCGCCTGCAACAATGCCGGGCTGCTCGCCTTCGGCACGGTCGAGGAGATCGACCTCGAGCGCATGGCGACCATGGTCCGCGTCAATGTCGAGGCAGCCTTTCGCTTCGCCTACACGGTGCTCCGGCACTTCAAGGCCGTGAACCGCGGGCATCTCGTCAACACGTCCAGCGTCGCCGGCACCAAGGTCCGGCCCACCGTCGGCGCCTACGCCGGCACCAAGCACGCGCTCGAGGCGCTGGCGCAGGGCCTCAGGATCGAGCTGGCGACGACCGACGTCAGGATCTCCAACATCCAGCCGGGTCTCGTCGCCACCGACATCTTCGCGCACATGCCGGCCGGGGAGCACCCGGCGAGGCAGCAGGGAATCGACCAGCCGCTGACACCCGAGGATGTCGCCCGCGCCGTCCTTTTCATGCTCGAGCAGCCGGCGCATGTGAGCATTCCGACCTTGATGCTGAAGCCGACCCGCCAGCCGATGTGAAGCCTGCTCCCGCCGATCGGGGGGTGAAAGGTCATTGCCGCGGGGGGCGGGCCTGCCTACTCTTCGGCGCGACATTTCCGCTCCGGGCCAGCGACGCCACAGACGAGCGTCCATCCGGGGCGGCAAAGGAGAGGACACGCAGATGCGAATGAGAACCCTCGCCGTGGCGCTCGCCGCGGGCCTTACCGCGGTCGCTTCGAGCAGCCTCGCCCAGGAGCCGATCGTCATCGGCCTCTCGGCCCCGCTGACCGGCGACTACGCCGAGTACGGCAACAACTTCAAGCGCGCCATCGACCTGCATGTCGAGCAGATCAACGCGGCCGGCGGCGTCGCCGGGCGGCCGCTCCAGATCATCGAGAACGACGACCGCTCGGATTCCGCGCAGACCACGGCGATCGCCCAGCGCTACGTCAACGACCCCGAGGTCCTGGCGGTGATCGGCAGCTTCGCCTCGACGCCGTCCATGGCCGCCGCCCCGATCTACCAGCGCGCCGGCCTCGTCCAGCTCTGCCCCTCCTGCTCGCACCCCGACTACAGCAGGATCGGCGACTACATGTTCCGCAACACCACCACCCAGGAGATCGAGGCGCCGGCGATCGCCGACTACGTGGTCGACGTCATGGGGGCGAAGCGGATCATGATCGTCCATCGCCAGGACGACTGGGGGCTCTCCGCTTCCGGCAACTTCACCAAGCGGGCCGAGGAGCTCGGTGCCGAGGTCGTCGCCGACGAGGCCTTCGTCGAGACCGAGCGCGATTTCCGCCCGGTGATCACGAAGCTCCGCGAGCTGAACCCCGACGTCCTGCACATCGCCATGTTCTTCACCGAGGCGGCGATCCTCTCGCAGCAGCTCGAGGCGGCCGGAATCAAGATCCCGGTCGTCACCACCACCTCGATGTTCAACCCGCAATACATCGTCCTCGGCGGCGAGGCGGTCGAGGGGCAGATCGTGCCGGCCACCTTCTTCCCCGGCAACCCGGCCCCCAACGTCCAGGCCTTCGTCAAGGCATACGAGGGCCGCTACGACATCCCCGCCGACAGCTTCGCCGCCATCGCCTATGACAGCGTCGGCATCCTCGCGGCGGCGATGCAGTATCTCGCCGACCACGGTCAGGAGATCACCCGCTCGAACATCAAGGACGCGATGTTCGCGATGCAGCCCTACCAGGGCGTCACCGGGGTCGCCGCCTTCAACCAGGACGGCGACGTGGTCAAGGAGATCACCTGGCTGACCATCAAGGATGGCCAGTTCGTCCTCCTCGAGCGCTGATCGTTGAAGCTGCCGCCGATCCTCGAGCCGGCCCGGCACCTCCGGGTGCCGGGTGGCGGGGGCGCATGACCGAGCTTCTGAGCCAGGTCCTGAACGGCCTCGCCATCGGCAATGTCTACGCCATGCTGGCGATCGGCTTCGTCCTGGTCTTCGGCGTCGCCAACCTCATCAACTTCGCCCAAGGCTCGCTCTTCGTCGTCGGCGGCTACCTGGCCTACACCTTCGCCGTGCTGCTCGGCCTGCCGCTGATCCTGGCGGCCACCCTGGCGGTGGCGCTGACCGCCCTCCTCGGCCTCGGCCTCGACTGGGCCTTCCTGCGGCCGCTCGAGCGGGGGCCGCGCATCGCCCCGCTCCTCGCCACCCTCGCCATCGCCATCGTCCTCGACGAGACGGTGCAACTGATATGGTCGCCCGACACCAAGCCCTTCCCGAGCCCCCTGGCCTCGACCACCTGGCAGCTCGGCAACGCCTACATCTCCGCCGTCGACCTCTTGATCCTCTTCACCGGCCTCGGCACCATCATCGTGCTCACCCTCTTCCTGAGCCGCACCTGGATCGGCCGCGCCGTGCGCGCCACCGCCATGGACCCCGAGGCGGCGCAGCAGATGGGCGTCAACGTGGCGGCGATGCGCAGCCTGACCTTCGGCATCGCCGGCCTCGTCGGCGGCGTCGGCGGCGTGCTGGTCGGCTTCTACTACCAGTCGATCTGGCCGACCATGGGCCTGCCTCTCGGCATCAAGGGCTTCACCGCGGCGCTTCTGGGCGGCATCACCTCGATCCCGGGGGCCATCGTCGGCGGCCTCCTGCTCGGCGTCTTCGAGGCGCTGACCAGCGGCTATCTGGGCTCGATCTACAGGAACCTCATCGCCTACACGCTCCTGCTGCTGGTGCTCTTCCTCCGCCCCCAGGGCCTCTTCGGCAAGAGCGGCCTCGACGCCCTCGGCGGCGCCCAGGCGGCGGGCGGGGCCGTGCCCTCGACCTCGCTCATGGCGAGCCCCTTCCAGACCGCCGAGCCGCCCGCCATCACCACCCCCTGGTGGCTCGCGGCCCTCCTCCTCGCAGGCGCGGCGACCTTCCCCTTCTGGGCGCCCGATTCGACCTGGGTCCACATCCTCGGCCTCGCCTTCGTCTACGCCATCCTGGCGGTCAGCCTCACCGTCGTCGCCGGCACCGCCGGCCAGGTCTCGGTCGGCCATGCCGGCATCTGGGGGGTCGGCGCCTATGTGGCGGCGATCCTGACCACCCGCTACTGGCCGGGCATCCCGATCGAGCTCACCCTCCTCCTCGCCGGCAGCGCCGGGGCCCTGGCCGGCGTGCTCTCCGGCTTCTTCGCCGCCCGCCTCTCGGGCCACGTGATCGTCATGGCGACCCTGGCGGCGGGGCTCATCCTCTACAGCGTCTTCCTCGTCTGGATCCCGGTGACCCGGGGGCCGATGGGCGTCTTCGGCATTCCGCCGCCGGTCCTGGGCCTGCTCGGCGGCATCGAGCTCTGGCAGGAGGGGCAGCTCTACTGGCTGGCGCTCGCCGCCCTTGCTTTGGCCCTCCTCGTCGCCAGCCGGGTGATCGGCTCCGATATCGGCCGGCTCTGGCGGGCGGTGCGCGAGGATCGCCTCGCCGCCGTCGCCTCGGGCGTGCCGGCCATCCGCTACATCCTCATGGCCTTCGCCTTCAGCGGCTTTCTCGCTGGCGTCTCGGGCGCCCTCTACGCGCACTACGTCACGGCCATCTCGCCGGGCTCGTTCCTCGTCCTCGTCTCCTTCCAGATCCTCGCGATCGTGGTCCTGGGCGGGCTCGGCAACCTCACCGGCGCCGTGCTCGGCGCCATCGTCCTGATCGCCGTCACCGAGGTGCTCAGGGGCTTCGGCGACTATCGGATGGTGACCTATGGCGTCATTCTCTTGGCCGTGATCATGTTCCGCCCGCGCGGCCTGCTCGGCAGCCAATGACGGCCATCCCGCCACGCCTCGCCGTCACCGGCCTCGCCAAAGCCTTCGGCGGCCTCAAGGCCGTCGACGGGGTGAGCTTCGACCTCGATGCCGGCGAGACCATCGCCGTGGTCGGCCCCAACGGCGCCGGCAAGTCGACGCTCTTCCAGCTCATCAATGGCGTCATCCCGGCCGATGCCGGCTCGGCCCGGCTGGACGGCACCGAGCTCGTCGGCCTCGAGCCCGAGGCGGTGGCGGCCCTGGGGGTCGGGCGCACCTTCCAGACCAGCCGGGTCTTTCCGGCGCTTTCGATCTGGGACAGCGTCAGGATCGGCCAGACCCCGGCCCTGATCGGCGGCGGCCGCCACGGCCGGCGGCGCAACCCGCTGGGCGAGCTTCTGGCCTCCTTGTGGCCCAGCGGCAGGAGCGACCGCGCGGCGCTCGACCAGAAGGCCGAGGCCGTGCTCCAGCTCTTCGGCGACCGCCTCTGGCCGCGCCGCCAGGATCGCGCCGACAGCCTCTCCTATGCCAATCGCCGCCGGCTCGAGATCGCCCGCGCCCTGGCCGGCGAGCCCTCGCTCCTGCTGCTCGACGAGCCGACGGCCGGGATGAACCCGACCGAGACGACCGAGCTCGCCGATCTCATCGGCCGCATCACCGAGGAGCGGCCCTCGATGTCGACCATCCTGGTCGAGCACAAGCTCGACGTGGTCCGCAACCTCGCCCGCCGGGTGGTGGTGATGGACATGGGCCAGGTGCTGGTCCTGGGCCCGCCCGACGAGGTGCTGGCCGACCTCCGGGTGGTCGAGGCCTATCTCGGCAAGCGCGGCGCCGAGGAGGCCCGGGCGATGGGGCTCGCCCCATGAGCGAACTCCCTGCGAGCCCGGCCGACGAGTGGGCGGTCGCCGACATCGAGCCCGACCGGCGCGTGGCGAACGAGACGCCGCGCCCCGACGACGTCGTCGTCATCGAGGGCGTCGACATCTTCTACGGCGCCGTGCAGGCGCTCTTCGCCGTCGACCTCCGGGTGGGGGCCGGCGAGACCGTGGCGGTCCTCGGCGGCAATGCCTCCGGCAAGTCGACGATGATCAAGACCGCCCTCGGCATGGTGCGGCCGAGGCAGGGCACCGTTCGGGTGCTCGGCCGCCCCATCGCCGGCCTCGAGCCCTACCAGGTGATCGGCCAGGGCGTCGGCTCGATCCCCGAGGGCCGGCGGGTCTTCGCCGAGATGAGTGTGCGGGAGAACCTCCTGATGGGCGCCTTCGTCCGCCGCCGCGAGGCAAAGGCGACCCTGGCCCGCGAGATCGACGAGGCGACCCGGCTCTTCCCGGTGCTCCAGGGACGCATGAGCCAGCTCGCCGGCACGCTCTCGGGCGGCGAGCAGCAGATGCTGGCGATGGCCCGGGCCTGGATGCGCAAGCCGCGCCTGCTCTGCATCGACGAGCCGTCGATGGGGCTCTCGCCGCTCTATGTCGATCGGGTGTACGAGGCGATAGCATCACTGAAGGCGCTGGGGGCCACGATCCTCATGGTCGAGCAGAGCGCCAACCGGGCCCTGGAGATCGCCGACCGCGCCTATGTGCTAAGGTCCGGCCATATCGTCGTGCGCGGCCGGGCGGCGGCCCTCGCCGGCGATCCGGCCATCCGCCGCGCCTATCTCGGCGAGCGCGCGATAGCGTAAGCCCATCGAATCAACACAGGGGAAAGGAGACCAGTCATGTCGGAAGCGCAGCTCAGGGAGGAGCTCTACGGCTCGTTCAGGAATCGCGGGATGATCTACTACAACATGTACAAGACGCTCTCGGCCGAGCTCGGCAAGGAGAAGGCGGCGGATCTCATGCGCGACGCCATCTACAATCGCGGCGTCGAGCAGTCGAAGGTGCTGGCCGGCCTCGACAACAAGGACGTCAAGGGCCTGATGGAGAAGTTCCTCTCGATCATCCCGGATGGCGGCACGATGTTCGGCCCCGAGATCCTGAACGTCCAGGACGATGCGGTCGACATCAAGTTCCACCGCTGCCCCCTGAAGGAATGCTGGCTCGAGGCCGGCATCCCCGAGGACGAGGTGGCGGAGCTCTGCCAGATCGCCGCCCGCGTCGACAACGGCCTCTTCGAGGGCGCCGGCTTCAAGTTCCACGCCGAGACCTGGAAGCCCGGCCGCGACGGCTGCTGCCACTTGCATCTGCGCCCGGGCGACTGAGCGCCATGCAATAGCGCCACCCGTCCGGCGCGCTCGGGGCTTTTCCGGCGTCGGCATTCCGGCTAAGCCCTGAGGCGCCGGACGGTTTTCCGACTCAGTTTCGCGCAGAAGCAACCTCTGGGAGGACAGGAACCATGAAACGCACGCTGCAAGGGGCATCCCTCGCGGTGCTCGCTTTGGCGCTCGCCGGTGGCGTGGCGCTCGCCGACACGGCCGAGAAGCGCATCGCCTTCTCCAACAACTATGCCGGCAATTCCTGGCGCCAGGCGATGCTGCGGAGCTGGGACAAGGTGACGAGCCAGGCGGTGGCCGACGGCGTGGTCGCCGCCGCCGACGCCTTCACCACGGCCGAGAACCAGGTCACCGAGCAGGCGGCCATGATCCAGAACCTGGTGCTGCAGGGCTACGACGCCATCGTGCTCAACGCCGCCTCGGCCGACGCCCTGAACGGTGCGGTGCGCGAGGCCTGCGACGCCGGGGTCGTCGTCGTCTCGTTCGACGGCGTCGTCACCGAGCCCTGCGCCTGGCGGGTAACTTACGACTATCACAGCATGGGCACGGCGGAGATCGACTTCCTCGCCGAGCAGATGCCCGACGGCGGCAAGCTCCTGGAGATCCGCGGCCTCGCCGGGGTGAGCGTCGACGACGACATCTCGCGCGGCATCCACGACGGCGTGGCGGCGCACCCGCAGTTCGAGGTCGTCGGCACCGTGCACGGCGACTGGGACCAGGCCGTGGCGCAGCGGGCGGTCGCCGGCATCCTGCCGAGCCTGCCGGCGATCGACGCCGTCGTCACCCAGGGGGGAGACGGCTACGGCGCCGCCCAGGCCTTCGCCGCGGCCGAGCGGCCCACGCCCCTGATCATCATGGGCAACCGCCAGGACGAGCTGCTCTGGTGGAAGGAGCAGAAGGACGCGAACGGCTACGTGACCATGTCCATCTCGAGCGCTCCCGGCGTTGGCACGCTGGCCTTCTGGGTGGCGCAGCAGATCCTGGACGGCCAGGACGTGCCCAAGGACATCGTCGTGCCGCTCTTGAGCATCTCGCAGGACGAGCTCGAATCCTTCCTCGCGACGACCGAGCCGGGTGGCGTCGCCAATATCGAGTACACGCTCGAGGATACCCAGGGCGTGATCGCCAAGGCGGCGCCCTGAGCTTCCCCGGGCTGTGACGGCGCCAATCGTCGAGCTGGACGGCGTCGCGAAAAGCTTCGGCGCCGTCCGGGCCCTCGCCGGTGTCGACCTCGTGGTCGACGCCGGCATGTGTCTCGGGCTGGTCGGCCACAACGGCGCCGGCAAGTCGACGCTGATGCAGATCCTGGCCGGCACGCTGGCAGCCGACCGGGGGCGGATCGCCGTTGCCGGCCAGGATTTGAGCCAGGGCTACGACGTGGTGACGGCGCAGCGCCACGGCATCCGCTGCGTCTTCCAGGAGCTGTCGCTCTGCCCGAACCTGAGCGTGGCCGAGAACGCGCGGGTCTTCCACCCCTCGATCCGGGGCCTGGGCTGGCGGCGGCGTGCCGCCGAGCTGGTCATGGCCGGGCTCGACCGGATCTTCCCCCGGCACGGCATCGAGCCCGGCGAGGTGGTCGGCGACCTCTCGATCGCCCGCCGGCAGATGGTCGAGATCGCCCGCGCCTTCTCGGTCACCGACGTCCCGGTGCGCCTCGTCATCCTCGACGAGCCGACCTCCTCGCTCGACGCGCTCGTGGCGGACCAGCTCCTCGCCTTCGTCCGCCGCTTCGTCGAGGAGGGCGGCAGCACCATCCTGATCTCGCATCTCCTGGGCGAGATCCTCGAGACCTCCGACCGGGTCGTGGTGATGCGCGACGGCCTCGTGGTCGAGGCGCGCGATGCCGCCGATTTCGACCGGGCGTCGCTGGTCGCCGCCATGGGCAGCGTCGCCGAGGCGGCCTCGACGGGTGGTGCCGGCTTCGTCACCAAGCGCCGGGGCGAGCCCCGCTGCCGGGCCCGGCCCGCGGGTCAAGGGCAGGGCCCCGAGCTCATGGCCTGGCCGGGCGAGGTGGTCGGCCTCGCCGGGCTCGCCGGGCACGGCCAGACCGACATGCTGGTCGACCTCTTCGACCGGCTCGGGTCGAAGAGGTCGGCGCTGGTCGCGGGCGACCGGCAGACCGACGGCGTCTTCCCGCTCTGGTCGATCGCCGCCAACATCTCGGTCGGCTCGCTCCGCGACATGGTCCGCCATCTGCTGATCGACCCGGGTGCCGAGGTCGAGCTCGCCGAGGAATGGCGGCGGCGGATCGGCATTCGCACGCCCGACATGGCCAACAACATCCTCTCGCTCTCCGGCGGCAACCAGCAAAAAGCGCTCTTCGCCCGCGCCCTCGGCTCGACCGCGGAGATCGTCTTGATGGACGATCCGATGCGCGGCGTCGATGTCGGCACCAAGCAGGAGGTCTACGCCATCCTCCGCGCCGAGGCGGTCAAGGGCCGGACCTTCGTCTGGTACACGACCGAGATGGACGAGCTCTTCCACTGCGATCACGTCTACGTCTTTCGCGACGGCCGGATCACGGCCGAGCTCACCGCCGACGCGCTCACCGAGGAAAAGGTGCTGCACGCCTCCTTCGCGGACGAGGCGGCGTGACGGCTGCCCTGCTCGCCCCCCGCACGCTCCGGGCGATCCTGCCGGCGGCATCGCTCGCGATCCTGCTCGCCGCCATCTTCTGGCTGCAGCCGCGGACCATGAGCTACACCGGCCTCAACCTGATGCTCAACCTCGCGATCCCGATAGCACTCGCCACCATCGCCCAGATGTTCGTGCTCTGCGTCAACGAGCTCGACCTCTCGATCGGCGCCTATGTTGGCTACGTCGCCTGCGTCACCGCCACCTGGCTGGTCGACAGCCCGCCCCTCGGCGTCGCGGCCCTCCTGGCCGGCATCCTCGTCTATGCCGGGCTCGGTGCCCTGATCCACCTGCGCAACCTGCCCTCGATCGTCGTCACCCTCGGCATGAGCTTCGTCTGGCTCGGTGTCGCCGTGCTCATCCTGCCGACACCCGGCGGCACCTCGCCCGCCTGGATCCGCTGGCTGATGAAGCTGCACACACCCTACGTGCCCTTTCCGATCATCGCGGCCCTGGTCATCGCCGTCGTCGTCCACATCGCCCTGATGCGCACGGCCTACGGCTCGATCCTGCGTGGCGCCGGCGGCAACCCGCGCGCCATCGACCGGGCCGGCTGGTCGCTCTTGAAGATCAAGGTGGTGATGTTCGGCCTCGCCGGGGTCTTCGGCATGCTCGCCGGTATGGCGCTCATTGGCCTCACCACCTCGGGCGACGCCAACATCGCCGCCCGCTACACCCTCCTCTCGATCGCCGGCGCCATCCTCGGCGGCTGCGAGTTCGTCGGCGGCCGGGTCTCGCCCGCGGGTGCGGTGATCGGCGCCATCACGCTCACCCTCGCGGGATCCTTCCTCTCCTTCCTGCGGATCTCGCCGGACTGGCAGATCGGCGCCACCGGCGCCATCCTGATCCTGGTCCTGGCGCTTCGGGCGGTGATCAACCGCAAGGAGGAGCAGGGGTGAGCGCCGCCCCCGCCAGCCTGGCCCGCCGGCTCCTGGAGAAGCCCTGGCTCTGGGCCTTCGTCGGCGCCGGCCTCGTCTGGCTCGCCACCATCCCCTTCACCCCCGGGCGCGGCGCCGGGGACGTGCTGGTCGCGGCCTTCACCTTCGCCACCTTCTTCGTCATCGTCGGCATCGGCCAGATGTTCGTCATCACGCTCGGCCCCGGCAATGTCGACCTCTCGATGCCGGCGACCATCACGCTTGCGGGCTCGGTCGCGACCAAGCTCATGGACAGCCAGGACGCGCTGATCGCCCTCGGCTTCGTTGCCGCCATGGGCTGCGGCGTCGCCGTCGGCGCCGTCAACTACGCGCTGATCCGGGCCCTGCGCATCCCGCCGATCATCGCCACCCTGTCCTCCAGCTTCATCATCCAGTCGACCGCCATCGCCTATGGCCGCGGCCTCCGGATCAAGCCACCGCCGGCCTTGGCCGACTTCACCACCGGCCGAATCCTGGGCTTTCCGGTGCTCGCGCTCTGCGTCATTGCCCTCGCCGCCCTCATGGCGGTCGTGCTCCACCGCACCATCTTCGGCCGCTCGGTCATCGCCATCGGCCAGAACCAGCGCGCCGCCCGGCTCGCCGGCATCGCCGTCGACTGGACCCGCCTCGCCACCTACGTCATGAGCGCCCTCTTCGCCTCGCTCTGCGGCTACCTGCTCGCCGCCTTCTCGGGCGGCGCCTCGCTCAACATGGGCGAGGAGTACCTTCTGGCCTCGATCGCCGTCGTGGTGATCGGCGGCACCTCGGTCGCCGGCGGCTTCGCCAACCTGCCGGGCTTGTGGGGCGCCTCGCTCTTCCTCTTCCTGATCGTCACCATGCTCAACACCTACGGCCTCGGCGCCGGCATCCGCTACGTCCTGACCGGCCTCATCATCATCGCCGTGATCACCGCCGCCGGCGGCCGCAAGCCGGTGCGCTGAGAGAACCCGTGACCCAGCGACCCAACCTCCTCTTCCTCTTCTCCGACCAGCACGCCCAGCGCGTCGCCGGCTGCTACGGCGACCGCATGGCCCTCACCCCCAACCTCGACGCGCTGGCCGCCCGCGGCGTCACCTTCGACAACTGCTACTGCCCGTCGCCGCTCTGCGTGCCGTCGCGCATGTCGATGCTGACCGGCCGCCACCCGTCGGCCCAGGCCTGCTGGACCAATGACGACCACCTGCCGACCGACGCCCCCACCTTCGCCCATGCCCTGGGTGCGGCGGGCCTGCGGCCCACCCTCGCCGGCCGCGCGCATTTCATGGGCCCCGACCAGCTCCACGGCTATGTGGAGCGCTTCGTCGGCGACCACAGCCCGAGCTGGTCCGGCGTGCCGCGCCACGACCTGGGCGTGCTCGACAAGGCCAACGACCCCTGGCGCGAAAGCGTCGCCCGCTCCGGCCGGGGCCAGTCCGCCTACCAGCTCAAGGACCAGGCCTCGACCGACGCCGCCGTGGCCCACCTGCACGAGCTCGGCCGCCGCCGGCGCCAGGGCGACGCCGAGCCCTTCGCCCTCACCGTCGGCTGGATCCTGCCGCACGCCCCCTTCGTCGCCACGGCGGAGGACTACGCTCTCCTCGACGGCCGCGTCGGCCCCCCCGACCTCCCCCCGCCCGCCCCGGGCGAGGAGCACCCCTGGCTCGCCTGGTGGCGCCAGAGCCGCCGCCTCGACGACGTGACCCCGGCCGAGCTGCAACGCGCACGCACCGCCTACTACGCCCTCGTCATGCGGCTCGACCGGATGATCGGCGAGGTCCTCGAAGCCCTCGAGGCAGCCGGCCTCGAGGACAACACCCTCGTCGTCTACGCCAGCGACCACGGCGAGCAGATCGGCGAGCGCGGCCTCTGGTGGAAGCACACGCTCTACGACGAATCGGCCAAGGTCCCCTGCATCCTGGCATGGCCCGGCCAACTGCCCGAAGGCGAGCGCCGCCGGGCGGTTATCAACCTCACCGACCTCACCGCCACCATGCTCGACGCCATGGGAGCACCTCCCCTGCCCAGCGCCCAGGCCACCAGCTTCCTGGAGGTCGCCCGCGACCCCGCCACCCCCTGGCTCGACACCACGGTCTCCGAATACTGCACCGACACCGTCCCCGCCTGGACCGGCGGCATGGCCGTCCAGCAGCGCATGCTGCGCAGCGGCCGCTTCAAGCTGATCTACTACCATGGCTACCCGCCCCAGCTCTTCGACCTCGAGAACGACCCGCGAGAGCAGCACGACCTTGCCCAAAGCCCCCGCCACCAGCCCATCCGCGACCAGCTCCAGCGCCAGCTCCTCGCCGACTGGAACCCGGAGGCCATCGCCCGCCAGATCGAGCGGCGACGCCAGGACAAGGCCCTCCTCGCCCAATGGGCCGCCACCACCCGACCCCCCGACCAATACCGCTGGCCCATGACCCCCGACATGAACCGCCTCGACGACAGCGCTCCACTCACCGAAGGCGGAGAGGACTGAGCACGGGTCGCTATGGGGACACGTCCGTTTTTAATCAGATTGGTGGGGAGGCACGGCCTCCCCACCGGCCCCTCCGGTTTTTTCGGGGGGATGGCTGCAATGGTGGCGCTAGAAACTGGAATGGGCAGTGTCCCTTGAAGCCTATGATCCTGATCGGCATTCCCCGGCTGATCCTCGACCGCCTCCTCTTCGCGCCGCTTGGGATGGCGACCGTTGTCCGCTGCAGCCCGATCCAGCGCCGAGCGCACCGCCGGCCGGCCGGCTATTTCGTCGGCGCTTCGGTCGATTCGTGCTCACGTAGCGCTGCTACGCTCCGCGCAAATCGCCTCCGCCCTCCTCGTCTCCGATTCGGCCGGCGGAGCGCTCAGGCCCGACGGAGACTTCGTGACAACTCCGCTGCGGGATAGGCTGGAGCCGTTCCCGCTGCACCATCGGCTTGGTCAAAGGCAATTTTGTAATATGAGCAAAAATACACATTTCTGTTGACATCTATGAGCGTGACGACATTGAGTGCAATATCGGAGAGGCGACGATGCCCAGTGAGACTGCGCGCGTTCAGGTCCTGTTAACCAAGGCGGAGTCATACCGTCTCGAAGAGTACTGCCGCGTGATGGGCTACAAGAAGTCTACGTTAATCGCGCGTCTGGTCCGAGAGCATCTCGATCGTGAGTCGTTTCCGGAGCAGCAGTCCATGTTCCAAGAGCAGCTGACCGGAAGACGGCGGATATGACGGATGCCTGTATGATACGGCGGAAGATCGCGAGGATCGGCGACGGAAAGCCGCTGCGGGTCCTCGACCTGTTTGCCGGTTGCGGTGGCCTCTCCCTCGGGTTCCGATCCGCCGGATTCGAAGTGGTGGCCGCGGTCGAGTTCGACGGGCACGCAGCAGCCTCGCACGGCCGGAACTTCCATTCCGGTCAGCTCCCCCATTCGCGGCCTCGCGACATCACCGCGACGACACCCGAGGAGCTTTCCATCGAGCTTGGCCTGGGGCCGATGGACTTGGCGGTCGACGTCATCGTCGGCGGTCCACCCTGTCAGGCGTTTGCGCGCGTCGGCCGGGCGAAACTTCGAGAGATCGACGATCATCCTCAGGCGTTTCTGCACGACCCGCGTGCCCAGCTCTACAAATCGTACCTTTACTACGTCGATTGCTTTCAGCCCCTTGCAATCCTCCTTGAGAACGTGCCGGACGTTTTAAATCATGGTGGTCAGAACATTGCGGAGGAGATATGTGAGGTATTGAAATCAAAGGGCTACGTCTGTCGGTACACTCTCTTGAACTCCGTGTTCTATGGTGTTCCCCAGATGCGCGAGCGCATGTTTCTAGTAGCGTACCGTCGGGAGTTGGCGGTGTCGCCGCGCTTTCCGGAGCCGACGCACTGGCATGCTTTGCCTGTTGGCTACGAGGGCTCGCGGGCGGTGGCGCTGAAGGTCTTGAATGGTCTGTTCGCCAAGGCTCACGACTATGTCGAACCACCGTCTGCTTCGTCCAAACTGAGTTCGGCTGTGACAGCGTTTGAAGCGATTGGCGACCTGCCGCCGATCGACGCCCGAGCGATGCTCAGAACCGGCGCCTTGAAGCGTGGAGCACGCCGGTTTGATGTGCCCACAATGGCATACGACGCGCGGCGACCGGTATCGGCCTACGCCCGGATGATGAAAGACTGGGAGGCTTACGAAGCGCCATCGGAAGGTCTGTACGACCACCAGATACGCTACCTGCCACGTGACTTCGAGCTCTTTGCATTGATGCGGCCCGGCAGTGAGTATCCGGAGTTGCACCGACTGGCGATGGCGCGATTCCTGGATGAAGCGGCTGTTCGAAGAACTCGTCCAGGATCGGAGCAATGGTTGCAGCTTCAGGCGGCAATGGTGCCACCATACGATCCGACAAAGTTTCCCAATAAATGGTGGAAACTACGGGCGGATTGGCCCGTGCGGACATTGATGGCGCACCTCGGCAAGGACGGCTACTCGCACATTCACTTCGACGGCGATCAGGCGCGCACCATCTCGGTCAGGGAAGCCGCGCGGCTGCAATCGTTCCCAGATGGGTTCAGGTTCGAAGGCACGATGAATCCGGCGTTTCGACAGATCGGCAATTCGGTTCCGCCGCTTCTGTCGCGGGCAATCGCAAAGGAGATGCGGTCGGCGCTGATGGTGGCCGGGCATCGTTCCTCACCAGCCTTGATCGCCTTGCCGGCCTAGCGGTCAGTCCGGTTCGTCCGGACGGACAATCCGGTGGACCGGTCCCCAACCGTCGATGCTGGCAGGGTCGATCGAGAAACTGTCGGGCCGGACGCCGACGGGCAGCTTCAGCCCCGTCATCACTTCCATTGCCAATGGTCCGACCTTCTCCAGGATCGACAGATTGGCGCCGGTGGATTCCCGCTTCAAGCGCATAGGTGCTAAGGTGCTGAAAACGCTTGGAGG